>NZ_CM178592.1:1795000-2461916 GCF_058546985.1 Eximiradius proteiniborus | reverse complement strand
AAATGTATTGCTTGTCGATACCTGAACTTCATAGCCTGTTGCTGTTGCTACTGACTGCCATTCTAATGTTGGTGTCAATGATACGTTTGTTGCTCCATCTAATGGCATATATAATGATACTGCTGTCAATGGTTGCATCATCGTTGTGAATGACCAGACAGCTGACCATGGACCTTCTTCGCTGCCACGTAATGCGCGAACACGCCAGTAGTATGTTGTATTATAGTTCAAGCCACTTAATGCTTGGGTTAAGTTCGTTGTTGTGCCACTATACACTGTTGTTGTAAATGTATTAGATGTGGATACCTGAACTTCATAGCCTGTTGCCGTTGCCACTGACTGCCATTCTAATGTTGGTGTCAATGTTACATTGTTTGCTCCATTTGCCGGTGCACTCAATACTACTGCTGTCAATGGCTGCTGAATTGTTGTAAACGACCAGACTGCTGACCATGGACCTTGTTCGCTACCACGTAGAGCACGAACTCGCCAGTAGTAGGTTGTATTATAGTTCAAGCCACTTAATGCTTGGGTCAAGTTCGTTGTTGTGCCACTATACACTGTTGTTGCAAATGTATTGCTTGTCGATACCTGAACTTCATAGCCTGTTGCTGTTGCTACTGACTGCCATTCTAATGTTGGTGTCAATGATACGTTTGTTGCTCCATCTAATGGCATATATAATGATACTGCTGTCAATGGTTGCATCATCGTTGTGAACGACCAGACAGCTGACCATGGACCTTCTTCGCTGCCACGTAATGCGCGAACACGCCAGTAGTAGGTTGTATTATAGTTCAAGCCACTTAATGCTTGGGTTAAGTTCGTTGTTGTGCCACTATACACTGTTGTTGTAAATGTATTAGATGTGGATACCTGAACTTCATAGCCTGTTGCTGTTGCTACTGACTGCCATTCTAATGTTGGTGTCAATGTTACATTGTTTGCTCCATCTGCCGGTGCACTCAATACTACTGCTGTCAATGGTTGCATCATCGTTGTAAATGACCATACTACTGACCAATCACTTTCGTTTGTACCATCAGTTGCTTTTACTCGCCAGTAGTATGTTGTATTATAGTTTAAACCACTCACATTATAGGTTGTCCCTGTTACACTCTGATTTACTACTGTTGTTGCAAATGTATTGTCTGTCGATACCTGCAATACATATCCTGTTGCTCCACTTACCGCGTTCCATTCCAATGTCGGATTGATTGCTACATTCGTTGCATTATTTGCCGGCAATGATAATGTTGGTGCTGATAGCGTCGGTCCAGCAGGAACTATCCCTCCGTTTACAAAGTTTAATGTTACATTGCCTCCATTCTCTACCAATAAAGTTACAGTCTCATTCTCTACAAACGAAGCATATCCAGCATTTGATAACCCCCATGTAAATGGTACTGTTCCCGGTCCATTATATACAACATTAATGTTAAACATTACTGAACCATCCGGAAAACTCTTGTTAAATAAATCGCCTGCTATCCAACCGTTCATTATCATCGTCGGAGAATAACTCATATTGCCTACCCAGTCTGCTGCCGGACACAATGCATGATAGTCCGCAAAACCTGTACCTGTACCTGTCTTCGTTATTCCTGTCCCATGACTGATATACAATTCGGCTAATACTATCGCATTCGGACCGTTTGCTCCATATATCTTCACCGGAACAGATACCAATTGCCCAGGTGTCGCTGTTACTGTTCCTAATTCTAAAGTGATGACATTTGTTGAAGGTTGCGGTGCAGTAGTAAATGACCATACTACTGACCAATCACTTTCGTTTGTACCATCAGTTGCTTTTACTCGCCAGTAGTATGTTGTATTATAGTTTAAACCACTCACATTATAGGTTGTCCCTGTTACACTCTGATTTACTACTGTTGTTGCAAATGTATTGTCTGTCGATACCTGCAATACATATCCTGTAGCTCCGCTTACCGAGTTCCATTCCAATACCGGATTGATTGCTACATTCGTTGCATTGTTTGCCGGCAATGATAATGTTGGTGCTGATAGCGTCGGTCCAACAGGAACTATCCCTCCGTTTACAAAGTTTAATGTTACATTGCCTCCATTCTCTACCAATAAAGTTACAGTCTCATTCTCTACAAACGAAGCATATCCAGCATTTGATAACCCCCATGTAAATGGTACTGTTCCCGGTCCATTATATACAACATTAATGTTAAACATTACTGAACCATCCGGAAAACTCTTGTTAAATAAATCGCCTGCTATCCAACCGTTCATTATCATCGTCGGAGAATAACTCATATTGCCTACCCAGTCTGCTGCCGGACACAATGCATGATAGTCCGCAAAACCTGTACCTGTACCTGTCTTCGTTATTCCTGTCCCATGACTGATATACAATTCGGCTAATACTATCGCATTCGGACCGTTTGCTCCATATATCTTCACCGGAACAGATACCAATTGCCCAGGTGTCGCTGTTACTGTTCCTAATTCTAAAGTGATGACAGAAGTACTCTGAGCAAGCAAATTAAATGATAGAAAGATAAAAGCAGCTAAATAAATTATTTTTTTCATAATATTCTTATTATTGTTATACATTATTTTTAAAACAAAAAACACACTAAATTATTTAATTAAGCGAAAAAATATTATTTCACAAATATCCCAATTTAATTTGACGGAGGAGTATAGCTACCATCAATATCACCAGAGCACAAAGACTCAACATTAAGAGTTGCATTAGCACCATTTACAGTTACAGAAGTAGGATAAAAAACAAAATCAGGTGCAGTCCAACTATAGCTTAATGAAGCCAATCGGCGTCTTATTTGCAAAGCATCTACAGAGTTAGTAGCCCCTAAGATATAAACATCTGCAGCTAAAAGTCTAATGCCTGTTAATGGTGTGATTGTGCCTTGGACACCTGCCAAATGTTGCCTTAATCTAAGAACGTCAATTCTAGTAAGTCCTCCTCTAGCTTTTGTTGTTGTAATTTGCAAATTGTAAGAGCCATCTACAACATTTGTAAATTCATAGTAGCCCTGTGTATTTGTAACAGTGGTTCCAATAGTTTGTCCTTGTGCATCCTTTAATACTACGGTGCAATTGTTCATTGCTGTCTGAGCGGTATTTTTGTATTTAACATATCCTGAAACTGTGTAGCCAGTTACACCAGGTAAAGTGGTAAACGACCAAACAGATGACCATTCAGTTTCGGTAGTTCCGCGTAAAGCTTTAACTCGCCAGTAGTATGTTGTATTGTTTAACAAACCGGAAAGTTGAACTGAGTTATTAGTAACAGTTCCGCTATAAACAGTAGTAGAAAAAGTATTAGAAGTAGAAACTTCAACAAAATAGCCAGTTGCAGTAGGCACAGTTTGCCAGGAAAGAGTTGGATTTAAAGCAATATTTGTCGATAAGTTTTCTGGTGCAACTAATGAAGGTGCCACAAGCACATCACCATAAATAGCGTCGTACATAAACAACATATTGCCGGAATATGTTGTTTGGCATGGACCAAGATATGGATAATTTACTGCAGGAATACCATTAGTATTGCAAACGAGATTCACAACAGGAACTTCCATTTGCAATTGGGCATCCCACATCATAAAGTTGAGAGTTTCGCCGGGATAGAAACCTTCTTTTACGCCTGGGGTAAGAGTATCATTTTCCCAAACGTTCAAAGCATAGTTCATATCGTTAGTAGTGCCTTGCCAAACAATGTAGCCACCACATTTGCGGACAGTGCCATCATAGAAGAACACACCAATAGCGTCGCCAGCAGCCATTGGACGACCATTAATCATGAATACACCACCATACTGAACAGGTTTGAACAGGATGGTGCCATATTCACCCGGATTTGGTGTAACAGCCCACGAGGAAGTTGGTGGAGCTGAAGTTTGAGCAACTGAATATTCAGTTACTCCAACAAATAATAAAAGGATTAAACAAATGATAGATAAATGCTTCATATAAAGCTCCTATATGTGAAAAAAAAATCTATAAAATCAATACCTGATCTACTTAGTATAATAGAAATATTAATTTACTTCAATATTTTCAATACTTTCAACAAATCTAACAAATAATATGAAAATTCAAAACATTTTTTTTTCTTTTTTTATTTTTTTAATTGACACTGGAATGATAAGCAAACACAATAATATAAAATTAATCAAAGCTTTTGAAAATTTCAATTTTGAAAGAAACTTATTTTGTAATTGTTACGTTTATATTAAAATATTATTTTTAAATTGTTATATTTGATAATAATTAGTTTAACAGTAGGGAACAATAATGTATAGAAGAATTTCGCTCTATTTATCACTTCTTGGATTAGGAATAGTAGCTGGTGTGTTCTTAAGTCCTTTAATTTCAGGCGATAATATTTTCGACCAGCTTGAAAAATACAAAACAGTATTTAACACAGCATTCAAAAATTATGTCGATGAAGTATCACCGAGTACACTTACAGAATCTGCAATCAAAGGGATGCTAAGCGACCTCGATCCTCACTCTACCTATATTAATGCTGAAGAAATGCAGCGAGTAGATGAAGATATGCGTGGTTCTTTCGAAGGGATTGGTGTTCAATTTGACATAATTAGCGATACAATAACTGTAATTTCTCCTATTGCTGGCGGACCAAGTGAAGCAGTTGGAATTCTTGCCGGAGATAAAATTGTTAAAATTGATGGCGCGTCTGCAATAGGAATGAAACAGGAAGATGTACCTAAAAAGTTGCGTGGTCCGAAAGGCACAAAAGTAGAATTAGAAATCTATCGTCCCGGACAGAAGGGAACGATGAGTTTCACAATTATCAGAGATAAGATTCCACTGCATAGCGTAACTGCTGCTTACATTTTGGAAGGAACAGATATTGGAGTAATTTCTATTAATCGTTTTGCAGCAACCACTCACGAAGAGATGCTTAATGCTGCAAATGAATTACGCAGTCAAGGAATGAAGAGACTAATTCTTGACTTGCGTGGAAATCCGGGGGGCTATCTGAATCAGGCATTTTTGATGGCTGATGAGTTCTTACCGGGGCAAGGAGATACAATCGTTTATACTCTGGGTCGAATGGACGATGCCAACGAAGTATACCGTTCGCGTCGTGGTAACCAACTTGAAGATATTCCTTTAGTTGTATTGATTGATTATGGCTCTGCTTCTGCGAGTGAGATTGTATCTGGTGCAATTCAGGATTTAGATCGTGGGCTAATTGTTGGAACTACTTCGTTTGGGAAGGGACTTGTTCAAAGGCAATATCCGTTGCAAGATGGTTCAGCATTCAGATTAACAATTGCAAGATACTATACTCCATCAGGTCGTTCAATTCAGAGACCATATAAAGACAAAGATAAGTATTTTAAACGTTTTATGGAACGTTTTGAACTCGAAGAAGGATTAAATCTTGATCATACAATTGAAAAAATGAAAGCTGAAAAAGGAAAAGACAAAATCGAACTCGATTCCATTCCATTATTTAAGACACGTGCTGGAAGAACTGTGTTAGGCGGTGGTGGAATTACACCTGATTATATAGTAAAAAGTGATACAATTACTAAATTATCAGCACAAATTCGCAGCAAAAACCTTTACAATGAGTTTATTAACACTCGTTATAATAGTGGAAAAGAATTAAGAGCAAAATATGAAAATAATTTCAGTGCGTTCTACAAAGAATTCAATGTATCGAATGATGATTTGAAAGCTTTCAGAAAATTTGTCGAAAGCAAGGAAATTAAATGGGACGAAAAAGATTTTGAAACTGACAAAGACTATATTAAAACTGTAATAAAGGCTCTGCTCGCCAACATTATTTTTGACCGTTCAAAGCAAGCCTTAGTATTTAGTGATATTGACAGACAATTGCAAGTTGCTAAAAATTTATTCCCAGAAGCTGAAAAAATTGCACGAATGGGTCAAAATAAAGGAAAGAAAAAATAATAAAATTAACTAATAGTTATATAAAAAAGAGGCTGTCCGAAAAATTCAGACAGCCTTTTTTATATTAATAAACTATGTTCAAAAATTAAGACCAAATAATGTTTACACCTTTGAGCATTTCATTTATCTTTAGTTTCTCTTCTTCACTAAAATTATTTTTAGTTAGAATAACGCTTTTCAAATTTTTGCAATTGACAATGCTTTGAGGAAGAGAAGAAAGCTCGTTGAAACTTAAATCGAGTTCCTGTAATTCAACTAAGTTCCCAAAATTTTCAGGCAATTCCTGAAGTTCGTTTTCATAAAGAAACAGTTTTCTTAATTTTTTCAAATTGCAGATAGATGAAGGCAAATTCGACAATAAATTTTTATAAACACGGAATTTTTGCAAGTTTTCGAGTTCGCCGAAGCACTCAGGAAGTTCAGCTAAATTATTCTCGTGAACTTCAAGTTTTTCTAATTTTTTTAAGTTGCAAATAGAGTTGGGCAATTTAGCAAGGAAGTTGCCAGGTGCACGAAGTTTTACTAAGTTTTCTAATTTTCCAATGCTTTCGGGGAGTTCGGATATTTCATTTTCGCTAAGAACAAGTTCTTGTAAATTGCTCAAATTACCAATACTATCGGGAAGCCTTTTAATTTTGTTATTGTTTAGCCCTAAGCGTTTTAAGTTTGCGAGATCACCAATGCTTTCAGGAAGTTTTTCAATTTCGTTCCAGCTAAGCACAAGCACAACAAGGTTTTTCAATTCAGTAATGGATTTTGGAACATTTTTGATTTTGTTTCCACTCAAATCTAACTTTCTGAGGGATTTGAGCTGAGAGATTTCGTCAGGAATCTCTTCTATCTGATTATTCCAAAGTATTAAATCTTCTAAGTTAGGGAATTCGAAAATTTGTTCCGGGAATTTGTTTAAGTCTTTGAAATGTAGGTCTAAGCGAGTAACATTAAGAGGATCTTTGAGAGCAGCCTCGATTGAAAAGAAAGTAATCGAGGGATTTTGAGTGCTTGCTTCGGTATTCATTTCGCCTCCGTTTCTTATATTAGTGCAAGAATTTTTTCTATATAATAGTTAAAAAAAAATTAAAAAACAACATATATTTTATAGATACAAGAGTAAAATCAGAATGGGAATAATGATTCCAATAATTCCCAGAATAGTGCCTCTCCATTTCAAACCATTTTTTCCTTTTATGATAAAAAGTCCGGATATAGCAAGAAAAGCAAGAGCCACACAGTAAAAGTCCGAGAAATAAGTCCAGGTTTTTCCCGGATTATAATGCATTTTATTCAAATGGAAAAACAATGGGCGGCGTTTAATAGTCTCAATTTCGCAATAGCCTGTATTTAGTTCGCAGGTAACACTACCCCCATCAATAAAGATTTTTAGTATATTATTTTTTGGGAAGTAGTGGCTTTTGTATGAATCAACATTAACAGAACTGAGAATTTCAGAAACCTTTTGTTTGTCAATCTGCTCGCGGGATAGATTGGCATTTATTTGGAATGCCTCTTTTCTAATAATATAATTAGGGTTCCAGTCCTTAATATGATTAATGGCAATTCCAGAAATCGCGTAAATCAGAGTCATACCAATAAAGAAATACCCAAGGTCGCGATGAAGGGTACGATTAAGTTTGTATAAATTCATAATTAAATGTAGTTAGTTGGACATATATATAAAAATATCGAGACGCTAAAAGGCGTCTCGATTAGAAATGAGCAATACAATTGCTTATATTTTTTTAAAAGAGATAGCTTTCATAGTGAATTTCGGAACATATCCTTTAGGACTATTTTGAATTCTTTGTTTTAGATTTTCAACTTTTTTCATACTTTCTTCGAATTCGCATGAGTGTTCAGTATTATCCTTCGACTCGGCTTTGATTTCTTCTTCTAATTTATTTGCATATTCCATATCGAGTTTTTCTTCTTCAAGAGTGCCAACGACAGAAACTTTAGTTCCTTCTAAATCCTTTGGGAAAGAAGAAATTTTATCGGAAACAAGAATCTGTATTTTTTGTTCAGGATTATCCGGATTGCCGATGAACATTTTTTTGCCACTGTGTGCACATACGTGGAGCACCATACCTTCGAGTTCAACTTGTCCGCCTTTGTATTCAAAATTATCTGATAAAAGTTCATCAAAAGTTAATTTCTTAATTTCATCAACAGGCTTTTCTGCTTGCTTGCAAGAAAAAAGAACAAAAGCAAACACAACAAATAATAATAATGTTTTTTTCATAGTAATTTCCTTAATACAATGTAATAAAATACTATACAAATTAACAAAAAAATTAGAAATTTTTAACTGATTTTGCTAATTTTTGAAGACCTTTTAAAACAAGATTTGGCTCGAAATGAACATCGAAGCCGCTCAGATTTTCAGCAATAAGTGCACCATCTCCACCAGTAACAACAACTGTGGGTTTTTGCCGCTTAAGTTTCTTGCGAGAAAGGTTTGTTATCACTTCTTTTATTCCCCCTATAACGGAGTTGAAAATACCTATTTGTATAGCTTCAACTGTATTTGTTCCGTAGATTGAGGCTGGTTTTACAGTATCAACGAGCGGGAGCAAAGAAGTAAATTGTTCCAATGCTTTCGCCTGAGTTCGCAACCCTGGGAAAATGGCACCACCCAAAGCAATATTAGGTTCAACCAGAATATTTATGGTAATAGCAGTTCCACAATCAACAGTAACAAGCGGAGGAGAAAACTCATCAACCGTTGCGATAAGTCCAAGGCGTCTGTCAATTCCCATTCCTTCGACACGTGAAAAGCTAATAATGTTGGATTTCTCTATAATATCAGAAGCATTAGAGAAAGGAACATTCTTTTCTTTCAATAATTTAATTAAAGATGAATAAGCCTCTTGATTAACACTTGAAACAACAATGAACTTATAATCTATATCTGCAAAAACTGTTTTTTCAAGTTTTTTCAACCAATCATCATAATGAAGCTCATAAACAGAGAAAATATCATCGTCGAGCAATTTAATTCTACTATTTCCAATATCAATAGCAAGTGTTTTTTTCTTAATCCAGTTCATATCTTATCGAGTTAGAGTTATCAACAATTGTCAATTCGCCAGTATCAATAGATTGTAGTTCTAATTGTCCGTTTGGATATAGTTTTTTTGCAATCCACAGACCACATTTATTACTGACAATGATAATTTTATCGAATACATTTAATTTATTTGACCATTCTTCAAATATTTTATTAGAAGGATAGTTTAGATATTTTTTAATATTATTTGATAGGGGTTCTATCAATTTTTCGGGTTCGGTTTCGATACCCAAAAGCGATAAGGAGGTAGGATTAATACCTTCGGAAATTGGAAATTCCCGTTGATTAACATTAATACCAATTCCAATTACAGAGTTATCGCATCGTTCGCCCGAAAACGAATGTTCAACAAGAACACCGCTGATTTTTTTCCATCCGTTTGGACACTTTGCATAAACATCGTTTGGGTATTTCAAGCGAAAAGCTACATTTGGAGCAATGGACATGAGCAGTTCCAACACCGCGAGGCAACCTATAAACTGGTAGGAAACGAGTTCTTCGTAATTTACTTCTTTATGATGTTTTTTACCATAAGAGTAATATAGGTTACTTTTATATTCACCGAACCAGTTTTTCTCGTTTCTACCACGTCCTTTTGTTTGGAATTCAGCAGTAACAACCACTTCATCTTCTATTTGAAGAAGATGTCCGATGTAATCGTTTGTAGAAGAAATTTCGCCAAAATGATAGTGTTTCATACCTTATTGAAGATAGTTCAGAGTAAAATCTTTCAAATTTCTAAACATAATTTTATCGATTAAATCATCATCGGAAAGTGCAATTTTAAGCATTTCATAAATTTCCGGGTAACTTTCGACACCAGAGAAAGGACAATGAGTAATACCATCGAAATCAGCACCAAATCCCAAAACATTTTCACCACCGAGTTTCAAGATATGTTGAATATGTTCAATCATTTTGTTTTTAAGGTTATCTTGCTCGCTACCTAAGAAATTAGAATAAAGATTAATGCCAATAAAACCGTTTCTTTTAATAATTTCCTGAATTTGTTCATCATAAAGGTTTCTTGGGTGGTCGAAAATTGCACGAGCGTTTGAGTGCGAGGCAATAAAAGGAGATGAAATTGTTCTGGCAACATCATCGAAGCCAGCAATATTTAAATGAGAAACATCAACAATCATTTTGAGTTTTTCCATTTCGAGGATAACTTCTTTTCCAAAAGAAGTGAGTCCGAAAGGTTCATCAATGCCATCAGCAAGAAAATTTCTATGGTTCCAGGTCAAGGTCATTGCACGCACGCCAAGTGAGTGAAAAGCATAAAGATTGTTTATATCGTTAATAATTGGAGCAGCACCTTCGATAGAAAGCAGAATATTTACTTTACTTTCGTCGTAATCGCTTGATTGTGTAAGTAATTGAACTCCGTCAGGGATTTGTTTCCGGAGGCGACCGAGACAATTAACAGCAAAGCTTAAAGCGGTATCGCCAGCGAGTTCAGGTTCAGTAAACAGTGCAAAATATTGGAGCTGGCCACCAACGGATTGAAATTTCGGCAAATTCCAATGAGCATTTTCACTAAAAAAAATGTTGTTTCTATATGCGGTCAAAGTATCGCAATGAGCATCTGATATTTTCATAACTTTCCTTTAATATTAAAGTGCAAATATATGTATTTTTTTATTTTTAGATAATAAAAATTAAATAAGTTGTTTAAATAATGAACACTTAATTTTTTTCTTGTATTTTTTTTAATTAATTTTGAGTTCAAAACAATGGAGCAGAAATGAATTTTTTTAAGAAGATAAAAGATAAAGTAACTGAACAAGTAAGCAAAGTATCAGAACAAGTAGAAAAAGCAACCACGCAATTTACCGAAGCAGTCAAGCAGGCAACTTCGGCACTTGGTTTTGATAAAATAAAGCAAGGATTATCGAAAACCCGCAATTCTTTGGTAGATAATTTAAAGGCACTGCTTGGCGGAGGAAGAAAAATTGACGATGCGTTGATAGATGAAATTGAGGAAATACTTATTTTATCAGATATTGGGGTAGCAACAACTGAGAAGATTATTGAAACACTGCGAAAAAGGGTTAAGCGAGAAGGTTACGAAAATGCAGAAGATTTATATGTTCTTTTGAAACAAGAAATACTAAATTTACTTGTTGAATCGCCATCTGCAAAAAATGATGCAATATATGAAATACCAGATGAAAACACGCCTTGGGTAATTATTGTTGTTGGAGTAAATGGTGTTGGGAAAACAACAACAATTGGCAAACTTGCATACAATTATAAGTCTGCCGGCAAAAGCGTAGTTATTGGAGCGGCTGATACTTTTAGAGCAGCTGCAAACGAACAGTTAGAGATATGGGCTGAGCGGGCAGGAGTCGAGATTATTCAGCAACAGCAAGGAGCCGACCCCGCAGCAGTAGCATTCGATACCCTTAAATCGGCTATATCAAAGAAAAAAGACGTGGTAATTATTGATACAGCCGGAAGATTACATAACAAAGGACATTTGATGGCTGAACTCGAAAAAATATCAAGAGTTGTGAAAAAATTGAAGCCCGATGCTCCAAATGATGTTTATTTGATTTTGGATGCCACAACCGGGCAAAATGCAATACAGCAAGCAAAAGAGTTCTCGAAAGTTGCGAATATTACAGGCATAGTTTTAACTAAATTAGATGGAACAGCAAAGGGCGGGGTAGTTATACCAATTGCAAATGAATTGAACATTCCCGTTAGATACATAGGAGTTGGCGAAAAGATTGATGATTTGCAACCATTCGACCCAAAAGCTTTTGTTGATGCATTATTCGAGGACAGAGCAACTAACGAAGAAAATATACAAGAGTAGTGGCAGATTGCCAGACAATATATGCAGAAAGAGCAAAAATTAAAGAAAATACTATATACAGAACAATTCTATAAGTTAGTTTTCCTTTGATTGAAATTAAGTGAAATAGTATTCCAAAAGCAGCAGTCAGAGATAAAATAAAGAGCAAAAGCTCTTTATTTGTTTTTACATTTACTTTTTCGAAATTAGTTTTAGTCCAAAATTCGTGTGAATAAACTTTTATTGGAACTGATGGCACAGCAAAAGCATATCCAATGAAAGGGTCTTTATTGTAGCGAAAACGAGTTAATTTAACAATTCCGATAATATCATAATCATTCGCACCGCTTCGAGCCTTGACTTCAATTAACGAGTGTTTTGGAACAGAAAATATTGGTGTTTTGTTGTAATTAATAGGCGATTGATTGTAGATGGGCTCCCAAATATCTGTCTTGAATTTTCTACCAATTAGCAAGAATTTTTGATTAGTATTTTCTGTATTTTCAATAAACAACTGTTGAACATTATCTGTTGGGTTAAAATAGTTCTCGACGTAAGGGAAAGCAAACGGAATGATGAAGTAGAAAAAAGATGCCCAAAAAGGAACAAGTATTAATATTTTTAGTGTCCATAAAATCGCTGAAGAAGCAATCCAATCTTTGCGAAAGATTTTTCGTAACCACAAAAAAATATAAAAAGCAAAAGCAAGAATAAATATGTAATAATAGTTTTCCAAATTCTTAAAACCAATTAATTATTAAATGGAATTTCAATAGCAAAAGTTGTGCCTTTTCCTAATTGAGTTTCCTTGACAAAAATTTTACCGTTGTGATAGTCTTCAATAATTCGTTTTGCAAGACTAAGCCCAAGCCCCCATCCACGCTTTTTTGTTGTAAAACCGGGATAGAATAAGTTTCGGCGGACTTTGCTTGTGAGCCCTTTGCCATTATCTTCGACGTAGATAATTGCGTACTTGTGGGAAACTTTTGCTGTGCGAATGATAATCTTACCTTCTTTGTGTTCAATTGCTTCGGCAGCATTTTTAAGCAAGTTTTCAATAACCCAAGCAAGCAAATCCTGATTAGCTTCTACAGTAATATTTTCGCTGAACTCCCGAATAATTTCAACTTTACGCCCGAGGTGTGGCAAACGTTTTTCGAAATATCTGCAAACTTCATCAATCAGGGTATTCAATTCAATTTGTTCTTTTTCCGGCATAGAACCAATTTTGGAGAAGCGAGTAGTGATAATCTGCAGTCGGTTAATATCGTTGCTCATCTCGTTAATTGTATCTTCAACTGCTTTTGGGTCGTCTTTGGAGAAACGCAATATTTCGAGCCAGGCTAATAAGCTCGACAATGGTGTTCCAAGTTGGTGAGCCGCTTCGCGAGCCATCCCTACCCAAACTTTGGATTGCTCGTTTTTTCGGACACTACTGAAAGCAACATATCCGATAGCGATAAAAGCTGAGATGATAATCAAGGAAACAAATGGAAATAAGCGTAATCTATCAATTAATTCAGAGTGCGTATAGTATATTTTTTGAATTACGACGCCGTTTTCGTCCTCGATAATAATTGGTTCATAATTTTCTTTCATTTTTTGAATATAGCGTTTAAGAAAAGCTCGCTGTTCTTCGATAGTCATCATTTTGCTAAGATTAATATTCAGAGTGTAAGAGGCAAAATCTTCGAGAGGTTCATCGTTTGCATCAGTCATAATCACGGGAAATGTAATAGTCGGGGTAATTTCATCTAAAAAAAATATAAGATATTCTAAATTTTTTTTAGGGTCTGAATAATGTTTGTAAGTATTGGAATATAATCTGATGATTCGCTGTTCGTGTTGAATTAATTCATCGACGAGAACCTGAGTAAAAATCACAACAGCAATAACAATAGAGAAAGCAATTAGCGTAAGCAAAGTTTTAAGTTGCCATTTTCCGTCGGTGCTGAACAGCGATTTTAATAATTTAAAACCATTAAGCATATAATAGAATTATGAATTTTTTTAAATAATGTAAGGTAATTTAAGAAGAAAAATGTAAAAAAATTAACTTTTTTGGTTTAATTTTCAGACGAGCAAGTGATTGATTAATTATAATTAATTGTATTGCAAAAACTTATGTAAATTTTTATTTAAATATTGATTAATTAATTTTATATTTGTGATGAAAATAATGTTGTATAATTTTTTAAGGAAAAATGGTATGTCTTTTCTGGATAGGGTAAGAGATTTCTTTCAGAGGAAGAAAACAGTAGAAATCGGCGGTGGCGAGCAAGCAATTGAAAAGCAGAAGAAGATGGGGAAACTCACCGCACGCGAACGCATTCAGTATCTGCTTGACCCAGGGACGTTCCACGAATACGATATGTTTGTTGAGCATAAAGCAGAAGACTTTGGGATGGACAAGAAATATTTGCCGGGCGACGGGGTAATTACCGGAACCGGTAACATTCTGGGACATCCGGTTTGCATTTATGCTCAAGATTTCACTGTAGCAGGCGGTTCTTTGGGACTTGCACACGCAAAGAAAATCACAAAGATGATGGACCACGCAATGAGAATGGGAATGCCACTTATTGGAATTAACGATTCAGGTGGTGCTCGAATTCAAGAAGGCGTGAATTCACTTGCTGGTTATGGCGAAATATTTTTCCGTAATACACGCGCATCGGGGGTAATTCCGCAAATATCGGTTATATTAGGTCCGTGTGCTGGTGGAGCTGTGTATTCACCTGCTTTGACAGACTTTGTGTTTGTAGTAGACAAAATTTCAAAGATGTTTATCACCGGTCCAGAAGTAATCAAAACAGTTCTTGGTGAAGAAATTTCGATGGAAGAACTTGGTGGAGCACGCGTACAAGCAGAAATTTCTGGAAATGCACATTTTTATGCAGAAAGTGAGCAGGAATGTTTCGAGCAGATCAAACGCCTTGTTACTTTTATCCCTTGGAACAACAGAAAGAAAGCTGATAAATTCCAGCCAAAACCACCAATTTTTGATAAACCTATTGCAGAGATACTGCCTAAAGAACCAAATGAACCTTACGACATCCGAGATGTAATAAAGGCTTTGGTGGATAATTCAGATTTTCTTGAAGTGCAAGAGCATTGGGCAAAAAACATCGTGATTGGATTTGCAAGAATTAATGGCGAAACAGTTGGAATAGTTGGCAATCAGCCAATGGTGCTTGCTGGTGTGCTTGATGTAGATTCGTCGGATAAAGCAGCACGTTTTATTCGTTTTTGCGATGCATTCAATATTCCATTGCTTACACTTGTTGATTTGCCGGGATATTTGCCGGGTGTCGACCAAGAGCATGCTGGTGTAATTCGTCACGGAGCAAAAGTGCTGTATGCATATAGCGAAGCAACAGTATTGAAAATGACAGTAATATTGCGCAAAGCATATGGTGGTGGCTATATTGCAATGTGTAGTCGCCATTTAGGGGCAGATTTTGTGTTTGCCTGGCCTTCTGCTGAAATAGCAGTAATGGGACCGGAAGGCGCGGCAAATATTATTTTCAAGAGCGAAATTGCTAATGCGGCTAACCCAGAAGAAATGCGCAAGCAAAAGGTTGCTGAATATATTGAAAAATTTGCTAATCCTTATAAAGCTGCTGCTAATGGATATATTGATGCAGTTATTACACCAGAAGAAACACGCGACTTCTTAATTCACGCTTTGTGGGTATCGCAGAACAAAGAGGATGTTCCACCAAAGAAAAAACATGGTGTTCCACCATTCTAATGGAGTAGAGATGAATAACGAAAATTTAGGAAAGATAATTCTTGACGATACAGTTTACGAAACGCAACTGACTAAAAAATTTGTTGCGAGAAAAAAATATGCTCCGAAAGATCCGAAAAAAGTAACGGCTTTTATTCCGGGTGTGATACGGGAAGTGTATATAAAAATCGGAGATAATGTAAAAGCCGGGGACAAGTTGCTTGTGCTGGAAGCAATGAAAATGAGAAATACTATTAAATCTCCAATGAATGGTAAGATTAGATATGTTGCTGTTTCGACTGGCAAATCAGTTGCTAAAGATGAACTTTTAGTTGAATTTGAATAAAGTATTCAGGAAATAATAATAAAAGAGACGTAACAAATTACGTCTCTTTTTTTTTATATAAACATTTCTTTTATAACATTCCGCTTCGTTTCCGAATGAACCATTCTGCTGAAAGAAGCAGAACAACAAGAATAAGCAAATAAGGTAAGTTCCAGATAATTATGTCGTTGCGTTTTTTTATGCTTCGTTCTGTAAAGAATCTATTTTTTCGAATATCATCAACAATAGATGAAACATCACCGGAATAATAGAATTTCCCGCCGGTGATTTCAGCAATTTTTTTGAGAAGAGGCTCATTCATTTTCAGGTTAAGGTATTCAATAGAAATATCACCAATGGAAAATCTGCCGTCATCAGTACCAAGAACGTTGTTGTTGAGAGTTGCCTCTGCTGAGAAGGAATAATCACCCGAAGTGAGCCCTTCTACTGTTGTATAGTAGTTGCCCTGACCTGTTGGGGCAAGAGTGATTTCGCGAGTGTCGCTTTTACCAGAAACTTTAACTTTAAGATTTGCTTTCTCGATAGGATTGTAGGCAGCGTCGTAAACTTCACCAAAAAGTTCGACTACTTCATTTTCATTATAAAATTTACGCGAAGGACGGACTTTAACTGGTTTGGTTTGCTCGGCAATGGAAAGCCATCGCAAGCTGTTGTTGATAAAAATGTTTAACAAATCTTCGGCATTGCGTCCTTTTGCAAGTTCCGAGGCGTAACCAAAAAGCTTCCATCTATGCAAACCATATCCCATCAGAGCAATAGACTTACTATTTTGGAAATGTCGGGACATGATCAAAGGTTCATTTAAAGGAGCATTGTTGATTTTCATTGTGGCTAATACTTCGCTTTCCGTTTTCGGACGAACAAATGTTTCGGTTCGGAACAGAGGCGGGAGTGAATTCCAAAGTTTAAGGTCGTCGTCGCTACCGGTAATTCTTAAAATTGGAGAAGAGAGTGCAGGCGTTTTGAAATCAGGAACTACAAGTAATTCTTGTGGTCGTGAGGATACTACAACAAAAGGCAGATAATTCTGAAATTCTTTAAGTTTATTGTAGTCAGTAGTTTGAGAAGCGATAAAAAGAAGAGGCTTTCCACGTTCTAATTCAAGTTTTATCATATCAATAACATTTTTCGGAGTTGATTGGACAGGAAAACCAACAAAAACGATAAGTTCGCTGGCTTGGAGAACTTTCGGATTAGGTGTTTCGTAGAATTCAGCACCTTTTTTCTGAATAAATTCTTTTATTTCGACGCCTTTTTCGAGCGAAATCGACTGCTTAATCATCGACAAATCAGGTGATGGAGAACCGGCAAAAATTGCAAAATTACGTTTGTTTTCCAGGACACGAATAAATTCTGAAATTGAGTTGTTTTTTCGGGTAATTTCATTTTCGATTGGGTCAATCTGTGCGGTTATTTTATGAGTTCCGGGTTTGGTGGGAGTATATTCGAAATTGTGAAAATAACGTTCTCTACCCGGCTCAATGAATATATCTTGTTCTCCGATTTTTTCTTCATTAGAGAATAGCTTTAATTTCAAAGTTTTATTAGAAAATCCATTTGCTTTGAAATTGACCATAATTTGGATTTTATTATCGACATAAGCAATTTCATTTGTAACAATTGATAATACAGCAATATCAACTGGCTCAGTGGTATCGCCGATACCAACAACGTAAAATGGAGCAGTGAAACGCTCGGCATCGAAAATTGGATTTGAACCGGCATTGTAGGCACCGTCAGTGAATAGCACTACAGCTCGTATATTCTCTTCGTCGCGGTATCTATCTAATCGGCGAAGTGCTTTTGAAATATCAGTTGCTCTGCCATTAAAGGCTAAACTATCTATGTTGAACTTATCTAATTGCTTGACATCACTATCAAAAAGGAAGGTAATATTATCGAGATTATCAATATTTGAGTTAATCAAAGCATTTTTGAAAGCATCGGCACGATTGCCTTTTGCATCAGTAGTGCCGGCAGAAATCGAATTATCGAGAAGAATAGCTATTTTAGGTTTTTCGATAAATGCACGAGTAATTGAATATATTGGTTCAAAAATAGCAAAGATTAAAATTGCGAGGGCAAATCCACGAAGTGTGATAAGCAGATAGCGTTTTTTCTCGGAAATTGGAGGAATTGTTGTTTTGTATGCCCATAAAGACAGCCCAAATCCAGCTGTAATAAATAAAACCAAAAGCCACCAGTAACCAGAAATAACCAAATTGTATGAATTCATAACGTGTATTTTTAAATAAAACAAATATGAAAATATGATAACGAAATAACAGCAAAAATATGAAAAATAAATTAGTAAATCATAAGAAGAAAATCATAATACAGTTGTTTGAATTCATCAATTATTCATAATTCGTTTAGATTTTTTTTGTTAAATCTTGTATTTTTCTTTATATTAAATGAATAAATAAATGATTTTGTTTAATACAAAGGACTTATGATGAAATCCAGATTAATTTTATTAATGCTATTTTTTGCCTTTACATTAGAAGTATATCCTTGCACAAACTTTCTGGTAACAAAAGGAGCTTCGGCAGATGGTTCGACAATGATTTCTTATTCGGCAGATGCCGGTGGATTTATGGAGCCATTATATTATGCACCTGCAGCAAAACATCCCGAAGGGTCGTGGGTTGATATTTATGAGTGGGATAGCGGCAAACATCTTGGGAAAATAAAACAAGTGCCTGAAACATATAAAGTAATTGGAAATATGAATGAATATCAGGTAGCAATTGGAGAAACAACGTTTGGTGGACGTGAGGAACTGCGGGACACAAACGCAATAATGGATTATGGTTCGCTTATGTATATAGCATTGCAAAGAGCTAAAACTGCACGTGAAGCAATTAGAGTGATGACAGAGCTTGTTGCTGAGTACGGTTATTATAGTTCGGGAGAATCTTTCTCTGTTGCTGATCCTGATGAAGTTTGGATACTTGAAATGATAAGCAAAGGACCTTACGAAAAAGGTGCTGTGTGGGTAGCTGTTCGTATTCCAGACGGATATGTAGCGGCTCACGCTAACCAAGCGCGCATCAGACAATTTCCGATGAATGACCCTAATAATTGTTTGTATGCACCGGATGTGATTTCTTTTGCGATTGCACGAGGCTACTACAACCCAAAACAGGGACCATTCAGCTTCGCTGACACATATTGCCCACTCGACGCGAGCAGTTTGCTGTTTTGCGAGGGAAGAGTATGGAGTTTGTTTAGACGAGCAGCACCATCTCTGAATTTATCGAGTGATTATTGGCGTGCATACGAAGGAGAAGAACCTTATCCATTATACATCAAGCCGGACAAGAAGCTTACACCACAAGATGTGATGAGCTTAATGCGCGATCATTTCAACGATACAGAATTTGATATGACCAAAGGACTTGCAGCAGAACCTTTTGGCAATCCATACAGATGGAAACCGCTTGCATTTAAAATTTCCGGCGACACAACAACTTATGCCTGGGAAAGACCAATTTCGACACAGCAAACAGCATTTTCCTTTGTATCGCAAAGCAGAAGTTTCTTGCCAAGAGAAATTGCCGGAGTATTTTGGTATGGAGTTGATGATACCTATTCTACTGTTTATGTGCCACTTTATGTAGGTGCAATGAACGATATTCCAAAATGTTTCAGAGGTGGTAGTATTAAAGAACTTGATTTGAATTCTGCTTTTTGGATATTCAATCTGGTTGCAAACCTTGCATATACAAAATATTCATATATTATCAAAGACATTCAGGTTGTGCAGAAGCGTCTTGAAAGTAAGTATGAGATGTTTCAGCCAATAATCGAGAAGGCGGCAAATGAGTTGTATCAGAAAGATAAAGCTTCGGCAATGCAATTTTTGAGCGATTATTCATTGAATGAGTCTCAAAAAATGTTTGATGAATGGTTTACTCTATGGAAGCAATTAGTTGTAAAATATAATGATGGCTATATTAATGATGTGAACGTTGATAACGGGCGTCATCCTAAGGGTGTAGGTTATGGCGACGAATTTTTCAAACGTGTTGTCAAAGAAAAACCCGGTTATTTCGAAGTAAAAATGAAGAAGAAAAAAGACAAAAAGAAAGGGAAATAAATGTTAGAAAAGGCGTATCGCAAAATACGCCTTTTTTATTTTAACAAATTGCGTTTGAATGGTAAATGAATTCATTGGCAAAGGCACATAAGAATGTAATCAATATTTCGTTGATGAAATTGTAATTTAAGGAACATACAGCAATGAACAAAAAAGAGGCTGACTTAGAAGTCAGCCTCTTCCCTATTCGATTGCAATAATTATCAATTAAGGTTTTTCGAAAATTTTGTCGTCCAAAGCATTACCGATTTCATATTCATCAAAGTTGAATACCATAACAGTATTTCCATTAATTTTTAATTCAATTACAGATGGAACGATAGCTCCGCCAACTTTAGTTTTTTCTTCAAAAACATATTCGATTGTATTAGATTCATCATCTTTCTTTACTTCAGCCCTTAATTTATAGAACCAATTAGTAATTTCATCAATATAGATAGTAGAGATATCGTTATCTTTGTCTGTCATTTTAATAGTAATGTAGTTCTTGTCATCAATAGTTTCTTTGCCAAGATACTCAAATGAATAGCCTTCTTCACCGTATTTGACGATAGGAGAATTAAGGAAGTCGAAAATCTGCAAAATTTGGTCTTTTGCGGCATCGGGTAAATTTTTCTTATCTTTAGAACCAGTGAGAGGATTGACCATCCAAGCTTTTTTGCCATCAAAGGCTTGAATAATAGTATTGCCCATATATTCGATTTCAATTCTGACTTTGTCTGGTCTCTTGATTTTGTAAACAATAGGAATTTGTTCGCCTTGCTCAGCAATGAACTGACTGCCGTGGATAACGAAAGTTTCAATTTTATCTAATGCTTCTTTGTTCATTGCTTTAATAGCATTTTTCATTATATCATCGATATTCTGAGAATAGAGAAAATTTGCAGAAGCAAATAAAAAGATTAAAAGCAAAAATTTTTTCATAACTACCTCTAATTATTGATTTTTAAAAATAAGTAAAAAATAAAATATAATAAAGTAATATTAATCATTTCCATTTTTTTCCAAGAAAGTGCCTAATTCAGAAATAATCACAGCAGAAAACAGCAAAGTTGCTCCGAAAATTTCGGTATTCGACATAGTTTCATTCAAAAAGATAACAGCCACTGAACTTGCTACAATAGGTTCGAGCGAAAAAATTAATGCAGCCTTGACAGGTGTAGTGTATCTTTGAATGCTTGTATGGATAAATGTAACAAAAAATGATGCTAAAACAGCATTAAAAGCTAATGAAATTAAAAGCATATTATCAAATTTTACAACCCAAGAGCTATCCTCGAAAGTAACAAAATAAACAAGAGCAATAATCGATGATGCAACAAACTGCAAAAAAACCAACTGAGCAGTTATTGAGCGATTTTCAATTTTTTTTGTAAATACATCCATATATGTAATATAGAAAGCCCAAAACATCGTGGAGAAGAGAGTAAGGACATCGCCGATGTTAATATTATCAAAGTCTGGATTTGTGAAAATCCATAGACCAATCATAGCAACAAAAACTCCCCAGAAAGAGTATTTGTTAATTTTTTTGCGACAAACTATGTAATATACAATCGGGGTAAGTGGAACAGTGATGCCAGTAATAAAAGCAGATTTTGAAACAGTTGTATATTTCAAACCAATAGTTTGAAGCAAGAAACCACCACCAAAAAACAAACCTAAGATTAATCCATTAATTAGAGTTCTATTCTGAATTTTAAATAATTTCTTGTTAAAGAAAATAACACATAGGAATATTGCAATACTAAAACGCATCAGAATATACACACTTGGAGAGGTGAAATCTAATCCTATTTTAGTAAAAACAAAAGTTCCGCCCCAGATGAAAGTAACTAAAAAAAGGGAAAGCTCGGCATAGAAAGGCTTCAATCAGTTACTCCGTCGTTATGTTCAATATCGTTTAAGACAGGAAGATTTTTGTTATTGCTATTTTCTTGATTTTGCATTTGCTTTTTAGCTTGATTTTGGCGCCTCAATTGATTAAAGTTAATTGAAGGAGTAAGTTTTACGTGTTCTCTAATTATTCCACGTGCCCGAAGAGTATCTTCGGCATACAAATATCTTTCTTTATTAGGTAAGCTGGAGCGAGCTTCTTTTGGAATTTGAATAATAGGAATAAGAGCTTCTTCAACTTCGAGTGGATTATCCGGCAATTGGACGACGCCATCTTTGTTAGAGGTAAAATCGAGCCAGGGACCACCACGAGGACGCGAATAATCAAAATGACCAAGCAAAATAACTGGTGTTCCACTGAAAGGGATGAGTTTGCCGCTGGTATCTTTTTTAGCGGATTCGCCCCAACTAAAGAGCCATTGAGCATCATCTAAAAACTGACGTAAGCAGGAATGCGAAACAGGGCGGCCTGGCATTTCAAATTGATGGAAGGCACTTCCTGCTGCGACATGGAAATTGAAAGTGAAAGGCATAACCCAAGTGCTATCGAGAGAGGAGCGACGAAGACGTTCTTTCCATACGAGAGCATATTTGCCCGGGAATGACGGAGTACGTTCCTTACCAGAATTAACGGCAGCAAATCGAACTAATTTGCCATTTTCGTAGCACCCATAGGCTTGCTTATCAATGGAAACTAAAATTATTTTTTTAATATTTTTTGCAGGTGGATAATTATGAGGGAAAATTGAATAATCGAGGATATTGTTTGTAAAAATTTCAGGGACAATAATTTTTTCACCATTCCGGATAAACCGCAATTCTTTTCGGTTCAACGTCATAATGATTTTTTGGGCAACAGATTTATCGATACTATCGGGAACGGAAGAAAAGATTGAATCAAGAGTGCTCCGATTATGAATTTCTACGAGATTATACTTAATGTATGGTGGCTCATAAAAATCGGTATTAATATGTTCAGTTTCAGAATTTGGAGAATTCTCAAGATTTTCTTGAAAATTTTCGTCATTTTGGCTACAACTTGTTAGAATAATTAAAATTATAGCAAAAAACGTAAAAAATTTGTGTATCATACTTCATTATTTATTTATAAAGTGAATTGGAACAAGTAACTTTGAATGAACAGGCTTTCCACTACGTTTAGCAGGGCGAAACTTCACATAGTCGATCACATTTTGGGCGTAAGAATTAAAAATATCGTTATCGGAAGAAATAACTTTCTTTTCGACGACATTACCGAGTTCGTTTAGAACAATCTCAAGAGTAACTGTTCCTTCGATCTTCTGTTCTTTAGCTTTTTGAGGATAGACAAGGTTATCGATAATATCGCGATAGTCGTAAAACGGAGCTTCGTCAATTTCTGGTTTTTCTTCTGCAAGTTGAATACCGCCGCTAATAGTTTCTATTTGAATAGGGGCAATACCTTCCTGAGTATTTCTAACTTTTTTAGAAGGCTTGGCATCGAATTTAATCCTATCAGAGTTTTTTAGCATAATTGCCAGATTATTCAGGAAGTTAATTTTACCCGGGAAAATGTTATATTTATTTTTTTCTATATTAATTCTATCTAATTGAGTAATTTTTTTTATCAGACTATCACACTTCGAATTAATATTTTTTATGAAGGAATTTTTTTCTTCTAAAGACATATCACCATTTAAAAAAGCAGAAATGTTAGCAATCATAAAGAATTGATAAGCAGATGAATAATCTTCGAGTTCGAGCAGCCAATTTGCAAATTCTACGAACTTATTCGGGGGTATAGCGGAAAAGTCGTCCCCAAAGTGGTTGGATAGCCCTTTATATATTTTTGAATGATCTTTTGCGTAAATACCAATTTTGATTTCATCTAAATTATTTTGAGAAAAAAGACATAGACAACCTGAAAAGAAAAAGACGAGAAAGAACAGTTTTTTCATATGCTACCAGAAACTAATAATCTATATTAGCAAATATATAAATTATTTTACAAAATAAAAACTGCAAACAAGCAAAAAATCATTATTTAGCAATACGCATCCATTTAAACAAATCTTTGAAAGTAGGTTTTTTGCCATACATAAGAATACCAACCCGATAAATCCTTGCAGCCATTTTCAGGCAGAGGAAGAAAGTGCCAAGAGTAAGGATAATTGAAGCCAATATTTGCCATAAAGGCACTTGTGTTGCTGCAATCCGCACTGTCATTAAAATAGGAGTGAAAAACGGGATTAGAGACAATATTACTGCGAGAGTGCCATCAGGGTTGCTAACTACATTGAAAATAAGCAGAATAGGAATAATAATAGGAAGAGTAACAGGAGTTTGCAATTGTGCGGCATCTTGTTCCTGATCGACAGCAGAACCTATAGCAGCAAATAAAGTTGCATAGATAAAATAGCCGATTAAGAAATAATAAATAAAGCCAATAATAAGCCACGGAGAGATAGTTGGTATTTCGAGACCTGCGATATTAAGCATAGTGCCGGTGCTATGTGGCATAGTTGCCTGATTTTGCAATTGTGCTATCTGCTCAGGCGAAACAGAGCCGCTGAAAATTGTTCCAGCGATAGTAATTGCAGCAAAACCGAGCAAAATCCAGACAGCAACTTGAGTTAATCCGACCAAACCGATCCCGATAACCTTGCCCATCATAATTTCGAATGGTTTAGCGGAGGAAGCGATAACTTCAATAATGCGATTAGCCTTTTCTTCGATTACTCCACGGCTGACAAGTGAGCCATAAGCAAACATCAGAAAATAAATCACAAAGCCTAAAAAGTAGCCGATACCGGCATATATTTCTGTATAATCTTTTTGTTCGCCACTTTCAGTAACTTTGAGAGTTTTTATTTTGAAAGGTTTATCAATGAGCTTGAGAATATCATCGGTTGCACCAGCATCTTTAAGTTGTTTTTGCTTGATGATATCGCCAAGGTTGCTTTCTAAACTTGTAATAAATCCAATACCACCACCGCCTGATGTGAAGACAAGCGCTTCGCCGCTATTGATGACATTATCATCAACAACTACGAAACCATCGCTTTCGCCTCCAAGTACCTGACGACGAAGTTCATCTTCCGACTTATCAGACAAATAATATTTAGAAGTATCGAGGCTGACTAATTTTTGTCCAATTCCGAAATGTGTTTTATCAACAATAGCAATTTTTTTGGAAGTTGAATCCGCAGATAAATAAGCAACCAAACCGGGAATTACAATCAGCAAAATAATAAACAAAGGACCCAAAATAGTGCCTATAATAAAGCCTTTTGATTTAATACGAGTAGAATATTCGTGTGAAATTATTGTGTTAATTTTATTATTCATTTTTGCTCTCCTTGTTGATTAGCGACTGTATCAATGAAAATTTCGTGCATTGTAGGAAGTGAAAGATCAAATTTTGTAACAGTAGCAAATTCAGAAACAGTTTTAAAAATATCGTTAGTATTAATGGAATGATTTAGTAATTTCAGTTCTAAACGGGAATTAGAGCGGTTAAGGATTTCAACATTATTTAACAATTTGACGAACTCGTCGCTTCCATCAAATTCTATTATCAAATGATTACGACCATATTTTGATTTAATATCAGAGACTTTACCGTTGAGAACGAGTTTGCCTTTGTTAATCATACAAATGCTATCGCAAAGTTCTTCGACCTGCGACATAACGTGAGTAGAAAGAATAATGGTTTTACCTTCATCTCTAAGTTCGAGCAGGATATTTTTTACAAGTTCTGTATTGATTGGATCGAAACCAGAGAACGGTTCATCAAGGATGATGAGTTCAGGAGAATGAATAATAGTGGTAATAAACTGGATTTTTTGCTGCATACCTTTCGATAGTTCCTGAATTTTTTTGTTTTCCCAACCATATGCACCAAGCTTATTAAGCCAAAAGCGGGCACGCTCGATAGCAATCGGTTTTGGTAATCCTTTCAACCGTGCGAAATAAATAATTTGCTCCATTACTTTTAGTTTTTTATAAAGCCCTCTTTCTTCCGGGAGATATCCTATTTTATTCTGTAAATTT
Organism: Eximiradius proteiniborus; assembly: GCF_058546985.1. Classification (NCBI taxonomy): domain Bacteria; kingdom Pseudomonadati; phylum Bacteroidota; class Eximiradiia; order Eximiradiales; family Eximiradiaceae; genus Eximiradius; species Eximiradius proteiniborus. Next base: position 2,435,994 of record NZ_CM178592.1, on the reverse strand, counting down.
GGGTTTAGTTTCTCGCCAAAAATATTGATTTCACCTTCGTCAGGAATTAAAATATTGTTAATCATCCGAATAAGGGTTGTTTTGCCAGCACCATTAGGACCGAGCAGACCAAAAATTTGCCCACTTTCGACTGCAAAAGTAATATTATTTGCAGCAGCATAGTTTCCAAAATTTTTAGTAACATTTTTTACTTCGAGTATTTCCATCAACATTGCTCACGAAAATTGAAGAATAAAAACTCAACAAACATACGAAAGAAATAATAAAAAAGTTTCATTTAAATAGCAAATGAACGATTTTATTAGTCGCTTTATATCTATACAAATATAAAAGAATTAAAGGAAAGAGAAAATATTTAGAATTATTTCATTCAGAGATGGATTGAATTAACGAAACAGTATGACAAATTTACAAATTGAGTATCGAAAAGAAAAAAACAGGCTGAACCAGCAGAATGGAACAGCCTATTTTTTGAAAGATAGACAATTATTCTTCGATTGAATTGATAATATCCATAATGATATTTGTCTGCTCTAAATCTTTAACAGCGATATTCAAACAACGTCCAACTTCGTTGATGGCATCCATTTCGTCGTAGCTTATCTTGTAGCCGAACAGAGAACCGGAAGCATTAGCGATGAAAACTCCAAGAGCAATTAAATGCTTTTTAAAAGATAAGGCGTCTTTTGGCTCGATTTTATTATCCAGAATGAAAGCAGTTTTGCGTAAAATTTCTTTTGCAGGTTGTTTTTGAGCATCGAAAATGCTGTTGAGTTCATCACCATTAGGAATAGTCTGAAGAATCTCTTTTGCAAGAGAGTTATTTAACTTATGGGAATTTTTAATAATAACATCGATAGCGTCTTTTTCTTTTTTGTCGATTTTACCATCAGCGCCGGCAATCATTTTAAAAACCGCAAAAAATGAAGATTGCAAAATTGCCCAATCTTCACTCGAGAGCAATTCTTTGTAAGCCATATTAACCTCAAAAAAAGGATAAAAGAAGAATTTTGTTGAAAAGACTTACAAAAAAAAATATTATTGTAAGAAATCAATTGTTTTTGCGAACAAATTCTTCCAAAGTAAAATAAGTATTTGTAAAATGTTTTCCGACGCGGTAATTATCTTCGTCAAAATATACACGCAGTTTTTGTTCGATAGTCTGGAAAAAATGAACAGGGATAAAAAATTTAGAAGAAATAAACAATCGACCACCAGAATTAATAATTGCGTTTGTTTGCAGTGATTGTTGTTCAGATTTCATTTGATAAGTAGCTTCTCCGGTTCGGATGAAACGAAATTTAATACAAGAATAGCCAAGAGTATCTATTTTATCTTCGGCACGCATTAAATTTGAATGTTCGACAATAGCAGGTGGGAATGAATTTTCGACAAGAGTATCGATTGAGCTAACAAGCCAAGATTCATTAACTACCTTGCACGATTGTTTGAAGGGGAAAAATAAGTAAGGTTGATAAGGTCCACCGGGCGAAACAGCAGCATTAGTAACATCTTCAGCAACAGAACGAATTCTATTGGAAACAGAATCAATAACCAAGTAGAATTTTCTATTAATCCAGGGAGAAGATTTTCGCAAAACATCTTTTATTTCACCTTTAGATTCGACGGCAGAATAGTCTGTAAAATAAAGATTCAGGTGAAATCTGCCGAATTTATCAACTGAATCGCATTTGACAATAAATCTTTCCCAACGATCCCGCACCAAAGGAATATCATCGTCAAAAACAATACTATCGCGAGATTCCACACGATAAATAAGCAAATCGCCTTGCTGAAATTTATATTTGAAACAGACTGTATCAGCTTGAACTTTTTCAATTTCTTCGAAATCGGATTGGGCGAAACACAGTAAGCTCGCAAATAATAGTGTTATTAAATAAATAAACTTTCTCATAACTCAAAAAAATGTATTTGTAATAATTACAAAAATAGTGTTAATTTTGAAATAATTGACGATATTAATAATAAATCGTTTCAAAAGGGGCGCATTCGTCTAACGGTTAGGACGCAGCCCTCTCAAGGCTGAAATAGGGGTTCGATTCCCCTATGCGCTGCTAGAGATCCTTTATAATATTCCACATAAAAGAATAGATGATTGATTTGTAAACATTTTTTTTTATTTTTGGATATGTTAAAATTTTTCTGAAAAATATGGATGAAATAGCTAAAAGTTTGGATAAATTTAAGTTTTATGTAGAGGGCAAAGTTCACTTTAGTGAAGTTGATTCTTTCGAAGTTGTTCACAACATTCAGTATCTCTATTGGATGGAAAATTCACGATTAGAATATTTGGACAAAATTGGCATAAAAATCGAGAAAAACACTATCAGAGAAAAATTACCGCTGATGGTTGTAAGCACCAGTATTTCTTATCTTGCTCCATTATTTTTTACTGACAAATACAGAGTATATTGTCGGACAGCTTCAATTGGTAACTCATCGATGACAATGGAAAATGTTGTAACGAACGAGAATAATGAAATATGTGCAATAGCAAGGTCTGTGATGGTGCATCTTGAAAAAGGCACATTCAAATCAAAAAGAATTCCTGATGAAGTAAGAGAAAAAATCAAGCAATTTGAACAAACTAATTTAGAAATTACGGGTTAATATGAAGAAAACAGAGCACTGGGAAGTTCGCAAACTTGCAGCTCAATGTATTATTCCAAGATTAGACATTGAGAAATTTCATCAGGAGAATGAATACAAGGATGAGATAATAAAACTAACTGAATCCGGAATTGGAGGATTCTGTATATTTGGTGGGAATTGCGATCTTGTCGAGAAAGCAACAAGCTATTTACAGTCGTTAGCTGAAATACCGCTTATATTTGCAGCAGATTTTGAAAACGGGCTATCTATGCGTTTGGATGATGGAACTGCGTTTCCACACGCAATGGCTCTGGGAATTGCCGATGACGCAAAACTTACAGAAGAAATTGCAACTGCAATTGCAAAAGAGGCAAAAGACATCGGAGTACATTGGAACTTGGCTCCTGTTTGCGATATTAACTCAAATCCAAGAAACCCAATAATAAATATAAGATCTTTTGGTCAAACAAGTGAAATTGTTTCTAAGCATATTTTGGCATATATCAAAGGAACACAAGCAGAAAATGTTGCAGCGACAGCAAAACATTTCCCTGGACACGGAAACACTACAATTGATTCACATATAGAATTACCAATAATTGATTGTAGTTTAAATGAATTATTTGAAAACGAAATAATTCCATTCCGGACTGCTATTGAAAGCAATGTGAAGTCTATTATGGTTGGACATCTGCTTGTAAAATCGATTGATGAAAGCAAACCAGCGTCATTATCAGAAAAAGTTATCAAGTTACATATCAGGGAAAAGCTTGGATTTGATGGACTTGTTCTCACCGATGCACTTGATATGAAGTCAGTATCACAGAAGTACTCACCAAGTGAATTATTATTGCTTGCCCTATCGGCTGGAAATGATATTTTATTGATGCCTGAAAATCCTATTGGTGCAATTAGCATTGTCGAGCAAGCAATAGAAAAATCTGAAGAATTGCGGGAACAAGTAATCAGTTCTGTTCGTAAAATACTTTCCTTAAAAAGATTTTGCGGGCTTATACCAAGTTTTGCAAAGAATGAGACAAAACTGAATACGTGGATGAAACATACAAATCTTGCACTGAGAGTAGCAATAAAATCCATAAAATCAGATGTTCCTGAAAGTGATTTACCAATAGACAGCAGCAAGCAATATGCTGCATTTTCAATTATTCAGAATGATTATGATATGCAAGCGGCGTCAAGATTTTTTACAATGCTTGCGCAGGCAACAGAAAACGATTGCGACTACGGTTATTTAGACACAAATATTTCAGATGAAGATACTCAAAAATTAGTAGAGAACATTGAAAATGCTGAGTTTTTGATTTTTGCAGTTTTTTCGAAGGGAAGAGCCTACCAGGGAAGTATTGAAATATCTGATAAAATTAACAACATAATAGAAAAAATATCGAATGGAAGAAAAAAGTATGTAATCATTTTTGGTTATCCACATTTTGCAAAAGAGTTGGAGTGTGGAAATATAATATATTGCTACTCTGATTCTTTTCCGTCTATCGCTGCGGCGATAATGAAGCTAACCGGCAGAGAACTGCCAGAAAATTATTAATTTTGTTAAACGATTGAAAAATAATATGAGTAAACGTTTACGAGTTTTATTTTTAACAGCAAGATTTCCATATCCATTGATTGGAGGCGATAGACTAAAGCCTTATTATATTTTGAAATATCTGGGCAAACATCACGATGTTACTTTAGTAACCTTTCATCAAGGTGTAGATTTACCTAAAAGTTATATTAACGAAATAGAAAAATTAGGTGTTAAAGTAATTGTAATTCCGCTCGACCCTGTTTCGGCAGGTTTGAAAGCAGGGATGAAGCTTATAACGAAAAGCCCACTCGAGATAGATTATTATTATTCAAATAGTTTCAAAAAAGCAGTAGAAGAATTGCAACCTGAAAGGAATTTTGATGTTGCAATTGCTTTTTTTATGAGAACAGCAGAGTATATAAAAGAATTAAGAATTCCCAAAATATTAATGGCAGAAGATTGCAGAACAATTTATCAATATCGTTCGTATAAGGAATCAACAAGTTTGCTGCAAAAATTTGTAAGACATTGGGAATACAATAAATTAAAAAAATATGAGCCTGAAATTGTTAAATATTTTGATATAGTAACATTTGTAAGTAACGACGATATAAAAGAGATGCAAAAGCTAAACAGTGGAGTTGAATACAGATTACTATCGAATGGTGTTGATTTAAACAGGTATACATTTAATAACGACATAAAAAACCGGGAAGGCATACTGTTCGCTGGGAAGCTTGATGTTTGGGCAAATCAGATAATGATTAATACAATAGTAAATGAGATATTACCTGAAATATTGGCAAAATTGCCGGAAGTAGAGTTTCATATAGCAGGGGCAAAACCACCACACAGCGTAATGTCGCTCAAAACCAAGAAAAACATTAAGCTTCATATTGATGTACCTGATATGTTGCCTTATTTGCATAGTGCGAGAGTATTTTTGCATCCACATTCAGGTGGCTCAGGCATTCAGAATAAATTGTTAGAAGCAATGGCAAGCGGATGTCCTGTAATTACAACTCCTACGGGCAATCAAGGAATATATGCTAAGAATGAAGAAAGTGCAATAATATGCAATACGAAAGAAGAAATGATACGATATGCAGTTAAGATACTAAAAGATGAAGAATTTGCATCAAAACTTATAAAAAATGCAAGAGTGCTTATCGAAGAAAAGCACTCCTGGGAAGCAATATATAAGCAATTAGATAGTATTCTTGATGAATTGCTGGATTAAGCTTAATTAAATGGCTTAAGCAACGGAAAATCTTTTCCAATAACAACAGTTGAACGAACGAACAAGGTAGAATCTATAGCACTAACTACCAAGGAATCAGGCACACCGATAGCATAAGCAACCTTTCTTGCACTGCGGACATCCCCGAGCCTATCGAGAACGAATGATTTTTCTTCTTTTTTTGGATAATTACCAATTTCGACTACATCAAATCCGCGAAGGCGTAAGAATTCCATTACTTTGGCTGCAAGTCCAGTTTCTCCGCAGGCATTTAGAACGTTCACCTGAATAACGACATCGTTTTGGCTTGTATTAGCTCCGTTATCAATTTCAGCCTGAACAGGTGGAGAAATAATAACCCGATTAATAAAAGACGAAAGCATAACAATAACAATTAAGCTGAAAGAAACCAGCAATAAAATATTAGCAGTTTTGTTGTTTGATATAATTTTCATATTCCCCCCAAAAATGATAAATAATCACAGGGGAACTATCAATTATTGTGCCATTATATTTCCCACGTGCCTTTATCAGGGAAATAAATTTGCATTTTTGTATCACCAGCTTTAACGGAGACGGTGCGAGAGATTGTATCGCCGGTGTCTTCGCCTAATATTTTGATGCCGCGTTTCAATAGTCCGGCTTTGACGGCAACAGTATTACGTTGACCAATGCTGAAATACTCACCGAGTTCGATCTTAGTTTTTGCACCACCAGCGATTTTAGCAAATATTTTTTCCTTAGGGCAGCCCAATTCATTCATTTTTTGCAACAAGGCATCAACAGCAGTATCAGCGAAATATCCGGGTAGTTTTTCAGCTTTTTCTTTGTCTGTATTTGATTGAGGAAGAGCAACGTGGGCAAGCCCGACAATATTTTTAGAAGGACAAAATAATCCAAGACCTATACAAGAGCCAAGAGCGAATATTTTTAAAACTTTGTTAGGATCGTTGGAAATATCCATAGCTCCCATACCGAGAATAATCTGATTTGTTTTGGCAGTTCTATCAAGATGGTTACTTGGAAGCTTGAATTCTTTTTTAACTTTTTTGAGATGGCTTACATCCTGAGTATATGCAAGTTTAATTTTATATATCAGCTGGGAAAACAGCTCAGGCAAAGCACGAGCGCCGGCACCCGGCTTAGGCTGGAAGTCTACAGCACCTGCTTCGAAGGCTTCTTTCGTTATTTGAGAATCTTTTTCTGTTAAGGCACTGAGCACAATAGTTGGGATAGGATTGACGGGCATCAGGTTATGCAGGAACTGAATGCCGTTCATACGAGGCATTTCCATATCAAGGATGATAACGTCGGGCTTTAATCTATTAACCTGATTAAGAGCAATGTAGCCGTCAGTAGCAGTGCCGACAACATCAATCATAGGATCTTTTGCTAAGCCTTTTGCTAAAATATCAAGCACCAAAGCTTGATCATCAACTATTAAAACTTTAATCTTTTGATTACTGGTATTAGTATTTTCTTGCATATTATTTTCTCAAAAAAGTATAAATATTTTTTTCACTAATTACAAAATTAATAATATCACATTATTTTTTATCAACTAAATCATTAATACTGGAAACAAGCGTATCGAAATTAACAGGTTTACTGATATAATCGTTAGCACCGGCAGCAAAACATCTGTCGCGGTCGCCCGGCATTGCAAGTGCAGTAAGAGCAATAATAGGAATATGGGAAGTATTATGATCATTTTTCAAAATACGAATAGCTTCGATACCATCCATTTTGGGCATCTGAATATCCATCAAAATAATATCAGGTTTGTATTCAATAGCCGATTCGATAGCTTCTTTACCATTTCGAGCAACCAGCACTGAATAACCAGCATATTCTAAAAATGCTTCCATTGTTTCAAGGTTTGCTTCATTATCCTCAGCCAAGAGGATAAGTATCTTTTCATTTGTCATATCATTTATCTCCGAATCTACAAGTAATTTCGCCTTTTGTTTTTCAAGTTTCAGATCTACCTTATTCAATGTTTCATATAAGGTAATAAGTTTATATGGCTTTTGCACATATCCATCTGCACCATTAGCAATAGCGCGAGTTTTTTCTTTTAATATCGAAACGATTACAACGGGAATATATTTGTGTTCTTCGTGCAATTTTATGTGCTTTAAATAATCCCAACCTGATTTGTCCCAAAGAAGAACATCAAGGATTACAATATCATATTTTTTTTGATAGAGAGTATCTTCAATTTTTTGCTCAAAATCATAAAAATCGGACGCAATGCCAAAGCGTTCGAGGTCTTGCCTGAGAAGTTCTGCATCTTCTTTGGAGCTATTAATAAGAAGAGCATTCTTTATATAAGAAAATTGTTTGTTTAGCAACTCATCGTAATAAGCATCGAAAGCGTTTTTGTTCTTTATCGGGAGAGTAACAGTAAATTTGCTACCAACTCCGAACTGACTTTCAACGGCAACACTGCCACCCATCATTTCGGTTAATTTAGCGACTAAGGTAAGCCCTAATCCAGTGCCTTCGTATTCACGTGAAAGATTGCTGCTAATTTGAGAAAATGGTTTAAAAAGTTTATTCATATCTTCTTGGCGAATACCGATACCAGTATCCCACACTGCGAAATGAATGAGGTTATTGTCGAGTTCTGCTGAAATAGATAAGCCAGCAGAACCACCTTTGGGAGTAAATTTGACAGCGTTGTTGAGAAGATTAATTAAAACTTGTTTTGTGCGGATTTGATCTGCATAAATTTCTTTTGGTGTGTCCTGTTGAATATCAAGATGTAGAGAAATATCTTTTTTATTAGCCATTTGCCGGATAAAGTTCATAGAAGAATGTGCAATTTGCTCAACAGAACAATCTTCCAAATAGATTTCAAATTTTCCTGCTTCTATTTTGGAAATGTCTAAAATATCATTTATTAGATTTAGAAGATGATGACCACTATCGTGAATGGTAGTCAGAGCACGTTGGAAACGATCATTGGAATATATTTCCTGATGCTTAAGGAGAATTTCCGAGAGCCCGAGAATAGCATTAAGAGGAGTTCGCAGTTCGTGGCTCATATTAGCAAGGAATTCGTCTTTTGTTCGGATTGCACGTTCGAGCTCTGCGTTGAGGGCGCTAAGTTCTTCGGTGCGTTCCATTACACGTTCAGCAAGAAGGCGGCGTTCAAGATTAAGAGCTTCTTCAATTTTTTTCCGATAAATAACCATTGCAATTTGAGTTGAGACAAACACGAGAATATCTTTTGTAAGTTCGTCGAACCGGACATCCTGATTGTAGCTTTTAACTGCGATTACACCAATAGTTTGATTCCCAATTGTTTTCAAAGGCACACCCAGCCAATATTTAGGAATTACTCCCTGTATTTCAATAGTTCGATTTGAAGATAATTCCATCAGTTTTTCTTCGTCGAGAAGCTGAAAATGCCCGGTATTAATTACATATTCGACTAAACCATTTCCAAATGGATAAGGTCCGCTGAAAGATGGCTTTGGTGAATCAATTTCGTCAACAAAATAAGGGAAGTGTATTTCGTTACGTTCAGGATCATAAATCGCAATATAGAAATTACTGGCAAAGATGAGTTGAGAAATAGAATGATGAATAAATTTATAAAGATCCTGGAGATTATCAAGATTATATGCTGCTTCGGAAATGCTATAGACAGCTTGCTGTAATTTTTCCGACAATTTGCGTTGAGAAATATCTTCGGCTGTACCTTCGATATAAAGAACATTACCGTTTGCATCCCTAACCACTCTTGATTTTTCCAGAACATTAAGAATTGAACCATCTTTTTTTATCCAGGTACTTTCAAAAACCTGCACTTCATCGCTCGAAAGAATAAAGTTCAGAAAAGATTGTCTTTCAGATGAGCTGAGAAATCCTTCGAAATTTAAATTTCGATCTTTTAGTTCATTAATTGAATCAAAACCGAGCATTTTAACAAGAGTTGGATTGGCGAGAATAATTTTGCCATCAAGAGTGGAACGGTATATTCCGACTGGTACATTATTAAACAAGTTCCGATAAATTTCACGACTGCGTTTGAGCTCTTCTTCAATACGGATACGTTCTTGAATCTCCATCTGGAGTTTTATTGTTCGTTTTTCGATAATAGATTCAAGTTCGTGGTTTATGCGTTTAATGTCGTCTTCAAGTTTTTTGAATTCAGTAATATCGCGGGCAATACCGATTAATCCAATTGGATTTCCTTCCGGGTCGAAAAACGGTGTTTTGATATTGTCCAAAGTATGAAGAGTGTTATCGGAAAAGCGTAGTAACTGTTCCGAGCGAACTGTTGTTTTTGTTTCAAAAACGGCTTTATCAAAATCGGTAAAGGCATCAGCTTCATCTTTAGAAAAAAGATCGTAGTCAGTTTTACCGATTATCGCATTTTTTGGGAGATTTAGAAACTTGCAGTAAGCTTCGTTGCAATTAATGTATTTTCCTGAAATATCTTTAACTACAATAAAATCTGGCACATTGTCAATTAGTTTGGAGAGTAATTCCGACTGCTTTTGAATTTCGAGAGTTCGTTCTAAAACTGTTTGTTCTAATTCGAGATTTGTTTTGGAAAGAATTTTTTCAGCTTCTTTGAATTGAGTAATATCATTAATAAAAATACAAGCACCTGCAATTTCTTCGCCGACTTTTATCGGATAAAGAGAAATTTCGTAATAGATAGATGTATTTTTTATTAATACATCATATACAAAGGTTGATGAAATTCCTTTATAAGCACTTTCAAATTTATCAAGAATAGCAGGGACATTAATAAAAAGAGAATTCAGATCACATTTTGCAGTAACATCGTTGCCTGAAATAAATTTAACGGCATCAATGAAGACTTGATTATATTTTGTTATTGTTTTATGAATATCAAAAAGAGCAATCCCGATGTGTGAATAATTTATAGCGGTTGAAAGGTTTGCTTCGATTAATTTTTGCTGTTCTTCGGCAATTTTCTTGTAAGTAATATCTCTTAAAGTAACAAAAACCAGGTCGTATCCATCTTTCTGAATTGGTTTTAGATATACTTCTGTATAAATCAACTGGCTATTAGAATTAAGATGCACCCATTCAAAATTATTTACACCTTTAGAGTAAGCTATATCTATCATTAGTTTAGCTTTCTCAACTGAACTTGTGCCATCGGGTTGGAAAGGAGGAGAGAAATCATAAGGATGCTTACCGATAATATCGCTTTTGCTTTGCAGACCAAAAATTTTCAATGCTTGCTGATTGCAATCGGTATAAGTATCTCCATTGAGAAAATAAAAGGCATCGGCTGCTTGTTCGAAGAAAAAAGAATAGAGCTTTTGCTGCTCTTCGATGATTTTTTGATTTTGCTCAACTTCTGTATTATCAATAAATGCCGCATAAAATTCAGTTTGTTTATCTCTGATAATTGCTTTGACAACACCAGACAAACTAATGACAGAACCATTAGCAGATTGAATTCTAATATAGCACGGGATAGACTCATTAAAATCGATAGCCTCGTTGCAAGAATTAAAGAAGTTGTCAATATAATCTGAGAGAATAAAAGAAGTAATATGCTTTCCAATAATCTGGTGTGTAGGTAATCCAAGAACTGTGGAAGTGCTTTTATTAGCAGAGATAATTTTTCCTTCGGAATCAATATTAAAAAAAAGCACAGGAGAACTATCGTAAAGGAATTTATACCAGTCGCGGGAAACATCTAGTTCGTGTCTGATTAGATTTAACTCATTATTTCTAATGGAAATATCAATAAGATAATTTTTAATTTCTTCAAAGTCTGGTTCAATTTCTTTGGCGACTTTCTGACAATCAGGGCAGGATACGCTGCGCATTTTCTTTAAAATATTTTCTATAGTAGAAAAAGCATCCATAATAATTAAAAACTAATAATAAACTCATATAAATATATACAAAAAAACTAAAAATTCAATACGTGAAAATACTGAAATTTTATAATAATGAAAAAGGCTGCCTATGAGAGACAGCCTTGCGATAAGCATTGGAAGATTATTCGCAACCAAGAGCTTTAATATTGTCGCGAGCAGTTTTATTATTAGGATTAATTTTCAGAACAAGTTTATAATTTCTGCAGGCTGCTTCATTTTGACCTTGTCCGTGGAACGCAACTGCAGTAAACAAGGCAGCAAATTCATTTTCAGGCATAGCAGTAAGCCATTCTTTACCAATTTTTTCGAGGTCTTTATATTTTTTCTGTTCGAGTTTCATTTGAGCAAGTTTAGCAAAAGCCTGATTGAGCTCCGACTTATATTTTTCAACGTCAGAGGTACCGGTGGAAATAGCACGGGAGAACATTTCTTCTGCTTTTACGTTATCATTCAGGTTGGCATAAACATCGCCCAAATAAATCATTGACCACAAGAAAGCAGGGTTGAGCTCGATTGCTTTTTGGAGAGGTGCAATCGCCTGCTGAGAGTTGCCATCGAAGAAGTAGCTTAATCCAATGAAATAATGAATAAGATAGTTATTATCATCGTTGCAAGCGTTTGTTGCTAATCTTTTATTTAAAATTTCGATAGATTCCTTATATCGTTTCATTTTATTAAGTGAGGTGCCAAGGACATACATTAACTGGCAGTTCTCAGTTGGGTTCATTTCAATTGCTTGTTTCCATTTTTCAACTGCAATGTTGGTGTCGCCGGCAAACAAAGCAGCCTGTCCCCAACGACGAACATCTTCCATTTGAAGAGATACGGAAGCACTCAATTCTTCGAAAGTTTTTTCAGACTGTGCATAATCGCCTTCTGAAAGGTAGCATCTTGCAAGAAGCAATTTGGCACGAGCAGCGGCGGTATCAATTTCATTTGCAACTATGCGAAGGTGGGAACGAGCAGAATCGCAGCGACCGAGTTCATACAATGATTGAGCCAGATACCAACGACCAAGTGAACCGCTTGGACGCAACTGAATATAGTTATTAAGAGATTGTGCAGCCTGAACATAATTTTTAGAGAAGAAGAAAAGTTTGCCTTGTTCGAACCAAGCACGAGCATTTTTGGGATCTTTCTGAGTAAGAGTGTTCCATTCCTGCAATGAACGGGTAAAATAGAGATTTGCTAAATCAGGATTAGCTTCATTTTCGCGGATACCAAGCCAATAATAAGATTGGGCAAGTTTCATTCTTGCTTCGTTTAAATCAGGGTTGATGGAAAGAGCGGCTTCGTAACTATCTTTTGATAGCTCATACACTCTTTGCTGATAGTAAATATCTCCACGTTTAATGTTTGCTTCGACATTATTTTTGTCCATATCAAGAACACGAGCAACGGCAAGTTCAGCCTGGCTTAATGAATCTGCTCTAAGATAAACATCAACAAGAAGTAACCAGTTACTTATTTCTTTTTTTTCGTCGATTGTGAGTTTTCTTAAAATTTTAACTGCTTCTGAGTGATAAGAATTTATAGAAAGAGTGTTAGCTAATTTTCTAAGAACGGGAGGCTTGCTTGAAATTTTTTCAGCCTGGCGAATTACTTCCAATGCTTTATCGTTTCGACCGAGTTCGAGATAAACATCGTTGCAAAGCAAGTGAAGATCTAAATCTTTAGGGTTTTCTGCAAGAGCAGCCGGGATAAAACTTTCTGCTAATTCATAATTTTTCTCATTCAAAGCCGACAAGAAATTTTGCTTGGCTTGCTGAGCATAAGAGAAAGAGAAGCTGAACAAAAGCAGCACAAAAAATAATTTGAATTTCATATTAATCCTCTTTTATTAAATTAAATCTTGCGAATTTCGGAACAACACCAGCATCTTTCAGGTATTTTGTCGATGAAGCCTCGCGGGAAAGATGCATAGCAAACCAGAAAGGCAAATCTTTGAAATTATTCAAGAAAAGTGCTTTATAAGTTACGATATATGGATATAAACCTTGCACAATATAAGCCTGATGAACAGGTTTCGGAGTAATGTATTTTCCAGTGGTATCAGTATATCCAACAGGTATTGGCTTGAAATCTAAATTTCTGTGAATATGTGATAAATAAGCAATTCCGATAGCATTGGAGTTTGTTTTGACAAAGTTAAGCAAGGAATCAACAGTAGAAAACAATTGCAAACGTCTTTGTATAGGTTTATTACGAACGACTAATTTATTTATGTTTGCAAAAACGGATGAGTTTTGTTCTAAGGTTGCGAAAATTGGTTCATCTTTTAGAGATGGGAAGTAAGATTTCAGAGTTTTGCTTTTATCAGTAAGAACATTGAATATTTGTTCAGAATTGAGAGTATCCATAGAAGAGTTGATTTGAGTAAAGAAACATAAAGCATCGTCTGCAATTTCTTCGTAATTGTGTTTAGCTACTTTGTAAACGCTCATAAGAGAATCCTCGTCCCGAAGATAATCTCTCGCAATGATGATAACCCGAGCTTCGCCTGCGAGAAGCTTCGCCATTGCCTCGCGAGCTGAAACAGAATTAACAGTAAGATTGACGTCAGGATAAGCCTTACGATAAGAAGCAAAGAGAGTATCGAATAGTTTAGTTAATGTATTATCGCAGTAGGCGGTAATTTTGCCACTTGTCATTGATTCACGTTGAGTAGCCTTGTTGTCAGATTTTTCGTTACAGGAGACAAGAAAGAGAAGCAACAAAATTGCTGCAAACAAAATATTTTTAGTTCTCATTCTCATTGTCGTCCTCATTAATATTAAAATTGTATCTTTCAAGTTGTGTTCTATACATTATTAGACGATATACACCAAAAAGAGTTACTACAATCCCCATTACGATAATTAAGGTGCTATCGTGTAGTTCGTTTTTATACCAAATACCATAAATAATAAAGGCAATACCCAATATTATCATTAAAATGCGCACGCTGTAATTTACAAATTTTGAAAACATAGAATACCCGCATTTTTATAACTTACAAATTTATCAAATTTTTATTAATAATAAATTAAGTAAAGCGAAAAAATTATTATGTATGAATAAATGAACAAAAATTAAATCATTTTTCATAATCAGATATTCTACAGAAAGCGTAAGAATTAAATATATTTATTTATTATTCCTTTTTTTATAAATTTGTAAAATTAATTAACTAATATGCAGTGCAATATGAAAAAAACGATTTGCACAAGTATTATATACTATTTGATTTTTGTCTTCGCTAACTGTATTTCAACAGCACAAATTGATTATAGCATATATCGTTTGCCAAAAGACGAATTCAGTGATTCACTTGCAAAGGAGATGGCTTTTTCTTCTCTTAAATCGGCAACCGGATTATTAGAAAAAGAGATTGAGCCGGATAAGTACATTTTAGGACAAGGCGATGAATTAGCAATTTCAATTATTTCTGCAAAACCCAAGCATTTTGAGATAAGTATATCTCCAGAAGGAGCTCTGCTAATTCCCGGTATAGGCAAAGTTGATTTGAAAGGGAAAACATTAACACAAGCAATTTCTTTAATTGAGGAATTAATCAGAAAACGGCTAAATCCAGCGGAAATACATATTTCTTTGCAGAAGATACGACAGTTTAAAGTGAGCGTAAGCGGACTGGTTGTGCGGAACGGTATTTATCCAGCGACACCAGCAGATAGGGTGTCTGAGGTGATAGACAAAGCAGGTGGATTGCGTCGGGAATCTTCCTGGAGAAATATCATATTACTGAGAAGCAATGGTGAGCAAAAAAATGTAGATTTAATGAAATTTTATTTTCTTGGCGATGAAGAAGCTAATCCTTATGTGCTTGGAGGAGATAAGATAATTGTGCCGGAAATAAATGAAAAAACAATAATTGGATTGTATGGTGATGTTGTCAATAGTGGATTATTTGAATATCGTGAGGGGGATAGCTTATCAACATTATTGAAGTTTGGGCTTGGATTTACAGAATCTGCTTTTCTTGACTCTGTAGAATATTATTCTGCTCAAAGAACAGGCTTTCAAGTGAGTTTTCTAGATTTATCATATTTAAAAAATCAAAAATTAAGCACTGAAAAAATAAAAAATGATTTTCCTTTGAATTCGGGAGACAGAATTTTTGTAAGGAGCATACCTAAATGGAGGAAATTGCATTATGTTGTAATCAAGGGAGAGGTAAATTTTCCGGGTTACTATGCAATAGAAGAGAAAAAAGACAGAGTAACTGATTTGATAAAGAGAGCCGGTGGTTTTACAGATGAAGCAGCAGTTGAGTTTGTAGAATACATAAGTCAGTATGAATTGGAAAAACCTGATTTAGAAATGGAAAGATTAAGCAGAGTGTTGCCATCAGAAATGTCGGAAAGCGAATTTAGATACTTTCAATCAAGGAAAACAGAAAGGAAAGGAGTAATATCTTTAGATTTTCGTAAAATAATGGAAAATCCGGCTTCTCCTGATAATTTTTATTTAACGCATAGAGATTCAATTGTAGTTCCATCGATTAAGAAATTTGTTAATGTGCAAGGACGAGTAGCTAAGCCTGGATTGATAGCATTTCGTCCTGGAGCTGACTATTTGGATTACATTGAGTTGGCAGGTGGATTTGGATACAGAGCAGACGAAAGCGAAACAATGATTAATAAACACAGTGGTGGTTTATTTCGTGCAAAGAAACGTGATTATGTTATTGAACCCGGCGATGTAATACTCGTGCCACCTGAGAGAGAATTAACGTTTATGGAGGCGTTTACTAAAGGGCTGACAATAGCAACGCAAATTCTGACGATTGCCGGGGTTGTGCTTGCATTTTCAAACATAAATAAGAAGTAAATGAAAGAGACAGAAACAAAAACAGAAAGTATTGGAATAAGCAAATTTCTCGAGATATACAGAAAACACTCGAAAAGAATTTGGATAATTGTGGCTATCGCATGTGTGGTTACATTTATTTTTTCGCTAATAATGCCACACACATACAGGACATACACAACGGTTATGCCACCAAAACAAGGCGAAAACACCGGCTTATCAGGAATTCTACAAAATTTTGCCGGTGGATTGCCTTCGGGACTCTCTATTCCGGGAAGTTCGAACAATCAATCATTAGTATTAGCTGATATATTAAGAAGCAGAGCAATAACTGAGCATCTGATAAAAGAACTTCATCTAAAGAAATATCCACAATACAATGGAATGACACACAATGAATTAATTGAGTATTTGCAGGAAAATTTCAAAGTTGATGTAGAAAAAACGGGGCTTATTGCATTCCAAACATCTGCAAAGACGTGTTTTTTCCCATCATCGCGGGAAAAGCAAGAAACGAAACAATTAGCAAAGAATCTTGCAGATGAAGCAGTAAAAGGATTAGATATTATTGTTCGCTCGAAGAACACATCGGCAGCAAAAAAATCAAGAATGTACATAGAGAAAGAATTAGCAAAATATAGAGGAAAGTCTGATTCAATAGACAATATACTTGAGAATTTTCAAAGAACCAACAGGGTTCTTAAAATTGATGACCAAACACAGGCACTTGTGAAACAAGCAATTGAAGTAGGTTTGCAATTGGCAAAAGCTGAGATGGAGCTTAACGTAGCAAAAAATGAACTAAGCAAAGACAATCCATATTTAATACAGCAACAAAATATAGTAAATCAGCTACGTAAGCAATATAATGCAGTGCAAAGTGGTGGACTGACAGGCTCTGATGGTTTTTCGATCCCTTTTGATAAAATACCAAGTCTTGCAAGAGAATACGCAAATTTATATAGAGATAAAAAAATTGTCGAGCAGATTATTATGTATCTTGAAACGCAGCGTCATCAGGAAGCTATACAAGAAAATCGTGATGTTCCAACTGTTGAAGTGCTCGATAAAGCCTATATACCGGATTATCAAAGTTCTCCAAACAAAAAATTAATGGTGTTGCTGTCCTTTGTGCTTTCTTTTATGTTAGCTCTAATGTATTTTACATTAAAAGAGTTCAGGGATTTTTCCAAAAAAGTAGAGAAGGGAAATGAGCCTGATCAATAAAATAAAATCTAACAGATGGAAAACATTTGGACTTGTTGTATTATCAGCGATAATAACCATTACATATATTGATAATGTATTTAAAGTGAATAGTTTGCTATCGGAGATACAGAATCTTGAGAAGCAGTATGATGAGATTCGGACGTCCAATCAAGTATTAATAACAAAAATAATTGAACTTGAAAGCGTTTCGAGAATTACAACGATTGCAGAAGAAAAATTAGGAATGATAAAACCAACGAAAGTGCCTCAAAAAATTAAATTGAAAAATGAAGAATAGCGAAGAGAATACATATACAAGAAGAAAGAAGTTCTGGAAGTTCTGGTTATTAATGATTGTAATTAATTTAGGGTTGTTGATTGTAATTGGTCGGCTATTCCAGCTTCAAGTATTAAAAGCTTCATATTACAAAGAAAAAGCACGGCGGCAGCACGAAACTAAATTAGATTTAAGTTCGCAGCGAGGCAATATATACGATAGGAATGGCAATTTGCTTGCCTCGTCTGTAAAGAGTTACTCAATAGCTGTAGACCCAAATTTATTGCAGAAAAAAGCAGAAATTCTGAAAATTATTGAAAAGAATTTGGGAATATCGGCAGAGAGTTTAAATAAAAAGATAGCATCTGCAAAAGGTTCGTTTTTATGGCTTGTAAGAGGCGTTACCCCAGAAAAAGTAAAGGAATTGCTATATATCAAAGATAGAGGACTAATTTTAATAGAAGAACCAAGACGGCAGTATCACTATGGTACTCTGGCATCACAAATAATTGGCTGCACTGATATAGATAACCGCGGGCTAACAGGAATAGAATTAAGCTATGACAGCATTCTTACAGGAAGAAGCGGATATATGATTATGTTTAGAGATGGGTTGGGCAGGTTGAGACCATCAGCAGATTTACCAATAATACGACCGACAAACGGATATTCAGTGCAACTTACTTTGGATATTGATTTGCAAAGGATAGTTGAATTTGAATTGATGCAAGGAATAAAGAACTCGCTTGCTGAATCCGGGACAGTTGTCGCAATAAAACCATCGACAGGTGAGGTGTTGGCAATGGCGACCTACCCAAATTTCAACCCGAATGATCCATCTACATACATTAATTCAAATATGCGAAATCGTTCAATCACTGATGTTTACGAACCCGGATCAACATTCAAAGTAGTTACAGCGGCGGCAGCACTTGAAGAAAACATAACAAAGCTTGAGGATAAATACAACGGATTTCAAGGAGAATTGCATTTTTCGAACTTTGTGATAAAGGATGTGCATCCACTTGGCATAGCTACATTTAGAGAAGGTTTGGTGCACTCGAGCAACATTATTTTGTCGAGTGTTGCAGCAAAGATACCTGATTTTAAATTTTACAAATATATAAGAGATTTTGGCTTTGGTATACCAACAAGGATAGATTTGCCGGGCGAAGTATCCGGGAAAATACAAAGAGCGGAACAAATGAATGTTTCAACCAAAAGATTTATTGGATTTGGATACGGGATATTGGCGACTCCACTTCAAATGGCAAACGCTTTTGCGACAATTGCAAACGGTGGGATAATGATGAAACCCTACGTAATAAATGCAATATATGATGAGAAAGGAAATTTAATTAAGAAAAACAACCCTGAAAAAATCAGACGTGTAGTATCTGAAAATACATCACATACTCTGACAAATGTATTAAAAGAAGTAGTAGAGAAAGGAACGGGAGTTGCAGCAAAAATCGAAGGAGTGGAAATTGCGGGGAAAACCGGGACTTCCCAGCAGCTTGTTGATGGGACTTATTCGAAATCGGATTACAACGCATCGTTTGCAGGATATTTCCCTGCTAATAATCCAGAAATTTGTATTCTTGTCTTTTTAGACAAGCCGAAAACAAGCATATATGGCGGTTCAACTGCTGCACCAATTTTCAAAAATATTGCAATGAGATGGCTTTCTATTAAGAACCACTCGATAAAAGTCAAAAACATTGAAAATAATGCGAATGACACTGTGTTTGTTCCGAATATTAACGGACTTGAATTTTCGGAAGCAGAAAAAATATTACAAGAATTAGGATTGCGTTACTCAACGACAGCAAAAGAAGGAATGGTCAAGCAAGTTTTTCCAGAACCCGGGAGAAGGATTTTGCGTTCGACTGTAATAAAGATAGAGACTGAGCAGGAAAAAGCAAACAACGAGAAAATGCCATCAGTAGTTGGATTGCCATTGAGACGAGCAATTACAATATTGCATTCGGCAGGAATAAAGGTGCAGGTGCGAGGTTCAGGTAAAGTTGTACGACAAGTTTGGGAACGCACAAATAATGAACTTACCTGCACATTATTCGCAAGCCCTTGATTTATCAAGCAAAAATATCGTTTTTGGCACGAGATTCTTCTGCCATTTTATTTTTGTACTCAATCATTTTTTCTAAAAGCTTCGGATCTGCAATAGCAAGCATTTTAACAGCAAGCAAGCCAGCATTTTTAGCATTTCCGATGGCAACTGTAGCTACAGGAACACCAGCAGGCATTTGAACAATTGACAATAAAGAATCAAGTCCATTCAAAGCTTTTGATTGGACAGGCACACCAATTACAGGAAGTGGAGTGTGCGATGCAATCATACCAGGTAAATGAGCAGCACCACCGGCACCGGCAATTATCACTTTAATTCCACGGTTGTGGGCACTGCGACCGTATTCAGCCATATCATCAGGGGTGCGGTGAGCCGAAACAATTTTGATTTCGTAAGGAACTCCGAATTCTTCGCAAACATCGGCGGCAGCCTGCATAGTCGGGAGGTCGGAATCGCTTCCCATAACTATACCAATTATTGGTTTAAGTTGTAGCATATATCACCTCTATTATTAAAAATTTGATTCATCACGCCATAAAATGATTTTCCATTCATCGCTTGCGTTTTCCCGTTTCAAATAAAAGATAGCTTTTCCAAATACATTTAAAATATCATTTGGTGCAAAGGTGATTGTAAGAGAGAAACTCCGAGAAACATCTAAAAAAAGAGAATCGCCCCGCGTGTAAAGAATTTCATTCCAGACAAGGTTTAGGTCCTGAACTGCTGAAAACAGCCGAGCAGTAGCAATCATATCTTCGCTACGGGTCCAGGTCGGGTCTATATTTTTATCATAATTGCGATAGTTGAAAGTAAAGTCGGGATGCAAAAGCTTTCCATAAAGAACAGTATCTTTGTATTTATAAGCATAGCTGAAATTTTTGAATACACCTTCTATTGTTCGTTGGTCGCCGAGTTGGAAGTCGCCTTTTGCATCTTTAAGTAAAGCCGGAGCAAAAGGATTTGTGCAGGAAACTGCAAGAAACAAGAAAAGTAGTATGTAAAATATTTTATTCAATTCAAAAGTAATTTTTTTAAAATAATTTGTTCATTATTTTTCAAAACTATGAAATATAGTCCATTTAGCAAAAAATTCAGATTGATTACTGTATTATTTTGAAATAATTTTGAAGAGTAAACAATTTGACCTAATGAATTATAAATTTCAATAGAAGAAACATCGTTTGAAGTTAAGAATAGTGATTTATCGACCAATTGAAATTCAATGTTTTCTATTTGATCATTTATCGAACTGTTCAGGTTGTCGGCAACATAAATATCATCGACTGCAAGCTGAGGGCGAGTGCCCGATGAGGCATCATTGGCATAGCAGTATTTCCATCGAAGTTGGATGTAGTTTTTGTTCGCACAATTATCTGGCAACTTGATGGGTCCGAAAATCTTAAAATCACCTTTTGTTTGAGAAGAGGAATATATTGAATTGGATACATTAACGAATTTGGATTTATCATCAGTTCGATACTGCAATTGGATAAAATAGTTCCTCTCCCCTACGTTATAAGTGCGAGCAGTCCAACGAAGATAAACTTCTGAACAATTACGGGTGTCAAGAGCAAGAACAGCAGCCCCAGGATAGCCATCATCTTCTTGCGAGGAAGATGTGGATAAAAAAGAGAAACCGTATTGCCCAAGTCCGTTAATTCTTGCCTTGGATTTCAAGTTGTAAGGAGAAATCCAGTCGCCGGTCATTTCGTCGTCGATTTTAGGGTCGGATTTTTTGAGAGTATGAAAAATCATAGAAACAGGATAAGTTCGAGCAGGTACATCTTCTCGCCATTCATTGAAATAGTAAGATGAGCCACTCAATTTGAAAGGTTGAGGATTGCTTTGGGCAAATGACAAATTAGTTACAAAGCCAAATGCCAGAAAAATAACAAATATCATAACTATATATTTTGATAGTTCGAAATATATTTTTCGAAATCATTAATAATTTGTTTGAAAATGCTTTCAGGAACTATCATTCGGAGGAAATTCTGACCAATCGAACCCTTCAGGGTGAAATTACCTTTGACAATAATTTTAAAATAAGGAATATCAAATGTGTTATCTATTTTCATTTTACCTAATTTGGCAAGATAACCGATAAATTTCTGGTCAGTATTATTGTCAAAATAGATATCGTAGCCGATATTACCATCGGCACAACTTTCGGCATCGGATATTTTAATTATTTTCAAAGCGAAGAATAAGTATAAAAAATTTAAACACAAAGAAAAAATAACTTATTTTTGTAAATTAAGCAAGAATAAAAATATTGATTATGAAACCAGAATTATCGGTAATAATACCTGCATATAATGAAGAGGCAAGATTAGGAAATACACTAAGTCTAATCACACAGTATTTAAGAAACACAAATTTAACTTATGAAATTATTGTTTCGGACGATGGTTCGCAAGACAAAACAATCGAAGTTGCCAAAAGTTTTGAAGATGTGAAGGTAATAAGTGATGGGAAAAATTATGGGAAAGGGGCGGCAGTCCGGCGAGGAATGCTTGCTGCAAATGGAGAGTATAGATTATTTACTGATGCAGATTTATCTACACCTATATATGAAATAGATAAGTTAAAAAAATATCTTAAAGATGGATATGATGTTTGCATAGGGTCAAGAGCAGTTGATTATAGATTAATCAAGAAGCACCAGCCGTTTTACAGAGAATTTATGGGCAAAACATTCAATAAAATTGTTCAGATGCTTGTAGTAAAAGGAATAAAGGATACACAATGTGGTTTCAAATGTTTTCGTGAACAAGCAGCAGTGGATATTTTTAATCGAGCACAAATCAACGGTTTTTCGTTTGATGTCGAAATATTATTTTTAGCGAAAAAATTGAATTATAAGATAAAAGAAGTGGGAGTAGAATGGTATAATGACGAAAGAACAACTGTTAGCCCGATAAGGGATAGTATAAAAATGTTTGCAGAAATTCTCAAAATCAGAAGAATTCATTCGGATTTGAAATAATGGATTTATTGAATAAATTCAAAAAAATTCGTCAAATTTTATTCAGACCAATCAACGATAATTTATGGAAGCGTAATTTAATCATTCTTGCAATTGCACAGTTTATTGCAATGGTAGGGATGAATGGGCTTGTGCCATTTCTTCCGTTATTTGTACTGGAATTGGGGATAAAAGACCCCGTGCAGGCAAAATTTTGGAGCAGTATGGTATTTGCAGGACCATATTTTTTGTCGATATTCGCTGTTCCTGTGTGGGGAATGCTTGGGGATAGATACGGGCAGAAAAAAATGGTAATTCGGGCAATTTTCGGTTTAGCGTTAGCAGTATTTCTGATGGGATTTTCGATAAACGTTTATCAATTATTTGCATTAAGGATTTTTCAAGGAGCATCGAGCGGCTTTATTGCTGCAGCACTTGCGTTTGTAAGCAAGAACACTCCCAAAAATCGCAATGGATATGCAATTGGCATATTGCAAAGTGCATCCTCGGCTGGAATAATAATAGGACCATTTTTCGGAGGAATACTATCCGATGCAAGCGGAGTCAGAAGCGTTTTTATAATTGTAGCTATATTATGCGTTATCAGCGGAATATTAATTATTGGATGCGTAAAAGAACAAAGAGTGGAAGTAACAAGCACTCAAAGCAAAGTTTTAGATAACTTAAAAATGGTGATCCACAACGGAGAAATGTCGAAAATAATCTTGTTGATTATATTATCGCAGTTGGCGATATTACTATCAAATCCAATTTTCCCATATTATGTAGCAAGACTTGGAGCACCACAAAGTATTCTATCAACAATCACAGGACTATTAGTAGCAACTGTTGGAATATTCAGTATTATTTTTGCTCCGTACTGGGGAAGAAAGAATGATACAACTGCTTATAGCAAGATATTTTCGCCTGCTGTGTTTGTAGCTGGATTGGCATCATTGCTTCACGTGATTTCTAATCATTATCTCTGGTTATTTCCAATCAGAGCAACGGTGGGTGTATTTTTTGCTGCAATTGCACCAAGTTTGTATTCCGCACTAAGTTATCGCGCTGATGAAAGCAACAAAGGTGGGATAATGGGGATTGCCTCATCAGCAAATTTATTAGGTGCTTTGCTAAGTTATCTGAGTTGCAGTATTATTGTTTCGCACCTTGATATGGTGTGGACATTTGTTGCTTCAGGAGTTATCTTAATATCACTATCAATTTGGGCAAAAGTCAGATAAATTATTCTTCAATGCCAGTCCAATCACTCCAAGAGGTAGGCACAATCATATTCTCATCGTTTCTAAATACAAGGGTTACCTTTACAGTTCTGCTGTCGCCACCCCAATGAGTCATTGTAGGTTTTATCCAATAATCACTAAATCCCGGCTGGTCGTTAATAAATATAGTTTGCTTAGATACAGAATCATAAACTCCAATTCTGCAAACAGCCCAATATTGACGAGGAATATTAATTAAGAAAAAAGTATGTTCGCCGGGTTTAAGAGTTTGGTTTGTTTTAAGCAAGTTATCGCTCCATTCTCCGGTTGGGTTCAATCCAGATGAAACTAAACCAGCATTTTTATATTGCAAAGAAGTAATAGTATACATCGACTCTTGATTATTGACAAACTTTACATAAAGCCTGTCTTTGTCGCCAGTAAGATTATCATCGGGATTAGTTGGTTCGTTTTTATCGTCATTGCAGGAAAACGCTAAAAACGAAATTGCAAATAGCAAAATGTAAAAAAGTTTCATTATAAAATCCTTAATAATTATATTTTGTTTATCGCTCATAAACATAAATTATTGTAAAATCGATAAAATAAAAAAATGTGTTTACCTGCGAAACGGTAAACACATCGGTTTTGGGATACAAAATTAGTTGATTAGTAGTTTAAGGTTCCTGCCTGATAAACGCAACCGGGAAGTGTTTTGCCAAAGAATTCGGAGACTTGTTTTGCTAAATCAACAATTTGAGAAATAATAATATCTTTTCGCAAGTTTAATCTATGCAAGTAATGAAGGAAATCTTCTGTAGAGACATTACCTGAAGCAATTTTGGTAAACGGGCAGCCTCCTAATCCTCCGAATGCAGTTTCAAAATATTCGACACCCATTTGCATTGCAACATAGATATTAGCCATACCGAGACCGTATGTATTATGAAAATGGCAAGTAAGTTCAGTTTTATCGGAACGCTTCTTTATTTCACCGAACAAGTCTTCAACCTGCTGTGGATAAGCGTGTCCGGCAGTATCGGCGAGTGAAATTTTGAATAAACCATTTTCTAAATATTTGTCAATGATTGATAAAACGCGTTCTTTGGGCACCCGACCTTCGAAGCCACATCCAAAAGCACTCTGAACAGACACCTGAACAGCAAAACCGGCGGATTTAGCCTGTTGTGCCATAGACAAAATTCTTTGAAGAGCTTCTGAAGTAGTCATACCAGTATTTTTCTGGCTGTGGGTTTCGCTTGCAGAAACTCCCATACAAATAAGTTCAACGCCGGAATTGATTGCCCGCTCTAATCCTTTTTCGTTAAGGACGAGCCCGGAAAAGATTGGGTGCTTTGTGTTTGCATATTTTTGATTGATTTCAAGAAAAAGCTCGTCTGTGTCTGCCATTTGGGGCATTCTTTGTGGATTAACAAAAGAGCCAATCTGGATAATATCAACATTTGCATTTACTAACTGATCGATCCATTCGAGTTTTTTTTCTTTTGGGACGACGGATTTCTCCATTTGCAAACCATCACGCATCCCAACTTCGTGAATAAAAATATTTTTCATACAAATCCTTTTATAATTAACAAACACAAAATATTAAATAAACAAATTATTACTAAATTGATAATAGAAATTAATAAAAGTTTGAACAATTATGAAAATTGAAGATACAATATTTATTGATGAAGTTCAAAAAAGATATGAATTATTGACTGATACTTATATTAGTCTATACAATAGTGCTTTGAAAAAATTTAAGAATGATACAATTCATGATTTGCGGGTATGTTCAAGAAGAATAATTACATTGGTAGAATTTATTTTGAGTAAAGTTAATTCAACCTATGGCTTGAATTTAGTAAAAATATTGAAATTCTATTTCAAGAAACTTTCCAAACTCAGAGACATTCAAATATTGATAGAGAATCACAAAGCAAAGGCAATAAGCAATGAATATTGGTTGTTGTTCATTAATTATTTAAATAAGAATGAGAAAAGAATAATCAAGAAGTTGCAGCCGTTATTTACTCAGGAAAATTTAACGGAAATAGAAGGATTATTCTTCTTTTTTGAATTGGAGTTGCGAAATGCTCTAAAAAATGTGATAATTTCGGCTGAAGATTTAATTGGTGCAATTGACGAAAAGTATAAGCAAGCAATGAATAAATTTAAAAATATTGATATAGCGAAAATTGAGACAATTCATAAATTTCGAATTAAGTTCAAGAAATTCCGCTATTTATATGAATTCTTGCAACAAATTGTTACTGAGAATAGTATTTCGAGTAAAGAATTGGGGAAATATCAAACATTGCTTGGAGATATACAGGATAGCGAAATACTAAATAACTGCATATTAGTATATTTAAAAAAGAGTGAGAAATACAACCAAGCCAGCAAGTTGCTATCGGATGCAGCTGGGATTAAAACAGAGGCAGTTTTAAAATTTATTGAAAAGAAAGACGATGTCTATAAATTTTGGGAAATAAAGTCAAATGCCGTTCCCAACTAATTTGGAAATATTATCTACGACAGCACCGTTATTTACTTCAAAGCTAAAGATAAAATTCGCCTCGTATTTCTTTAATGCAGTAGGACGGAAACTCACAATAAGTTGCCGAGGAGTGCCATTTGCCGGGATAGAAATAGGAAAGCTTTTGGGGCTTAGATTTTCAATTTTAAAAACAGAAGAATCACCAATAATTGAGAAATTATCAATAAATACTTCATTCGAAGAAAAATTGTAGAGATTAAGAGTGCTTAGTTTCATTGACCCCACCTGAACATTCCCAAAATCTAAATCAGAGGAAAAAATATGTGGGACTCGGTAATGAGTAAGCAAAAATGGGCGGAAATATTCCCGAAAGAACAAAGTATCCGTAAAATATCCAAACTTAGATGGATTGATTGTAAAAACAATGCTATCATTTGATAGCGGAGATAGATTAAGAGTAACTGGATTATTGAACTGATAGTTGTTTTTATTACCTTTGATTATTATTTCTTTAAGCAACAGATATTTATTAGAAAAATTTTCAACTTTTAATGAAATGGATGCACTTTTCCCAAACAAGAGATCATCTAAATCAACATTATCCGGAATAATTGCAAAAATTGAATCGCCGTTTTTGCGTAAGTCCAAAATCTCACGATTCGCTTGAATATCAATTGGGCTATCGCAAGCATAAATAGCAAAAGCAAGCAATATAAACAGCAGAATTGACATCAGAATTTAATTGATAGTCCTCCGGATAATCCACTTTTCAGAGATGAATACCATTTATTCTGGAACTCATAGAACAGCCCAGTATTTTCTAAACCAACAAAAGCATAGATTTTGTTGGATAAGTAATACTTACCTCCAATAATAATTTTAGAAACAGGTCCGATACGAGTTCCGCCAATCATCCCACGAACAAAAGGGCTAACAGATTTGTAATCTTCGAAAGTGTATTGATAGGATGCCCCTGCCCAAAAAGCAGTGTAGTTTTGTTTTATCAACGAAGGGAATTCATCTAAATAGCCTTTGAATTTCTGCACAAAGTCTTCTTGTCCGAGTTCTATCGCAACAGAATTTTTGGTGTCAAGATCATAGATAATTGCAAAACCAAAATTATTTAGAATTGGTTCGCTAATAGGCTTAACGTTAGTATTCACAAAGTTTTTAGCTTCGAAAAAACGGATTTGCATCGAAAGCTTATCTAAAAATTCGGTTTTTGTAAATGCATTTTCGAGAATCTGTGAAAAACGCTTATTGTTGTTGAACAACAAGTTAGAATTGGGCTCGACAAAATTACTTATGTCAATAAAAAATACATTATTATCAGCGGGTAGATTTGCACCTTCTTCATCAACTTTTGATAGTTCTCTCAATTGAGATGGAACAGGATTGAAGTTTCTCAGAGGAACTGATGTTACTTGTGAACTATTGAATTTAGTAAGATGTTTGGGTAGCACTTTATCATCCACACTAAAAGAGCCCGTTTGAGGAATTTCTTTTGGTAAATCAAATTTCGCAGGAGTTGACGCAAGAGTGGTATTATCTTGCGACTGTTTATTATCAAAGAATTGATAATAAACGAAAGGAATAAGTAGAAGCAAAAGCGAAGACAAAATCAAAGTTAATCTTTTATTAAGCAACTTCGAATAAAATGTTTTAGGAACATCAGGTGCTACGGCAGAAGTAGCCCCGATAGCAGCAAAAATATTTTGTTTCAAAGTCTCTGGTGGCGATAAGAGAGACTTTTTCAAAGTTTGAGAGATAATGATTTGCTGTCGCATCTCTTCCTGCAATTGAGGACTTGACGCCATTGTAAGAAACAGGCTTTCGCGTTCGGAGGCGTCAAGTTCACCATCGAGGAAGGCGACAATTTTTTCAGAATAATTAATATTTAGAAAGTCATTCATTTTATTTTACCAATTTTGTTTTTTTCATTTTCGTTTAAAAAAGGTGCCAAAAATTCTCTCAGTTTGTTTTTAGCACGAAAGATACGTATTCGAACAACCGGCATAGAAACACCGAGAATATCGGCAATTTCCTGATAAGAAAAGTCCATAAACTCGCGCAATACCAAAACTTCCCGGTATTTTTCGGGAAGAGCATCTAATCCGATATCAACAAGCTCGTTAATTTCTTTATTTTCATAAGATTTGTCGTAATAAGCGAAGTTAAAATTAGAAATATCCAGATGTGTTGAATTTTTTGATTTTTTTTCGTTAAGGCACAGATTTCTTGCAGTTTTTATCAAGAAGCCAATTACGTTGGTCATATTTTTGGATTTTTTTGAAAATTCATAGAAACGAATAAATGTTTCTTGAAAAATGTCGTCCGAAGCTGGTGAGTTATTTAAAATTTTTCTTATATAAGTATAGATTTTCGATGAATATCTATTGTATAATTCTTCGAAAGCAAGAAACGAGAGTTTGTCTTCTTTTGCCATCAGCAAAAAAAGTTGCTCATCTTTAATATTTTTTAAATCACTATTCATTTAATAGAAAAACAATCGAACAGCATAAAAGTAACAAAAAAATTTCACAAAATTTCAAACTAATAATTCATAAAAAATTGCTAATTTTATTGAATGTTAAATATTTTTCGAATAATTAATAATGGAAATCAGGTTATATAATTCATTAACAAAAAAAGTAGAAAAATTTGCACCAATCAAAGACAATGAAGTAAGGATGTATTCTTGCGGTCCAACAGTTTATAATTACGCACATATAGGCAATATGAGAGCATTTTTATTTGCAGATTTTCTGCAAAGGGTATTAAGAGTTGTGGGTGGATATAAGATGCGATGGGTGATGAATATAACAGACATAGATGATAAAACGATACGCGATAGTCAGGTTGGTTCTCGAGAGTGGAAGAACGAAATGGGCGAACAAACAGAAGATCCTAAAGAAAATTTAAGAAAATTCACGGATTATTATTTGAATGCATTTATTGAGGATATTTCGAGGTTAGGCATAAAAAAAGAGCACTTTTATTCTATGCCAAGAGCGACGGAATATATTGATGCTATGCAAGAATTGATATTGAAAATAATTAAAAATGGCTTTGCTTATATTTCAGAAGGCTCTGTATATTTTGATGTTTCTGCCTGGCGAAAAGTTGATGTTTATGGGAAACTATATAAAATTGATTTTGATAATTTCAAAAGCGGATATAGAATTGATACTGATCAATACGAAAGAGAGCAAGCAAGCGATTTTGTTTTGTGGAAAGCACACAAAGAAGGCGAACCGTACTGGGATTTTTACATAGATGGGACAAACTATCCGGGACGTCCCGGCTGGCATATCGAATGTTCGTCTATGGAGTATGAGTTATTAGGGTTGCCATTTGACATACATACAGGTGGAGTTGATTTAAAATTCCCGCATCACGAGGATGAAATTGCACAAAGCAAGGCTGGATATAGCATTGAACCGACAGCGTTTTGGTGCCATAATGAATTTTTAGAAGTAGAAGGCGAAAAGATGAGCAAATCGCTTGGGAATTTCTTTACTCTCAGAGACTTAATAGGCAAAGGGTTAGACCCAATAGATATTCGTTTTGCAATGCTATCGGCACATTATTCATCAAAATATAATTTTACTTTTGATGGAATAAGTGCAGGCAGGAAAGCAAGATTGAAGGTACAGGAATATATTTACGAATTATGGGAGAAAACTGCTGGGATTGCGGATGAAAAAGTTGAAGGCTTAGCCCTTGAATTGCAGAATAGAATATTTACAGAGCTTGCAAATGATTTGCATTCTCCGAAAGCATTAGCAGCGTTGTTTTCGTTCATTAATGAAAACGAGGTTGATAAAATCAGTGTGGAAGATGCAAGAAAATTATTAACTGTTATGTCGCAATTAAATGAAATTTATGAAGCTTGGGAAATATCTGAACGAAAAGAAATTAAAGAAGAAATTCCACAAGAAGTGCTAAAATTAGCTGAAGATAGATTAATGGCGAAAAAAGCGAAGGATTTTAAGCGAGCCGATGAAATCAGGAACAAAATATTAGAAATGGGATATTCGATAAAAGACACAAAAGAAGGTTACGAAATATCAAAAGGCTAACTAATCACCTTTCTTACTATTTCGATATTCTCAACGCTACCGAATAACAGAATAATATCCCCCGATTGAAGGCGGAAATCAGGCGGGGGATTTATTATAACTTCCGAGGAACGCTGAACAGCGATAATAGCTGTTGAGTATTTGCCGCGTAAATCAGATTCGAGCAAAGATTTGCCGTCAAGGAAAGAATTTTTGTTTACTTTTGTTGCATAAGTTCGATGGTTGCTTAACTTAGAAAGAAACACCTTATGTTTGATGGATTTTTTGATATTTCTAAACAGTTCATATCTATTTCCACGAATATAATTAGCGAATTTTTCAATATCTTCGGAAGGGACATTAAAGATATGCAAAACGCGGGAAAAAATTTCAATGGAAGTTTCAAATTCTTCCGGAATAACTTCATCAACACCCAGAGAATAAAGAGGCTCCATTTCTCTGTCGTAGCGAGTTCTAATAATCAGATAAACATTTGGGTTCATTCTTTTGACAGACTTAGCGATTGCACGTTCAGCAATGGGGTCAGGGATAGTTGAGACGACGATTTTGGCAGTAGCTATACCAGCTTTGGAAAGAATAAGTTCGCGAGTTGCGTCACCAAAGATGATTCTTTCTCCTTTTTTGGATTCTTCTCTGACGGTTACGGGATTCATTTCAATAACAGAATAAGGGATATTAGCAAACTTAGCAGCGGCGGCTAAGTTTCTTCCGTTTAGTCCGAACCCAATTATTATAAGGTGATTAGTAAGATTGAAAATATTGTGGGTTTCATTATCGATGGATTTATCTTTTTTATATTTCTCTGAAAAATTATTAATCAGAAGCATTCCGAGTTCAATCATAATAGGATTAATTGTAATAGAAAGAACAGTTGTAGCAAGAAAAAGCTGGTGAGTGAAATCATCGATAAGACCGAATGAAATACCAGTAATTGCCAAAACGAATGCAAATTCCCCAATCTGAGCGACTGTCAAGCCGGTTAGAACAGATGCCCGAATGCTTTTGGTAAGCAAGTAAGATGGGACAAATGCAGAAATGAACTTAATTGTAATTAACAAAAACAGTGCTAAAAGAACAATGCCATAATTATGAAGAAGAAAGTTTATATCAAGAAGCATTCCGACAGAAACGAAGAAAAAGCTTGCATAAACTTCTTTGAAGGGTTCAATGTTTGATAATGCTTCTTCGCTATATTCAGTTTCAGAAATGACAAGACCGGCAATAAATCCACCAAGTGCGAGAGAAATTCCGATTAAAGAAGAAATCCATACTGTAATAATGCAAATAGACAAGATGACAAGGATAAACAGTTCTTTGATACGAGTTTTAGCAATATGAAAAATCAAATTTGGCATTATATATTTGACAGAAACGAAGATAAAACCGACAATAAACAAAGTTTTTCCCAAAAGGATAATAATTTCTTCCTCAATTTTTATTTCTCCACCTACAAGAAGCGGAATGAACAAAAACATTGGCAAAATTGCCAAATCCTGGAAAATTGAAATAGACAAAGAAAGCCTTCCCGACGGGCTATCGGTGCCTAAACGGTGAGAAATAATTTTCATCACCAAAGCAGTGGAGCTAAGAGCAATTAAAAAACCAATAAAAATTGCCTGATTAAGGTTAAAATTCAAAAAAGAAGAGAGAAAAACAGACAATGCAATTGCAATACCAACTTGCAATCCACCACCAACGAACACATTCCGTTTGATAGCAAAAAGCTTAGTTAAGGAAAATTCTATACCAACAGAAAACAGAATTAATATAACACCTACTTCTGCAATAAGTTGCACCTGAGACAAATCAGAGATAAGCTTCAATCCAAAAGGACCGATAAGCATACCTGTGAGCAGAAAACCAACGATTGAAGGTAATTTGAGCTTATGGAACAAAAAAACAACGAAAATCGAAGTGCTAATAATAATTAATAAGTCTTTTAAAAGATGGTGTTCCATAGCTAAAATTTCAAATAGTGCATTAATTTATAAACCAAGCTGGCAGTGGTAAGGTCGGGGTGGTGCAATCCATCGATCGGAGCCAGTTCAACAACATCAAAGCCGATGATTTTCTTGTTTTGCTTTTGCATTTCGTAGAAAATATCTAATACTTCAGCATAGAAAAGTCCGTTGGGTTCGGGAGTGCCTGTTGATGGCATAAGAGAAGGGTCGAAACAATCGACATCGAATGTAACATAAACGTTTTCTGAAAGGGTGTCGGCAACAGCTTTCTGCCAATTATCACCCCAGATTTTTCTACGAATTTGCCAAGAGTAGAAAGTATTAATATTATTTTGTTTGATAAAATCGGCTTCTTCGATACATTGGGCACGAATACCAACCTGAGTAATATTATTAGTGCCAAAAAATTCCACAACCCGATGCATAAAAGAAGCGTGAGAGTATGGATTATCTTCATAATTTTCGCGTAAATCTGAATGAGCATCGAAATGCAAAATCGACATATCTGGATATTTTTTGAAGTGCGATTTTATAGGAGCAGTAGAAATTGTGTGTTCGCCACCAAGAGTAACCACAAATTTGCCATCAGCAAGGAGTTGATCAACGGTTTGTTCAATCAAATCCAATGCTTCTTTGTCGTATTTTCCATTAAATTCAATTGGGTAAAGCGTTGCAATACCTTTATCAAAGCAAAGCTGACTGTTAAATTCCTCATCATAAAATTCGACATAGTGAGAAGCAGCAATAATGGCTTCGGGTCCGAGAGAGGTGCCTTGTCCGTAGCTTGTAGTATGTTCGTAAGGCACTGGGAGAACAACAATTTGAGAGTTGTCATAAGATGAGAAATCTTCTTCAATTGCAAGGAAATTTTCAGAAATATTCTTAGTTTTCATATCTATTTGCCAATTTATACAAAATTATATTAACGAAAATGAAGTCTTTATCATTTATTTAATAAATTAATTCAGTAGTTAATTCGTTAAAGATTTTATTTAATTCGTTAAAGATATGACAAATAAATTAATCTGAGGGAAAAATGAAAAAAGTATTATTTTTATTATTATTTGTATTATTAGCTACTTCAAGCATATTAGCGCAAGATGACGAGTTGGATAATTATTCATTCGAAACTGAGCCATTGAAAAGCGAAAGCAATCCTTATTTTTCGGTCGGAGCTGGTTATCAGCTTACTTTTTTGACGCTAAATTATGATGAACTCAACAAATATGTTGCTGATAAGCTTGGTTTAGATGAGTTTAGCGGAATATTCACGTTAGGCGGGGTGCATGGATTTACAGGGTTAGTTGTTATCCCAAACACCCGACTTGGCTTTTATGGAGTAAGTGGGAGCAAAATTTCGGAAAAAGAAAATTCTTCTACAAATTTGAAAAGAACTGCTGAACTAAAAGTGGCAATTAACGGTTTTTCGATTGATTATGGAATAGTGCCAATAAAAAGTCTGGCTGTGCTTCCGGGTGTTAATTTTGGGTGGGGAAATTATATTCTTGAAACGACAGAGACGCCCACTACAATTGACTGGAAAGACGTTGATAACATTATAGTTGGCTCAGCTAAAATGAACAGAATTGAAAACAAATTTATGATGGTTCAGCCACAATTGAGTATTGAATATGCGGTTACCAATTTCGCAATGATACGTGCAAATGTTCATTATAACCTGACTTTTGATAATCCATTGGTAGATAAAAAATGGACATTTAATAAAGATGCAGAACTGAAAAATACGCCAAATAATATGAATAGTAATGGATTAGGATTGCAGATAGGCATATACTTAGGATTGTTTAATTATTAATTTGTATTTTATTGATTTTTTATTATTTTTGTAGTCTATGAAATATCTATATAACGAGATTTCATAGGTAAAAATAAGGGGGCCTGTAGCTCAATTGGTTAGAGCGCCGGACTCATAATCCGTCGGTTGGGGGTTCAAGTCCCTCCAGGCCCACAAAAAGAAACTGCCTCGAAACGGCAGTTTTTTTGTTTAAGTATGAAGTAAATAAAGATGTTGTTGATTTTCCCACTTCTGAAATAAATTCTATTATCAGTTGAAACACATTACATTTCTATAAAAGAATTAGAAATATTTAGAATTACTATTAACTCAGATTAAATAAAAATGGCTGTCCAATATCAATGGACAGCCATAGAAATATATAAGAGTGGATTAATAGTTTCGAACGATGCGTTGAGGACCAGCTTTTTTGACTTCATCGGGGCAACCGCTTTCGAACAATTTGAAGTTTTCGATATAGCGAGCAGCAAGAGCATCGTATTTGCTCCAGTATTCGTCTTTATTGCCCCAAGCGTTAGATGGTTCGAGCACATCATCGGGAACGCCCGGACAGGTAAGTGGAACGCGGAAACCGAAAACTTTATCAGTTCTGTATTCAACATTATCGAGCAAACCGTCTAAAGCAGCATTAAGCATATTACGGGTATGGCGAATACTAATACGTTTGCCAACACCAAATTTTCCGCCAACCCAACCGGTATTAACAAGCCAGCAACGAGTGCCGTGTTTTTCCATTTTGCTACGCAACAAATTAGCATAATAGAATGGATGATGAACCATAAAAGGTGCGCCGAAGCAGGCACTGAAAGTAATTTCTGGTTCGATACCAAGCCCGATTTCTGTTCCAGCAATTTTGGAAGTGTAGCCACTGATGAAATGATACATAGCCTGGTTCATATCGAGACGAGCAATTGGAGGGAGCACACCAGTTGCATCGCAAGTAAGGAATATCACGTCTTTTGGATGAGTACGTGACATCTTTTCAGGCAGAGAGTTAGGAATAAAGTCGAGCGGATACGATGCACGAGTATTTTCAGTAAGCATATCATCGTCCAAATCAATTTTGCGAGAAGCCGGGTCGTAGATAACATTTTCCAGAATAGTTCCAAAGCGGCGAGTACATGAATAGATTTCCGGCTCGTGTTCGGCAGAAAGGCGAATAACTTTTGCATAGCAACCCCCTTCGAAATTGAAAACGCCTTCGTCGCTCCACCCGTGTTCGTCGTCGCCAATAAGCTTACGGCGAGGGTCGGCAGAAAGAGTTGTCTTACCAGTACCTGAAAGCCCGAAGAACAGAGCTACACCACCATCATTTCCAACATTTGCTGAGCAGTGCATAGCCATAACATTTTCGAGTGGTTTAAGGAAATTCATAACTGTAAAGATAGTTTTCTTAATTTCGCCGCCATACATACTGCCAGCGACAATAGCCATACGTTTTGCAAAATTAATTACCATAGCGGTTTCGGTTCGTGTGCCATCAATTTTGGGGTCGGCTTTGAATGATGGAGCAGCAAACAGTGTGAATTCAGGAACGTGGTTCTTTAAAGCATCGCGATTTTCGATCGGAATAAACATATTGCGAGCAAAAAGGCTTTGCCAAGCATATTCAGTAACTATTCTAATTGGCATACGATAATTTGGGTCGGCTCCGACGTAGCAATCCTGAACAAAGAGCTCTTCGCCCTGCCAATATGCCAACAAGCGAGTGAGCAAAGAATTGAAATTTTCTTGGGTAACCGGACGATTATATACACCCCACCAAATTTTATCACGAGTAAGTTCTTCATCAACGATAAATTTATCGTTGGCAGCGCGAGCAGTCCATTTACCAGTGTTTACCACAAGAGCACCGCCAGAAGTAAGATGACCCTCGCCACGAAAGACAGCTTCTTCGATGAGAGCAGGAGTTGGCAAATTCCAATAAACTCTATCTAAATGCTGAAGTCCGTGGTTAGCAAGTTTGAAATCGCTTGCATATTCACGTGCGTGTTTGGAGGCTGGAGTTGGAAATTCTAAATATTTCATAGCCAATCCCTCACTAATTTACGTTCACCAATATAAAGTTCGTTAGGTGAGTTCGGGTCTAAAGCCCATTTAATGCGTTCAATACCTTCTGTAATATCTTTAATAGTTCCGCAAGTGGAGAGTCGCAAGAAACCATCCATACCGAATTCAATACCGGGAACAGTCAGGACGCGAACTTTTTCGAGAAGGAATTCGCTAAGCTTGCGGGAATCTTTTTCGTAATGGCTAAAATCAGCAAAGCAATAGAAAGTGCCATCGGGCTTATAAGCACGAACACCCTCAAAAGCATTTAATCGTTCCATCATCACATTGCGATTATTTTCAAGTGTTCGGCGAAGGTTTTCAACACCTGATTGAGTTCCATTCAAAGCACCAACTGCAGCTTTTTGAAGCACAACGCTTGGACCGGAAGTTTGGTGTCCCTGTATGTTAGTCATAACACGAATTAGGTTTTTATTAGCGACAGCCCATCCGATACGGAAACCGGTCATAGAATATTGCTTGCTAATACCATTGATAAGGATTAATTTGGAGTTTTCACCCAAATCTTTAGCATATTCATAGCAATTAATTGGTTTACGTCCGTCGAAAATCAAGCGATGATAAATATCATCCATAATCAAATAGAGATTGCGTTTTTCGCAGAATTCAACGATATCGCGGATAAAATCTTCTGAATACATTGCTCCGGTTGGATTGTTCGGGCTATTTATGATAACACATTTAGTGTAGGAAGTAACAACCCGTTCAATATCCTGCATTCTTGGATAAAAACTTCCATCTTCCGGATATACCGGGACAGGCACTGCACCAATTAGTTTGCACATTTCAGGATAAGAAACCCAGTAAGGAGCCGGGAAGATACATTCTTCCTGAGGGTTAAGTATTGCCTGGAGAGCAACCATAATGGCTTGCTTAGCACCGCCGGAGATAATGACGTTTTCGGGTTCAACCTTTCTATCGTAGAAATCCTGAGTATATCTAATAACAGCTTGTTTGAGTTCGGGAATTCCATCGGCAGGGGTGTAACGAACTTCTGCACTATTTAGCAAAGAAACAGCTTGAAGAATCGCATCGAGCGGTGCTTTGGTTTTGGGCTCACCACCACCAAGATGAATTACGGGCTCACCTTTTGCCCGAAGAACAGCAGCGATTTCGTTAAGTCGAAGGGTGGCTGATTCTGAAATTGATTTTCCTATTAAACTAATACTCATAAAAAAATACTCCAATAAATTATATAAATAAAGTTATTATGAATTAGGGAATATTGTCAAACAGTTAAAAAACGCTAATTAAGCAGTATCAGAAGAGATAAACTTTAGAGGAAGCGAATATTTGAAGCGAAATATATTCATAAAATTCAATTCGTTATATAAATCACATTTATAAAAAAGCAAATATTATAATTTTCAATGAAAAAAAAAAATGAAATTCAGCAAAATAGATTGCTGATAATAAAAAAAGCCCGATTTTTCAACCGGGCTTCTGAAAAAAGGTGTGAAATGTTATTTCACAACCGGGATATTTATTGTGTAAATGCCTTTAGCAGTTACAATTTGAAGGTAGTAAACACCAGTAGAAAGTTGAGAGGAATTGAGCATAAACTGATGAGTGCCAGCATTTTGGAATTGATTTTCAAAGAAAATTGATTTTACTGAACCTGTAGCATCAACAATGCGGACTGTGGTATTGCCACTTTCAGGCAAAACGTAAGTAACAACTGTATAATCATTTGCAGGAAGAGGAGCAGCTTCGGCTTTGAATTGTGGGACTAAAGTTGTAGAATAATCATCATTAATACTTGTATAAACTTTATTTACAGGAGAGTATTCTGCCCAAGGTAAGTCCCAGCGTTCAGTATTGAAAGCACCACGATATGAAACTTTATCGAAGTATGGGTCATTTAGAGTAGTAGCGGCATTCGAAGCAGCCCAATTAGCATTATTAAGATAGTCTGCATTGGTTTCTGGAAGTGGGTTAAATACAGCAGTTGTTCCAGGGAAAGCACCGGGCACTTTTGCATAAGCGGCAACCGGACCGGCTTGATTTATAAATCTATTTCCGTATTCTGTTTTAGCAAGCCAATTAGCATCAACATTTCCTTGCGGATTAGTGCCACTACCAAAATAGAAGAATTTATTGTTTTTAATTCCATAGAAATCATTAAAACGAACCATAATTGAATCATTCGAAGCAGCAAGAACGGTATTGTTATTAGTAAGTTCGACACCAGCATTATAGCCCATAATAACCGAATTAACAAGGTTCATACGGCTATTGCGGCGAATTTGAACAGCTGTGAGATGTTTGGAATGGTATTTATTAGCACCTGTTCCGACTGTCCAACTTGTATCAGCCAGAGGACCGACAACAGTAATATTTGAGAAAATCGGGTTAGTGTAAGGAGTATTATACGACGATTTGGAATCGTTATCACTTTCAAAAGCTTCGGAGTTTGATTGGTCTGCAATATCTGGGAAACGAACAATAAGAGAGTGTTGCACTTTACCACGGAAGCCATTATCAGTATCCATATCATCGTCAATAGTATTATAGGAAATCAAATATTTAGCATTAACAGTTCCACCGAACCATTCGAAAGCATCGTCGCCAGCATATGAAACCATAACGTGGCTAATAACAGTGCGGCGACCGACACCACCCAGTGTAAGCGAATTTAGTTCGTTATCAGGAGATTCTGCAATACCAGCAAATTCAATGCGAACATATTGAACAACACCACTTGAATCGTTATCGTCGGCAACTCCGCCAATTGGACCATATTTTACATCTAAACCACCTTCGATGGCTGCTTCGCCGAGATTAGTAGAAGCTTTACCAGCAATGATAAGCCCACCCCAATCACCACGGTCGCGATTACCGGGAGCAAATCCGGAGGTCATCACGATAGGTTTTGAAGGTGTTCCTTTGGCGTAGATTTTACCACCGCGTTTAACAACTATTGCTGAAACATCATTAGGGTCGCCAAGAATAATTGTTCCTGGCTCTATTCTTAAAGTAGCACCATCTTCAACATAAAGAACTTTTTTCAATTGATAAATTTTTGAAGCACTTAAAGTAATTGTATTAGTTAAGCTTCCACCAATAAGTGAGTCTGCAGTTGCTGGAGGAGGAGTATATACATTGATAGGACCTTGAATTCCATAGAGGTTTTCATTATCTACTTCGTTCATTTTAATCCATACCTGAGGTTTTCTTGGTAAAGTAATAACAGTTCTGCCCGAAGCAGCGTTTGCATTACTACTTGCAACATCTTTATAAGATTTAGCATTCTTTGCAAGAGCTAATAAATTCCAAGGACCATTTGGACTTTCGGACCATTTAAATTCGAAAGTTTTTCCCCAGGTACGTTCACCTGACTTGGTTAAAGTATCCCAGGATACAGTAATTGTTTGACCTACGCGGTAAGTTGAATTTGCTTTTGGATCTTTGATAGTCAAAGAAGGTTCAGCAGCATTCAACGCATAGGCAAAAAGAAAAGCAACTGCAAGAAATAAAGCATTTTTCATCAGATAATCCTTATTAAGTGAACAAAAATATATATTAGAGCTTATATCCTATTCCAAATGAGAAAGAACGACCTTTGTTAGTTGAAAGAACATTGTGTCCCATTTGTTTCCAAGTTATGTTCTCGTTAAGAATATCCTTAGCAACAAATTTTATATCAAGAGTGTTGAAAATTGTTTGTGAAATAGATAAATCGATAACATTTCTCGGCATTTCGTAAACGTGTGGGTCGCTAACAGGATAACGAGTAATATCAGCAACCTGAATAATTCTTTTACCAGCAATATTATAGCTTGTATTGACAGAGGTTCCCAATTCAGGATGGAAATAGAACAAGCCTATATTCAAAGAATACGGTGATTGCCCCCACATAGTTCGGCGATCTTCAGCATTATTTTGTCTGACTGTAATATCAGAATTAATAAGAGCGAAATTGAAATTAAGCGAGAAATAGCGAGTCCAGTCCGAAACGAATCCAAGATTTTTACGAACTTCGAGTTCTGCACCATAATTAGTAGCGAGCCCGTTAGCATTAGCAAAAGTTCGTTTATAGTTGCTTGAAGTACCGATAACAGATTCTTCGATAGCATTTTTGAAAGATTTATAGAAAAGCGAAACTGAAATGACTTCTCCGGGATTTGGGAACATTTCCCAACGCAGATCGAAATTTCTGATAAGCGAGCGTTTCAAATTCGGATTGCCAGCTACGTCGCCCTGGAAATAGAAGTCGTAGAAAATAAACGGAGCGTATTCACGCAAAGATGGACGAGTAAGGGTTTGACTTGCCGAGAGCCGCAAATTCATTGTATTAGTGAGCTGATATATTAAATTGAAAGAAGGAAGAATATCTACGTAACTTTCATCAACAAAAGTTGAGTCGGTGTTGTTGGAAGCAATTGGGTATAGACTCATAAGTTTCTGATTGCTACTTTCAATGCGAGCACCAGTGATTACTCTTAATTTATTGCCAGCAATTTCGAATGGGATATCTACCATAAGATAGCCAGCAAGGAGGTTTTCATTTGCTTTGTATGAATCGGTTGGTTTAGTTTCTTCGCCAATACCAAGACGAGACGGCTGGAAATTATCAGGATTTGAGAAAATCTCTTCAGGTTCGAGCAGAAAATCGTTATTGTAGAAGTCCTCGTCGCCCCAATTTGGAACGATGTAATTAAAATCATCATCATAATAGTACTTCATCATCAAAGTACCTTTGTTAATCACGAGCGAGCGGACATTGAAATCACGTTTTTTGTTTTCGAAGAGCAATCCAGTTTTTAATTTTAGTGTGCTAACAGGCAATGAAAAGTTCAAAGCACCGGAGAAAGCATCTTCATTAAGATTCGAGAAGAACCTACCAGCTTGATAGCCATTTCCACTTAAGTCGTATATATCAATATGCCAAGGATTATCTTCGTTAGCTTTGGAATAGCGAACACGTTTGAAATCGGGCTCGTCTCGTTTGGAGTTGGAATATCCAAATTTCCAGTCTAAAAATGAATTATTCAAAAACGATAAATTATGTTCACCTGTTAATTGAGTAGCAAATAAAGTCTTTTGAACAAACTGGAAACCATATTGACGAGTGATAACCTGATCTTTTCTACCAAGCATAATTGTAGTTTCATCATCAGAAGAATTATTATAAGTGTTTTTTATCGAAAATGTATTGTTGTCGTCTAATTTTAAAGCGAAGTTGAACATACCGCCTAAATTTGTTGAAAAAGTGGAGACTGTGCCACGGTTGAAATTATATACATTACCACTACTTTCTAAAGTAGCACGGAAAATTTCATCATAAGAGTATGAATTGCCATATAGTGCATTAGCGATAATACCAATTTCAGAATTGCCAATACGATAAATATCAGAGTAAGACATATTGATTGAGCCATTGAGAGGCGCTTTGATGGTATCGCGTTTCCAAGATTTGTGATTTAATGAACGGCTGATTTCAACCCATTCGTTTTGAGCTTGTTTGAGAACATTTTCGTCGTCAGAGCGAAGACGGGTAAAGAGATTTCTCATATCCTGCGGTGATTTAGGGAAATTTTTGGGTAGTTCCCGTGTTCCATCGTCAAAACCAAGCCAATCTCTTTTACCACCGTTGTAAGTAATAAATTTTCTATTGAAAGTAAGGTTATCGGTCATTGAAGTGCCGAAGCTAACTTTAAAGCTACGTGAAGATGGAAAATCGACAGTGTTAAGCTGAACCAAACCACCTGCAAAGTTTCCGGGTAAATCAGGAGTGAAGGATTTAGCAACATTAGCATTTTGGAGGAAATCTGCAGGGAACATATCGAACGAAAA
This sequence comes from Eximiradius proteiniborus, assembly GCF_058546985.1. Classification (NCBI taxonomy): domain Bacteria; kingdom Pseudomonadati; phylum Bacteroidota; class Eximiradiia; order Eximiradiales; family Eximiradiaceae; genus Eximiradius; species Eximiradius proteiniborus. Next base: position 2,393,904 of record NZ_CM178592.1, on the reverse strand, counting down.
TGCTTTTTTATCGGGTTCGGTAGTTGCCAAAGCAGTTCCATTAAGAGTAGTATTATTATAACGTTCGCTTACACCACGGACATAGACAAATTTATCACCAACGAGAGTAACGCCGGAAACACGTCTTAAAGATTGACCGGCATCACCATCAGGTGTTCTTTTGATTTCTTCAATACTAATTCCATCGCTAACTTGAGATGAGTTTTTACGTTGAGCGAGAATAGCGGCTTCATTGTTCAACTCGCGACGAGCTTCAATGACAACTTCGTCGGTTTTCTTGATAGCAGAGGAAAGAACAATATTGAGAATATAATTTTGATTTTCTTTAAGTTCAATATTTTCGATAGTTTTTGTATTGTATCCAATGTAGCTTACTTGAATAGAATAAACACCTGCTGGCAAGTTCAAAATTCTGTATTCACCTTTAGTATCTGTGTAGGCTCCAATTTTTTTCCCAAGGATTAGAACCGAGGCACGACGGAGCACATCTCCGCTTTCTTCATCAATAACTTTACCAGAAATAGAAGCCTTAGACTGAGCCAAAAGAGAAGACGAAAGGCACACAATCATCAAAAGTGAAAACAACAATATTTTTTTAATAAAATAATACATAATTTAAAACTCCTCCGGTTGTGATTTTTTTATAAATACCTTTTTTCAGATAGGCAAAATTGCCTTTTTAAAATGAAGTCATAATAAACGGAAAGTTAATAATGAGTGAACTTGTGGCGAATATGGAAATGCTTGAAATATAATCTGTTTCAGAAAAACAGTTAATTTTATGTTAATAATCCAAAAAGAATATTTTGTAGTAAAATTTTAGTATTTTTGTAGTAGTATTAATAATATAGTTAATGATGAAGAGTTCGATAAATATCTCAGAAAGTTTTGGCAGTGGTTCAATCAGGAAAGTATTTAAATTAGCAATAATTTTTGCTGCCGGAATGTTTATTTTCAGGTTGGCTCAACTGCAATTGCTTCAAGGTAGCAAATATTTAGACGTTAGTCAAACGCAAGCAATCAAGCAGATTAGGATTGCCCCGTTCAGAGGAAATATGTTCGACAGGAATGGATTATTGATTGTGCATAATGAACCTTCATTTTCAATTACTATCACCCCATACGAATTCGATAGAGATCTTATTCCCTATTTGTCGAAACTAATAGGAATTAGCGAAGAAGAAATTATCAGCACACTTGAAAAGAATAAAAACTACTCACCTTTTGAGCCAGTAAAAATAATGAAAGATGCACCTTTCGAAGTAGTAAGCAAAATTGAAGAAAACAGCGATGAGTTACCGGGTGTTGAAGTGATAATTGAACCAAAGCGTCTATATGAATTCGAAGGGAATATGGCTCACCTACTTGGATATACACGAGAAGTTACACGCGGACAATTGGAAAAGCACAGATACTTGCGTCCGGGAGATATTATCGGGCAATCCGGCATTGAACAAACATACGATCCATTTTTGAGAGGACGGCAAGGAATACAATTTGTTGCTGTAAACAAGTTCGGACAGAGAGTAGCAAGTTTCGATAATGGAAAACAAGATATTCCCCCAAACAACGGATTTGACTTATACACAACATTAGATATAAAATTACAAGAGCTTGCAGAGAAATTATTAGAAGGCAAGCGAGGAGCAGTAGTTGCACTTGATCCTCAGAATGGAGAAATATTAGCTCTTGCAAGCAAACCTGATTACGACCCAAGAGCTTTCAGTGGGCGTGTTCCTGCCGATTTATACAAACAGTTATCAGAAGATCCCTGGAGTCCTCTATTGCATAGAGCGATACAATCACAATATCCACCAGGTTCGACCTGGAAAATGCTTGTAGCCATTGCAGCACTGAACGAAGGAATAGTCAATGAAAATACAACGATATATTGTCCCGGCAGCTTTACTTTTGGCAACAGGTCGTATAAATGCCATGGAGCACATGGAGCAGTAAATGTTCGCAGTGCAATAAAAGCTTCGTGCAATGTGTATTTCTATCAGTTAGGTCTGAAAATCGGAATGGAAAACTTAGAAAAATATGGTAAAATGTTCGGATTTGGACAAAAGACATTTATTGATTTGCCGAATGAAAAGTCGGGACGACTTCCAACAGTGGAGTGGTTAGAAAAAGTATATGGGAAAGGTGGAGCATCTGCGGGAAGACTTGTCAATTTTGGCATTGGTCAGGGAGAAATACTTGTTACACCACTTCAAATGGCAGCATACACGGCAGCAATTGCAAACGAAGGCACATATTATCAACCTCATCTTGTGAGAGCTATCTCGAATAACATTTCAAATAAGATTGAACCAGTAGCTTTTTCATCAAGAAAACTACCAATTGACAAAAAAATATTCAAGATTATTAAGGATGGAATGTTTGACGTTGTGAACGCACCGGGAGGAACAGCTTCGTATGCGAGGATGTCTACGGTTGAAGTATGTGGAAAAACAGGAACTGCACAAAATCCGCACGGGAAAGACCATGCCTGGTTTGTTTGCTTTGCACCAAAGGAAAATCCCCGAATAGTGCTTGCTGTATTAGCTGAAAATTCCGGATTTGGAGGAGCGGTTGCCGCACCAATTGCTAAACAGCTGCTCGAAGCATTTTTCCATCCTGAAACATTCGATAAGAATAAGATTTACGTTCCAAAAGATCCATCCCAGGAGGACAGTATTCCTGGTGAGGATACTGAAGTGGAAAGTGAGTTTCGCCAAGCAGCCTTGCATGAAGATATTAATCATTAGCAATAATAATAGGTGTTCATATGAAAAATATTTATTTATTTTCTTTATGTTTGTTGTTATTTAGCTTTGGTAGTGCACTTTCGCAAAAATATGCACAACCGGAAAGTGTTGTTTACGATCAGAAACGTGATTGCTATTATATTTCTAATGTTGGAGTGCAGGGTGTTTATGATGGTCAAATTATCAAACGCAGTTCTAATGGAACTCTGGAATATTTAATTGCAGTCAATCAGCTGCAAGATCCGAAAGGAATGTATATAGTAGGAGATACTCTTTTCGTTGCAGACAACTACAAGTTGTATTACATCAATTTAACATCCCGAACAATAGTTGGTTCGACACCACTTGGACTGACTAACCTTTTTTTAAACGATATTGTTGCTGATGAAAAAGGCTATATATACATTTCAGATACTTATCAAGCCAATATTTTTAAAGTAAAAGCAAGCAAACCAGACGAATTTGAGCAATTATCTTTTTTAGGACAGATGTCCAATGCAAACGGGATGGTACTCGATAAAGAAAACAATAGAATACTGATTGTTTCTTATCAACCAAATGCTTTGATTTATGCGTTAAGTTTGGAAACGTTTCAGATTTCAGTAATCCGTAATTCGAGCTTGAGTTATTTAGATGGAATAGCAAGAGACAAAGAAGGAAATTACTATGTATCTGCTTGGGGAAATAATAATTTGGGTGGTATATACAAATATGACAGAAATCTAACAGAGCCACCGACACTTGTTTATGGACCATTGAACGGACCAGCGGATATATTAATCGACACAATAAACAACATTCTTGCAATCCCTGAAATGGGTGCAAGTAAAGTTCATTTCATTAGTTTGAGCAATGAAATTCAGTCGCCGAACCTATTATTCCCACCGAATAATAGTAATGGTTTTGGCAGAAGTGTAGAATTAAGATTTTCAAAAGTATTCGAAGCGATTCGCTATGAAGTGCAAATAAGCAACGATGAAAACTTTTCAAATATTGTATTCGCAAAAGAAGTGAATGATACGCTATTGTCAGTTGAGTTAGAGCAAGTATCGACAAAATATTATTGGCGGGTAAAAGCTATTTCCCTTACTGAACAAAGCGACTGGAGTGAAGTGTGGAATTTTACGAGTGCTGCAAATTTCTATGAAAAGCCAATACTATTGCAACCGACAAACGGGAATTTGAAAACTCCTCGTCAGCCTACATTTGTTTGGACAAAATCAAATCAGGCTTTATATAAGCTCCAGATTTGGACAAACGAAAAAGCTCAGGGAAATCCAATTATTGAAATAGGAAATATCACAGATACAACATATAAATTAAGTGTAAATCTTGAACTTCAAAATACTTATTATTGGAGAGTGATGGCATATTCTGGATATGTAAATAGCGGATGGAGCGAAATGTATATGTTCAATGTCAGCGAACAAGCACCCTCTGCCCCATTATTATACAGTCCTGAAAATGAAGCGACAAACATTTCACTCACTCCCCAATTCGTCTGGCAGAAAACAGATGCGGCAAACTATCGTATTCAAATAAGCAAAACTTCAAATTTCAACAGTATAGTACTTGATATTACTGAGCTTACAGATACAACTTACACTCCAACTGAGCAATTGGAAGAAAACACACGCTATTGGTGGAGAGTGCGCGCCTACACTGGTTCGCAAGGAAGATGGTCGCCGGTTTATTCATTTACTACACTGAATTTATCGACAGTCAATGAAAAAGACAATATGAGATTAAAGATTTATCCAAATCCAGCTAATAACTACATTAACATAGAATCGGACGAGGAAATTTCTCAAGTTACGATTATTAATAGCGTAGGTCAGTTGGTTGGGCAATACAACATAAATGAAGAAAAAACGTTTAGAATTTATGTTGATAGTATTAGTTCGGGTAACTATTACATATTATTTAAATTGAAAAATAATGATTATCTAAAAAAATTAATAATCGAAAAGTAATATGATTGAAAAAATAAGGTCAATCGCTATTGAAGCCGCTTATGAAGCAGGGAAAATACTCAAAGAAGGCTACGGTAAGAACATAAAAATCGGGTCGAAAAGTGGAGTAAATGATTTAGTAACTGAATATGATATTAAATCAGAAAAAAAGATAATTGAAATACTATCATCGGAATTTCCCGGTAGCAATTTTCTTTGTGAAGAAAGCGGAAAATCGGATAAAACAGAAAGCCCGATCAGGTGGATAATAGACCCATTGGATGGAACGGTCAATTATGCTCATAAAGTCCCAATTTTTAGTGCAAGTATTGCAGCAGAGCTCGATGGAGAAATTGTAGCAGGAGTAGTTTATCAACCAATGTTGGACGAATTGTTTGTTGCAGTAAAAGGGCAAGGGGCGTTACTAAATGGCGAAAGGATTTTTGTAACAAATTGTGATGATATAAATCGGTCGTATCTTGTTACCGGATTTCCATATAATGTTGGAGAAAATCCGGGTAATTGCATAGAGGTCTTTGTTGATATAGTTCAGCTTGGAATACCGGTCCGTCGTCTTGGTTCGGCAGCATTAGATCTGGCGTATGTAGCGGGCGGACGTTTTGATGGTTTCTGGGAAATTGATTTAAATCCCTGGGATGTTGCAGCAGGAATATTATTGGTTGAAGAAGCAGGCGGCAAGGTGTCTAATTTCGACAGAAGCCCATATAAATTAGGTGATAGAACAATATTGGCAACTAATGGATTGCTTCACATAAAAGCAAGCGAGTTAATAACAACTTGTTCACTTGAAAGGAGGAAAAGATGAACATAGCCGTAACTTATATGTCTGGCTCCGGAAATTTATTTACTGTGATAGATGGTAGAAATTATAACTTTTCGTTGAAGGAACTATCAAAACTTGCAAAATTTCTTTGTCATTCTAATCAATTTAACGGAGTGAGAACAGAAGGACTGATAGTAATTCAAAGCCCGAAAGATGATAAAGTAGATTTTGATGTAGATTTCTTTAATCCCGATGGTTCGAGCGGAATGATGTGCGGAAATGGTGGAAGATGTGCTATTTTTTATACAAATAAACATAAAATTACCGAGAACAAAGAACTTAAATTTAGATTTTCAGGAAAAATATATTCGGGAAGAATCAACGACAAAATAGAAATTGAATTCGAGCCACCAAAAGAAATTCGCCCTGTTAGTATTGATATTAATGGACGTAATTATAACGGGACTTTTGTCGATATTGGAACTGAGCATTTTGTATTGGAAATAAAGGCAAATACACCAGATAGTTTCTATAAATTAGACATCACAAATTTAGGTAAGTTCATCAGAAATCATAGTTATTTTGCTCCGAAAGGGACAAACGCTAATTTTTATCTTGAATGGAACGGGAAAATCTTACTGCGGACTTATGAACGCGGGGTTGAAGCAGAAACAGGAGCTTGCGGAACGGGCGCAATATCAACTGTATTAGCATATCAGAAAAATAATATTGCAAAAAGCATAACAGAAGTAATCCCAACTTCCAAAATACCAGTTTGGGTTGAAGTAGTTCGCAGCGGAGAGCAAATTGAAAAAATAATATTATCAGGACCTGCAGAAATAATAGGTTCGCAGGAAGTAATATTGCCTGATAACTTTATGGAGATTGAAGCACGAATTGGATAATATCGGCGGCGGTGCGTGCTTGTTCGGAAGTAATTTCTAAATAAAAGACAGCCCGAATAATTTGTCCATCGAAATGGCTTAGTAATAAGCCATTTTGTTTGCATTTATCAATGAAATCAAGAGGATTTACAGAAGAGGAAAGTTCGAATCGAACAATATTTGTCTGAATACGGGACATATCTACATTGATTTGTTCATTTGCCGAAATCAATGAAGCGAACAACCGAGCATTTTCGTGGTCTGTTTTAAGTCGCTTAAAATTATTTTCAAAAGCGTAAATACCGGCAGCGGCAAGAATACCAACCTGCCGCATACCTCCACCTAATATTTTTCTCCAATGGCGAGCTTTTTCTATATATTCAGCGTTCGACAAAATGAGCGAGCCAATAGGGGCTCCAAGCCCTTTCGATAGGCAAACAGAAATTGTGTCGAAATATTTAGCGTATGTAGCACCATCAATCCCAGTTTCAACAATTGCATTCCAAATCCGAGCCCCATCGAGATGAAGTTTGATATTATAAGAGTCAGCTAAATCGTGAAGTTTTTGAATATATTCGATTGGAGCAATGGTGCCACCGTGTCGGTTATGAGTGTTTTCCAGACAGATTACAGATGTTTTTGGGAAATAATATATATTTGGTCGGATAGCATTTTCTATTTGATTTAAATCTGGAAAACCGAATTGAGAACTGATTGTTTGAATTTGAACATTTGAAATAATTGCAGGGGCGGCGGTTTCGTGGTAAAAAATGTGAGCATCGGCATCAGCAATTATCTCGTCGCCTGGTGAGGTGAGCACTTTCAGACAAAGTTGATTGCTCATTGTGCCAGAAGGGACAAATAGAGCAGCCTCTTTACCGAAATAAGCAGCTATTTTCTCCTGAAGTAAATTGGTAGTTGTGTCTTCGCCATAGACGTCATCCCCGACTTCGGCACTGGCAATGGCTTGCCGCATTGCTTCATCGGGGCGAGTCAGAGTATCACTTCGCAAGTCAATCATCTTAACTTTCTTTGAATTTCTTCATAATTTCTTTTGCATTACCTTTTTTCTTGGGAACAAGAAGAACAGTTTTGGGTGATAGAGTATCAAGAGTTTGTCGCTTCATACTCGGGTAATAAACACCGGTAAAAATATGACCTTCAGAAATATAAGCTAAATTTTCACTTAAAATTGGACTACTGGAAAATCTTTTTTGTATCATTTCTTTCATTTGTTCCGGAATAGCAGTTGTATCGTTTGGATTATAAATATAGGCAATCAGAACATCAGGGGGCATGTGCGAATGGATTTCATCTTTTGGAATTTTACTATCTTTATATTTATCAATAATTCTTTTTTGCATTAATTCTTTCGAAATCTCAAAAATTTTAGAGCTATCGAGTTTATTAACAGCAACGAAAAGAAAAGTTGTATTGCCACCTTCATTTTCGTCGTAAATTTCATCAATAATTTCATATTTGAAGGATTTTTGGAAAAGAAAGAAAGCAGCAACAATAATAATCGCTAAAGGAACAAGAAAATATAATAATTTTTTTGGCATAAAACACCATTTATAGAATATGAAGAAAATCTTGTAAGTAAGGAGTTGCAAAAGTGCTAAAAGCGAGCATAATAATACCAATGCTCATAGGAACGACAAAATTATCATCCATTTTTAGTTTTTTAGAAGAGGCTTCAGCAAATCCACCCGCTATTGCACCAAGAGAGCCGGCGATAAAATAAGACACAGGAGCATTGAATGAAGTGCCGATGACGAATACAGCAGCTATAGCGGTTGTAATGAAGGCGATAGTCCCTTCCCACGATTTATTGAAAAGTTTATGGCGACCAAATTTTCTGCCGATAAGAGCTGCAGCAATATCCGATACAATTAAAATTGTGAATGCTGTAACAGCAATAATCTTTGGGAAAATCAGGATGGTAATTACAGCAGAAATAAGAACCCAAGAAGCACCATTAAGTAAAATTTTATTCTTTTTTCGTTCGTGTTTTCTTAGAATACCACCAAAAAGTTGCTTATAAATTTTACGTAAATACTCATTTTTTTTAGTAGAAATATCAATAGTAACCATAACAACAGCGAGAAAGAACAAAATTACAATTGCTGTTTTCCTCTCGACAAAAATATAACCAATTGGTATAGACAATGAACATAAATGAATTAGCTTACGAACAACTTCTTGATGATAAGGTATTTGTTTTTTTTCTTTTTTATCAATTTTCAAATCAATCCCATTGCCATTCCGGGATTTTTCGATAAGTAACTGATTATCCAAATTATTTTCAAGTTGTTTCGTTGTATTCATAATTGAAATTAATTATTATCAGATGTAAAATACAAAATTATGAAAACTTTAACAAAAAATGCTAACGCAAAAATAAACATCGGGCTTCAAGTATTAAATAAACGAAAAGACAATTATCATAATATTAACTCAATTTTTGTTCCTATAAGTCTTTGCGACGAAGTAACAATAAGCGAAAGCAACCAATTCGAACTTCGAAGCAACGTTCAATTCAACATTCCTGATGATGAGAACCTCGTGATAAAAGCAGCTAAAAAATTCAATGAGGCACTTGGTATAAGTAAATCATATAAGATAAGTTTGCATAAAGAGATACCGATGCAAGCGGGGCTTGGCGGTGGTAGTGCAGATGCAGCAATTGTATTGAAGATGCTCAACGAAATGAATGGTAACCCATTCAGTGATGTATATTTAGCAAAACTTGCCCTTGAAATTGGTTCTGATGTTCCATTTTTTATTTTCAACAAGCCTGCAATAGCAAAAGGACGTGGAGAAATACTTGAATTTATTGAGTTTAAAAATGATATGAATGTATTAGTAGTTTTTCCGAACGTTAATATTTCTACAAAAGATGCATACGAAGCGTTGCAAAGGACAGAAGAGCCAGTGCAGGAAATTGATTTTTATTCCGCATTGAACGCAGGGCAGTATCACCTGATAATAAATGATTTTGAGCAATATGCAACTCAAAAGCACAAAGAAATAAAAGAAATAAAGGATATTCTTTATGGAAATGGCTCATTTTTTGCTTTAATGAGTGGAAGTGGTTCTGCTGTTTATGGGATGTTTCACAGTTTAGAAGAGATGGCAAAAACAGCAGAAAAATTACATAACTATAAAACATTTTTTTGCAAAACTATATAGAAAAGTATGAACATATTACTTGTATCGGCAGAAATTGAACCATTTGCAAAAACGGGTGGATTAGCAGATGTGTGTGCCACCTTGCCAAGAGAATGGCAAAGGCTTGGACAAAATCCGATCGTTGTGATGCCCAAATATGGGTTTATTAATGTTGAAAAATGGGGATTTCGCCCAACATATCTTACATTAATTGTTCCAATGGGCTACTGGACAGAGTTTGCACATATATGGGAAGGAACACTTCCTAACAGCAATGTCCCAGTATATTTAATAGAACATAATCATTATTTTGATAGACCGGGGATATACGGCGAAGCTAATGAATATCCTGACAACAACAGAAGATTTATTTTTCTTGCAAGGGCGGCATTTGAGGTAGCAAAAGCATTGGATTTTACACCGGATATTATTCACGCACACGATTTTCATACGGCATTTGCTATGCCATTTCTGAAAGCAATATACAGAAAAGAGCATAGATTTTCGAAAACTGCAGGAGTATTCACAATTCATAATCTTGCATATCAAGGACGCTATGAACCGCACTCAACAATGGAATTTTCGACGTTTGGAATGAAGGAGTTTTATCCGGGGTCGTGGTTTGAATATTATGGAGGTGTCAATTTTATGAAAGTCGGGATAATGTTTGCTGACAAAATTACAACAGTAAGCCCGACTTATGCACGAGAAATTCGCTATCCTTATTATGGTGAAGGACTTCACGATGTATTAAATTATCGAGGAGCAGATTTAATTGGCGTGTTGAACGGAGTTTATTATAATGACTGGGATCCGAATATTGATAGATTCATTTATAAAAACTACAACATAGATAGTTTATATCTGAAAAATGACGTAAAGAAGAGTTTTTTATATGAAAATGGACTAAATGATTATGATAATCTGGATAAACCTCTTATTGGAATGGTGAGCCGACTAACAGAACAGAAAGGAATTGACTTAGTGCGTTATAAAATCGAGCAGTATTTAGCAGAAGGAGCGTTCAGGTTTGCGTTGTTGGGTTCCGGGAATAAAAACGACGAAGACTTTTTTGTATATCTTAAATGGAAATATCCGAAAGATGCATTAATACAAATAGGATACAGCGATTTACTTTCGCATCGGATAATTGCTGCGTCGGACTTTTTCTTAATGCCATCGCGGTTTGAGCCTTGTGGACTAACGCAGATGTATTCGATGAAGTATGGGACAATACCGATTGTTAGGCAGACGGGAGGTTTAGCTGACACGGTGTTTGAATACAATTATGCAACAGGAGAAGGCAACGGATTTAATTTTTACCAATATAACGCAGATGATATGGCTTGGGCAATTCGTCGGGCATTATCTATATACAACAATCAGCCGCACTGGGATATTATCCGGCAGAATGCAATGAAAATGGATTTCTCATCGAGCAAAACTGCAATGGAATATCTAAAAGTGTTTACTTGGTCACTCGAAAAAGTATAAAAAAAGGAGGCAAAAATTGCCTCCTTTTTTTTAAGTTTAATTCTTATTTAGCTTCTTCGGCTTTTTCTAAAATAAAGAAATTAATACCTGAAACTTGTTTAGCCATACCGTAGAGAGCAATTTTTTTGCCAACGAGAGGGATAATTTTTTCTACAGCATAGGTATTGTCATTTTTGTCGATGACAACATAGTAAGTTTCAGCAGATTTGAAAAGCAGGAAAGCACCATCTTTAAACATTTTAGTAGCAGCTTGCATATCAGCAAGAGGAGTATTGTTGCCTTGAGCAGCTAAATCGAGGTTGATGAGTTCGCCAGTCAAGGGTGTTTGAGTAAAGTCGTTAGGGTCTTGAGTCTGCTTGAGAGCTTCTTCCATAGTAGGAGTTTTTTCTAATTGTTCAGGTTTAGGTTGTTCTTTGCAAGCAGAAACAACGACCATTAAAACAGCAAGAAACAATAATACTTTTTTCATTTATCTACTCCTCTTTATTCCACAGGTTGCATTTGTTTAGCAAAAATAACAGCGAAGCCATTGATATAGCGGACTTCGCCAGCAACGCCAAGATTTTTCACCCCAGCGAATTTTGCAAGACTGCGACCATCGAAAGCATTTTTAGCATTATAGACTAAATAAATCTGGTCGGCTGATTTAAGAGCAAGGGGCTGATTTTTTTTGATCATTTCATCAGCTTCTGCTTTTGTAACGATGGGATCTGCACCCATAGCTAATTTTGTAAGGCTAATAACTTGTCCAGTAACATCAGCTTTAAACTGCTGAGTTTTTGCTGCCTTTTGAGGTTGAGCGACGGGCTTAGCAGCTTCCTGAGAAAGAGTTTTTTTAGTTGCTTCGGCAGGCTCTTGGGGAAGAGTCTTTTTGACAGCTTCCTGAGCATTCACAGCAACGAAAAGGAAAGCGAAAAGGCTTAACAAACCAAATATTTTTTTCATAGTCAAACTCCATCAATATTAGTTAGAAGTTTTAGCGTAAGGAACACCAGCAACTTTTTGATAAGAGATTTTCATCTTGATGTATTTGTCGTTGCCAGAACCCTGCAAGAAACCAGCGCTGCCACGTTCAACCAGAACTTTAGCATAATTATAACTTGTTTGACCTTGGCGAAGAATACGAACGACAAAAACAATACCTGTATTTGAAGATTCAAGCTGCAAAAGATTAATTCTTCTTTCAGCAAAATTCAAAGTATTGAGGGCAACTTTTTCTAAAACATTATCAAGTGTATTTGTTTCCCAATAAGTATCAGCAATTTCAACTCTATCGGTTGGAGTTCCGGTTCCAATGCTGATTTGGCTTGCAGAGCCGAAGAACAAGGCACCAGATGTGCGATTGTCTAAACCAAGGTGCCACTTAGTTTTTTCAGTAGCTTTCAGATTTTCAGGTTTGTTGTTTGCACCATAAATAGTCAAGCCAGAACCATTTTGAGATTCGTAAACATACATTCTGATGTCGTCTGTTTCGAAGCGAGTAGCGGGCGACCAGGTTACAGAAGTTGAGCCAGTACTTGTTTTGTTGTCGGAATTAACAGCTTTCAATGTGAAAGTATAAACAACACCTTCTTGCAAACCAGTAACTTTGTAATTGTCAGTTTTGCCGATTTTGATTGGTGTCATAGGGTTGCCGCCGGTAACAGTGAGTTCATAACCAGAGAACCAGGTTGAATCGTGGCTTGCTGATTTGTCCCATTTCAGCGACACTTCAGTTGCACTTATAGAAGTTGCACGAAGATTGGTTGGAGCGGCAGGAAGAGGCTTGTCGGTAGTAATGGGATCTTCGGTGTCTTCTTCGCAAGCAGTAAAGATAAGAGTGCTAAGCGACAAAAACGCAAGCAAACTAAACAATCTTAAAAATTTCATAATACCCTCGAAAAATATTGAAAAAATTAATAATAAATGATTAACGTCATTTCTATCAGGAAAATTGAACGAAATTATAAATTATTTAGTGTAATTATTATGAATAACGAAACTCTTTTGGGGATGTTACAGCGAACAGCAGAATGGATAATCAGATATTATGAAAATATTGAAAGTTTTCCGGTGAAATCGCAAGTTAAGCCTCGTGAAATTTTCGACAAATTAAAAATGCTTGATAACAAGTCACCTTCGAGTATTGAAGAAATAATGTCTGATTTTGAAAAAATACTATTACCAGGAATTACGCACTGGCAAAGCCCTAATTTTTTTGCATATTTCCCGGCGAACACGTCTCCCCCATCGATTCTTGCCGAAATGCTAACATCTGCTATTGCTGCACAGTGTATGGTGTGGGAAACTTCACCAGCTGCCGCTGAATTGGAGGAATATACATTGAATTTGTTGCGAGAATATATTGGACTGCCGGAAAGCTTTAGTGGAGTAATTCAAGACACTGCTTCGACAGCAACGCTTGTTGCATTAATAGTAGCAAGAGAGAAAAAATCTTCTTTTTCAATTAATGAAAACGGGTTCGATGGAAAAAACTACAGAGTATATTGCTCGGAGGAAGCCCATTCATCTATTGAAAAAGCAGCAAAAATTGCAGGATTTGGAAGAAAAAATGTAGTTAAAATTGCAACAGATGAAAATTTTTCGATGCAGGCTGAATTACTTGAAAAATCTATCATTGAGGACATTGAAAAAGGATATATTCCGTGTGCAGTTGTGTCGGCATTTGGGACAACGGGTTCGACAGCGATAGACCCAATAAACGAGATTGCAGAAATAGCCTTAAAATATGATTTATTTCATCACGTGGATGCAGCATTGGCTGGCTCGTCGTTGATTTTGCCTGAAATGAGGTATATTGCCGAAAGCATCGAAAGAGCTGACTCAATTGTATTTAACCCGCATAAGTGGCTGCTGACAAACTTTGATTGTTCAGCACATTTTGTAAAAGATAAGGAAACACTTATCAGAACTTTTTCTATAACACCTGAATATTTAAAAACATCAGTAGATGAACAAGTAAATAATTACCGGGACTGGGGAATACAGCTTGGAAGGCGTTTCCGTGCATTAAAACTGTGGTTTGTTTTGAGATATTATGGATTGGAGGGATTGCAGAATTTTATTCGGGAACATATATCGTTTGCAAAATATTTTGCAGAAAGTATTATTGCAGAAGGTGATTTTGAATTGCTTGCTCCTGTTAATTTCAATACCGTGTGTTTCAGATATATTGGATACAGTGAAAAGACGAAAATTGATGAGGTTAATGAAAAATTGCTGAAAACACTGAACGATAGTGGCAAAATATATATAACACACACAAAACTAAATGGAAAATATACAATTCGATTTGTAGTTGGGCAAACAAATACAAAAAAGCGGCACGTAGATGCCGCTTTGGAGCTAATTAAACAAACTGCGAGGAATTTAGTTTAGGCTGCAAGAACCACCACAACAACCACCAAAATCGCAAGAAGAAGACATTTCGGATGAACTGCCTTGCGAAAGAAAACCTGTGGTAGACATTACTTTTCTGTAAGCAGTGGAATTGCAGTTTGGGCATACGATAGCACGTTCATCTTCGCGAACTTTGTGGAAAATTTCGTATTTTGCACCACATTGTTCACATTTGTAAGTGTAAATCGGCATTATACTACATAAATTTGTTTTACATTACTCTACATTCATATAGACGAGAGATTAACTTTTATATTATGAATTATTTTTTTCTTTTTAAATTGCAGTTTTGTTTAATTATTCACTGATATTAAGATGAAAACAAAGCAAACTGAGAAAAATAAGGCTATTGAAGTCAAGTCAGGTTTCTACTGGTATATAGCAATTGGGGTATTTCTTTTAACGACAGCGATTTTCTTTTGGGAGCATTTGTTTGGAAGTGCATATTTGTGGGAAGACTTTGCCGAGTATATATATCCTGTTCAGACATTTGCAGCAAGGGAGTTTGCACAGGGAAGAATACCGCTTTGGAATCCTTTTGCATTTGCAGGAATGCCATTTTTGGCAGATTTGCAGGTCGGATTCTTCTATCCATTGAATAGAATATTAACGTTATTTGTCGGAGCGGAAGGAACCTTGCCAGCAAAAATGCTTGAATTATCATTGATAATTCATTTTTTTATTGCCCAGATTTCGATGTTTGCATTGATGAAAAACTTAAAAGTAAGTTTATGGGGAGCAATTTTCTCGGCAATAACTTATTCATTTTCATTTTTGCTTGTGTGCCACGCGATACATCCAATGATTGTAATGCATTTAGCCTGGTTTCCATTAATATTTATGTATTACCATAAAGCAAATTCACAAAGTTCAATTGTATCGGCAGTAATTTCCGGGCTATTGCTGGGAATGGTAATGCTATCCGGCCATCCTCAAATGACACTATTTATTTCACTTTTCCTGGGAGTGTATTTCATATGGAATTTGATTGCCGATATTATTAAAAAAACAATTACTTCGAATTCTATCATAAAATATATAGTTGCGTCATTATTGCCATTTATGATAGCGGCTGGAATATTTCAAATTCAATATTTGCCATCAAGCGAGTTAGCAGAGAACTCACGTAGGCAAGAAATGTCATTTGAGGCAGCTTCGGAAGGTTCGCTCGAATTACCGCAGATTATTACATCAGTTGTTCCTAAATTTTTCGGTTATTATGATGCAAGTGCAAATCCCAAAGTTCCATTTCAGTTGAAAAAGAATACAAGTGAAGGCAAAGTTATCACTTTACCATATTATTATTACTGGGAAACTGCTTATTACTTTGGGGTTGGAACTTTAATACTTGGGTTTGTCGGAATAATTGGATTGATGAAAACCAACAGAATGGTAGCTTTTTTAGCTACTTTTTCGCTGTTTGCATTGATATTTGCGATGGGAAGCAATGGATTTTTGTATTATTTGTTTCATAAATTACCGTTTTTCTCCCAGTTCAGAATGCCAGCAAGAATGGCATTTGCGATTGCGTTTGGCTTTTCGTTAATTGCGGGATTGGCAATTGATAAACTGCGCGATTTCAACTTCAAGCAAATTATGTTAGCAACAGCATTTCCTCTGCTTATTGCGCTACTGACAGCAACCGGGATTTTGCAGTCATTTTTTAGTTTTGAAGAAAGTTCAGTTTCGATAATTCAGAATTACGGAGCAACTGCATTATTTTTTGTTGTTTCAACATTCATAATTATATATTTAGCAAGCAAGAAGAGATTATCAATATCGATTGCTGCAATAATTTTGGCTTTGCTTGCATTTATTGATTTATATGTAGCTGGAGCTGATTTTAATCGTTCAAAGGAAGATTATTCGAAGCAATATCAACTTCCAGAACAAACCCTGAAAGCGTTCAAGTCAAATTATCCAGACAATATTTTCAGAGTAAATTCAAGGATTTACAATCCACCTTTTATGGCAATGAAACGTAATCAAGGGATGATTTCGGGGATTGAACTGCTTGAAGGATACAATCCGTTAGTATTGGAACGGAATGTGCCTCCACTGAACCGGAACGAAATTCACAAATTATTCAATGTAAGATACGAAATAGCGATTGACACAATGAGGATGTCGCCATATTTTGCTGAACGAGCAGACCGTATGCCGAGAGCGTGGCTTGTTGGTTCTGCAAGAGTAGTCGAAAGTGAAAAAGTAGCTGACTTTATGAAAAACGAAGTGATAGATTACTCTAAAATTGCAATAATAGAAAAGCAACCGAGTATTAATTTACCTAACGAGATTGACACAAATTTTGCAGGAATTGCAAAAATTACTCATTATTCCCCAAATTCGATAATAGTCGAAACAAGTTGTGATAAGCCAAGCTTGCTCTGTTTGAGTGAAATATATTACCCATCGTGGATAGCTAAAGTGGACGGAAGAGAATCTGAAATAATTCGTGCCAATTATTGTTTGAGAAGCATAGCACTACCAGCAGGCAAACACACAATAGAGCTTATAGCACATTCCGATAAATTAGTAAGTGGAATGTGGATAACATTATTAACACTTGCTTTCTCAGTAGTATTAATTATTGTGTTTAGAAAGAAAGAATAATTTGCCTGAATAAAAATTTGAATTATTTAATTTTTTTTCATTATTTTAATTTAGTGAAATTGTTTTACTAAATTCAATTACTAATGGAAATGTTTCAACACATTTTTCCTATCAAAAATCCAGTAGCAGAGTTCGCTATACTTATGCTGATTGTGTTGATATTTCCTGTATTATTCAAAAAGTTAAAAATTCCGAGTATTGTGGGATTGATCATCGCTGGAATGATTGTCGGACCACACAGTTTAAACATTTTAGACAGAGACGACAGCATTATAATGTTGGGTTCGATTGGGCTACTATACATAATGTTTTTAGCCGGGCTTGAACTTGATTTAAAGCAAATCAAAACAAACAAAAGATACAGTGTGCTATTTGGGATAGCAACATTTACTATTCCGCTTGTGCTTGGTTATTTGCTCTCGCATTTTGTGCTTGGATATAGCGAAATAGCATCATTAATTATTGCGTTGATGTTTTCGACACATACGCTTGTAGCATATCCAATCGCATTGCGTTTGGGGCTAACTCAAACGAGAAGCACAACAACTGTTGTAGGTGGTACAATTATTACTGACACGGCGGTACTTATGGCTTTTGGCGTGATAATGAATTACTATCACGGGTCATTAACATTTTGGTTTTGGGTAAAATTTATTGTTTTGTTAGCATTGGTATCTATTTTTATCTTATTTATAATACCTAAGATAGCTCTTTGGTTTTTTAAGAACATTGAAGAAGAGAATTACTCGCAGTTTATTTTTGTGATAGCAATGTTTGTAATGTCGAGTATGTTGATGGAAGTAGCCGGAATAGAGGCAATAGTTGGGGCGTTTTTGGCAGGCTTGGCATTCAGTAAGCTAATACCACATAATTCAGCATTAATGCAAAGGATACATCTTGTAGGAAGTGGATTGTTTATTCCTTTGTTTTTAATTAATGTAGGAATGATAGTTGATATAAAAGTGCTTGCAACGGGTTATTTTTCTTTAATCGTTGCAGGAACATTGACAATTATGGCACTACTGAGCAAATATTTAGCGGCACATTCAACACAGTTACTATTCAAATTTAGCAAAAATGAAGCAGATTTTATCTTTGGACTAAGTGCTTCGCACGCTGCTGCAACTATCGCGGTAATAATGATAGCTTACAAAGCCGGAATTTTAGATGAAAATGTGTTGAATGGAACAATACTTTTGATATTAGTTACTTGTCTTTTTGCATCATTTGTAACAGAGCGCGCAGGAAGAAAACTTGCCATTGAAGAACAAGAGAAAAAAGATGTAACAATAAATGAACCGATGAGAATATTAGTTCCGTGTTCAAATCCGAATAGTATAGATAAATTGCTCGATTTAGCAATTGCGTGCCGTGGCGAAAACGAGGACGAGCAACCAATTTTTCCGCTATCGGTAATTATTGAGGACGATACAACGGAAAAAAGAATACTTCAAAGCACAAAAGCAATTCAAACTTATGTGAAATTGGTATATCCGGGTAAAAAATCTATCACACCAACGACAAGGCTCGATACAAACGTTACGAATGGAATTATTCGCGCAATGAAAGAAATGATGATAAATTTAACAATACTTGGGTGGACCGGGAAATCGAAAGCATCGGAGTTCTTTTTTGGCAGAAAAACAGATAATGTAATTGAGGCAACTAATCAAACTATAATGGTTGCAAAGTTGAATCAACTAATAAATTTGACAAATAAAATTTATGTGTTTGTTGGTGAAAATGCTCAATATGAAGTTGGTTTCAAAAAATGGCTTGAAATACTAAACAATATTAGCAAGTACTCATCTGCACAAATCTATTTTATCTGTTTGCAATCAACAAAGCTAAGTATTATTCAACAATGCAAAACAAGCGGAATTCTTGGCAATGCTATGTTTGAATTAGTTAGTTCTATAGATGAATTCAGAAGTTTTGCTGATAAGTTTACTGAAAACGATATTATAATATTTGTGAAAGCACGTTCAAAGAGCATTTCATTTTCATTAGATTTTATCCGCATTATTGATGAAATAACAGAAGAGATGCCCCGATACAATTATATTATGCTTTATCCGGAGACAAATCCTATAATTGAAATTGAAGAAATACCGCACGTAGATGTATTGGATTCTTCTTTCATCGAAGAAAATATTTCATTAATCCAGAAATTGAAAACAAAATTTTTCAAGACAAAGACAAATTAATATTATCTTAAATATTTATCTTTGTTCAATATTCTAACAAGAAGTCCCCAACGTTTATCAACTTTAAATCCATATTTTGAGAAGAAAGCTTCTACATAGAAGGTAGTTTTGATAATATCAATACCCTGGCTATACATTCGGTTGATAAAATCTTCCATCATAGCCCGACCGAGACCACGTCCACGATACTGAGTAGCAAGGACAATACCATCGAGAGTGCAAGAATTATCTTCTTTTATTTGATAAATAATTCCACCGATAATTCTATCGTTGCTGTCGAAAAGCACAAGGAACTGGTCTTGCTCTGATATCACCTTAGTCAGTTTTTCTTTATAGAACAAACGATATAGAATACCGATTTCAGCTGGTTCGATGGGTTGACGGAAGATGTAGCTATCACCGAAATTATCTTTGAATGTAGTTTTCACAATCAGGGACAAATCTCGTTTTTCTTCAAACTTTGCAATGTCGTATTGCAAGGATTTGGTATAGCCGGGGAATACCATTTTTGAGAATATTTCTCTGTCGATAGGGTCTTCGAGAGTGCTTTGCAATTCGGATAGTTCGATAAGCTGAGTAGCTGGAACATTTTTCTCTTTATTCATTTGCGAGAGAAGTTTGTCGAAAGCATTACGAACGTAAAAACCTTTGTAGGCAAAGTAAGTATGGCGATAAAGATGATAACGAGCAATTTCGGGGTATCTATCAAGACGATAGAGATGATAGAGTTCGATAATTGACTGCTCTTTGGCTTCGGGTATAGCATTAGGATTAGAATTTTGCCATTCATAATATTTATCAATAGCATAAATAAGCGGAAGTGGCATATAATAGTTGTTGTTTATAAAATCTATGTATTTAACAAGTTCTTGTTTTAAAGACTTACCGGAGAATAAAATATCGTTATAAGAAAGTTCTTCGAGCAAATTGTTAAGAACAGTAACGGCTTCGTCTTCGCCCAGCGCCTCCATAATTGCATTAAAAATCCAGTTAATATCTAAAAATTCTCTAATCCAAGAATAATGGTGTATTGCTTTACGATAGAAATTATCAATCATAGGATTAATTAAAGAAGAATAGTTATCGAAATATTTCCATCCGGCAAGCGAAAGAATAGTTGCACCGTCACGAAAATCAATTTCGGGAACAACTACATTTGATGGATTAACATTTCCGGGTATTATCTTATGTCCGCTATATCGCCAGGCACGAACAAAAGCTGAAAGCCCTTCGGTATAGAGACGTTTGAGAATATTGAGCTTAGGAAAGGGCTGACCGTACATTTTAAGGGTAGAAATCTGGCGTAACTTTTCCCAGACGGTTAAATCACCAAGGAATTCCATACTGCGAGCTTGAAGTTCGGGACGAGCACAACCGAGCGAAGGCAAAACGCTTGGACCATCGGGATAACCAGAGACAGCAACAAGCCAAAGAATAGTTTCAAGATTTCTCTCGTCGGAAATATTGTCGTTAATGATAGTTTGTATGTCGTAATGCTTACCTTGCTGTGTATTAACGCTTATACGATAAATTTGATTTTGAGTAATGCTGCTGATTTTAGAGACCCAGACGCCATCGTCGCTAATTTCAGAGATATCGAAATCGTTTTCTTCGAAGGCAAGAGTAATTGACTGTTTCAAAAATGTAGTATCCAAAAGAACACGCTTGATATTCTCAATTTCCTGGTCGGAAAGGCTATCTTCGAAAATAATTTTATTGCACCAGTCACTCGGGAATTTAGAGAATTTTTGTTCTTCCAAACTATTTTCATATTCACAGGAGAGAATCCAGAAATATTTAGCAGCTATGGAAGAAAGTTGTGGATCTACTTTATGAAGAACCCAGTTGGCTAATTCAAAGCGAACAGTCGGATAATATTCAGGATTATATTTGACAAAATCAACTAATAATTTAAAGATGCTTTCAAACTGTTTATGAAGTGTATCGGATTGAGGCCAAGGAAGGTTTTCGCGATAGAAGAGCAATCTTTTTCGAAGAGCATTCAGGCGGCGGCGTTCAAATTTGCTGGAAGCAATAATTTCAATAGATTTATTGTTGAGAAAAGTAAGACCGGATTCAAGAAAAGCGGGGAAGATCTTTTCTGTTTCGGCAATTTCATCGTTTTGCAAAATTGTCCGGTAAGCCAGACAACGAATTTCTTCGTTTGGGTGGTAGGCAAGTGCCTGAATACGGAACCGAACAATTTCTAAAGAGATTTCGTCGAAGCTTGTAAATATTTTGGACAATTTTGTTAGTTCTTCTAATGCTTTTGTGTCTTCGGAATAGAAAATTCTGCAAATAAGGTTATTTATCTCAAGTAGTTGATTATTTCTAATCCCACGAATATTGATAAAAAGGTCTTCGGAATAAGAATTTCTATTACTGAAATCGCAAAGAATTTTTGTGCTGATTGATTTATTGCGATGGTCGAAATTGGCTTTGACAGGTGCAAAAACAAAGAGATTGGGATTCCCAATCCAATACTTTGGTTGCAAGGCAAGAGAACCTAAATCAATTGTATTGCCTTCGATTTCATAAATCAAGTCGCCTATTTGAATTTTTTTGTCTGAGATCCGTTCGATAGTAAGATAGAGAGAAGTTTCTTTGTTGATTAATCCATTATTATAGACGACAATATCTTCCTCTAAAATAGAGAGATCGCGATAGAACCATTTGGGGATAATGATCTTTAAATTATCGAAAAATAGTTCGTTTACATCTTTTGAATAAAGTTTTTCGATAATATCAGAAAAGTTTTTTTCTATAGATTTTCTGTTGAATGAGCCTTTTGGAGTAAGTTCGCCGAAATCAACAGAGAAATCTCTTTCCAAAATCTCGAAATTGACAACTCTTTCGTAAGTAGCCAAATTACGGTTAGCTTCGGTAACTATTTTCTGAAAATAATTTCTAGGGTTGTTTTTAATGTTTTCGTCATTGAATAAAGGATCCTGGTAGTCTGGAACAATCAGAAGAGTGTTGTAGGCTTTGCCATCACCAACAAGGAAGGTGCGTTTGATACCCGGAACTCCATCGAACTTGTTCTCAACATTTTTTGGAGAAATAGTTTGCCCTTTGTTATTTTTATAGATGTCTTTAACTCTATCAACAATTGAATAATAGCCCTGACCATCAACAACAAAGACATCACCTGTAGGCAACCAGTAGTCTTCGTCTGAGTTCGAAGGGAATGGAATAACCGAACCTATTGGATGAGTATCGAGATAGCGGGCAACGTAGTGGCCGCTTATCAGCATTTCGTTATTTTCAGCGAATTTGGTATAAACGCCTGGTAGTGGTTTCCCGACAGTGCCTTTAACGTATCTTCCTGGTGGAGTCATAGTAATACCACCGGTGGCTTCGGTCATACCAAATCCGCTACATAGCTCAATATCGTGCTTCTGATAGAAAGAAAAAACCTTTGGGTCTAAATACCCGGCAGCGGAAAGTCCCCAGTGAAGATTTTTTCCAACAATTGAAGTGATTTTCTCTCTTATTTCTTTTCTTGAAGTTAAATTTTCTGTTTCTTCCATAATTTTGTCGTAGATTTGCATCCAACGGATTGGAACGCTGATAAATCCTGTTGGATTCACTTTGGAAAATAGAGAAAGCAAGTTGTCCGCTGAAGTGTTACCAACGAAAACGTAAGTGCCGCCCCAATAAATCATACCGGTCATTTCTAAATATCTACCAAAAGTATGAAACAGAGGCAAATAACATAGCAAAACTTCATTATTACCAACTGAGGGTAAAGCTGCTGCACGGCAAAATCTTTTGCTGACAATGTTATAGTTGGAGAACGAGACACCTTTTGGACGTCCAGTGCTGCCAGAGGTAAACATAACAGTAATTACCTGATCAATGGAGAAGCGTTTACGTTTGTTGAGAATAAGATCAATTTCCTTATTGCTGATAGTTTTAATATAACGAGGAAGGTATGTATGATTTGTAAGTTCCTTAATACTTTCGTTAATATGCAGAATAATCGGTTTTATCAATAAATTTTTGGAAATTTCTTCAATCTGGCGAATTCTATCAAGAGTGTCGGTAACAACAACATTGAAATTCATCATTTTGAAAATAGAGGTAAGTTCGTCGTTAGTAAAATGAACATTCAGAGGTGAAACAGGAATATCCCAAGCGAGTGCAGCAATATCGACGATAGCACTTTCGGGAGAATTTTCGCAGAAAATAGCTAAACGAGGTAAGCCTTGAACGCTCTTGAAGATAGCAGTAGCAATTTCTTTTGATTGTTGCCATACTTGTTCGTAGCTAAAACGTTTTGGTGTAAATTTTCCCATATCAATAAATAATGCTTTTTGAGAAAGTTCTTCTGCCCTATAACGCAGAAGGTCGTTGAAGGAAAAATCGCTTGCCTGAATTATTTTGCAAGCATATTCTGCCCATTTGTATCGTTGCTCTTCGGTTTCGAGAAGAGATATATAATTATGCTTACCAGTAAAGAGTAGCCACTTATGAAGGAATTGCTTATCAGCAAAGGAAATATCATTGCTTTCGACCAACATTTCACTTAATTCAAGCAACTTTACGGCATTTTCAGAATTCAGTTTGATGATATATTGCTCGAATTGGTTTAAAAAGGAATGGATTTCGTTCAAGACGTTTTTCATAAGGACCTCGAAAAAAACGGGATTTATATAGTATAAAATAGTTAGAATTAAAGAAATAAAAAAGCATAAAGTTAATAAAAAAAGAGCAGCCAATAGGTGGCTGCTCGAAATTTATTGAAATCCAATCTATTTTATTGCTTGATAATTCTTTCAACTGCGACGGATTTAGGGGTGGTAATTTTAATGAAATAAGTACCAGATGGTTGAGAAGTTAAATCAATTGTCTGAAGAATACCGTTGTTTGTGGAATTAGTGTTTATTTTCATAATTTCTTGTCCAGCAATATTTGAAATAGTGATTTGAGCAGAAACATCATTATTCAAATTTGCTTTAAGGGTAAAAATACCACGAGTAGGATTAGGTGATAAAATAATCTGGGGTTCAAAAGCCCATTCATTATCAACACTTGTAATGAGATTGTATTCGTCGCTCATTGTGTAGCAATCGCCACTTTCCGCAACTTCAACAGCATATTTACCGGGAACAAGCGGACGGTATTTACGCTCGGTTGCACCTTCGATAAGTTTTTTATTCAAATACCAGCGATATTTATTAGCAGGTGAAGCCACGAGAAATTCGTTTTCCTCTGTTATAGTAGGTTTTGGTGGAATTGGGTGGAATGAAACTTCAACAAATTCAGAGACAACCTTGCAACCATCACCAGTTTCAGCAGTGCAATAGTAAGTGCCGGCTTCGTTAACTGTAATTCTTCGTCCTTCAACTCCATTATTCCATTTATAATTATTAAAACCAATCCGAGCAGTTAAAGTAACGCTATCACCAATACAGAGTGCAGGTGATTTGGATTTGTTGATAGTCAGTTCAGGTGTTGGGAAAACAGTAACTGTAATAATATCAGATTTAGCATTGCATTCACCACCATAAGAATGAACAAAAGAATAGTTGCCATCAGTTTTAACAACAATTGATTTAGTAGTTTCGCCAGTATTCCAAACAACAAAGCCATCCTGAACATCGGCTACCAAAATAACGCTATCGCCTTGACAGAAAGAAGTATTACCGATAACACTTATGTTTGGTTTAGGTAAATTGCAGTCCAAAAGTTGTGTTTTCCAAAGTCCACGTCCCCAGGTGCCAGCATAAATTTCTTTAGTAGTTTTATTAATTTTTAAATCATTAATAATAACATTCGGAAGATTTGCACCGAAAAGTTCCCAAACATTTGAGCCATAATCAGAATAGAATACCCCGACATCAGTACCAACGTAAATTCTATCAGGTGAATTAGGTTGGTAAGCGATACAGTTTGCAGGAACGTTTGGCAAGTTGCCAGATAAATTAGTATGCTTATTCCCATCGAAAACCCAGACTTTATTGCCGCGTTGGAATCCAGATTTAGTATAATACACTACATTTGGGTCGAGAGGGCTTACTTCCATATCTGAAATAGCTAAATCGGAAGTAAAGTATTGGGACCAAGAAATGCCATTATCAGTGGTTCTCCATACAGTAGTGTAAGTAGAGGCATATACATAATTAGAATTAGTTGGCGAAACCGCTATATTTTGTAGAGGAACGTTAGTTCCGAAATTTGAAATCTTGACAAATGAACCAGCCGAACCATAAGCAAGAGAACGCCAGACATTATAGTAACCTACATAGACAACATTAGGTTTTTGTGGATCGAGAGCTAATGGAGAAACCCAAGCACCAGATTCACCATTAGTCTGATATTGATTAATCATATTGGTAAATGAGGCACCGCCGTCAGTAGAACGACGAAAATCACCATTATAGAGTGAACCGTATATTCTACGAGCATCATTTGGGTCTATTGCACAATCCATTCCATCGCCAGCGAGAACGTGCAACCAATTGTTTTCTTTTAATAGGCTTGATCCATTATCTTGAGAGCCACCAATAAACAGATTAGGGTCTGCCTCGCTTATGCCAATACGGTAAAATTGGGTAATGGACATACCATCGCTAATAAAAGTCCAGGAATTGCCACCATTAGTAGTAAAATCAATACCACCATCGTGTCCGGCGTAAAGTCTGCCATCTGGCGCAAAAATAAGATCGTGAATATCGGCGTGAACTTGTGGAGCACCATCACCATACCAATGAGCAACGATTTGCCAAGTTGAACCCATACTTTGAGATTTCCAGATATTAACTCCACCGACGTAAATTTCACTTGGATTCGTTGGAGAAACAGCAAGAGCTAAATCGTATTGTCCTTGTCCTTTATTCATATCTTTGCCATTGCTGTTCCAACCAAGAAGATTAAGCCCATCACCTTTTTGATAGAGAGTTGTCCAGTTTTCACCGGCATCTTCGGAAGCAATCAAAGAAAGAAATTGCATAGTATTTCTTTCAGAGCTTAAAGCATATACCATATTCGGGTCGGCAGGAGTAACTTCAATAGCGGTACGAATAGCATTTGGGATGTTTTGCACTTTACGCCAAGTTTCGCCCATATCAGTAGATTTATAAATATCAGTTCCTGAGGAAGAATATGTAAATGTAGAGGCATAAAGAACGTTAGGATTATTGGGTTGTTGCTCTAAATCAATAAAGAAACCGCTTTGTTTGTTGAACCAGGTTTTACCGCCATCGGTAGTTTTGAGTATGCCGGAGTTACTTGTTGCAACAACAATATTTTCGTCAGTTGGGGAAACAAACATTTTGCCGAAAAGTTTTCTATCTTCAAGTGCATAAGCAGCATTGGTGATTTCCCAAGTCTGTCCATCATTGGTAGATTTAATAATGCCAACACCATAATAATTCTGAGCGGCTGATGAACCGTCCATATCGCCGGTAGCAACATAGATAACGTTTGGATTACTGCGAGCAATTTGAATATCGGAAACGCCCAAGGACATTATTTCAGTTTTTGGATAGTTGAACCAAGTTTTGCCTTTGTCAGTTGAACGCCAAACACCACCAGTAGCAGCACCAGCCCAAATATCATTTGGACGCGAAGAATGGAATCTTACAACATTAACTCTTCCTAAGCCCTGATCTCTAACGCTGGAATTAAGACTACCGGGGCGAAGAATTGGACCAATGAGTTGCCAAGTGCGGCTTTGAGTGGAATTAAGTTTTTTGAAACCTTCCTGATAGCGCTGCCATTCTTTGAAAAGTTCAATTGCCTGAGGAAATTCACCTGTTGGATATACACGAGGAGCCCAGAAATATTCCCAACGTTTAAACTGTTTCCAACCTTTGCGTTGATCTTCGGGCATATTGTTGTAAAAGTTGTTTTTAGCACTTTGAATTTTATAAAAATTCTCTTGTTTGGTAGGATTTTCGTACAAACTATTGTAAATTTGAGCAAAAGATATGCAAGGCGCGAAAATAGCAAAAAGCGCCGCAATCAAAAATACTTTTGAAATTGAATTTTTCATTTTGGACCACTCTATTTTATGAAAAATAAATATCATAATTAGTTTACAAAATTAACAAAAAATTAGTAATTTATCATCTCAATAATTAAACAACTTATACTATTAATTAGTTACAGATTCAGAGATTATTTTTATGAAATTTATTTTAACAGCAATCTTATATTTAATAATTCATTTTTCAATATTCTCAAATTGCAGAGCTGAATTTTTTTCTTTAGATGAACAGATAAAATATTATAAAAATCGGTATAAAGTTCAATGTGTGGAAGAGAAGATTACAGACAACAATGGCAATGGATTCGATAGTCTCTATGGAACAAGAAATATGAGAACGATATTGTACGGGATAGCTTATCGGGGCGGTGCAAATAATTTTTATCATAAGTTTAACAAAAGGGAAAATCAAAATCCTTTGCCAAGCGATGGATTGGAAAATTTATGTAAGGAAGGATTTTCCGGGGCTGTATATCTTTATGCAAAAAACTTTGCGTCATCTGCTAAAGAAGTAACAGTTGGGAATAACAAATTAGAATACAGACAGATAAGTGGAAATAATTCAGAAGAAATGAAGCAAATAATAGAGATGGTGTATGAAGTAATAACTCAAAGACGGAAGGGACCTATTTATTTTCACTGCTGGAATGGATGGCATCAGTCTGGGTATGTTGCAGCAGCAATATTGAAGCAATTTTGTGGATATTCAGATGAACAAGCTTTGGACTACTGGGTGAGAAATACCGATGGTGCATCAAGAGGGTATGAGCAATTAAAAAAGCGGATCGTTGAATTCAAGCCATTTTCAGAATACGAAATCTCTAAAGTACTGCAACCTGTTATTTGTCCTTGCTCAAAAGAGAAATAATATTTCAACTTAACGATAAATTTTATTTTTTGTATTAATTATTTTCTTATTTTAGCAGTATCATTTTATCAGGAGTTATTATGAAAAAAGCATTACTATCTTTGCTATTTGTTGTTTTTTCAACATCTTCGATTTTTGCTCAGTTCGACAAGGCGATATCTGCTGACCCGATTGACTTGCTTGTAAGCAAGGTTTTCAATTTTACATACGAACAAAAGATGTCGCCAACAAATTCATTTACTGTGTTTGGATCGTATTATAACTACAGCGAATACTGGAGTGCTTATGGTATTGGTGCTTCATACAGATGGTATTTAAAAGATGTCATTCAAGATGACAGAACTCCAATTTCTGGTTTATCAGTAGGACCGATGGCTCGGGTTAGTTTCTGGGATTATACAGGTCCAAATCCATTAAATTTGGATTATGGCGGGACTATGGTTGTAGTAGGCGGTGAAGTAGCCTATAAATTTAACGATCTATTTGGGAAAGGCAGCAACTTCTTTGTGGAACCAATAGTTCGTCTTGGATTTATCGTTAGCGATATTGACTATTTAGGTTATGATGCATTAGGATTTGGCGTAAACATCGGGTATGGCTGGTAACGTATAGATATTTAACAATGTTTTCAATTTAGGCTGATTTAGAAAAAAAATCAGCCTTTTTTATCAGAAATATCAAAATCTGTAATCAAACAAGAGGTTACAAAATGTAACCTCTTGTGCAAGAAATTTCGACTTACATATTTTCGATAATGGCTGAACCGAATTCTGAACATTTCAGAAGCGTGGCACCATCCATTAGCCTATGGAAATCATAAGTAACGCGTTTTTGGGCAATTGTTTGCTCAATGCCTTTAACAATATGATCGGCAGCTTCATTCCAGCCGATATGTTGGAACATCATAACACCGGAAAGAATAACAGAGCCGGGATTAACTTTATCCTGGTCTGCATAACGAGGAGCTGTGCCGTGAGTAGCTTCGAAGACAGCGTGCCCTGTTTCATAATTAATATTTGCTCCGGGTGCAATACCGATGCCACCAACTATAGCTGCAAGAGCATCAGAAATATAGTCTCCATTTAAATTCATTGTTGCGATAACAGAATATTCAGCAGGTCGGGTGAGAATTTGCTGCAGGAATGCATCAGCAATAAAATCTTTAATTAATAATTTGCCTTTTGAAAGTTCTTCTGCCTGAATTCTATCGGCTTCGTCGGCACCTTTTTCCGCTTTGATATGTTCGTATTGCCGCCAGGTAAATACTTTAGAACCAAATTCTTGTTCGGCAACGTCGTATCCCCACTCTTTGAACATTCCTTCGGTAAATTTCATAATATTACCTTTATGAACAAGAGTAACTGACGGACGATTATTATTAAGAGCATATTCAATAGCTGCTCGGACAAGACGTTTTGTGCCTTCCACTGAAATTGGTTTTATGCCAATGGATGAAGTTTCAGGGAAGCGAATTTTATGGACGCCCATTTCTTCCTGAAGGAATTTAATAAGCTTTTTCACTTCGTCGGTGCCGGCAAGCCATTCAATACCAGCATAAATATCTTCGGAATTTTCACGGAATATCACCATATCGCAAAGCTGCGGGTTTTTCACAGGTGAGGGAACGCCTTCGAACCATCGAACTGGTCGCAAGCAAACATACAAATCAAGCAACTGACGCAAAGCAACATTGAGCGAACGAATACCTCCTCCAACGGGAGTAGTAAGAGGTCCTTTGATAGCAATAATATGTTCTTTAATGACATCAAGAGTTTCCTGGGGAAGCCATTCTCCAGTTAAGTTGTAAGCCTTCTCGCCTGCATAGACTTCACGCCAGACAATTTTCCTTTTGCCCGAATATGCTTTCTCCACTGCTGCATCGAACACTCTTTGAGATGCGCGCCAGATGTCTCTGCCAGTGCCATCACCTTCGATAAATGGAATAATTGGATAGTCGGGAACGTTTAATTTCCCGTTTTCAACAGTAATTTTTTCGCCATTCATAATACACCAAGAAAAAGTAAATAATAGTTAATAAAGGAAGTAAAATTAGTTACGAATTAAAAACATTTATAGTGTGAAAAGAAATGAAACATCATTAATAATATTTCATCTATTAAACAACGCTAAATATATAATGTTTTGAAAAATGGAAATAAAATGATAATTTGAAGCAATGGTACTTCAAAGCTTAAAGGTATTCTATGCAATCAGGTAGTTTTGTGCTTATACTTCATACGCATTTGCCGTGGGTGTTGCATCACGGAAGCTGGCCTCACGGAGTTGATTGGCTTTCCGAAGCAGTCGCAGAATGTTACATCCCATTGTTAAATGTGTTTAATGATTTGTTAAATGAAAATATATATCCCAAAGTAACAATCGATATTTCACCTGTATTGTGTGAGCAGTTAGAGCATAAAGATTTTGAAAAGATATTCGAGGACTACTGTCTTGAAAAAATCAAAGCAGCGAGAAAAGACGCCGAAGACTTTAAGAAGTGGGGTTGGGATGCCCATAGTATATATCTTGCCAACTGGTGGGCTCAATGGTATGAAGCACGGCTTGATGATTACAAAAATAAATATGGTAAGACTGTAATTGGAGCATTAAAAAAGCTGCAAGACGAAGGTGCCATCGAGATAATGACCTGCGGTGCCACACACGGATATTTACCTTTGCTTGGTTTCGACAGAAGTATAAATTTACAAATAGAGGCGGCAGTAAATAACTATAAAAAGCATTTTGGGCGTGAACCGAGAGGAATTTGGTTACCGGAATGTGCATATCGTCCATCGTATGAATGGAAATCATATGTACCGGTCGCACCATTTAATCAACGACACTTACGTCCTGGAATAGAACAGTTTTTGAGCAGACATAACATCAAATATTTTGTTATTGACCAGAAATTGATTGAAAACTCATATCCAATCGGAAAATTTCAAGCTAATCCAGAACATTTTGTTCCCATACATTCACCGGCGTTTATTCCTGAGCCGTGGAACTTTGATAAATCACCTCTTCGGTTATATGAAGTCAGTTCGAGTGAAAAAGTAGAATATGGAACAGCCGTTTGCTTTACTCGTCATCGCGATATTGCAATGCAGGTGTGGAGTGGAGAAGTGGGATATCCGGGAGAGCCCGACTATCTTGATTTTCATAAACGCCATCTTGGTTCAATGCTTCGTTATTGGAGAGTAACAGATGTAAAGGCTGATATGCAGTACAAAGCTCAATATCATCCTGATTGGATATGGAAAAAACTTGACCTGCAAGCCAATCATTTTATCCATAATATGGAAAATACAACGAACTATTATTATAACAAGACCGGAAAATTTGCAACGCTTTGCGTTCCATTCGATACGGAATTATTTGGACACTGGTGGTTCGAGGGTCCTGAATTTATTCGGTATGTATTACGCGGGTTAAATCATTCTCCATGGTTGAAGCCGGCAACAGCAAGCGAACAACTGTTTAAAATCCAGCCTAAAGAAGTTATTGGATTGCCGGAAGGTTCGTGGGGTGTGAACAACAATCATGATGTATGGAGCAACTCGGAAAATGTGTGGACCTGGCAGAATATTTACGACAACGAACTACGGCTAAAGAATATCTTTGATAAATATCCAGTTTCAAACTACTCCCCTCTTCAAAAGAGAATCGGGTTGCAAGCATTAAGAGAGCTAATGCTGCTTCATTCATCTGACTGGCAATTTTTAATTTATACGAAATCAGCAAAAGATTATGCAGAGAGCCGATTTTTCTTTCATAATTCTGATTTCAACCGTTTATGTGATATGTTGGAACGTGCTTGTGAATATGGTGAACTATCATCAGAAGAAATAAACTATCTTGAAGAAGTGGAAAAGCGTAACAGTATTTTCCCGGAATTGCAGCTTGAATGGTGGAATTGGTGAAATTAAGAAAATAATTCATTACACGAAGACCGAAGCAAGTTAGCTTCGGTCTTTTGTTTGTCGGTGTGACTGGATTCGAACCAGCGACCCCTACGTCCCGAACGTAGTGCGCTACCGGACTGCGCTACACACCGAAAAAAAAAGAGTGGGCTCTACGGGATTCGAACCAGCGACCTCTTCCGTGTCAAGGAAGCGCTCTAGACCAACTGAGCTAAGAGCCCAACTCGTTTACAAAAATAATACTTTTTGAAAAAATCTGCAAACATTTTATTAATGTTAATGATAAACCTGAACACAGTTAGTTTTGCTTGCTGCAATATTAAGCACGCGGTTGCAATTATCAAGCAGTGAGTCGATATCGTCTGCTGGAGAAATCTGGGCAATTCCGATGCTTAGAGTAACTGTAAAGCGACGTCCATCAATTTCCAGAACAGAGATAGCAGCTTTGTTTCGAATATTTTCAGCCCAGAATTTGGCTTTATCAACACTTTGCCCTATCAGAATTGCACCAATAATATTTGTATCGAGCCTACCAATTACATCATATTCGTGAACTGAATTATTCAAGATGGAAACAATATGACGGAAAATATGTTCGAATTTACCATTTTCCTCTTCGCTGCTATATGCGGCATATTTATCAATGGCAATCAAACAAAAACTGACAGTAGATTTAAAATCATGAACGCGGGATACTTCTTCTTCTAACCTACGGAAGAAAGCGTAATTATTCATTAGTCCGGTGTGAGGGTCAATAATTGCACTCTTATGGAAGAGTTGAATTAATTTAAATCTATCAATAGAATGAGCGGCTTCGCGAGCGAGCAGTTCCAACAATTCAATATCGTAATTATCCATTTCATTCATCGGACCATCAAAAAAGATTGCCCCATAAACACCGGATTCGGATTTAATAGGAATAGAAATAAAAAATGAGGTCTCAAAAGGATATTCGTTCACAAACACACGAGACATTTTTGATTGGACTGGTGCCTCAACAATTGTCTGATATTTTAGAATAGATTGTCCGAGTAAAGTTTTAAATAAATCGACCGGTTCATTTCGGAATCTGACAGGGAATTCATATTTAGTGAAATAATCGTAAATATAATATCCATCACGTTTTTCGTCGTACAGGCAAATACCAAAGGAATAATTCTCGTATAAATTAGTGATAGCTTCGAAAAGAGCCCGAGAGATTGTTTCTTCGGTTGCATCAGTTTGTGAAGAAATTTCGGCGAATTTTTGAACAGCTCGTAAAGTTTTATCTGAACGAATTAAATCATATTTTTCGGTATAACTTTTGACTAATCCACTAATCAATTTTGAGAATTGCCCTAAAAACGTTATAGTAGCAGCGTCGTATGCATCATTTTCGTTTGTATCACAAGTTAGAATTCCAATTACCTGATTTTCGTAAAAAACCGGAATACCTACGAAGGAAGAAGTACCGGACGGTTCGCTGTAATATGGGATTAAATCAAGTTCTGCAGAAGGGTTGATTTCTGTTAGTATTTCGGGTTTGGCATTGAAAGCAATTTGGCTAATAATATCGTTAGCCATCGGAATTTTAGTATCATCAATTATTTTTGAAGGCACGTTTGTAACATACGACTCGAGAATAAGATAATTCTTTTCAAAATTAATAAAAGTGAACGCAGTAGTTCTGGATTTAATAACAAGAGGAATAACATACAAAATTCGAGAAAGCAGTGCGTCGAATTCTTTTCTTGGTTCATCAATTTCAATCAAATCATCATCAAAGAGATTTTGAGGAAGTTCAATTTGTTTTTTCTTAAAGTCAGTAATAGTTGGCTCTTCAACGGTTTCGGCAATAGTTCTCTCTGATGGCAATTCGGGCTCTTCATTCACAACTTGATTTTGATGAGAAATAACTGGCTCTGGGATTACGGATATATTATCAAGTTGTTCAACATCAGATGAAATAATTTCGTGAGGTTGAGCAAATTCCTGGGGTTCATTATTTTCATGCGATTGAGATGATTCCTGATTGATAGTTAATTGCTCACTTCGAGTTTCAATTAAATTAATTTCTTCAACTTGCTGAGATTCTTCAATAACGTCAATTTTTTCTTCCAATTGAGCATTGTTAAAATCTTCGGCTAACTCAGCAGAGTGATCTTGAAGTACTATTTCAGGTTCAGCATTTTGAGAAATAGCCACAGAAGATGGAATATGTGATTCTTCTCTATCTTTTATAGGTTCGTAATGGATAGAATTATTATCAACTAAAACATCGACACTGTCGGATTTTTCGATAGGATGTTCAGTATGCTCTATTTGAAGGTCTTCAATTTTTTCTTCACTTTTTGCAGGAGGAACAAAATCGTTTTTTGGTTGTGGAATTTCAGATTTTGAAACGCTTCGGGAAGTTTTGCTAACAATACGGAAGCCTTCGTCGGCACCCATTGTTGGTTCGGAAGAAATCTTGTCAATATCAATGGAAGGATTAAAGTTTTCGACTGTCTGACGTTTTGCGGAAGCGTCTTTAATAACAGTCATTTTAATATTTTGAGTTTCGGGAATATTAAATTTGTTTGATTCAACAATTTCGGAAAGTCTTTGTGAAATCATAATAATTAACGCTAAGGCGCCAAGTACAGCAGAGCTGATGCCAATGAGCTTAATAGCAAGTCCTTCAAGAAAAATGGCAATGAGAATGCCACAAATAATAATTAAAATAGCTAATATATCACCTGGTTGCAGAACATCTTGAATTCGTATTTTTTTAGCCATGTGTTAGAATAATTAAATTAACAAAAAGTAATATTTAAAAATAAATAATTTATATTTCTAATAAAAGCAAAAAGTTATAATTATTTTATTCCTTTTGATTTTGCTTCGTTCCAGAGAGCATCCATTTCATCGAGGGTCATTTCGTCAAGTTTTTTTCCAATTATGCGTGCTTGTTCCTCGACGTAACGGAAACGGTTAATAAATTTTGAATTAGTTTGTTGCAAAGCAGATTCAGGAACAATTTTTTCGAAGCGAGCGGCATTGACAAGAGCAAATAGCAGGTCGCCAAATTCTTCAGAAGCTTTATCTTTGTTTCCAACTGCAAGTTCGTGTTTTAATTCTGCGAATTCTTCATCAACTTTTTTCCAGACGTCTTGCTTATTATCCCAATCGAACCCCACACGTGAAGCTTTTTGTTGAATACGTTCAGCACGAAGCAAAGCCGGAAGCGAAAGCGGAACACCATCGAGTGTATTTTTTCGACCTTCTGTTTTTTTTAGTTTTTCCCAATTTTCGAGCACCTCTTCTTCTCCATTGACCTGAACATTTCCAAAAACGTGGGGATGGCGAAGCACCATTTTTTCGGAAATTCGGTTAATTACGTCGATAAGATTGAATGCACCACGTTCTTCAGCCATAATTGCGTGCATAACAATATGAAGGAGCAAATCACCGAGTTCTTTCGAAAATTCTTCATCGTTTTTCTTTTGAACTGCATCGAGAGCTTCGTAGGCTTCTTCAATAATCAAATGAGAAATTGATTCGTTAGTTTGCTCGCGATCCCACGGACAATGCTGACGCAAAAGCTTAACGATTTCGACAAAAGCAACGAAAACGTCTGCAGCATCGTTGGGATTCTTTGGCTTTGGTCTTTCTATGTTTGAACTATTCATTATATAATATTTATTGTGAATAAATAAATTTTAATTGCTATTTTTTATTCCTTTGGCGGCAATGTCGCTTCTGTAATACATATTCTGGAAATAAATTTTCCTAACAGCTCTATATGCGTTCTCCTGAGATTCTTTCAAAGTTGCACCAAGAGAGGTAACACCGAGTACGCGCCCACCGTTGGTGAAAATTTTGCCGTCTATTTCTTTAGTTCCAGCGTGATATACTATTACGTTATCAGAAATGTTGTCTAATCCAGTTATTTCGAAACCTGTTTCATATTTGTCGGGATAGCCTTTTGAAGCAAGCACAACACAAGTTGCAAATCCCTGGTTAATGTTTTTAATTGCGGAAACATTCAAATTTCCTTTTGCGGCTGACAACAGCAGTTCGGCAAAATCACCCTCGAAAACGCTTAAAACTGCTTGTGTTTCTGGATCACCAAAACGACAATTATATTCAACAACTTTAGGATTGCCATTATTTATCATTAATCCTACATAGAGGCATCCTATATACGGAAGCCCTTCATCAACCATTCCCTGCAATGTTGGTTCAATAATCTGAGAATTAACTTTATCGAGAACTTTTGGAGTTACTATCGGAGCAGGACAATAAGCCCCCATACCTCCTGTATTTTTTCCTTTGTCGCCATCAAGAATGCGTTTATGGTCCTGAGCAGGAGCAAGAGTAACAAAATTGTTTCCGTCGGTAATTGCGAAAATAGATGCTTCTTCGCCTTGCATAAATTCTTCTACAACAATTTTTTCGCCTGCCGAGCCGAAACTGCCACTAAACATTTCTTCGATTGCCTGAATAGCTTCGTCGGAAGTAGTGGCAACAACAACTCCTTTGCCGGCGGCAAGCCCATCGGCTTTAATAACAACAGGAAATTCACCTTTGCGAATATAGTCTAAAGCATCTTGTTTTTGTGATTTATCAAAAGCACAGAACCGAGCAGTAGGGATGCCGTATTTCTGCATAAATTGTTTGGCAAAAAGTTTAGAAGTTTCGAGCTGGGCTGCCGAACGGGAAGGAGCAAAAACATTAATCCCAGCAGAACGAAGATAGTCTGAAAGTCCGTCAGCAATAGGTTGCTCGGGACCGATAACAACTAAATCTATTGAATTATTGGTGCAGAAATCAGAAACATCCTGATGATTTTTTATATTTAGAGGAACTATCTGAGCAATTTTAGCGATACCTGGATTGCCGGGCAAGGCAAACAGATGAACATTTTTTGATTTAATTAATGTTGATGCTATTGCGTGTTCGCGCCCGCCACTACCAATTAATAATATTTTCATAATAATAATTGAAAAATATACAAAATAAAAAGGCAAATTACTCAAAAATAGATAAAGGAACAAATTCAACTAATAATCCATTCTCATTACAGATATAAGAACAATTATAAAAACAAACGTTGTAAAAAAATAAAAAAGGAGCGATAATGCTCCTTTTAGAATTGAGTGAAGAAAATTTTAGTATCTATAAGAAACACCAAGTAAAATATTCAGCGGTTTTTGTTTTAAGATATAGTTTGATAGAGTAAGCGTGTTTTCTTCATTACCGTATGCCGTTCGTTGCTCGGAAAAGTCGGTCCAGCGAAGAACGCCATCAATACGAACACCTTTGGATAGATAGAGGCTTCCGCCAAGTGAAAAGGTAGATTTTGCAGCATTTGGAATGTCCAGTTGGTACGGAGAAGTA
The DNA here is from genome assembly GCF_058546985.1 of Eximiradius proteiniborus. Taxonomy (NCBI): domain Bacteria; kingdom Pseudomonadati; phylum Bacteroidota; class Eximiradiia; order Eximiradiales; family Eximiradiaceae; genus Eximiradius; species Eximiradius proteiniborus. The sequence continues at coordinate 2,356,508 of NZ_CM178592.1, read as the reverse complement.
GTTTTTGCGTAGCTTGCTCTTGCTTCGAGCGGAAGAGCAGGGAACTTATATTCAGCACCAAAGCCCCAAGTAGTTTGACCGACAAGGTGGCGTATTATCATACGGTTTAACACATCAAACTGTTCGGCAACTTCTGCTGAGGCATCTGAAAACTTCATTTGAGTAACGTCCTGATACTCAACTCCTGCAGAAAAAGTAAGTCCCAAAAGATGAAAAGAAAGACCCGCACTATATACAAAAGGAGTTCTAATGTTGTAGGAATTTTTTCCTTGTTGGGTGGTATCGAATCTATCGACAATACCTTGTGGATTTTTGTCGAAAATCACATCGTGCGAAACAGTGAATTTTTCATCGACCTGATACCAAGTTGGTAATTTTATAGAGAAGGAAATTCTCATAAAATCTTCGATTTTACCTAATAAGCCAAATTGAGCAGTAATTCCAGAAACATTTTGCTGGATTTTTTCTTTAACAATTAGTTTATCGAAATCATCAATTTGCCATTTATTATAGATATTTAGTTCATCCCATTCGATAAACTCTCTTGAATATTCGAAAGTGCCCCATTTGCCGGTAATAGAAAAGCCAAGGGAGACATTTTCGCCGACATCCAGCCCCACGCCACCGGTAATATTGTGGGTTCCGCCTGTTTCGTCAACAAAAGAGGTTTGCCGTAGAGAATCTTTGATATTGGTATTGCCGTTAATATCAGCAAGAAGTAAATCATATGTCCAACGTTTTTTAGCCTGGGATTGCTGAAAAATATAGCTCGACTGGGTATTAAAAACATTGTAGTCGTAACTATTTTTGAAATCATTATCTTTGAAATACCCAACAGCAACCGTTGTAATACCATTATCGCCACTGATTGGAGAAGCTAAAGCCAAGTGGCTTAGATATTCATTATTTACATTAAAATTGCTCTTTTTGTTAAAAATACTGACTTCATTACCGATATGAGAAAAGCCAAAACCTACGGAAAACTCGTTTTTGGGAATCAGAGCCAATCCAGCAGGATTAGATATAAGCGCGTTTATATCATCGGAAATACCGATATAAGAGACGTTAAGTCCCGCTGCACGAGAAGTAATAAAATGTTGCGTGTTAGCATAACGTAAGGCATCTTCAATAAACTGTGCTTTGGCAAAAGAGATTGAAAGAAGGAAGAATATAACTATCGTTTTTTTCATAACAACACCTTGATTTATCTTGATCGCTTGTTTGCAGGTTCTTGTTTATTATTATTTTGTGCTGGTTTTGAATCATTATTTGAACTACGTGAAGGTGGATCGCTCTGGCGAGGTTGCTCGTTTCTTGTTGGAGTGAAACGATCGCGTGATGGTGCGCTATTGGGTCTATCGGGAACTGGTTCAGAAATTGTTCTGCGAGTTGGAGGTGCGGGTGGCTCTCCCTTTTGAGAATTTTCGTATTTAGTGTCGGAGTTAGGATTATCGCTTTGTATTATTTCTCTATCGTAAATATTATCCCTTGAACGTTCATTCCGCGGAGTATTGAAAGCATCAGGAGTAGGACGAGCAGAAGAACGCACATTTTTATCTTTGGGTTCATTCTGAAAAATTGTATTTGAACCTGTTTGGGTAGAAGGAACGCTTTCGGTGCTGCTACGTCGATTTGCGGGCTGATTGCTTTCGTTAGTGGCACCTACATTCGAATAGGTTCCTCTGCTTGGACCGAAGTCTCTGTAAGAATCTTTCCGCGGTTTATTGGTAGTATGCTTATGTTCAGGGTACCAACCGGGATAGTGGTGGTAATAATAGGGATTGTAGTAAGGATGAGGATAATAAACCGGGTAAGGATAGTAAATAACAGAGTAATTATATGGGTAGTATCTCGATGCATAGTACCAATCATTGTAATAATCATAGCCATAAGACAAATAGAAGCTACTGTAAAATGGTGCATACACTAAGTTATAGCGAGGAGGAGCCCACCAGGGATAATATCCACTATAAGTCAGAGGATGATAGAAATAGTAATTCTCAACAACGGTTGTTCTTTCGTTTTGGGGATTCTGGCTAACGTAATTTGAATAATCATTTGTTTTGGTCGGATTATCAACACTGGAGCTGTTATTAGCACTGCTAACAGTGGTTGAATTATCTGAAATGGAAGGTTTATTGTTGTAACCATAATAATTATCTGTTTCTTTCATAGTAGAACAAGAAGTAAGAAGAACAGTCAGGATGTATATCGAAAAAAGCGATATGTAAAGTTTTGTTTTCATTTTCTTGCTCCTTTATAAAATCTATCTTATATTTTCTTTTACGATATTGTATCAAATTTGTTTCATTAAGTTTTAATAATTAAAAATATATATCGTTTTCTTATATTGAATTGTTAAATTTGTATAAATAAAAAATAATTTAATAAAATGAAGCAGAATAATCAGGAAACCTTATTTCAGAAAATAACGGCTCGAGACACAGTCAGGGACGAACTATCGAAAGCCCGCTTTTCATTAAAATTTAAGATATTGATTATTTTAGCAACGGTTGCAATATGTAGTATATTTTTCCTTTATCAAATAGATCCTTCGTTTGATGTGCAAAACAAATATAATTTAGTTCCCGGCTATTACTGGCGCGGAAGCACTTTGGTGGCAGACTATCCTTTTCCAATATATAAATCAGCTACTGCTTATCAAAATGAAGTTCGGCAGGCACGAGAAAACACTAATTTTGTATTTATACTTGACAAAAATGCTGAGGCAATTTCGATAAAAAAAATCAATTCGATATTAGATAGCTTGAAGCTTTTGAATACTGATAAGTTTGACGAAAAAAGTTTAGAGCAGGTAGTATCCTTAAAAGTAATTCAATCGCTTAAAAATTTGCCTAAAAACGAGAGAAATGCAAAAATATCGAGGATGAAGGAACTTATAAATCAATTTTTAGTCGAAGTATATAATAATGGAATTGTTAATATAAATGTTGATAAAATAAAATTAGACGCGATAAATGTAAGGGTTTCAGCGAATCGGGAAACGATCTACCCTAAAAGTTCTTTGCTGGATAAAGGGTCGTTATTGACGAAGCTCAGGCAATTTGCAGAATTACGGTTTGAAAATGAAGAAAATTTAGTAATTAGTATAGTTTATCGACACGTGCAACCCAATTTATTATATTCTGAGGAACTTACCGAACGGCAGCGTCAAATAAATGAAAAATCAATACCAAAAACAATAGGTATAGTCAGAAAAAATGAAGTAATAATAAGTAAAGGTGAACGCCTAACAGATGACAATATCCAAAAGATCAAATCTTATAACGTATCGAAGGTGATGAGGGATGAGGAAGTAACAACTACATATAATATTATCGGAAGTATAGGACACGCGGCAATTATTTATGCTATATTACTACTTTACTTGTTTTTTATCAGAAAGAAAATCTTTAATGATAATTTATATTTACTAATTTTGAATATTTTACTGGTAATTGTGTCTGCTGCAGCCTGGCTCACGGTGAATATATATAGCGAAAGTCCGATAGAATATCTATTATTTTTGCCGACATTGTCTATGCTAATAGCAATTTTGTTCGATTCGCGGACAGCGTTTTATGCAACTGTTACTATGGCTTTGATGATATCGGGTATTCGAGGTAACGACTATTCAACAGGGACTGCAATGCTATTTGCGGGAATACTTGCAGCATATACAGTGCGTGATATTCAGAGCCGCACACAGATTTTTCGTTCAATCTTTTATATATTTATTGGTTTGGGTTTAGTCATCATTTTTTTAGGATTCGAACGCTCGGATGATTTAAATAGTATATTTTCAAAATTGCTGTTTGCTGGAATAAACTCTGTTGTAGCACCAATATTAACATTTGGGTGTATATATATTGTAGAAAGCCTGACTGATTTAGTTACAGACCTTAAAATCAAGGAATTTGATGATTTAAATCATCCATTGCTATTAAAAATGAACGAGGTTGCACCGGGAACTTATCAGCATACAGTTGGCGTAGCATTTTTTGCTGAAAGATGCGCTCAAGCAATCGGTGCAAATCAGCTTCTTACAAAAGTTGGAGCATATTTTCACGATATTGGTAAAATATCAAAATCGGAGTATTTCACTGAAAATCAAATTGAAATTGGCAACAAGCTGGATATGTTGCCACCGAAGCGAAGTGCAATTGCTATCAGAGAACACGTTAGCGATGGAGTAGAATTGGCTAAACAATACAAAATTCCCTCAAAAATTATTGATTTTATTCCTATGCACCACGGGACAACTATTATTAAGCACTTTTATGCAAAAGCGTTAGAGGAGGCAAGTGAAAAGGGCTCGGAGGTCAATCAAGATGATTTTCGTTATCCCGGACCGAAGCCAAATTCGAGGGAAACGGCAATATTAATGATTTGTGATGCAGCTGAGGCTATTTCAAGAGTAAAAGATTACGATAAAGATGATATAATGAAAAAGATAAATCAATCAATTGATGAAAAAATATTAGATGGTCAATTTGATAATTCTAATCTTACTTTCGAAGATGTTAAGATAATAAAAGATACTATTAATAAAATTATCGTTGCAAAATCTCATCAGAGAGTTGTTTATAAAGAAATACCCCAAAAATAATTTATTTTCAATTTGTTTAATTAATTTGGAGTTTATTATGGAAAAAGAAGAAATGCTCACCGCCAAAAAAGTAGCCGAGAAACTTGGAGTTACTGAGGCAAAAGTAAAGAAAATAATTAAAGAGCAAAACATCGAACCAGACGCAAAACGTGGTGCTTGTAATTATTATGCACCAACGACAGTAGAAAAAATAAAAACTTTAATTGATTAATTTATGGTGATTTATGACAGACTTAGAATTGTTTGATGCTGTAGACAGCATTATAAATAAAGATATTCGCCCATTTATTGAAGCTGATGGCGGCAAAATTAATTTAAAAAAAGTCGAAGACGGGGTGGTTTTCGTTGAATTAGCCGGCGCTTGTGCTGGTTGTCCCGGTGCAGTAATGACATTGAAAGGTGGAGTTGAGCGAATTTTGCAAATGAAAATATCAGAAGTAAAAGAAGTTCGCTTAGCAATGTAAAATAATTAATTGAATTTTTTTTTACAAGCAAATCGGAGCAAAAAGATTGCTCCGATTTTTGTTATCAGTTTATCAGAAATATAATATTTGCAACAATGCTTAGAGTTTCAAAAAATAAAAAAGCTACCTCTGAAGGTAGCCCGGAAATTTTATAAAATTAAGGTTTTATTTATGCTGGCAAATTTCTGTAAGAACTCCGTTAGTTGATTTTGGGTGCAAGAAAGCTATAAGCATATCGTGAGCACCTGGGCGTGGTTCTTCGTTAATAAGCTGAATTCCCGTTTCTTTAAGTCGAGCAAGGTCAGAACTGATATTATCAGTGTTGAAAGCAATATGATGAATTCCTTCACCTTTTTTTTCAATAAATTTAGCGATAGGAGAATCATCTCTTGTTGGTTGAGTAAGTTCGATTAAGACATCACCAACTTTGAAGGAGGCAATTGAGACGCCTTGCTCTTCAACAACTTCACGATGAACATCAGCAAATTGGAAGATTTTTTTGAAAAGCTCTATACTTGCTTCCAAATCTTTTACAGCAATACCGATATGATTAATTGACGTAAGCATTATATTTTCCATAAAAAATTAACAAACAGGTTCAAAATTAAAGAAATTCGGGTAATAAACCAAATTCGAGAAAATTAATTAGATAAAATTTTATCAAAATGGTGGTAATCTTTGAATGAGTTGAATTCTCCTCCCCATCGCCAACCTAATTCTTTGAATTTTTGGACAATAGGGCAAGCAGAAGTAAAAGTGCCTACGTTCTTCGGGTTATATTTTGCTCCTTTTGGAGAAATCCGACCGTCGTTATATACAACCGGATTGTTGAAAGGATTTATATCAACAGCCAGACCATAAGAATGCAGAGAGAGGCGATTTGTCCCTGCAATTTTTCTGTAATTAAAAGAGGAAGTGTTATTGTTTGCCATGGAAGCAGAATCTGACCAATTGTATTTCACAATTGGAATAGATTTAGCTACAGGAAAACGCTCATTTCGGATTAGTTCAAAAACATCAGTAATGTCTTTTTGGACAGACTTATGAACAACTAATTGTCCTCTATGAAGTTTATTATCGATAGAATAATAAACAACGTTAAGCAGGACAAGACTATCAATAATTTCCTTTGGAGCAGTTGTTCCCTTAACAGCATCTTCAAATGTCAGGTCGCTATCAATAATTAGATTGGTAAATGATATTTGAAGAAGAACGAGAAAGAATAATGATAATTATGAAACACAATTCATAACAAACAATCGTCTCTTATATGTTTATGATACGTTAAATTAATTAATGATAGTGATTTATGAAAGGAAAATTTGAATTACGCTCACAATATAAGCCTGCCGGCGACCAACCAAAAGCAATAAAAGAACTTGTCGAAGGACTGAAGCGAGGCGACAAACATCAAACATTACTTGGGGTAACTGGAAGCGGAAAGACATTTACGATAAGCAATGTGATTGAGCAGGTGCAACGTCCAACTTTGGTAATTTCGCCAAACAAAACTTTAGCAGCACAGCTTTACAGTGAATTCAAAGCTTTTTTCCCTGAAAATGCTGTCGAGTATTTCATTTCATATTATGATTATTATCAACCAGAAGCATATATTCCCCGGACTGATACTTATATCGAAAAGGATTTTTCGATTAATGATGAAATTGACAGATTGAGACTGAAAGCAACAAGTGCATTAATAGAAGAACGTCGGGATGTGATAATTGTAGCAAGTGTAAGTTGTATATATAGCATTGGGAAGAAAGAAGATTTTATGGAACTTATTCTACCGCTGAATGTTGGGATGAACATTTCTCGCAAGCAACTTATATATAAACTTGCAGATTTGCATTATTCCCGCAATGATGTTGATTTTCAGCGAGGTAGTTTTCGTGTCCGAGGCGATATTATTGATGTAATACCTGCATACGAGAACAAAATTGGTGTAAGGATTGAACTATTTGGTGATGAAATTGAAAGTATAAGCTACATCGATGCTTTTACGGGCAAAACATTGTCAAAGCTTGATTATATTGTCATATATCCATCGAAACTGTTTGTAACGTCGGAGAACAAGTTAATTCAAGCAATGAACAGAATCAAAGACGAGCTTCACGAAAGATTGAAAGAATTGCGTGCAGAAGGCAAACTTGTAGAAGCACAAAGATTGGAGCAAAGGACATTGTTCGATTTGGAAATGATGCGAGAGGTAGGATATTGCTCAGGAATAGAGAATTATTCGATGCATCTCTCGGGAAGAGATTTTGGGGAACGTCCACACTGCATTTTTGATTATTTTCCGGAAGATTATTTGCTTGTAATAGATGAGAGCCATATCACAATACCGCAAATACGAGGAATGTATAATGGCGACAGAGCAAGGAAGACAACACTTGTCGAGCACGGGTTTCGTTTACCTTCTGCACTCGAAAACAGACCTCTGAAATTTGATGAATTTGAAAGCCTGATTAACCAGGTGATATTTGTAAGTGCCACTCCGGGCGATTACGAGCTGGGAAAATGTGGAGGAGTAGTTGTTGAACAAGTTATTCGACCAACAGGATTGCTTGATCCGCAAATAGTTGTGCGTTCGACCAAAAATCAAATAGACGATTTGACAGGAGAAATAAGAAAACGTGTTGAGAATGGGAACAGAGTGTTAGTAACAACACTTACAAAAAGAATGGCAGAGGATTTAGCTGAATTTTTACATAACATTGATATAAAAGTTGATTATATTCATTCTGATATTGACGCATTAAACAGGGTTGATATAATTCGCCGCCTGAGATTAGGAGAAACTGATGTGTTGATTGGGGTGAATTTGCTACGTGAAGGATTGGATTTGCCGGAAGTATCGCTTGTTGCAGTGTTAGACGCTGACAAAGAAGGTTTTTTGCGAAGCGAGCGTTCACTTTTGCAGGTGGCCGGGCGAACAGCGCGTAATGTTGATGGATTGGTAATACTATATGCAGATAAAATTACAAACTCGATGCAAAAAGTGATTGACGAAACAAATCGTCGTCGGAAATTACAAGAAGAATACAACAAAAAGCATAATATTGTTCCGAAAACAGTGTATAAGAGCAAGGATGAAATACTGTCCTCAACTTCAGTGGCTGATATTTCACAAGCACGTAACAAACAGAAGCAGGACACTATGCTAAAATCGCAGCTAAAAGTAATTGATCCATTATTAGAAATGCTAAATCATAACAACAAAGCAAAGATTATCTCTCAATTAACTGAACAAATGAAAATAGCTGCAAGCGAGTTGAATTTTGAACTTGCTGCCCGCTTACGCGACGAAATCGAACTATTGAAGAAAGAAGAAGCAGAGGCGAAATAAGGGAAATAAGGTAATATCCATTTCCTGATAACAGGCATAAACTAATAAAATTACCTGATAGCACAATAAATGCAGAAGTTGGTGATTATTTATTATTCATAGTGAACGAATCAGCTCAAAATAAGCTTAAAGAAATATTTAAAATTAGTCAGGGTATTTAATATAATGCTATCAAGCTTCTTCAGCAAGGACAATTAGTTTATCTTTATCACTTAAAATAAAGGTATCAGATTTTTTGGGGTTCAGATAATAACAAACACCATTAGAATTATCAAGAGTTTTAATAATTCCGACACAGGTTTCGTTTTTTTGTAATGAAGCTTCGACAATAGTTGCAAAGGTCAGCTTATGTTCAGCAACAACATAATCACAAGCATCACGTAAATATAATTCAGAACCTTCACTAGTAAATAAAATATCGAACACTCTATCTAAATGCATATCCTCTGATAATTGAGCTATAACCGGTGATATAATATTAGAACTTACGATAAAATCTGTAATATGATTATTATTAGAAATTTTTCTATTATCATCATCCAAAAATTCAGTAATAATTGAGAAATCAAAATTATCATAATCCTCTATTCTTTTGAGCAATAACAGGTTCACAAGTGTTTTGGTGTCAATTTCATCAATATTTTCGTAGGTTTCAGTATCGGCAAGCAAAAGAACATTTTTTATTCCTTTGAGATTGTCAGAAATAAAGCCGCTATCAATAGAATGCTTCACTATTGTTTCAATTTTGCAGCAATTAATAATTATTGAGTTATTATCAACGCTAAATGTTTCTTTATTTTCTGATCTTTCTTTAATTTCATCAACTAAAATATTAAACTCTTCTTCACATCCTAATACTAACTTGATTATACAATTTGTTTTGATATATTCAATAAAATAGCACAAAATTTTTGGAAGTTTTGGATTGTAGCCTATAATAAGAATATTATGATTTGACTCTTTTTTCTCTTTTATAGAAATTTTTTCAAAATCAATATTTGGATGATAATTTAGGTTATACTTAATTGAAGACCTATCCTGTGCAAGAATGATTAATTTATCGTTTTTGTTAAATGCATATTCTGGGAGAGGATTTAACACACATTCACTTTCATTAATATAACCAACTAAGCAAGAAGCTTCGTATTTGTAGATTAAATCTTTGTATGGCATACCAACTTGATTTTCTTCAATATCTACAACATATAATTCACTTCCCTGGAAACCTAATATTTCGTACAGGACCCCGCTTATATATGGATTCATAGCAGCATTGGCAATCAATCTTGAAATAAAATCCTCGGAATCTAAAATAATTAATCTTCCATTTATATCGACTTGTTTAGCAATATCAATGACTTTATTGTCTTTCATCTCAGCAACAACATGGAAGCTGTGCTTATCAACATCATAATGGTTGAATAAAGAAATAATAGCTTTCAAAATTTTATAATCAAAATCAGGATCTTCGAAATTATGTAAAATAATAATTGATTTTGCTTTCCAGGCATTAACCATACGCAGATCGTCGATTTTGCAAAAATCACCTGTTCTGGTAATTACTTTAGTAGTAGAAAAACCTTCAAAATGTTCACTTATTTCGTAATCCATATCTAACTTGTCTTTGTCAGCAAGGATAACGATTTCGGCTTTTTCCTTTTCATCATTAGCCACTCGCAACTCGTCGATAATTCTGAACACTTTATTGCTCCATCCAAGAATAAGTGTATGACCGGAGGAGTATAACGGGGATTTGCCACGCTTTTCATCCTCACGAACAGATTCCATATCGGATGTAATAATACCAATAAATAAGTTTAAGAATATTAAAGCAGCAACTAATTGAAATGAAATAAAAAATAATGCAAATAACCATTCCGGGAATCCATTGTTTAACAAGGCGGTAATTCCTTCGCTATCGTATAATCCGGACCAACCTTCGAAAGAAATAAATAACAATGTTTTCATTGAACGCCATAAGGTACCGAATTCATCTGTTGCGTGCTGTCCGAATAGATAAGTTGCCGAAACACCATAAACATAAAATAGTAATAACAATAGAATCACAACATAAAACATCGAGGGAATAACTCTAAAGAGAGTTCGCAGAATTAGTTTCAAATTTTTTATCTTTTCAAAAACTCTTGCTAATCTTAAAATTCGAGCTAATCGAAAAACAACAATAAATTCAGTGCTAGAATCTGGCATAATAATAGGAATTAAGCTAATAACTATTATAGAGAAGTCGAAGATATGCCAAGGATCCCGAAAATATCTAAGTGGACGCCTACCGTGTTCGAGCATGTAAACAAACATTTCAACGATAAAAATACCGACAATTATGTAATCAATTGTTTGGAAAAAATGTCGATATTTTTCGCTTATTTCGTGATTTGTTTGCACACCAGCTAATATGCCAGCAAAAATTATTACAAAGATTATAAAATTCTGGAAATAATTACCTGTTGACAATATTTTCTTTACTGACATTTGAAGGTCATCGATTATCATAGTTATTTCGAAATTGTGAAAAAGAAATCTGATTAATAAATTAATTTTTTTTAGAATAACTTGCAAGCATAATATTATCTAAAAGTAGATTTAATACTCAATAGTTTCACTTACTTAGTCGTAATATACGTTCTTTTTTTATCTTCATCTTAGTAGATAAGAAAAATCAAATTGTCGAATAAGTAAATAGTATTTTTCTATTTTAATGAATACAATTCACAGATTTTTTTTCTCATTTTTTAGTCTTAATTTTGCTCTTTTATATATAGAAAAATTTCGTAATGAAAGGAAGCAAAGAACAAAATAAAGTAAAATATATTGAAATCAGGAATGCACGCACTCATAATTTAAAGAACATTTCGGTAGCAATACCAAGAAACCAACTAACAGTAATAACAGGTGTAAGCGGTTCGGGAAAATCCTCGCTTGCTTTTGATACGCTATATGCCGAAGGACAAAGACGATTTGTTGAATCACTTTCAGCATATGCACGACAGTTTCTCGAAAGAATAAGCAAACCAGATGTTGATAGTATCACCGGGCTACCTCCTGCAATTGCTATTGGGCAAAGCCCGCCTGCAAGAAACCCACGTTCTACAGTTGGAACAACGACTGAAATTTATGATTATATCCGATTAATATATGCACGAATTGGTATCTCAATTTGTCATGGTTGTGGCAAAACAATAAGCAAAGATTCACCACAGTCGATAGTGGACAGCATTTTTGAAATGGGGGAAGGATCCAGAATATACATTCTTTTTGCACCAAATTCATTACTAAAGATAGAGGATGAAGAGGAGAAAGTAAAAAAATTAGGCATTAATCGTGTAATTAATATAAAGACCTCCGAAGTAATTGACTTGCACGAGCAATCTATTGAATGGCAACGTTTTGAAAGTAATCTGTATTTTGTAGTTGATAGGCTTGCACTTCGAAAAGATGAAGAAACACGTTCAAGACTTATTGATTCTGTTGAAACAGCCTTCAATATAGGTCAAGGACGCTGTGCAGTATATAATGATACGACCAAAACCATCCGGAAATTCAGTGATATTTATGAATGTGCAGATTGCGGATATGTTTATGAAGAACCGGAACCGAGACTATTTTCATTCAATAATCCAAAAGGTGCGTGTCCGCATTGCCAGGGTTTTGGACGAACAATGGGAATAGACGAAGAGTTGGTAGTTCCGAATAAGAATTTGCCAATAAGCAAAGATGCCATTTATCCATTAAAATCTCCATCGTTTATAAAATACCGACAGGAACTTTTAGAGGCTTGCCGGAGAAACAACATTGATTTAAGCAAGCCTTACAATGAACTAACTGAACAGGAACTTAAAGTAATTTGGGATGGGGATGCTCTTTATGACGGAGTAAATGGTTTCTTTAAAATGCTCGAAGAGAATAATTACAAAGTTCAATATAGAATAATATTGAGCAAATATCGTGGATTTACCCGGTGCAAGCACTGTGGCGGTTCCCGGTTGCGTACTTCGGCGCGTCAGGTGTTCGTCGGTGGCAAAAATATTCCTGAAATTATTCAACTCCCGCTTGAAAAATTACTCGTTTTTTTCCAAGCACTGGAACTCACATCTTACCAAGAGCAAGTAGCATCCCAGATACTTCAAGAAATAGTCAAAAGATTGCAGCTTTTAGCTGATATAGGGCTTGGATATTTGACTTTGTCCAGACTTTCGCATACACTCTCGGGAGGAGAAAGTCAGAGAATTAATTTAGCTACTGCACTTGGTTCGGCACTTGTTGGCACGATGTATGTTCTTGATGAACCAAGTCAGGGGCTACATCCAAGAGATACAGACAGATTAGTGAATATTCTTTTTAAGCTAAGGAACATTGGAAATACTATTGTAGTAGTAGAACACGACCCGGATATTATTCGAAATGCAGATTATATAATAGATATTGGACCAAGAGCAGGAAGTTTTGGCGGAGAGATTGTATTCAGTGGAACTTATGATGAAATGAAAAAAAGCGGGAAATCGCTAACAGCATTATATTTATCAGGGAAGATGAAAATACCACTTCCGAGGCAACGTCGTAAAATCAGCAACGAAGGCATTTCATTTTTCAATGTAAAACATAATAATTTAGATATTGAGAAAGTTTCTTTTCCGCTTAATGCTTTAGTGGTTGTAACTGGGGTAAGTGGTTCCGGAAAATCGTCGCTTGTTTACAATGTGCTTTATGCAGGGTTGAAAAAACAAAGTGGGTCTCCTTCAAGCGAAGTCGGACAGTTTTCTAAAATCAGCGGAAGTGAAAAGATAAAATTTGTAGAGATGGTAGATCAATCGAACATTGCTATATCAACACGTTCAACACCTGCAACATATACAAAAGTTTTTGATACAATCAGAGAAGTATTTGCTCAGACACAAGCAGCCCGGCAATTAGGGCTTCGTCCCGGCTATTTTTCGTTCAATGTGCCGGGTGGACGTTGCGACGTATGTGAAGGGGAAGGTTATGTAACTGTTGATATGCAATTTCTTCCGGATGTTCGCCTTGTATGCGAAGCTTGTGGAGGAACCCGCTACAAAAAAGAAGCACGCAATATTTATTACAACGGGAAAAATATTGTAGATGTACTGGATATGACAATAGACGAAGCAGCAGTTTTTTTCTACGATCATCCAAAAATTGTAAATAAATTAGGAATATTGCAAAAAGTTGGGCTTGGATACCTGAAATTAGGTCAATCAAGTTCTATGCTTTCAGGAGGTGAAAGTCAAAGAATAAAGCTTGCAACTCATTTGGATTCGACAGTAGAAGGGCACACTTTGTTTATTTTCGATGAACCAACAACTGGATTGCATCTTGATGATATTTCGAAACTACTTATGGCAATTCAGGAGTTGGTGGACAAGGGACACTCAGTAGTAGTGATAGAGCACAATCTTCATATTATTTCTGCGGCAGACTGGATTATTGATTTAGGTCCGGAAGCAGGAGAATTTGGAGGTAAAATAGTTGCTGAGGGACCTCCCGAACGTATTGCAAAGACAAAAAATTCTCATACAGGCAAATATCTGCGAAAATTTTTTGAAAATGAATATGGCATTAATCTTTAATCTTGCTTAATCTCGAAATCGTCGAATTCGAATCCGGGAGCGTTTGTGCATCCGACCAAAGAAAATGAATTCTTTTCGAGCGGACGAGCAACCATCCAATGCATTCGAGGAATAAGCAATTGTGGAACCTCATTATTTAAAAGATTATTTCCGAGAATCACTTCATTAATATCGTTTTCGTTTTGATAGTAGCGAATAAGCAAAGGTGAGCCTAAATAAAAGTGCCATATTTCATCGCTTTTTAGTCTATGGACAAGATGATTTTCACTGCTTTGAAGAAGAAAATAGATAGCAGTAGAAAACACTCTATCGCCGGAATATCTATCGGGTAGTGCAAGCTTAGAAATTTTTTCGTCGGAACGATAAGTTTCGCGGAAATAACCACCTTCGGGATGAGGAACTAAATTTAATTTTTTGATTACATCTTCGGCAGTCATTATTACACCAATAATTGTGAAAAGATACAAACACTATAATTTAAGAAAATTGCTATAAAAGAAAAACGCTTTTAAATGAAAAATGCTGTAGAAATTAAATAACCGATAATTTATCATTAAAATAGTAATTAATTTGTAGCTGTTATTTGATTAATTATTTGACGATTGACTCAAATCTATTAATAAAAACAAAAGAGCGAGAGAAATTCCCGCTCTTATTAATATTTAAATGATAATTGATTGCTTTTTAGATTAGTCGTTGCACTTTTTATCTTTTGAACCAGTGCAATTTTTGCTGCAACCAGAATTAGAGGACTTCACATCGGTTTTAGTAGCTTTGATTTCAGTTACGTTTCCAACAGTGTAGCCTAATTTAGCGATGGATTTTTTAATATTTTCTTCGTTAGTTTTATCAGCATCATAAGAAACGCTAACTGTTTTAGAAGCTAAATCGGTATTGTATTTTACAACACCTTTTTCGGCTTTTAAAGTTTTTTCGATTTTACCTTTGCAAGTTTCGCAGGTCATATTGACTGAAAATTTTGCATCTTTTATATTTTCAGCAAAAAGATTGAGCGAAAGAAGAAAAGTTGCAACGAAAAATCCCAAAAATAATTTTTTCATAATAACCCCTTATATAAATGTGAAACAAAATAATAATCTAAAGCAAAATTAAACATATTAACTGTATTATCCAAAAAGTTAATTTATCCTAACAAAATATTTAGTCTTGTTTATTTCAACGAATATTTTGAAACTTTATTATAACTATATACGTTTAAGAAAGAATCAAAGATTAATAAAAGGAGAGTATGAAAAAATATCTATTTGTTTTTTTATTGATTGCAGTAGTGGGAAAAATATTCTGCCAAAGTTCAACTGGAACGATATCGGGAACAGTATCTGAAGAGAAAACAGGCGAGTATATTATTTCTCTGACTGTTGTATTGTATAAAGACTCTATATCAAGTAAACCATTTCGTGGAACTTATACTAATAAATTTGGTTATTATAGTTTCTCGCAAATATTACCGGGGGAATACTATTTAGTAGCCAAAGGAGTTGGATACCAGCAATTTTCTAAGAAAATCAGACTAAAAGAGGGAGAAAATTTACGCCTGAACATAAAAATGAAGACGGCTGATGTAGTAACGGACGAAGTATTGGTAACAGCAGAGCGTTCTTCTGAGGAAGCAATATCAAGAATATCAACAGTAAATATAGCACCAAGTTTTATTTTCAAATTACCGTCGCTCGGAGGCGAAACAGATGTATTCAGGGCATTGCAAACTCTGCCGGGAGTGAAGCAATCGAGCGAACTATCGAGCGGATTATACATCAGAGGAGGTTCACCAGACCAAAATCTGTATCTGCTTGATGGGGTTATTGTTTATAATCCAAATCATTTAGGGGGATTTTTGAGTGTATTTAATGGCGATGCACTTAGAGATATAAAGCTAATTAAAGGTGCTTTTCCGGCTGAATATGGTGGGCGGCTATCGAGCGTTCTGGATATGACAATGAAGGAAGGTAGAAAAGACCGTTTTTCAGCAGATGGAGGTATTAGTTTGATAAGTTCGCGACTGGCAATAGAGGGACCCATCAGCGAAAATGCTTCGTTTATGTTGTCTGGAAGACGGATGTATTTCGACGTGCTTACTTCTATGTTTGTTCCAAAAGATGAAGTGCCCAATTATTATTTTTATGATGTGAATGCAAAAGTAAATTATAAGGTTTCGGAAAATTCTCACATATTTCTTAGTGGATTTTTATGTCGGGATGTATTGGAATCTCCCAATGATGAGGATATGAAGTTTGATATTAACTGGGGAAACAAGACGTCAAATCTTCGATGGTTATATATTGTATCGCCATTATTATTTACAAACTTTTCGCTGATTTATACTGATTATACTTTCCGAACAGATATTTACGACAAAAAGAATATTGCGAACAATTTCATAAGCAAATCACAAATTCGCGATTGGACTTTCCGAGCTGAAGCACAATACTTTCCTGAAAAAAACCACAAGATAAAGACAGGATTGGAAGCAATAAACCATCGTTTTTTAGCTAAAACAGCTTTCAATTTCGAAAACAATTTAGAAATTCCATTTAACAGTAAAGATGCGACAAGCATAGAACTATCGTGTTATTTACAGGACGAATGGGATGTTACAGATAGGTTAGCTACAAATATTGGTTCGAGATTATATTATTTTGAAGAGGCTGATTATATCCGGTTTGAGCCGAGATTTTCCGCAACTTATAAATTAGCAGATAAAACAAGTATTAAAACATCATTTTCAATGGCACATCAGTTTCTGCACCTGATAATACGAAATGATATTTCGGTAATGACAGACCTTTGGTTTCCGTCGACGAAGAATGTTCTTCCAAGCCGTTCTACTCAGACTGTAATTGGTGTGGAACAACTATTTGACGAAGGCAAATATTTACTTTCGTTAGAGGGATACTATAAGAAAATGAATAATTTATATGAATATAAAGATTCAGCAACATTTTCTTTTGGAATACCACTTGAAAATCAATTTACTCGAGGCAACGGAGAAGCATACGGTGTAGAAGTATTTTTTAATAAACGTTTGGGAAATTTTACAGGATGGATAGGCTATACATTATCATGGGCTAAGCGAAAATTTAAAGAACTTAACGAAGGAAAACCATTTTATCCAAGGTATGATCGCCGGCACGATGTAAATATAGTATTAGTTTACGAAATAAGTCCGTCCTGGGAAATTGGTGCAACGTGGTATTATGGGACAGGTCAGGCTTATACTATGCCAACAGGTTCTTTCCGTTTCGAAGAAATAGGTTTGACTGATTACGAAGATATAAAATATCAATATACTGAACGAAACGGGGCGCGTTTGCCTGCATTTCACAAATTAGATGTAAATTTCCTTCATCATTTTGAGTGGTTTTCGCTGCCGTGGACAGTTTCATTGAACATCTACAATGCTTACAACAGACGCAATCCATTTGCCTGGTATATTTCAACTGATTATGACGGCACAACAGAAACAAAAAAATTAAAACAGCTAACTTTATTCCCGCTTATTCCTACAATTGGATTAAGTTTTAAAATATAGGTGAAATAATGAAAAAAATATATTTCTTTCTGATTTTATTAATTGGGTTAGGATTATCATCGTGCGAAGAAGAAGTAACAGGAATAACTTTACCATATCGGGAACAATTGGTAATAAGAGCGGTTCTCGAAGCCGGAGAGAAAATCGGCAACATTCGGGTTGAAAGAACTATACCGCCGTTGGAAAATTACACTGTTGAGAAAGCATTAGTGAATGATGCTGTTTTGATAATCGATGATGGTGAACAGCTTGATACATTAACATACAAAAACGGTTACTATAATTCGAAATTAACAGCACAGTCCGGAAAACTATATAAATTATATGCTTACTGGAAACATCACAAGGCATACGGTGAAACAATCGTTCCTGAACAAGTAGGTTTCGATGAAGTTTTTGTTGAGTTTCAAAAAGAGGCAACAATTTTTGAAGACTATTACAGAGCAACTGTATATACATATATCACACCTAACGAAAAATATGTTTATACAACAGGCATATCGTTCAACAATATTATTTATGGGAATTACGATGAGATATTTACTTATTCACGTCGCACCCCAGATAATAGACTTAAAATAATTTTCACATATATTGGTGGGAATGATTCACTTGGAATAAAAAAAGAATTAAATAATTATAAATTTGTAATTTTGAGTTATGATAAACAATATTATGATTATTTTATAACTCGAAATAATGGTAACAGCGACGATGATATTTTTGGCAATGTTGGGTCAAACGTTCGTTGGAATATAAAAGGAGATGGAATCGGTATGTTTATTGGACGAAATATAGTCGTCAAAAAAGCTAAAATAAATTAAGGAGGCAAAAAGGTGAAAAAAACGCTGTTTTTTTTGGCTTTATCAATAATAATTATGGTCAATTCAGTTTATTCAGAGGAACCAGAACAAATAGCATTGAAATTTTTGAATTTGTTGAAACAAGAAAAATTTTCAGAAGCAGAAAAATTGGTAGCAGAAGGAGCATTGAAATATCTATCGGCAGATAAGACGAAAGATTTCTGGCTTCAACTTGACAGTCGTTACGGAAAAGTAGTTAAATTCGGTACACCGGAAAAACAAAAATCTTTAAAGAACAACATATATCTCATTAAATTCTATTTTGAAAGTGATTCGCTTAATTGTAGAATAGTTGTTGATGAAGCGCAGAAAATATCGGCGATGTTGTTTGTTCCGTTTGCTCGAGATTATTCTTTCAGTTTGCCAAATTATGCTGACACAACAAAGTTTTACGAAATAGAAACAACATTTGGAGTTCCAGGTTGGGAACTGCCAGCAAAAGTTACAATTCCCAGAAGAGGCGGGCAATTTCCAGCAGTTGTGTTGGTTCACGGTTCAGGACCAAACGATATGGACGAAACAATAGGCGGGCACAAAGTATTTAGAGACATTGCATACGGACTTTCGAGCAATGGAATAGTAGTGTTTCGCTACGAGAAGCGAACCCGTGAATATCCGAGCAAAATCGCTCAGAATTATGATAATTTAACAGTCTGGGAAGAAACGATGGAGGATGCAATCAAAGCGGTTGCCTTTCTTCAGGAACAAGATTATGTTGATCCGTATAAAATATATGTGTTAGGGCACAGTCTTGGTGGACATATTGCACCACGCATAGCACAATCTTACAGCGGGATATCCGGAATCATAATAATGAACGGGAATGCACGCAAGCTTCATCAAGTAGTGGTGGATCAATATGATTATATCTTTAATTTGGATGGAAGAGTGAATGATTATGAAGCAAATGAATTAAGTAAAGTTCGCAGACAGGTTGGAATGCTCGAAAAGGGAGAGTTTACAGATTCGACTTCTCGTGATTCGTTACTACTAATGCTTCCTGCAAAATACTGGAAAGACTTAACGAAATACGATCCGGTAGAAGTAGCGAAAAAGCTTGAAATACCTATTCTTATATTAGCTGCTGAAAATGACTATCAAATATTACCATTAGAATTCGATTTATGGAAGAAAAATCTTGGTAACAAGAAAAATGTTTCATTCAAAATGTTTCCAAAACTAAATCATCTGATGGTATATTCGCCCCAAAAATCCAAACCTGCAGACTACGAGAAAGAAGGAAATGTAAGCGATGAAGTTATAAAAACGATTATAGAATGGATAAAGAAAAAATAGAAAAATCATCAAAAAAGAGGCTGGAAATCAGCCTCTTTTTTTATTTATTAATATACTTGTAAGTACTACCATCTTACGTTAATCTTGCGAGCAGCAAGAGCATCGTCTAATCTTCTTACCGGGGTAGTAGTCGGAGCCGAAAGAACAAGTTCTTTGTTAGTTTTAGCTTCGTTTGAAATTTTGATTAAAGCTTCGGCAAAAAGTTCAAGATTTTCTTTTGACTCGGTTTCGGTAGGTTCTACAAGCATAGCTTCGTGAACAATAAGCGGGAAGTAGATAGTAGGAGCGTGGAAACCATAGTCAAGAAGACGTTTTGCAATATCTTTAGCTGAAACACCATATTCTTTTTGATAATCGGCTGAACAGACGAATTCGTGCATACAAAATTCTTTGTAAGGCATCAGATATTCGTGTTCGATTAATTTCATCAGATAGTTTGCGTTGATAATAGCGTTTTCACTAATGCGGCGAAGATTTTCCTTTCCGAGCATACGCATATAAGTATAGGCACGAACGACCACACCGTAGTTACCAAAAAATGCGTGCATACTACCGATTGTTTTTTCTGTATTGCGAACAATAACGAATTTTTCCCCTTCCTTTTGAACCTGAGGAACAGGAAGGAACGGGATAAGTTTTTCACTTACGCAGATAGGACCTGAACCAGGACCACCGCCACCGTGAGGAGTAGAGAAAGTTTTATGCAAGTTGATATGAACACAATCGAATCCCATATCGCCGGGACGGACAATACCGAGCAGTGCATTTAGATTAGCACCGTCCATATACATAAGTCCGCCACAACCGTGAATAATTTGCTCAATTTCACGAATATTTGTTTCGAATACGCCCACTGTATTAGGATTGGTAATCATAAATCCGGCAACAGTATCATTAACTTTGCTTCGAAGGTCGTTAATATCAATGCGACCATCAGGAAGACTATTAACTGTAACGACCTGGAAGCCGGCGATAGCAGCAGATGCAGGGTTTGTTCCGTGAGCAGAATCAGGAATAAGGATAACGTTTCGTTTGTCATCACCGCGGTCTTTGTGGTATGCACGGAACAGCAGAATTCCTGTAAGTTCGCCTTGGGAACCAGCAGATGGTTGGAGAGTAACACCTTGCAAACCTGTTACTTCTTTAAGGAATTCACCGCATTCATAAATCACGCGCAAAGCCCCCTGAACGTGTTCGTCTTGGGAGCAAGGATGAATTTCAGCAAAACCTGGCATCGAAGCTACTTTTTCATTAACTTTTGGGTTGTATTTCATAGTGCAGGAGCCAAGCGGATAGACTCCATCTTCGATAGAATAATTAAGTTTTGAGAGTTTCACGAAATGGCGAGAAACTTCATTTTCGCTAATTTCGGACAAATTTGGTTCGCTTTTGCGTAAAAATTTATCAGGCACGAGATTGGATAATTCAGCAGCAGGAACATCGAGTTGTGGCAGAGTATAGCCGCGTCTGCCGGGGCGAGATTTTTCAATTATCAACTTTTCCATCGCACTTTTCTTTTATATTAGTGAATAAATTAAGTTCAATAGCATTGTGAGCAGCCTCTTGCTCAGCAGATTTTTTATTTTTTCCGCTTCCTGTTCCTAAAAGAATATTTTCGACGTAGACACCTACTTCGAAATGTTTGCAATGGTCGGGACCGCTTTCGGACAGGACTTTATAAACAGGTGAGGGAAATCCTAAACTTTGAACTTTTTCGAGCAATAGGCTTTTATAATTAGTATCAACAATCAGATTAGACTGAACAATAATAGGAACCAAGACTTCAACAACAAAGCGTCGAGCGTTTTGAAAACCAGAATCCAAGTAAATAGCGGCAATAATTGCTTCGATAGAGTCAGCAACAATTGAATCGCTACCATCTTTGAGCGCTTTCTCGGCACTGAAGCTAAGCATAATGAATTTATCAATACCGAGAGAGAACCCACAATGAGAGAGCGAATGACTATTGACCAAACGAGAACGAAGTTTAGTAAGTTCGCCTTCGCTGAATTCCGGATTAGATTTAAATAAAAAATCAGAGACGATTAGATTGAGCAAGGAATCGCCCAAAAATTCCAATCTTTCGTTTGAACGAAAGCCACCTTCTGAACCAATAACAGTAAGATATGAGCGATGAGTAAGAGCCTGCTCAAAAATACCAACGTAATTGATTTTAGTCTGAAGAATATTTTCGAGTTCTGATTTTTTATCAGTAGACAAAAAGCCAACCACCGGGAAAAAGTCCGGGTGATTGGCATTTGTATCGAGAGCTCTAAGATTAAGAATCTTAGAAAAAGTAGAAAACAATTTATTAAATAAGTCTTTCATTTGTCCAAAGACTACATTTCGAATGCTTTGAAACAAATAGTAGCATTATGTCCGCCAAATCCGAAAGTATTGCTGAGAGCAGCTTTAATCTGGCGTTTTTCAGACTTATTAGGTACATAATACAGGTCGCATTCGGGGTCTGGTGTTTGATAATTAATAGTCGGAGGCAAAAATCCTTCGTAAATAGCCAGAGCAGTAGCAATAGCCTCGACAGCACCAGCAGCACCGAGAAGATGTCCTGTCATAGATTTAGTTGAGCTTACAGGGATTTTGTAAGCACGTTCACCGAAAACAGTTTTGATAGCAGCCGTTTCGGTTTTATCGTTGAAAGGAGTGGATGTTCCGTGGGCATTGATATAATCAATATCATCAGGAACAAGACCAGCATCCTCGATAGCAAGTTTCATAGAACGAACAGCACCTTCGCCACCGGCAGCCGGCTGAGTGATGTGGTATGCATCGTCAGTAAGACCGAAGCCAGCAACTTCAGCATAGATACGAGCGCCGCGGCTGATAGCGTGTTCTAATGTTTCGAGGACAAGGACACCTGCACCTTCACCGATAACAAAGCCATCGCGGTCGCGGTCGAACGGACGACTGGCTGTTTCCGGGGAATCATTGCGAGTGGATAAAGCTTTAAGAGCATTAAAACCACCAACTCCCATAGGACAAACAACTGCTTCACTACCACCAGTAATCATAATATCTGCATCACCGCGTTGCAATAGCATCAAAGCATCAGCAATCGAGTGAGAGGAAGTAGCACAAGCAGATACAGTACCATAATTTGGACCTTTAAGTCCCCAGCGAATAGCAATGTGTCCGGCAGCGATATCAGAAATAAGCATTGGCACAAAAAAAGGAGAAATCCTATCAGGATTTCCGCCACGCTTATAAAGTTCTTCTTGTTGGTAATGATACGTCCACATACCACCGATACCGGAGCCAAGGACTACACCTGCACGCTCACGATTGATTTTTTCGACGTCCAAATTGGCGTCTTCGATAGCCATAGCGGCGGCGGCAATAGCGAAGTGGGTGAACATATCCATTCGCTGAACTTCTTTTCGATTAATGTATTGAAGTGGGTCGAAGTTTTTAACTTCACAAGCGAATTTCGTATCGAAATTTGATGCATCAAAACGTGTGATAGGAGCAGAACCGCTACGCCCTTCGAGCAAACCTTGCTTGTATTCAGCAAGGTTGTTGCCAATAGGAGTAACGGCACCCATTCCTGTGATAACAACACGTGGGAAATTATATTTCGGCATAACTCTCCGCCGTATGTTTTAATTTAACAATACAAAATTATTTTTTTGAAGAAAGGAAATTGAGAACATCGCCAACAGTTTGGATTTTCTCAGCTTCGCTATCTTCAATTTGAACATTGAATTCTTTTTCGAATTCCATAATGAGTTCTACTGTGTCTAATGAATCAGCACCCAAATCTTTTGTGAATGAAGCTTCGTCAGTGATTTGAGATTCTTCGACACCAAGTTTTTTTACAATAATTTCTTTTACTTTTGCTCTTAATTCGTCCATTTTGAACTCCTAAAAAAAAGTTAAACAAAAAAAAATATAGAAAAAAGGGAAATTATTCCATCAACATACCGCCATTGACGTGAAGCACCTGACCAGTGATATAGCTTGCGTCGTCGCTTGCAAGGAAGGTAACTGCTGCAGCAATATCTTCTGGTTCAGCAACACGTTTGAGAGGGATATTAACTAAGAAAGCATTTTTTTGCTCATCAGTTAATTTATCAGTCATTGGGGTGCGAACATATCCCGGAGCAACAAGATTAACAAGAATGTTGCGAGAAGCAAGTTCGCGAGCAATAGATTTGGTAAAGCCAATCATTCCTGCTTTGGAAGCAGAGTAATTAGCTTGTCCAGCGTTGCCCATAGTGCCGACAACTGAACCTATGTTAATAATTCTTCCGTAGCGTTGGCTCATCATAGGACGGGAGACAACCTTTGTGCAGATAAAGGCACCTTTCAAGTTTGTATTCAGGACAGCATCCCATTCGTCTTCGCTCATACGCATTAGAAGATTATCACGAGTGATGCCGGCGTTATTGACAAGAATATCAATACGCGATGATTTGGCAAGTATATCATCAACGACTTTCTGAATGGAATCGAATGAAGTAACATCGGCTTGCATAGGAACAATTCTATCGCGAATTGCAGCATCTTCGATGAATACTTCATTTTCATCAGGAATACGGTAATCAAGTGCATAAACGAAAGCACCTTCGCGGGCAAATCTTTCAGCAATAGCCTTGCCTATACCCCGACAACCGCCTGTAATAACTGCTATTTTATTTTCAAATCTTTGCATAAATTACCACAAATTAAAAAGTTAAATATACTAAAAATTTTACTTTTGCAAATCATCAAATTTATCGTAACCTAAAATCTCAACATTTTCTAATGTGCGTTTTACAAGCCCTTGGATCACCTGACCGGGACCAAGTTCGACAAAGCGGGTAATACCATCGTCGAACATTTGACGAAGAGACTGAGTCCAAAGCACAGGAGCAGTTAGTTGGGCAATCAGGGCATTTTTAATTTCATCGGCGTTAGTCAGGGGCTTAGCATACACATTAGAATAAACAGGAACTTTTGCATTTTTGAACTCGATAGTATTGATAGCTTTTTCAAGTTCAAGTTGGGCAGGTTTCATAAGCGGAGAATGGAAAGCACCGCTAACCACTAATTCTTTAACTAATTTAGCACCTGCTTCTTTGAATGCATTAACGTTGTTTCTGAGATAATCACGTGAGCCAGAAACGACCACCTGACCTGGCGAATTGAAGTTAGCAGCAACAACCACAGCATCGTTGTTGTTTTGATTAAGTTTATTGCACACTTCAATAACTTTATCATCATCAAGATTGAGGACGGCAAACATAGTGCCGGGAAGTTCTTCACCAGCGGAATACATAAGCTGTCCGCGAAGAGAAACAAGGCGAATAGCGTCTTCAAATTCAATTACACCAGCTATATATAAAGCAGCATATTCACCAACTGAATGTCCGGCAACTGCATCAAAGGCAAGTTTTTCTTTCAGTAATTCATAAAGAACAGCTGAATGCAGAAAAATAGCAGGCTGAGTGAAACGAGTTTGCTTCAAAACATCCATTGGACCATTGAAGCAAATTTCAGAAAGAGAGAAATCTAATATTTCGTCTGCTTTTTGAATGATTTCTTTAGCTATATTTGAATTATCAAATAAATCTTTCATCATTCCAACATATTGCGATCCCTGACCCGAGCAGAGCAAAGCAGTTTTCATAATACCTCCGTTAATCATTCATATTCCATTTTAAATAAACTGAACCCCAAGTAAATCCAGCTCCAAAGCTTGCCAAAATAACATTATGACCTTTTTTTAGTAAGCCTTTTTCGAGCCATTCGGATAAACAGATTGGAATTGTGGCAGCAGTAGTATTGCCATACTTGTCAATATTAACCATAGTTTGTTCGCGGGACAATCCCATACGTTCAGCAGTAGCAGTAATAATACGAAGATTAGCCTGATGAGGAACGAGCCAATTAATATCTTCGCTTTTTAGATTATTGCGTTTCATAATTTCGACAGTAACTTCTGCCATACCTACAACAGCATATTTGAAAACATTCTTTCCATCCTGATAGATGTAATGTTCGCCGTTGGCAACAGTTTCTGCTGAAGCTGGTTTGAAACTACCACCAGCAACCATATGCAGGTATTGTCCGCCGGAACCATCAAGATGCAGAATATGGTCAAGCACACCCATCGAGTCGTCATTAGATTTTTCAATAAGGCAAACCCCGGCACCATCACCGAAAAGAATTGCCTGGTTGCGATCCTGAAAGTTCACAATAGAGCTCATTTTATCTGCACCACAAAGAAGGACATTGCGGCAGACGCCACTTTCAACTAATCCAGCGGCAGTAGTAAGAGCAAAGACAAATCCGGAACAAGCAGCTGAGAGGTCGAACCCCCAAGCGTTTTTCAATCCCAGTTTATTTTGAACCACAGCAGCAGTAGATGGGAAGAAATGATCCGGAGTAACAGTAGCTACAATAATACAGTCTATATCATCTTTGGAAATGCCACGTTTGGCAATACATTGTTCCGCAGCAGGAACAATCAGGTCGCTTGTAGCACCAGATTTAGCGAAACGTCTTTGGTGGATACCGGTGCGTTCGAGTATCCATTCGTTGCTTGTATCGAGATAGCTCTCAAAGTAGGAATTGTCGTAAACATCTGGTGGCAGATAATGAGCTATGGAAGAAATTGTTGCAGTCATATTCAAATCTCAAATTAATCAAAATATTATGTCAATTGCAAAGCATTTTCAATTTTGTTATTAATATTGTTCAATGAAAATTCGATAGAGCGAATAATCATATTTTTTATTGCTTTGGGCGAGGACTTGCCGTGGCCGATGATGACAACTCCATTAACACCCAAGAGAGGCACTCCACCATATTCTTGATAATCAAACTCGGAAAGAATATTTTTCAAGGTTGGCACCATCATACCAACTTTTAATTTATTGAATATGCTTCTTGAAGAATAATCTTTGATTTTTGATTTCAGGATACCGATAAAGCTTTCTGCTAATTTTAGTACAATATTGCCAGTAAAGCCATCGCATACAACGACATCGGCAGCACCGGTAAGAATATCACGTCCTTCGATATTACCAATAAAATTAAGAGAACTTTTAGAAAGCAGTTGGTAAGTTTCGCGGATAGCGTCAGTACCTTTTGTTTCTTCCTCGCCAATATTGAGCAAAGCAACAGATGGACGTTCAATACCAAGAGAATGCTGAAGGAAAGTGCTACCCATTACAGCAAACTCATAAAGGAAACGAGGACGAAGGTCGATTGTAGCACCGACATCTAAAACAAAAGAAGGACGACCAGATATAGTTGGCATCATTGCACCGATAGTTGGGCGGGAAACACCTTTAATACGTCCCAAAAGCATAGTGGATACAGACAGCATAGCGCCTGTATTACCCGCAGAAACGAAAGCGTCGGCTTTACCTTCCGAGTGAAGTTTTGCAGCAACAAACAACGAAGAACCCTGTTTAGTTCGGAGAGCTGAAACAGGGTCGTCGTGCATAGTAATTACATCATCGGTATGGATAATGGAATAAGCACTTTTAGGCAAATCGACCTGGGCAAGTACATCATTGATTTTATTTTGGTTTCCGACGAAGACCAATTCAAGGTCAATTGAATCAGGTACTTCTTTGTAAGCCAAAAATGCACCTTGAATTTCATTCACAGGTGCAAAATCACCGCCCATAGAGTCGAGTGCTATTCGAATTTTGTTTTTACTGTTTCCAGTCATATTAAAAGATACAGCACCACAAGCAATTAAACAATTTTACGGCCGTTGTAGTAACCGCATTCAGGGCAAGCTGAATGAGAGAGTTTCATAGCGCCGCAATTTGGGCACGCAACAGTTTGCGATGCAACTGCTTTGTAGTGTGTTCTTCTTTTATCTCTTCTAGTTTTCGAAAATTTACGATTTGGATTTGGCATAATAAAATTCCTTAAGAATATATTAATTTAACTTAATTTTTTTCAAAGCACTCCAACGTTCATCGATTTGTACTTTTTCATCAGAAATAGTATCATTAATTTCAGCAGAAAATTCCGGGTGCAAATCCGCAAAAGTCTTATCGCGATATTGAGGAGCAATTCGTTTCATTGGAATAGAAACAGTCAATTGCTCGCGAACATCATCGGAAATATCGAAAAACTCGTCATCTTCGTGGACAGCTCTTTCAGTATCGGGATCGTCATAATTACCTTTGTTCAACAAGAACAATTCGGTATCAGCAATAAAAGAAACATTTATTTCCGACGAGATAGTATCGGTATATTCTTCGAGGGACAAATCGCAGATAAGTTTTATCTGGCATTCAGCAAAGCCAGTAATAGTAAAGCGTTTGCCAATTTTTCGAAGCTTACCGATAAAAGACACATTTCCAAAGAACTCGGGCAGCATTCCATCAACTTCGCTTACAGGAACGGTTTCGTTAACTTCGTGAATACCATCTTTTATTCCGTGTATCCTAATTTTCATCATTTTATATTGCCCGTTCAAAAATAACTTACAAAAATAAAGATAAAAATATTATTTTCCAAAATTAAAAAGGAGAAGAGAAAACGGGTGCAATCGGAAGTCTATGATTTATAAAGAGTAACAATTCGCCTTCGAGCACTTCAAGAGTTAAATGTTCGCCGACGGCAACATTTCGAGCACCTTCACGTTTGCCGAGTTCAAGAACTTCATTATTAAGCTCCCATTCTAAGTTGTGAGTTCGTAGCCGCACCATAGGTTGAGGAATAAGTGAAATAATTTCCCCGACATTAACGAAGAGTTCAACAGGTTCGGAAATTGGGATTCCATAGCGATTGTTATCAAATATGCACAAATTGAGGTGTTTGCAGTATTTTTTGAGGACACTCCAATTATTTAAAGTGTGTTCGAGTTCGCCACCGTGGAAACCAAAAATCAGCAAGTCATTGTAATTATTATGAATGCAATATTGCAGTATTTTTTCGAAATCGTTTGTTTCCTGGTCGGGAATAATCAATAACTTTTCTTGAGGAATACGAAGTTGATAATTATTGAGAAGAGAATCCATATCGCCGATAACTTTTGTAGGCTCCAGACCAATAGCCAAAATATTATTTGCAGCTCCATCAGCTACAAGCAACGGCAGATGGGCAACCATATCAAATACAAATTTATCAGGAAGATTAGCATTCAAGCATACAACAGCAGAAAAATTGTTTCCGGTTGGGAAATTAATCGTTTTCGTTTTCATTTTCAATTCCATTATTGTAAATTTCGTGTTTGTTTATTCTACATAAATTAGCGTAGTTACAATTTTCACAGATTTTTTGATTGCGATTGTTTTTTTCGCCAAATAGCCCCTGTGAAATTTGCTTAACAATTTCTTTAATTTGCTCAATTGTTGAGTTTATATGATCAGCGATAGATTTTTCATCAGCTTGTTCATTCTCATTATCAAGGAAATTATATTCCGGAGAAATTAAAGGAAAATATGTTGTTTTCTTTAATTTCTCCAATTGTTCATTGCTACTGTTTTTTGGGGCACCCGAATCAGGAGTAAAGCAGAAATATGCACCGCCAATAGTTTCTAATGAAGCAACACCTGAGAGATCTGGCAAAATTTGTTCAGCCGCTTTGATATATACAGGGATTTGGAATTGATCTCCGAAAATTTTTGCGTTTTCTTTGATTTTCTTGGGAGAAGATTTTTTATAATCAACAATTAAGAAAACACTTTTGTTCACGTGTAGGTCAATCCTATCAATTTTGCCACGTATTTTAATATCATCTATCGTTACGGGAAAGTCTTTTCGTTTTTTGCTTCCGAAAGATAATTCAAAAAAGGCAGGATAAAGTTTTCTTGTATGTGCCTGATATAGCAATTCGCGTTCGAGCCATAAATAGAGCAAACCTCTGTTTTGAGCGAAAGAAGAAAATTTTGGTGATTTATTGCCGAAATCACCTATTAGAAATTTAGTAAGGACGTGATATTCGTAGTCGAAAAATTTATAAAATTCAAGTTCCTGCTTAGCAAGATTAACAAGTAGGTTCCAGTATTTATCCTTTTGATTTTCATCTAATTTGACATAAAAAATTGAATTGGGAAGTTCGTTTTTGATGGAAGTCATAAACTTATAAACAATACGATGAAGAAGATTACCTACTTCAATATTGGAAATTTCTTCGGTTTCGTCGGTTCGTTCGCGAATTCCAAGTATATAACGTAAAAAGTAATTGTAGCGACACTTTTGAAATGTTTCAAATTCGGAAACAGAATAGGTTTTATTACTATATTCAGATAAAAATCTCAGCAAATCGGGTGGCAAGTTGCTTCCAAAGATAGAAGTTTCATCATCTAATGAGGATAAATATTTTTCAATTCTTTCATGTTCTTTTTGTAAATCTTCGACATCTATAAGGCTAATTATTTCAGGTTGCGATAACTCGCCCGCAGCAAATTTGCGGATAAGTTCACCTCTATCTGAGATATAGTTGATGAAAGGGATTTCTTTAAGTTGCTGACTGATTTGTGGAGCAAAGGAGTTGGATGCGATTGCTTTTCTGATGGTGGATAATTTATAGAATTTGTTTGATTTAGCGAGCGAAGTAACATTGAGCAAAGCAGAAATGAATGTGGACATTATTTGTTCTTCTCTGTCAAAAAATTCTGGGTAAGTAATAAAGAGTTTGAATTGTCCCTTGTCGAAGAGTTCAGCATTGTTGGTTAATGTTTTGTAGAACAGGATTCTCTCGGATTCGAGGTGTCGCAATTCACTTTTGGGAAGAATTTTGCCTAATGTGTTCTCGGAACGGTAAGCAAGCGGGAAATCTCCATCAACTGCACCACAAAGAATAACAACTTTAAAAGGAATACCGATTATTTGCTCGATAGAAGTAATTTTAACACCACGGTCCGCACTTTCTTTGATATTGAATTTTGTATTGAGAGCAACAATTTTAATTTTATCAATAAATTCGCTTAGATTAATTTTTTGCTGTGGATAAAGGATTGACTGAATTTTGGAATATTCATCCACAAGTTGGACGAAGGAATTAACAGCAGCAACATCTTTTTCGATTTCATCGCGAAGGAAGATATAGTTCAGAATTGAAATTTTGGATTTGTTTTGATTCAACTCTGATAGTTTATTGATAAGCTGTTCTTTAATATTTAATTTGTTAATTATTTGATTTTTGATAAGAGACAATATTTCTTGAGGGAAGTAATCGCGGTTTTCGAAAGAAAAAATTTCGACAAGTTTTCGAAAATCAACCAAAGCTTTTTCATATTTTTGTTTTTTCTTTTGAGTATGGTAGGAATCAGAATTTTCATTATCATCAGCTAATAGTGAATTTTCGAAATATTTAATATTGAATGAGAGCATTTCGCACCAGAATTCAGCACCATTGGATTTTGTGCCACCGAGGAAAGGAACTTCAGTTATTACTTCGAGTAGATTTTCGACATCAATAAATGAATTAGCCCAAGTTCTGAAATAGAAGCTTTGTAATACTTTTTTCAGGTCTGACTTTCTATAATTGTTGATTATTAAATCAATTATGTTAAAAAATGTAATGACAAGTTGGGAAGCAGATAAGTCGAATCTATCAGTGATAAAACTTTCAATATTATTTGAAGCAAAAATTTCACGGAAAAGTGGGGAATAAATTTCTGGCTTTCGAGAAACAATTGCAATATCTGTGGGGTCGTAGCCTCGTTCAATAAGATAATGAACTAACTTAGCAATTATATTAACTTCATCAACTTGATTTTCGCAAGCGATAACTTTAATAGTATCATTAAGTTTATTATAGTTTATTTCGTGATATTCTTCATTATTGAAAAGACGTCTGCGAAGATACTGAGATGGAGGGAGATTAATTTCATCTTCAATGGTCAATTTTTCATTAACATCTAAATATGAAACAGAAGAATACGAATTTATCTGAATATCTGAAATAGTTTCGGTTAAATTGCCGAAAAGAGGTCCATTGATTGGGGAGAAATCAACATTAATTGCAACGGGAGTGGTGCTCTGGCTTAACAATTTAAGGAATGTAGCCTGTGGATGCTTGAATTCAGAAAATTTATCGAACAAAATCACGCTATCAGGGTCGAAAAATTTGTTAAGCAGGAACTCTGAAGAAGTATTTTGCAGAAAAAAGTCATTTAAATCAATTAAGTATTGAGGACTATCCAAAAACTTATCGGAAAGCAATTCCTGATATTTTTTGTATATAACAGCGAAATCGTGAAGTTTTTTGGGGTCGCTTACACCACCGATATTGTAATCTATATAATCTTGTGGAGAATAGTTTTCGACATCGTTGAACAGGTCGTCGGGAGAAATGCCGTCTTCTTTTAGTCCGTTAATAATTTGAGCAATTTTGGTAACAAGGCTAAAGCTAACTCTTTTATTTTTAGGATTATGACGGAAAAATTCAAGCTGGCTGTTTTTGATAGCTTCTTCAATGAGAGCATAAATAAAAGGTTCAGAAATTTGAGTTTTCTTGTTTTGAAAAATTTTTTTGTGGCAAAACAAGACAAAAGACTCAAAAGTATGAAAAGAAGGAGGTTCGCAAGGTTGCTTATGGCGTTCGAAATATTTTCTGATGAAATGATTTTTATAAAAAAGCACCATTCTTCTTGTTGGAAGAACAAGCAACATAGATTTTGGCTTCTTCTTTTCAATGAAAAAATCCATCATTGAATGGGTGTCGAAACAAAGTAAATCAATTTCGGCTGATGAATTTGAAAATTTCGAGGAATATGCTTTGTTGAATAAAAGAGTAGGCATAAAATTAAAAGCAAAATTAAAAAAATGAATTAACAAAAATATAACTTTAATAAATAAATAAAATGATATTTTTGCAATATAAATTTGGACAAATTGTCAATAATTTATTTAAACCATCAAAAAAGAAAGGAGTTAGATGAGAAAATGGCGTGTCGAGGACTCAGCTGAACTCTACAACATAAACGGCTGGGGTATTGATTATTTTTCGATAAACGAGAAGGGGCACGTTGTGGTGCGTCCCAAAAAAAACGGTTCCGAAATTGATTTAAAAGAATTGATTGATGAACTGCAATTACGTGATGTTTCGACGCCGGTATTACTGAGATTCCCGGATATTTTAGACAACCGTATTGAAACAATAGCTAATTGTTTCAAGCTGGCAACGGAGGAGTATCAATTTAAAGGAAATTCCTTTATTATTTATCCAATAAAAGTCAATCAGATGAGACCAGTTGTTGAAGAGATATTCTCATACGGAAAGAAATTCAATATCGGACTGGAGGCTGGATCAAAACCTGAGTTGCACGCCGTATTAGCAATAAACACTGAAGATGACGACTCGCTAATAATCTGCAATGGCTACAAAGACGAAGATTTTATAGAACTTGCTTTGCTTGCACAAAAGATGGGCAAGAAAGTATATATAGTAGTTGAGAAATTGAATGAATTACGTTTGATTATTAATATATCGAAGCGATTAAAGATTAAGCCCAATATAGGGATAAGAATAAAACTATCGAGCAGTGGAAGTGGGAAATGGGAAGATTCTGGTGGAGACAGGAGCAAATTTGGGCTAACGTCATCTGAATTGCTTGAAGCGGTTGAACTTTTAGAAAAGCACAAGCTAAAAGACCAAGTGAAACTCATTCATTTTCATTTAGGTAGCCAGATAACAAAAATTCGCAAGATTAAAACTGCTTTGAAAGAAGCTTCACAATTTTATGTAGAAATGTTGAAATTGGGATGTTCAGTTGAATTTGTGGATATTGGCGGAGGGCTTGGTGTAGATTATGATGGGACACGTTCATCAACTTCAGGCTCGTCGGTAAATTATACAATACAGGAATATGTGAATGATGCAGTTTCGACATTGGTTGATGTATGTGAAAAGAACGAACTTTCGCATCCAAATATAATAATAGAATCCGGGCGTTCGCTGACGGCACATCACTCGATACTTGTATTTGACGTTCTTGAGAGCACTTCTATGCCAACCTGGGACCCAGAGACGATGGAAGTATCTGAAGAAGACCACGAGTTGGTGCAAGAGTTGCATAATATATACGAGAATATTAATCAAACTAAGATGCTTGAAGGATGGCACGATGCGCAGCAAATTCGTGAAGAATCGCTTGATTTATTTAGTTTAGGATTGATTGACTTGCGAACCCGCGCATTAATTGAGCGATTATTCTGGTCGATTGCAAAAGAATGCCACAGAATCAGCACCGAGATTAAGCATCCACCAGAGGAAATAAGGATGCTTGCGAAGATGCTTGCAGATAAATATTTCTGTAATTTTTCATTATTTCAATCTTTGCCGGATTCATGGGCAATTGACCAGGTATTCCCTATTATGCCAATTCACAGACTGAATGAAAAACCTGACAGAATTGCTACATTACAAGATATTACATGCGACTCGGATGGAAAAATTGACAGGTTTATTTCAACTACTAACTATTCATATTACATGCCTTTACATGATTTTAATCCGAATGAACCATATTACATAGGTGTTTTTCTCGTTGGTGCATATCAAGAAATATTGGGCGATTTGCATAATTTGTTTGGCGATACAAATGCCGTGCACATAATACTTGACGATGATGGCTATCAAATCAAGCAAGTAATCGATGGTGAAACTGTGGCAGAAGTTCTTGACTACGTTGGCTACAATGCGAAAAAGCTGGTTCGGACGGTTGAAACGTGGGTAACAGGAGCTGTAAAATCCGGGAAAATCACAACGGAAGAAGGCAAAGAGTTTCTTTCGAACTATCGTTCGGGACTATATGGATATACTTACTTAGAATAAGGCAGTTAAATTGTGGAAATTATTGATAATACAATATTTGTAAAAAGCGTAGGCGTGGAATTTATAGGTGTTTGTTTTGAGAGTAATTTTTTTGTAATTTTGGATTGAGGTTTGGTCCCGTAGCTCAGTAGGATAGAGCACAAGTTTCCTAAACTTGGTGTCGCTGGTTCGAATCCAGCCGGGATCGCAGGAAGTGAAGAAGTGATTATTCATTGGATGAATTGTATCTGTGAACCATCGGAAAGCTTAGAGCCTTCCGATGGTTTCTTGTTTTATTCATCCGATGACTCAAAGTCATCGGATGAATTCTTTAGATGCAACGGCTGACTTGCCCTACCCTTCCGAAGGTTTTGAACCTTCGGAAGGGTTTTGAATTATTTAAATGAACTCCACCTCTAAGGTGGAGTTCATTTTTTCAAAACAGGTGAAGCAAAAAAAATAATGAACTGCTTAGCAGATATTTTCAATGGTTTCAGGAATTTCGTTCCAATTATAAACTATAGCATCAGCAATTGTCGGATTAGAACTTTCATTTGCAAAGTAGCCGGTGCTATCGCCGGCAAAACGAATAGCATACATACCAAGTTGTTTAGCACCAACAATATCAGTAGCTTCGATGTCGCCAATATGCAAAGCCCCGGAAGTATTTGAACCGAGTTCTGCAAGCACTTTTCGAAAAGATTCAGGGTGAGGTTTTGAATATCCGGTTTCATCGCTGAAGCTGAAACTATCAAAGAAATGAAGAATATTATTTTGTTCGAGCAGTTTGCGGAGAACTATTCCCGGGCTAAATCCTGTATCCGAGATAATTCCAAGTTTGTATCTGCTGGCAAGGACTGGCAAAATATCTGCAACGCCATCGATAAGTTTCGGAGGGTGGATGAGCACCGAGTTGGCAAAATAATCCGCGATGCGATTAATTGCCTGTGGGTCTGTTGGTAATTCGAGATATTTCCAAAAGAAAGCAATGCTATCCTGCACTGAAGGAGTTCGCATTTCTTGCCGCCAGATTTTGTTGAAGTATTCCCACGAAGCTTTCAGAGCTTTTTCGAATAATTCAGGAGAGATTTCCCGGTTATAATTATTTATTTCGCTCATTATAGCTTTTTGGCGCAAAGCATTTCTTTCGTTGCCACCAGAAGAATCAAATAAAGTATTCCAAAAATCAATTGTAATGACTTGAATCATTCCCGCCAAACTCCTTTTGCGTGGTATTTTTCAGATCTTTTTTTAAGAAGTTTTTCAGTTTTTTCGCGGCGTATATCTTTTAATTCTACAATTAACTTTTTCTTAAGAATTTCAAACATCATTTTGTGATTTCTATGGGCACCGCCAACAGGTTCCGGGATAATATCGTCGATTAAAGACAAGTCCAAAAGGTCCCGAGCAATTGGCTTCATAGCTTCGGCAGCTTGTTCTTTGAAATCGAGGCTACCCCATAGAGCTTCGGCACATTTTTCGGGAGAGACTATTGACGCCCAAGAATTTTCGAGCATAAGCAATCTATCAGCAATAGCTAAGGACAAAGCTGCAACAGAAGCCCCCTCCCCTATCACAACGCTTATTGTCGGTGTTTGCAGAGCAGACATTTCAGAAAGTTGGCTGGCGATAGCATTGGCAAGTCCCGGGCTATCGGTTTCTGCATAAGGAACGTTATAAGGAACATCAACAAGAGTAATGACAGGTTTAGCAAGTCTTTCGGCAAGTTTCATAAGCCGTGTTGCTTTTCTAAACCCTTCAGCTGAGGAGATTGCAGCAGGTTTGTATAAATTAGTTTTTTTGTCTTTTGTTTTTCTATTGCCAAGAACAACAACAGAAATTCCGCCAATTTTTGCGATACCACCAATTATTGAAGGGTCGTCGCCGGACACTTTATCGCCAAATAATTCAATAAAATCAGTAAAAATATTTTTAATATAATCAACTGAGGTAGGACGCAAAGGGTGACGGGCAATCTGGATACGTTGCCAACGAGTAAGATTAGAGTATATTTCCTTGCGAAGATTATCAGTGCGACGCTCGAGTTCAGCAATTTCTTTAGATAAATCGATTGCTTTGCCGAGTTCACGCATTTCTTCGATTTTTTCTTCAAGCTGCACTATTGGCTGTTCGAAATCAAGGATTGGTTTTGTCACTTTTTTTCCCGAATAAATATTTGATAATAATATCAAAGTCCATTGATAAAGTATAATGACGTAAATAATACTCGTTAAGTTTTTTTATTGCTTCCAGAGATAAATTAAGAGTTTGTTCGCTTGCATTTGGACCGATAATGCCAATTTTCCCAATCGATGGAGCGAAATTATTTGAAATAATATGCAAACCAATGAATGAAATTTCGCCTTTAAGCACTCTAAATAGCATTTTCAAAAAGCGGGTTGGTTCTTTTCTGAATGCAAAGATAAAGGGCAGTCCAATAGTCAGGAGGAAAAGGGAAATTGCAATGTCTTCAATTCGTTTAAGTGCTTTATTCCGAAAACGAGATAAGTTGTATGCCGGGACGGTTGGTTCAATATCTGCAATATCCTGAATGACAGAGGCAGCGAGCAATTCATCGAATTCTTTAACCTGATGAAAACGCACATTTTGAGAAGAGAATTCGAGCATAAGATTAATCATTTCGGATGAAGAGATTTGTTCGTCAGCAAAAATTACTTCATTTGGCTTTTTTTCTTTTATTATTTTGTTAAGATATGATTTTTCGCCAATAATATGCAAATTGGAATTATTGAGTTCATCACCTGAAGAAGCAACAAATCCATCAATAATAATATTTGAATTTGAGAGTTCAGAAATTTTCAAATTTAAAGATTTTGCGATTTCGCCAGTGCCGACAATAATAATACGTTTGGATTTATTTTGTTCAGAAAACTGTTCTAAAATTTTTGTAATAGCACGGGAAACAGAGGTAAATACAATAGTAAAACCAATTGACATAAGCACAACGCCGCGGCTAAAGCGAAATTCGGGGAAAAAGTAAGTAAGCGAGGAAAGAACAAAAAATGTAATCATCGAGGCTGAAAAAGCTCGCTTGATGCTGTGCCTGCCTTCGAAGTATTCGCCAACGATGAACATAGAAGATAGAAAAACAAGGCTGATAACGATGAATACTATTGGATAGGCATAATCGGGAAACCCGAAGAATTTTTCGAAACGGATTTTTGTGCTAATAAGAAGAGCAAGATTAATTGAGAACAAATCTAAAATGATAAACAAGAAATCGCGCCAGTACCGTTCAATATAGGCAATAGAAGACCTGATTTTAATACCAAGCCGCAATAGCAAAAGAAACAGATGATTTTTGCCAAAATGCCTGCGGGTGAAAATTTCCATTGCCTCGTAAAAATGGCGGACATCGTTGATTGAACTTCGTTTTGTGCTTTCTCCTTTGTAATGGATAATGGAAGTAGTGTGGACATACATAACTTTCCAGCCTTGGAGCTTGACTTGTCGGCATAAATCAAGGTCTTCGCCATACATAAAGAATTCGGGAGCGAAACCACCGACTTTTTTAATCAAGTCGGTTCGACAAAACATAAAAGCCCCGATAACCGCATCAACTTCGTAAGTATCGTCGATTGATCTATAGAGCTGATTGTATCGAGCAAAAACCGGAGAATTAGGGAAAAGCGATTGCAAACCGAAAAGTTTGCTGAAGGCAACCCAAGGGGTCGGGAAGCCTCGACGGCAGGCAACCTGAAAAGAGCCATCAGGATTAAGCACTTTGCAACCAGCAATACCACAGTCTTTATGAGTTTCCATAAAGTCGAACATTACCTGCAAAGTATCATTGCGAAGCAGAGTGTCCGGATTTAAGATAAGAAGGTATTTACCTTTGGCTTTTTCTATTCCAATATTGTTTGCACGAGCAAAACCAATATTTTCGGGCAGAGCGATAAATTCAACTTCCGGGAACAGAGGTCGCAGATATTCGACAGAACCATCAACGGAATAATTATCGACAACTATTGTTTCAACAGACAATTCGCCAGAAGACTCACGAATTGATTGCAGACAACCACGCAGGAAATCCTTTACATTGTAGTTTACAATAATTATTGATATGTCGGGAGAATTCAGCACATTAATCAACGAATTCAGTGATTACATTTGATTTCTGACGTTCTTCGAATTTGCTTTTTTGCTTCAATAAGCGTTTGTAGCAAAGACGCAATTTCCAGACAAGCCAGACAGCTTCGAAGATAATATGTTTGCTCATTTTCGAGACGCCGGAACGTCTATCGATAAAAATAATTGGGATTTCTTTAATGCGTCCACCAGATTTCCAGATACGGTAATTCATCTCAATCTGAAAGCCGTAACCATTTGTTCGAATTGAGGTTAAATCAATTTTTCTGAGGGCATTGGCGCGGAAGCATTTAAAGCCGCCGGTAGCATCGGCGATAGGCATACCTGTAATGATACGAGTATATAGATTAGCACCGTAACTAAGCATTAACCGAGAGAGGGGCCAATTTACAACATTTACACCTTTGGAATAACGGGAGCCAATTACCAGGTCCGCATCTTGTAATGCTTCGAGCATACGCGGAAGGTCGCGAGGGTCGTGAGAAAAATCGGCATCCATTTCGAAAACGACATCAAATCCTTTGTCCAAAGCCCAAGAGAATCCATCGCAATATGCTGTTCCTAATCCCATTTTCCCCTGTCGTTGCATTAAATGGATTTGGCGGTTGTTTTTCATAAGTTCTTTAACTTTCTGTGCAGTGCCATCAGGTGAGTTATCATCGACAATCAAGATATGTGTATCAGGCAAGTTCTCGAAAATTGAATAAATTAGATTTTCAATATTATCAATTTCATTATAGGTAGGAATAACAACAATTTTTTTCATAAATGCTCCCGTTTAGGTTTGACCGTGCCCTCGAAAAACAAGCATAATAGTTCGAATAATAATTTCAAAATCAAGTTTCAAAGAGAAATTTTCAATATAATAAAAATCATCTTTCAAACGATTACGAATTTCATCAATGCTAAATTCATAGGATTTGTATTTGACTTGCCACCATCCAGTAATACCAGGACGAACTAAATGGCGGCGTTTGTAGTAAGGCACTTCTTTAACAATTTCATCAACAATTTTTGGTTGTTCCGGACGAGGACCTACAACACTCATATCTCCGATAAGCACATTCCAGAATTGAGGGATTTCATCAAGATGGGTTTTACGAATAAAGCGGCCGAACTTTGTAACACGAGGGTCGTTGACTTGAGTCCAGGTTTGTTTGGCTGGGACTGGTTCAGATCGCATTGAACGAAATTTATAAATCATAAAAACTTTGCCGTTCTTTCCAACACGAGGTTGTTTATAAATGACTGGACCGGGTGAATCAAGTTTGATAATAATAGCGATAATAATCCAGAGCGGAAGACCAATGAGCAGAACAAAAGAGCTAAAAACGATATCAAACAAGCGTTTAGCAATTTCTTGCCAAGGTTTTAGGAGCTGAGTGTTAATTTCAATTAGTGGAATTCCGTAGAGGCTTTGAGTGCGTGTCTGACCTGTAAAAATGGAGTAGAGGTCGGGTTCGATTGTAACTCGCATACCACAATCAACAGCGGTTGAAGCAATTCGGAAAAGTGTATCGTGGTCAGTTTGGTCGGAAGTGATAACAACTTCTTCGGCATTGCTTTCCCGCAAGAATGAATCAGCATTTTCCAATGTATCGAATTTAATTTCGCTTAGATTTTTATCTGCAACTATTTTTTTGAATTCATCTATCTGATTTTTATTAATCAAAATAATTCCGGCAACGCGGTAACCCCAATTAACGAAACGTTCTGCTTTTTCATAGAAATCAATTGCGCGACGAGGGCATCCGACGACAATAGTAGGAATGCTAACAATGCGTTTAGCGCGAAGTTTTACTTGAATGCGGCGGCAAATAGTTCGTCCGATTGTTACAGCAGTAGATTGAAAAAGATAGTGAAGAACAAACATCATACGGGTGAAACGTTCACCTTCGTAAAAAATGAGAAGAACAATGATAGCCGTTGCTATAAAACACACTTTCCATACAGCAAAAATCTCATCAAAAGGCGACCTGAGATGCCAATTCCTATACATACCTGCAAAGAAGAATACAAGCAACCAATAAATCAACAAAACAATCCCGGTGAAAAGAGCCGCAGATAAGCTCGGAACAATTGTAGTTGGAATAATGCCCGAGTGAAAACGAAGATAGTATAAGAAAATGTAGCTTATGGAAAATGCTATTGTGTCGGAAACAAGACGAGTAATAACTTGGCTGTATATACTACTGTTTTTCAATTTTTTACTTAATGAATATTTTTTTCGAAAATATATAAAATTTTTCTGCTGAACTAATAAAAACAACTGACAAAATCGTAACAAAAATTCCGTCTCTAAACGATAATGTAGGAGTAACGAAATTTGTAATAGCCAAAAGAAGCAAGAACATAAAAGCAATGATAGAAATTGCTTTGAAAAACTTATCTTTTGAAATTATCATATATTTAATTGATTTAAAAATGTATGAAATAAAAAAGAGCAAATACACAATTGCAAGAGGAAAACCAAGTCGATAAACTAAATAAATATAGCCATTGTGATTTATAGGTGCAGTAAGAGTAAAACCAGTAAGTGGGTCGATATAAGAAAAAGGTTTGAAATATCCATTTCCACCAAGAGGATTTTCCCGGATTTTGACAAATGTAGCTTCATACTCAGCAAAACGAGCCTGAACGGAAACGTCTTTTGTTCCTTTGCTTGCGGAAACGAACCGAGCTTCGACTACTCCAAGCAGCAATTTCGTATTGTCCTTCATAAATAAAAACGCAAGAGACAACACAATAGCGGTTAAAGTAACGACAAGCACACCAAGTTCAATTTTTTTTCTTAATGGAAGCAATAAGAACAAAATAGCAACTTGCACCAGTAATACAATCCAGAAAGCACGAGAAAAAGTTGTAATCAAAGCAGCCGTACTGAGACCAGCAAAAATGCCAAGCAGCAAGCGATTTTTCCAACCCTTTGTGTAGAAGAAAAACACAATTGCCGAAATCGAGGCTGCAACAAACAGTGCCTGATTTGTTTTTACAGTGCGGGCAAGTTGGTAAGCATAAACTAAATTAGTAGTTGCTGCAACGTAATATTTATAGAAATGAATAAGTTCGACAATAAAAATACTAATTGCAAAAACAACAAGAAGCCGCTTTAAGTCTTCTTTTTCATTGAAGTAATAACGTATCGGGAAGTAGAGCAATGTTATAGAAAAATTAGCATATTCCTTGAAAGCATCGATAATATCAACATCGTTAAGATATGCGATTATTACGCAACCAAAAGACGCAACATAGAAGAAGATAATCAACCAATCAGCAGTATTTTTGACTATTTTGTCTTTTTTTATGAAAAGGATATAATAGAACCATAAAATCAGACCACCAAGGTAAACAACACCAAGCACAACATCGGCAATAGATAATCCTTCGCCACTTGTAGTGAGGAATGGTATTGTGCAAAGTGCAACTGAATAAATCCATAATTTGGGATAGCGAATGCAAAACCAAAAGAAAGGCAAAGCGAGAAGAACAGCAACACCGATAACAGCGGCAAGAGTATCCTGTGCAAAATATGCGTATATTGCAATAACAGCAAGAACTGACACAACAAAGGCAAAACCAATGTTTACTCTATATGAAAAGTATTCTAAAAAAAGATTGCCGCTTTTGTTTTCTGCCATTATAAATTTTGATATTTATTCCGGAATTCGATATAATTATGAATCAAAAGTATGAACAAAACAGCAAGCACGAACGAACCAAGCACCGAACCAGCAACTATAAGAACTCGTTTTGGCTTGCTTTTCTTAGTGGGTGGCACAGCTTCGTCCAAGACATAAAGAGTTTTGATGTTCTTGACTTCATCGAGCCTTAATTTTTCGTAAAGCGGTACTAAATAAGCTTTCGCTTTAGACAGAGCTTCAATTTCGGTGAGAAGTTTAGTGAATTCGATACCAATGCGTCCGCTTTCATCAATTTTAAAGTTGCCGGCAAATCCGGGTTTGCTCATTGCTTCGTGTAGTTTTTTACGAGTTTCGTCTAACATTTTCTTTTTTACTTGAGATAGAGCATCGTTTTCCCCAAAAGTAGTGCGAAGAAGGTCGTATTCAATCTCTGTTTGATAGACCTGAGCTTTTAGTTCGACAATAGCCTGACTAACGGCACGAGCTTGTTCCTGTGGAGAAAACATCAGACTTTGCTGCGAAAGAGAGCCAAGCTGGTTGGATAGAGCCGAGATAGTAGAATCAATTGATTTAACTCTCTGTTCCATATAAACGCGGTTAAA
Source organism: Eximiradius proteiniborus (assembly GCF_058546985.1). Lineage (NCBI taxonomy): Bacteria > Pseudomonadati > Bacteroidota > Eximiradiia > Eximiradiales > Eximiradiaceae > Eximiradius > Eximiradius proteiniborus. Next base: position 2,313,690 of record NZ_CM178592.1, on the reverse strand, counting down.
GTTAGACTCTTTTTTAAATAATTCAGCAGCAAAGTGGTTTGCAATTTGCACATAATCATTAGCCATCTGAGCGGCACGTTTAGGGTCGCGGTCTGTAACAGAAATAACGTAATTACCTTCTTTATCGTAAGTAATATCGAGGTTACTTTCGAATTCTTTCAACAAGTCTTCATACTTATCATTCTCCATTTTGTAAACTTTGCGTAAATCGTATTTTTTAATCATTGAATCTTTAACTGATCGGCTAAGTAAAATAACTGTGAGTGAATAGCCACTTGAGCTTGAGCCACCTACGCGTGCAAGCCCAATATCGCGCAGAGTAGATGAAATGCTACCCATTGCGTTTTCCAGTCCAGTCATTGATGTTTGCGGAGGGACAGCATTTATAGATGCTGTGTACCAAACTGGAAGGAGAAAAGCCACGACAGTAGAAACTATTGCTGAAGCAATAATTGTAGCAATTATTACTTTTTTGTATTTGAAGAGCAGAGCTGTCAAATACATACCATCGAAATTATTTTCTAATTGTTTTTCTTGTTCCATTTTTATTCTGATAAGTATTTATTTAACAATGGCACCTGAACCAATTTCAGGTTTTTCTGGTGACACAAAGCAAAGCTGTCCATCTTCGGTTGATGCAGCAAGAAGCATTCCTTCAGATGTTTCACCCATAAGCTTTGCAGGCTTCAAGTTATCAACCACAACAATTATTTTCCCGATAAGATAATCAGGTACGTAATGTTCAGCGATTCCTGCAATAATTTGTTTTTGCTTATTACCAACTTCAACAATAAGTTTCAGTAATTTTTTTGATTTCGGAAGTTTTTCAGCTTGTTTAATAATAGCAGTACGCAATTGAACCCGGGCAAAATCATCATATTCTATAAGTTCTTGTTCATTTTTCGTAGTGTCTTGATTAGCAGGTTTGCCAAGTTTATTAATTTGCTCAGTAATAACACTATCCTCAATTTTGTTGAAAATAATACTTGGTTGCATAATACGAGTTCCTTCTTCGAGACGAGGATAAGTAGCGGTAAGCCAATAATTTTCATTTGAATTATCGAAGTTAGGTTCACCGGTTTGAAGTTCGCATCCGAGCATTAATTGGACTCTCTTTGAAGAATTTGGGATAATTGGAGCAAGAAAAATCGAGAGAGAATAAACCAGTTGAGCACAAATAAAGAGAGTGCGAGCAGTAGCATTGCGGTCTGATTTGATTGTTTTCCAGGGCTCAGCGTCATTGAAAAATTTATTAGCAGCACGAGCAATATTCATCGTTTCTGTAATTGCATCGCGAAAACGGAATTTATTGAAAAGTCGTTGAGCTTCTTTGGAATGTTTCCAAACCGATGTAATCAAGGTAAATTCGGCTTCATTAAATAAGCCATAGAATTTACGAGAAGCTTTTTCGATTGCTTCAAGATAGTTGTCGCTGAAGTACTCTTCGAGAGTGTCAATTAAATTATTCCAGTTTCCGACAAGGGATTTATCTTGTTCGGAAAGAGTAGGGATTTTTTGTTCAAAATTTTTGAAAACAAATTGAAGTGTTCTATTTACAAAATTACCGAAGATATCAGCGAGTTCGTTATTATTGCGATTTTGGAAATCGCGCCAAGTGAAATCGCTATCGCGAGTTTCGGGAGCGTTCATAGCGAGTGTGTATCGAAGAGCATCAGTATATTGAGGCTCGGGGAAATCTTTCTGGAAGTCGCGCAGATCGATACTCCAATTACGAGACTTTGAAAATTTTTCACCTTCTAAATTAAGGAATTCATTAGCCGGAACATTGCTTGGAAGAATATACCCGCCACGGGCTTTGAGCATAGCGGGGAAAATCAAAGTATGGAAGACGATGTTGTCTTTTCCGATAAAAGCGATATAGCGAGTATCGTTGTCCTGCCACCAAACTTTCCAGTCGTCAGATTTACCGCGACCGTTTTGAGCTTGTTGATCTGCCCATTCCTTAGTGATAGAAATATATCCAAGCACAGCATCAAACCAAACATATAGAACTTTTCCCTTAGCTTTGTTTTTGTCGATGCCGGGGACTTTGTCAAGTCGCACACCCCAATTAAGGTCGCGAGTGATAGCGCGGTCGGAAAGCCCCTGTCGAAGCCAGCTTCGGCTTTGCTGGAGAACGTTATCTTTCCACTCGGAGGATTTACTTTCTATGTATTCTTCTAAAAAATTCTGGAATTCGCCGAAACGCATATACCAATGAGTTGTTTTGCGGACAACCGGAGGTTCGCCACTAATAATACTACGAGGATTTTTTAGTTCTAATTGGTTGTAATATGCACCGCATTTATCGCATTGGTCGCCACGGGCGTGGTCGTAGCCGCAATTTGGGCAAGTGCCTTCGACATAACGGTCCGGCAGAAACATTTGTGCTTTTTCGTCGAAAAATTGCTCTTCTTCTTTCTCAACCAGATAGCCTTTTTGCAGCAGGTCAGCAAAAAATTCAATCGCAGTGCTGTGATGAATTTCAGTAGAAGTGCGTGAATAAATATCGAAAGTCATTGCAAATTTTTTGAAGGCTTCGGCATTGGCTGAATGATATTTGTCAATGATAGCTTTTGGAGTAGTATTTTCCTTTTCGGCTGAAATAGTAATTGCAACACCGTGTTCGTCTGAACCACAGACGTACAGCACTTGTTCACCGCAAAGCCGAAGAAAACGGGCGTAAATATCAGCAGGAAGATAAGCACCTGCTGCGTGACCTAAATGAATATATCCATTAGCATAAGGTAAAGCAGATGTAATTAAAGTTCTTTTCATTAATTGTTCCGTCAAATGAAAATAAAGCAAAATTAGCAATATTCGATTAATTTTAAAAGGGTTAAATTGGAGGAAGATAGTTTCCGCAACGAAAACGGGTGGTAGCAAGAATTGTTAGCGAAGCTGGAAGAACGAAAAAGAATAGATATAGAAAAACTTAGGAATGAACTATTAATTAAGCAAACGGATTTCTAAGAAAAATAAAGTAACTAATGAATGGGACATTAAAAGGCTAACAAAATGGAACTTAGACAATAATTAATTTAGCAGGATTTTTATCGAGCTTTATTCTCGAATAAGTACAAAAAAGGGGTTCATAAATGAACCCCTGATATGAAATAATATACACTATGCAATAGTAATTTCTTTATCGAGATAGACATCCTGAATTAGATTGAGAAGTTTCACACCTTCGTCCATAGGACGCTGGAAGGCTTTGCGACCGGAGATAAGCCCTGCACCACCAGCACGTTTATTTACAATTGCAGTAATCGCAGCTTCGGCGAAGTCGTTATCACCACTTGCACCACCGGAATTAATCAAGCTAACTTTGCCCATATAGCAATTAGCAACCTGATAGCGAGTTAGATCAATTGGATGATCGCTTGAGAGTTCAGAATAAACACGCTTGTCGATTTTACCGTAGGACGAACCACCCATATTCAGAGCTAAATAGCCACCATTGTTTTCAGGAAGTTTTTGCTTGATAATATCGGCTTCGATAGTAACACCAAGATGATTAGCTTGACCGGTTAAGTCTGCAGAAACGTGATAATCTTTGTCTTTTTTGAATTCAGGATTGCGGAGATAGCACCAGAGAACGGTTGCCATACCGAGTTCGTGAGCATATTGGAATGTTTCGGCAATTTCAACGATTTGGCGGCGTGATTGGTCGGAGCCAAAGTAAATAGTAGCACCGACGGCAGCAGCCCCCATATTATAAGCTTCGTCAATTGTGCCAAAAAGCACCTGATCGAATTCGTTTGGGTAAGTAAGTAATTCATTATGATTGATTTTGACAATGAATGGGATTTTATGAGCATACTTGCGTGCGACAAGTCCTAAGACACCATATGTTGAAGCAACAGCGTTGCAACCACCTTCGATTGCAAGACGCACAATATTTTCAGGATCGAAATACTGAGGGTTTTTAGCGAAACTTGCTCCAGCGGAATGTTCAATACCTTGATCGACAGGCAAGATAGAAAGGTATCCTGTGCCAGCAAGGCGTCCGTGATTATAAATCCATTGTAAGTTGCCGATCACACGGTTATTGCGGTCAGAATTTAGCCAGACTTTGTCTACAAAATCGGATGAAGGCAGAGTGAGCGATTCTTTTGGAATTTTTGGATTATTAAATCCGAGATAATATTCAGCTTTGTCGCCTAATAATTCATAAAACTTGTTGGACATTTTTTTCTCCTTGAATAAATTGATTAATCTTATTTTTGACGGACAAAATATAAATATGTTTTTAAATGTTTTCACCTAAAAGACGCAATTTTTTTGATTTATTTTTGCTTAAATCAACAAGTTCAGCATAGTATTTTTGTTGTTCAAGTTCTTTCTCGGTGAGAATTGCAAAATCAATTAAGCGATCGAGTTTGAAACCAGTTTTATTGTAATTAATACGACTAAGAGCAAGGTTCCAGCCTTCTATCCAGATTTTCAGTTCTTTTTTCTGTTCTTCGGAACCTTGGAATATACAAATAAAATCAATGTCGGATTTTGCAGTTGCATTTCCGAGGAAGACAGAACCATAGAGATAGAGTTCTTTGACACCGAAGCGAACAGGATCGAGATGCTCGAGAATGCTATCAATCATACGTTTTCGCCATTGAAGAGGTTCGTCGGAACCAATTTCGTTGAAAGTAAGTTCTGAGTGTTTAATTTCGGTTTTTTCGGCAACCATTGGGTCGGCGAGCATTGCAACTGCAAGATTTTCGTCTGCATTCATAAGAACGCGAAGAACTAATCCGTTAGTTGCTTCACGAACATTAATGACCTTCAGCACATCTTGCAAGTGTTCGTATTCGGGACACCATCGCGAAAGAGTATTTTCAGTTTTGTAGAAAAAGTCGTAATTAAAGGCAACTCCGTCTTCATCCGGGTAAAGAGGAATATATCTGATTTGAGATTCTACCAAATCCTGAAAGAAGTGTGTTCCGAAAGACAAATCGGGAACGTAACTACCTTTCTTTTTAGCAATTTCGACAAGGACAGCGGTATTATTAATATCTGAATAGGTAACTTTTACACCCAGACGAATATCGTCCCGGCTGCCCCAGCGTCCCGGTCCCATAAGAATAAATGTTCGTTTCGGGAGTAATTTATTCAGCTTGCTGACAGCACGACCAATGTCCTTTAGTTTTTCAAGACTTTCCTGATGAGCGTATGCTTCGGGATCGACGTAAACAATATAGGTAATATCACCAACTTTGCCATTTGAAATATGCTTGTTTGCGGAGAAAATAAGTTTATCTGGCGGAATATTCGAAGGAATTTGAGCGGCAGTGCCTTCCAACGCTGAGCTTTGAGGGCGGCATTGCAATAAATAGAGGCTATCGCCATCGCAAGCGAACTCAATATCAACAGGTGTTTTCAATATTCTACTGATTTCACTCAGTAATTTATTAATTTGTTTAATATATTTAGTTTTTGATATTAAATTTTCGAATGTAACAACTATTTCATCCCGATTTGTGTCGATACCAAGTCCAAATGGATGCTTAATGTGATTTTGTTCGATGATTGAGAAAACCTCGTTAATCATAGGATAGGAATTTCCAACAGATTTAATAAGAGAATCGATAGAAATAGTCTCGAAAGTGTTTTTTTCCAAATTTATCACATCAATAAATTTAGGAGAATAGGAAATAACATCTTGAAAAGTAATGTTCACACGCAAATCAGGCTGACCGGGAGCCACAAGGATTGGATAGTCGTTGCCTATGCGGTCAACTGCACGGGTTCCAAGACCTGGGACAAGTCGAACAAGCCCATCTTCCCTACGGATACGGGGCGACCAACGGAACTCGTTGTTGCTAAACGCGACGCCTGCAAAAGCAGGGAAAAAGTATTTACCAACACGTTTGCCGACAACTTCCTGAATCATAATACCCATTTCTTCGTTGAAATCCAGCAATTGGCGTTCGGTTCGGTAGCCAATCGGGTCGGGGCTGAAAGTTGAAGCGTAAACTTCGGCAATAGCATCGAGCAATGCTTCGAGGCGTTCTTTTTTGCTGCCCTGATTTGCCAAAAACAAGCTTTTATATTTACCAGCAAAAGCTGAACCCAAGCGGTCTTCGAGCAAACTTGAAGAGCGAACAATTATTGGATGGTCGCCGAAATTGTCCAAGGCATTGGAAAGCCCATTTACAATTTCCTGCGGAAAATGCGAGTTTTTGAATGCCTGAATAATATGAGGATATTCGTAGCGAATTTCTTCGAGAGGCTTGTATTTTTGTTCAATAATATCTTCCAAATTGTTGTAGTTGAGGAATGCCATAAGTCCGTCGGAGGTAATATACCAGGTTTTGGGCGTTTTAATATTTTTGAAAAGTCCCTCTTCGTCCTGAAGTTTATCTACTATTTTTTTAGCGAGCAAAATTCCGGCACTTTTTCCACCAAGTTTGCCGTGGCTTTCGGTGGTGAAAATCATATTTTGAAGAATATCGTAAAAATCTGATATATTGATGTAATTTTTTGCAATTTCAATATATTCGAGTTGGTCAGTAAGAAATCGTCGAATTAAGGCAACCAGAATACCTTTATGCAAAGGAGTTGTGATTTCCTTGATTGAAATTGGATTAATATTGTAGAAGCGACGAATTGCATCAGCAATTTCGGGCAATGGTGTATTTAAATTGGCAAGTGCTTTGATAAGGAAATGAGATTTATCTTCGTAAATCCATTTTTGGACAAGTGCAAGAATTTCGTCGTCAGATAAATATTTTGCAGCAACTTCGAAAATTTCATTTCCAAGATAGAAAGATATTTCGAGAACTTGTTTTTTTGTTGGTCGATTTTCTTCAGCAGTGGAGGATTGAATATCTACGTTTGTTCCTAATTTAGCGAAAAGTTGTTTTGATTCTTCGATACCTTTGCAGAAAAGGTTGTTAAGCATTTTTCGAGAGATGATAGAAAACAAATTTTGGTCAGTTTTTTTGATAATATCAAGCACGACGAACCATTCTTTTTTAGTCAAATCGCCGCTTTCTTCTGCTTCGGCAAATAGTTTCTTCAATTTGGAATAAAGAAGGAAATGACCAAATCTATCGGCAAGTGTTTTCACAAGTCGCTTTTCTTCGTCGAGGAAATCATAATTTTCGTTATCGTAGGCTACAACAATTTCACCAACAGGTTTATTCTGTTCAAATATAGTTTCGCGAATTATTTTTTTAGTGAGTTTAAAACCGTTGGTTGCGGCGAATTTGTTGTCGATAGAAATTTTTACTTTGCAATCCTTATTGAAGCGGAAGGCTTCGGGCAAGAGAATAGCAATTTTTCCCAATATTTCATCTAAAGTGAGTTGAGGTTTGCTTAAAACTTCTTCAATTGAATACAAGCAATTTAATTCTTTGGAGCGTTCGGCAAGAAGCTCTTCCGCTTTAATTTTATTCATAGATAACCTCTGATAGTTTTTAATTAAAAACGCTATCTAAAAGAAAATATTATGGAAAATAATAAACATATCTAATTGAGTTGCAAGTAATAAATATCTTAATTTATGGGCAAGTCTTGTTATTAATAAAATACGCTATAATTATTCTAAAAGAACAAAATATAGCCAAAGATTTGAAAACATTATCAATTAATGAAGTCAACCCGAATCTGAAATAATTTGAAAAATCATTTAAAATTTTCATATTTTGCAGAACTTTTTTTGTTTTTTTTGGAGATAGAAAATGTTTGGAAAAATGAAAGAGTTCTTGCAAAAAGAACTTCAAACATTAGAAGAGCAAAAGCTTTATAAGCACGAAAGGATAATTGAGAGCCCTCAGGCGGCTAAAATTATCGTTCGTGGCAAAGAAGTATTAAACTTTTGTGCAAATAATTATCTTGGTTTGTCATCACATCCGGAGCTTGTAAAAGCAGCACACCAGGCGCTTGACAGTCGTGGATTTGGACTTTCCTCGGTAAGATTTATATGTGGTACACAGGATATACACAAAGAACTGGAAAGAAAAATGTCGGAATTTTTAGGAACGGAAGATACGATATTATTTAGTTCCTGCTTTGATGCGAATGGTGCAGTATTCGAACCACTCTTTCAAGAAGAAGACGCAATTATCACAGATGCACTCAATCACGCTTCGATTATTGACGGGATACGCTTATCGAAGGCTAAACGCTGGATATACAAGCATAGTGATATGCGTGATGTGGAAGAAGAAGATCCAGCAACAGGCAAAATGGCAAAAGGATTGGAACGTTGCTTAAAAGAAGCAAACGAAGCTGGCTGCCGTTTCAAGGTAATTGCTACAGATAGCGTTTTCTCGATGGATGGAGATATTGCAAAATTGGATGAAATTTGCGATTTAGCAGAGAAATATGATGCACTTGTAATGATTGACGAAAGCCATTCGTCTGGTTTTATGGGAAAAACTGGCCGTGGGGTACACGAACTTTATGGGGTAATGGATAGAATTGATATTATTACAACAACGTTTGGGAAGGCACTTGGAGGAGCATCTGGTGGATGTATTTCAGGTAGAAAAGAAATCATTGACTGGATGCGCAACAAGGCTCGTCCATATTTGTTTTCGAATACAGTTGCTCCGGCAGTAGTAGGTGCAACAATAAAATGTTTAGAAATTCTTACTGCTTCTACTGAACTTCGGGATAAGCTTGAAGAGAACACAAAGAAATTCCGTAAAGCAATGACGGAAGCTGGATTTGACATTCTTCCCGGAATACATCCAATTACTCCAATTATGTTCGGCAAATATCCGAATTGTTCGCAATTGGCAGTAGATTTTGCAAATCGTATGCTTGAAGAAGGTGTTTATGTTGTAGCATTTTCATTCCCTGTTGTGCCAAGAGGCAAGGACCGCATACGTGTTCAGATTTCAGCTGCACACGAAAGCGAACATATTGATTTTGCTATTGAAAAATTCATTAAAGTTGGAAAAGAATTAGGAATGATTTAATAAGAATTCTTAATTTTAGAATAAATAAAGAAGCAGCCCCAGATGAGGCTGCTTCTTTTCTTTTGTATGATAGCATATGCGTTATGGCATAATCACTATGCGTTGGTCAATGTACTCTGAACCGTTGTGAACTCGTAAGTTGTATACTCCTGCCGGCAGAACTCCTGCTGCATTCTGTACCGAAAGCACTACTTCGTTTCTACCTGCCGGAAGTTCCATTACTCGTGTGAATACTCGTTCGCCTACTGAATTGTATAGTTCGAATGTGTATGCATTTGCATTTCCACCAATTACATCCAAATACATCTCGTTCGATACCGGGTTCGGTGCTACGCGGCTTACATCAAATGTTGTTCCGCTGATTACCTCATCTTCGAATGCTTCCTTTAGCTTGGTCTTAACTGTCTTGTTGTTATCTGCACCTAACGTTGTATTGTATACTCTCGATGATACGTTTGAACCAATCTGGTTGTAGCCGTATGCAATGATGCGGAATAAAGTATTGCTTGGCACATTAATTATCGAGAATGATGTTACACTGCCATCGCTTACTACTCTACCATTGCCAAGAACAGGAGCAAATGTCCAATCTGAGTTTGCACCATAGCTGTTTCCATTGACTGGGTTCTGTGTAGGTGAGCCACCGCCTTGGATTGCGAGGAACAATCTAAACATACCTGTTGCAGTCGGAGTAGTTGGTGGTGTTATACTAGCGACGCTGATAGATGTCTTGGATGAAGAAAGTGTGAACGATGGTTGTTGAGTTGGGGTTGCAGCAATTAATGTAAGAGTTGCAGCATTTGAGTTTTGACTACCGCAGTTGTTTGTTATAACAGCTCTGTACTGGTAGCCATCCATTGATGCTGTTACACTGTTTAGCGTGAGCGTCGAAGATGTTTCACCAGCGATATCATTCCAACCGTTTCCGTCGTTTTCCTGCCACTGATATGAGAGTGTGCCGCCAGTTGCTGAAACGGTGAATGTAGCGTTAGAACCTTCAACTACTGATGTATTTTGTGGCTGAGCAGTAATAGTTGGCAATGCATTAACTGTTATAGCTAATGTCTGAGCAGTTCCGTTGCCACAAGAGTTCGATGGTGTAACAGATAATGTGCCACTTGTTGCGTTTGCAGCAAAGTTCAATGTTACTTCATTTGTTCCTTGACCACTTGCAACTGTAACATTATTACCACTATATGACCAAGTATAGGTTACGCCCGGAACATTTGTAACTGAGTAAGTTACTCCATTTGTTCCGGCACATACTGTTGTATTTCCTGTAATTGCACCTGGCTGAGCAGGAACATTATTAACAGTAAGTGTTACAGTGTTTGATGTAACAATTGATGGACAGTTATTCGATACTACTACGTAGTATTGACCTGCATCTGAAAGTTGCACTGGTGAGATTGTAAGCGAGCTTGATGTGCTAAGAACAGTTGGATTGCCTTGCTTATACCAAGCATATTGTGGATTTGTACCAGTAGCTACCACGCTAAATGTTGCGTTTCCACCTACACAAGCAGTCTGATCCTGTGGTTGTGTGCTAATAGAAACATTATTGCAAACATCAGAAATATTTACAGTATAATTACTCGATGTACCGGTGCAACCATTATTATCAGTATATGTAACAGTAACGATATAATTACCAGCAGTGCTCCAGACAAATGAAGGAGATGAAGTGTTGCCATTTGTAATAGTAGGATTGCCTTGTGCTGTCCAAATGTAGTTGATTTTATTTATTTCAGTATTAAGAGTAATTGCAACACCCACCTGACTGCTTGTAGGACCACTGATAGTAGGCACAGGAAGCGGATAAACAGTTAAGGCTCCATTTACGAAGGAATAATTATAATTATTATCACTTCCTCCAGATAAAGTTATCGGATAAGTGCCAGCAGGTGAATTAACATCAGCAGTTGTATTGATATTTGGTAATTGATCCAATACAGATTCATTCTCAGCATAAACGAAACCAGTTACTGAATAAGTCAAGTTTGGATTTGGTGAACCTTGACATTTAGATTTGTCGTCAGCAGTAAATGTAAGAGTAGCCTTATTAATTGTAAGAGTTCCATTTTGAGGAGTAAACGTATAGTTTGGAGCCGAAAGATCGTTCAAATCAACAGTAATGCTGTATGTTCCGACATCTTCACCATTTTGGCGGCTAAGTATCGGGGAACCAGTAACATTGGCATTATTGACATCTTCACCACCGACAAAACCGGTAATTGAATATGTAAATACAGGGTCTGATTGTCCATAAGTTTTAGATTTATTGTCTGCTGTAACAGTAAGCTGAGCCTTATTGATAGTAACGGTAGCAATTGCTGCTGCACTTACACAATTAGAAACAGTTTGAGTAACATAATAGGTATAAGTGCCTGCATCTTTGTGAGTATGGTTGAAAGTATTACCAGTGAAGACAAGATTAGTTAATCCGGCATCTGAATACCACTTGAATATGGCACCTGACTGACCAGAAGCCGTCAATGCAGGAGCATAAGTGCCAGAATAAGTATGAACGACTGGTGAAACAGATGGAGCAGCAGGTATAGGATTGACGGTCATCACAATTGAGTTAGAAGAAGCTGTCTGAGTTGTTACACAAGTTAAACTTGAAGTCATTTCAACAGTTACAACATCATTGTTTTGTGGTATGTAAGTATATGTAGGTTGATTATTACCAACATTGTTTCCATTGACTTTCCATTGATATGAAGGAGTAGCACCGCCGTTAGTCGGAGTAGCTGTAAAGGTAACAGGATTGCCGGCACAAGTTGGGTTTGATCCTGAGCTTATTGCAATAGAAACTGATGGTATTGCATTGTTTGTTACATTAACAACGGCATCATTTGATTGAACAGATGAACAATTGTTAGATACAACAACATAATACAGACCTGCATCAGCAATTTGAATGTTGTTCAGAACAAGTGTAGAATTGGTGCTTAGAACAACAGCACTGCCTTGCTTATACCAAGCGTATTCCGGGTTTGTGCCGGTTGCAGTAACAGAAAGAGTAACATTAGATCCTTCGCAAACAGTTTGGCTTGCTGTTGGCTGCTGAGTAATAGCAACATTTATGCAAGAAACACCAACGCCAACTTGATAAACAGTAGGTTGAGCAGGTTGGCACCCATTCTGGTCAGTATATGTAACAGTTACATTTTTAACACCAGTGGTAGCCCAGCTAACAGTAATTTGATAACCATTATTGACAGAAATTGTTCCACCGTCAACATTCCAAGTGTAATTGCTCATATTTTGTTCGGTTTCAAGTGTAATATCTACACCAGTTGTTGTAATATTAGTCCCAGAAATTGTAGGAACTGGTAACGGATAAACTGTAACTGAAGTTGGAGAAGCAGTTGAAGCAGAACAATTAGTTGAAGTATTCGAAACAGTTACAGAATAACTACCTGTTTGGTTAACAGTAAGTTCTCTATCGTTAGCATTTGCAATCGGTGAACCATCTTTGTACCATTGATAAGTAATATTTGCGGCTGTTGGTTCAGCTGCGGTAAGAGTAACATTACCACCGGAGCAGAAAGATGTCGGACCATTAGATGATATGCTTGCATTTGGCAGTGGATTAACTGTAACAGTTGCTGTAGATGACGTCTGAGCAAGTCCACAGCCACCGTTTACAACTACACGGAACTGATGAGTTCCGGAGGAAAGACCAGAAATACTAATATTGTTTGTTCCTAAATTAGTATATACTGCGTTTGCAGGAGTTCCATCAGCTGCATTAACCCAATTTGAACCGTTATAATACTGCCAAGTGTAAGAAAGTGGTAAAGTGCCAGTTGCAGTAAAAGACAGATTAGCTACTGAACCCTGACAAATAGTAACGTTTTGCGGGCTTTGAGTAATATCTGTATTAGGATTAACTGTAAGAGTAGCAACGTTAGAAACTGTTGCATTTACTCCATTATAGCAATTGTTAGAGATAACAACTCTATATTGCCATCCGTTCATTGAAAGTAAGGTAGAATTAATTGAAAGGGTGTTAGTTGTTGCACCGCTGTAAGTGGCATCGTTAGTTATATCTGCCCAGCTACTGCCAGAATTGACCTGCCATTGATAAGTAGTTGAAAATCCACCATTGGCATTCACAGTCAGAGTAGCAGGCAATCCAACACATACAGCAGTATTTTGTGGATGCTGATTAACTGTAATTGGTATATTGGAATTGTATGATGCAGGAGTGCCCGAAACCATTGCATTACCTGCTTCATCGTAAATAGATGTATTGTTTATTGCATCAACGTTTAATAATTCATTTCCAGTGAAGGAACCACTCCATATTAAAGTCATTGTTGAAGTAGATGAACCAGCAGGTGGAACAGGATTTAAATAGAAACCAGAAACATTTGCTCCTGAACCTGTTCGGCTAACGGAAAACTTACTATCTGATAATGTACCTGTAGCATCAGCATTGCCATAAACCGGTTCTGTGAAATTAATAGTAACAACTGAGTTACTGCAATTTAGTGAAATTGAAGAAATATCAGGTGGAGTTACGTCTTTGATAAGATTAATGGTTGCTTCACCAATATTTCCTGCTGCATCAATATGGCGAATTGTTGCAGTGAACGAACCTTCAGGTAATAATGAGAAGCCACCCACTTGATTTGCCAACATACCACTTGTAAACGCAACAAAAGTAGCTCCATCAGCAGATGCTGTTGTATTGCCTACATTTGCTTCAGTAACATTGAAGGTAATCTGACGGTTATTGACTTTTGTTCCACTTGAAGGAGTAAGTATTGAAACAACAGGTTGAGTTTTGTCGAAAGTAACGCTACTTGAGTTTGTTGTCGTTGTTACTGTACTGCCTGGATTGCCTGCCGTATTCTCATAGTTTATCGCAAATGTTACCAAGCCCTCGTTCATCCCTGCTGTCATTACTGCCTTCGCTGTCCAGTTCGCTCCACTGCCTGCTATTGTAGCCGCTACTCCATTGATTGTTGCAGTTACATTCTGCAATGCCTCCGAACCTACTATCGTTATCGTTACCTCATCGCCTACCTTCGCATACGACGTATTCGCATTGTTCGATGCTATACCTACACTTGTCAATGTCGGTGTGTTCAAATTAATATTAAATTTATCTGCTGCATCTGTTTGTGCCATCACGTTACCTGCTACGTCCTTACCGCCTGTTACTCTTATGTCTATATCCGATAATATCAAACCATTGTTCGTTACATTATATGTTGCTACATACGTTGTAGCATTGCTCCATAATCCACTCGCATAACTTAACGATGTCGGGTTCTCTACTGGGAAGGTTATCGTCGGCGCTACGCCTCCGTCCATATCCTCATTAAATACTACTGTTATCGTAAATGTTCCTGTGCCTACATACGCACCGTTTATCGTTGCCGGAGATGCTGTAATGCTCGCTACTGTCGGAATTGTTACATCTTTATTAAAGTTGCGGGTGATTATTGTTTGATTGCCTGCTAGATCTGTATTCTCTAATTCTACTGTAAAGGATGAACCATCTGCTACATTTGCCCAGCCGTCTATCGTCGATATTTGCGAACCAGATACAAATGCTGTAAATGTTCCAGCCGGTGTGCTATTGCTTACTCTTGCACGGGTTGTTCCTAAGTGTGTATCATTGGCTGTATAGGTCAATGCCTGGCTGCCGTTTACTTTTGTATTCTCAGCCGGTGCTGTAATTGTCAGAACAGGTTGAGTTTTGTCGAAAGTAACACTACTTGAGTTCGTTGTCGTTGTTACTGTACTGCCTGGATTGCCTGCCGTATTCTCATAGTTTATCGCAAATGTTACCAAGCCCTCGTTCATCCCTGCTGTCATTACTGCCTTCGCTGTCCAGTTCGCTCCACTGCCTGCTATTGTAGCCGCTACTCCATTGATTGTTGCAGTTACATTCTGCAATGCTTCCGAACCTACTATCGTTATCGTTACCTCATCGCCTACCTTCGCATACGACGTATTCGCATTGTTCGATGCTATACCTACACTTGTCAATGTCGGTGTGTTCAAATTAATATTAAATTTATCTGCTGCATCTGTTTGTGCCATCACGTTACCTGCTACGTCCTTACCGCCTGTTACTCTTATGTCTATATCCGATAATATCAAACCATTGTTCGTTACATTATATGTTGCTACATACGTTGTAGCATTGCTCCATAATCCACTCGCATAACTTAACGATGTCGGGTTCTCTGCGGGGAAGGTTATCACCGGCGCTACACCTGCGTCCATATCCTCATTAAATACTACTGTTATCGTAAATGTTCCTGTGCCTACATACGCACCGTTTATCGTTGCCGGAGATGCTGTAATGCTCGCTACTGTCGGAATTGTTACATCTTTATTAAAGTTGCGGGTGATTATTGTTTGATTGCCTGCTAGATCTGTATTCTCTAATTCTACTGTAAAGGATGAACCATCTGCTACATTTGCCCAGCCGTCTATCGTCGATATTTGCGAACCAGATACAAATGCTGTAAATGTTCCAGCCGGTGTGCTATTGCTTACTCTTGCACGGGTTGTTCCTAAGTGTGTATCATTGGCTGTATAGGTCAATGCCTGGCTGCCGTTTACTTTTGTATTCTCAGCCGGTGCTGTAATTGTCAGAACAGGTTGAGTTTTGTCGAAAGTAACACTACTTGAGTTCGTTGTCGTTGTTACTGTACTGCCTGGATTGCCTGCCGTATTCTCATAGTTTATCGCAAATGTTACCAAGCCCTCGTTCATCCCTGCTGTCATTACTGCCTTCGCTGTCCAGTTCGCTCCACTGCCTGCTATTGTAGCTGCTACTCCATTGATTGTTGCAGTTACATTCTGCAATGCTTCCGAACCTACTATCGTTATCGTTACCTCATCGCCTACCTTCGCATACGACGTATTCGCATTGTTCGATGCTATACCTACACTTGTCAATGTCGGTGTGTTCAAATTAATATTAAATTTATCTGCTGCATCTGTTTGTGCCATCACGTTACCTGCTACGTCCTTACCGCCTGTTACTCTTATGTCTATATCCGATAATATCAAACCATTGTTCGTTACATTATATGTTGCTACATACGTTGTAGCATTGCTCCATAATCCACTCGCATAACTTAACGATGTCGGGTTCTCTGCGGGGAAGGTTATCACCGGCGCTACACCTGCGTCCATATCCTCATTAAATACTACTGTTATTGTGAATGTTCCTGTACCTACATACGTTCCGTTTATCGTTGTCGGAGATGCTGTAATGCTCGCTACTGAAGGTATTGAATTATCTATTGTAAACAACGGAGAAACACCGTTAGCAGTAGGATTTAATTGATTAAGTGCGTAATCAGTAATTGTGGTATTATTTACAGTTATTCCAATGGTGCCGTCACCAGTAACTATAGAAGAACTTCCAAGAGTAACAGTATAATTAGATGGTGTATTTTGTGTTACGGTAATGCTTGGGTTATTGACTGTTCCAGTTGTGTTCAATGTTACTTTTGAGTTGTCAAATCCAGTAACAGGTTCGCTGAAAACAACAGTAAATGAAACGACATCGTCGTTTGTTATATAATTACTGCCATTTGTTACCGGGTTGCGGGTAATAGACTGAACTTCCGGAGCGATATTATCAACAGTGAAAGCATTATTTAATGATGCATTTCCAGTGAAATTATTATTATCAGTTGCAGATACTGTAATATTCATAGTGGTATTACCAGCCCCAACATTATAAGTGTAAGTGTATAAATATGGGTTGGCAATAGTTCCAGTACCGGAAACGCTTTGATAAACAGGATAATATGTATTTGAAGATTGGTCGGTAAGAACAACATCAGGATTGCCTTGAATACCGCTAACCTCAACAATATTGAAAGTGATAGTAACAACGTCGCCTTGCTTTTTCCAAACCTGACCGTTTGAAACACCGTTTACAGCAATATTGGAAATAGTTGGGGCGCTGCGGTCCGGAAGTGTTTTTGGAGTTGTAGATTGATTGAGTGCATCATTTCCGGCAATATCAAATACTTCGCTATTTTTAAGAGGAATATTGATTGTTTCAACACCTGTTGGAGCAGCATTTGTAGTAAAGAATACTCTTGCCTGAGTAGCTCCGGCAAGAAGTGGGCTAGCAAAAGCAGGGTTAGAGTTATTTGGTTGTGTTACGTGTGTAATCGTTGCGGAGGTAACTGCACCATCGCTGCCAGTAACAATTATTGGAGTATCAAAATCCGAAACAGTTAAAGCACCGGTGCCGTTTGCGTTTGTATATACACCTTCATTAAATGTAATATCAACGAAAAATCTATTAGTAGCACCAGAACCGACAGTAACATTACCAGCTGCAGTGATGGATGGCTTCACACGGTCTACAACAACAAATGAACCAGAACTCAAAGTGGTGTATGTAGGTCCAGGGTTACTTGCCTGGTCTGTATAGCTTGAAACATTGATTGCAGCAGAGCCATCAGCAGCAGGTACAGTTTCTGAAACAGTTAATGTTGCAGTGTAGTCTGTTGTTGGTGCAACTCCGGTGAGATTTGCAGAAGATCCGCCAATTGTAACAGTTGGTTGAGTGATCGGTTTAGAAGCTTGAAGAGTAAGAGTAATTACCTCACCAATTTTAGCATACTTTGTTCCACCGACTTCGTTTCCACTTGTTGCAATTGTGCGTGTTGGAATTGACGGAGCGGATACATCATAAATTCGGGTTAATGTATTGGAAGCTGTATTTAGATTGCCGGGACAATCGTTTGCAACATTTTCCGGTATATCAAGGATGATTGAACCTTCTGAAGAAGGAGTAACAGTAAATGTCCATGTGATATTATCAGAAGTTGTAAAATCAGAAATTGTAGCATTTGCTGTGCCTGTTTTTACGATATCGGTTTGCGCAAAACCATCTACCTGCTCACTGAAAGTAACAGTTACGCTATATGGAGCATTAACATAAGTTGTCGAAGCAGAAGACAGAGCGACAGAAGGTCTAACATTGTCCACAGTAATAGAGTTAATACCAGTTGCAGCCTGATTGGTATTTCCAGCAAGGTCTGATGCAGAAATACTAATGTTACAAACAAGAGCATTAAGGTTGTCGTTTGGAATAGTCCAGGTGTAAGTCCAGACTTTGTTGGTTGATTTGGTCATATTTACATTTGTAATATCGCTACCATTTCCAGCGCCATTTGTAATTGTAATTTTTGGAGGAATAGTTTCATTAATAGTGTTTGTTTCAGTAAATGTAGCTGTAATTGTAAGAGTTCCATCGGAATTGCGAACACAGTTTGTATTTGAAAGGTTATTGGATAAGACAACAGTTGGCTGTGTATTATCAACAATGTATGAAGTAACTCCGGTTGGGACTTGATTGGAGTTGCCGGCAACATCTGTTGCGGAAACGCTTATATTGCAGGTGAAGTCTCCGTTTGGAACTGTCCAGTCGTAATACCATTCTGTATTGGATGTCTTGCTCATTGAAGCATTTACAATATCATTTCCGGTGCCATTGCCATTAGTAATAGAAATTGTAGGTACAGTAGATTCTGAAATTGGCGAAACATCTGTAAATGTTGCAATAATTTTGACAACTGAACCTTGTTTTACTTCTTGTCTGTTAGAAATATTATTGGAAAGCACAACGGAAGGACCAATATTATCGATTGTAAACACAGCACTTTCCTGAGATGCAGTATTTCCGGCATTATCAACAGCAGTCAAACGGATTTTTGTGGCATTAGTATTGATATTTGGCACATTCCAAGCGAATGGACTGGTATTTGCAAGATTGCTCTGAATTGTATTCCAGTTGGTGCCATCAAAATATTCGAGAGTGATTGGAGTTGAAGCAAGTCCACTACCACCATCAGTAATATTTCCGACAGTCCATTCTATATTATGCGAACCGGTTGCCCAAATTGTAGAAGCATCCGGAGCAGTGATAGTGCCAGCAGAAATAGAAGGAAGAGTTTTGTCGAATACAATTTGCAATGAACCACCGGTAAGATCGGCGTGAGTAAATGTAGCAGCATTACCAGCCTGATCAATTACTCCAATAGATAAGTTCATAGCACCTTCAGTTTCTGTGCCATCGGTTGTATAAGTTAATGTATATGTTGTGTTAAATCCGGCATTCGGGCTAACAGTCAAAGTTTTGCCACCGATTGTTGCAGTATTGACAGCAACAGGTTCATTAGTTACTAAATTCACTGTGATTTGCTCACCAGTGCGAGCCCAGCGATCATTACCGAATTGTGTTGTATTGGTAAGTGTAGTAACAGCAGGAGGAGCTTTATCAACAGTTACAGAAGATGCATCAGTTGTAGCCAAGACGGTCGAAGTATTTCCAGCAAGGTCTGTAGCGGTTAAGTTGAAAGCAACCAAACCATCGGTATCATTTGTATGAACAATATAAGCAATTTCCCAAGTATTTCCGCTTGGATTAGTAATTGTTGGAGTATTTGTAACAGCATTTCCACCACTTGTTATTGAATTAGCAGTAACGCCTGTAAGAGTTTCATCAGAAACCAAAGTAATTTTCACCTGATCGCCTATTAATGCTTTATTTGTTTGAGTAGTATTATTTGATACGATAGAAACAGGAGAAATAACAGGCGATTTTGTATCGGTATAGACGGCAGTGTTGCCGTGAGTTGTCGGAACAACATTATTAGCTTCGTTGCCTGCTTCATCTATTCCGTAAATAGTAATAGTTTCCGGGGTTGCACCAACAGCAGCGACATCATTAACAATAGTACGGGTATATCTATAAGTGTTGCCAGAAACCAAAGTAGCAAGAGCGGCAGTAACATCGTTTGCAGAACCTTCGGCATTAATTGTAACTGAAGGAGCAGAAGCGAGGGCCTCGTTAGCAACAATTTTAATGTAGTAAGTGCCAGCTTTCAAGCGAGGATTTGCCCCAAGTGAAGTAGTTAAATTCAAATCAGAGAAGTATTCAACTGTGAATGAAGGAGCAGAGCAATCAATGTATCCAAGTTTAGCAGTGGTTGTGCCGGCAGTAATGTAGTTAGAAACAGCAGGATTACCTGTTTCCGGATGATCCGATTCACCTAACTGAGCAGTAACACTGTTTCCTGCAAGGTCTGTAGCGGTAATAGTAATGCGTTCGCGTTTAGTTCCATCAGTATTTGGATCATTTACAAAAGTGCGGTTAATTCTGAAATTGTTACCACCGACAGCGGTAGCGGTAACATTATTGACATCGTTTGAAGAACCTTGTGAATTAATAGATATAACCGGAGCAGAAGCAAGAGGTTTTGAAGAAGTAATTCTCAGATAAGCAGCATTGCTTGTGCTAAATTTTGCATTGTCTATATATGGGACTGTGAGTGCAGTATTATAGAAATATTGTAATGCAAATGTTGGTTTGACACCATCAATCACAATTGCTTTTTGACCAGCGATAGAATTTGCTCCGCCAACTGCCGGGAGAGTAAGCACAGTAACAGGGTTGCCATCAATATCAGTAATAACGGCTGTGCCGGTTAATGATAAGGAACCTGTTGAAACATAATCTAAATCAGAATTATAGTCGTCTTCCTGAACTACGTAAACTAAATCAATGTAGTTTTTACCATCTACAATAGACTGAGCAGTATTAGTTGTAGCATATCTATCAGTGGTTCCGGTTTCGAGCTGAAGTTGAAGAGTGCCATCACCAGGATTGAAAGCAACGACTTTATTGAAAGTAACTCTAACATTAATGTTCGAGCCAATTCCGTAGGTGCCGTTAACGTTTGTAACAGTAACATTTTGGACAGTAGCTGCGTTGGCATTTTTGGTTTCTGTGTCCTGACCTGCATTAGATAAGTTACCTGCAGCATCGCGAAGAGTTACTGTAGCCGTAATAGTTCCATCGTCAAGGGTCGAAAGATCTAAGCCGGTGATAGTAACAGGCGAAACGGAAATAGCCTGATCAGCCTGGCTAATGGTATTTGTTCCATCGCTGATTGAATAATTGTATGTAGCAATATCACCACCACCGTGAGTAAAGCTCAATGAAACATTTGTTACATTTGTTAAATTAATTGTATTGCCGTTATTCAAGGTAACAACAGGAGCGTTTGGAGCAACAATATCAACAGCAAGAGGAGTAGCGAAAGTGCTGCCATTTGTAGTGTTTCCGGCAATATCAGTAAGAACAACACGGAAATCAATATTAACACCTGAAGCCCAGCCGTCGAGTTCTTCTAAATCAATATTTGCAGAGCCAGAGCGAGCTACAGTCAGCGTCTTTGTGCTATTTATTTCAGAATTTAAGATTGTATTTGTTAATGCACCGACGTTTACAAATTGATTTGTACCAACACGAGCTTGCAAAACTGCATTACCACCTTCTAAAGTTGCATCGTTAGGTATATCAACTACAACACTCACACCGGTATTGGTATTATTGAAATAGTTTGATACGATTGTGCCACCGGTAGCAGTGCGAGAAGCGATATTAGCGGAAGCAGGAGCAGTTTGGTCTATGGTAATAGTAGTTGCAGCAGCAGTGCCAGCAGTTTGGTTGCCTGCTTTATCAGTAAGCACTGCACGGAATTTAAATACATCACCATCAGCAAAGCCAGCGAGTGCTTCGAAAGTAGCATCAGTAATTGTCATAACTTTATTAGTGTTCAAATCAGAGTTTTGAATTGTGTAAGCAGAGCCAAGATTGAGTGGTGTTGCAAAATTATCCCGACTTGCCTGAAGCTGGATTGTACCATCCACAAGCGAAGCGTCGTTTGGAACCGGAACGGTTAATTCCAAGCCAGTATTAGTAGAATTCCAATATCCGGCAACGATTGTTCCACCAGTTGTAACAACAGAAGAAATCTGGGAATTGGCAGGAACAGTGTTATCAATTGTAACGCTCGAGGAATTTGTGGTAGCGGTAACCTGATTGCCGGGGTTGCCATAAATATCAGAGTAATCTATAGTAAATGTGATTAAACCGTCCTGATCACTTGCGTGAACAGTTACAGTTGCAGTCCAACTTGTAGGACCACCGGCGATATTAACGGCGTTTGTCAGAGTAGTATTGTTGCTTTTGAAAACTACAGTCGGGCTTTGAATATCAGAAGGAGCAACGATTGATAAAGTAACAACATTACCAGATTTTGCAAGATTATTAACAGCATTATTAGAAGTAATTTCTACAGTTGAAAGAGCCGGAGCGGTTTCATCACGTTTTACAGAGGAAGAAGCACTACCTTGAGTTGAATTGCCAGCGGCATCTGTTGTAACAGCACGGAAACGAATGAATTTGTCTTCCTGAACAAGAGCAGTAAATTGAGCATCTGTAAGGGTCTTGGTAATATTAGTTCCCTGCTGACCATTAGTGATATTATGAGTAGGAATATCTGTAAGATTTGTCCAACTGGAAGGATTAGATGTAAATGCGTCGTCATCTGCTGTTTGATATTGAACTATAAAGTTACCACCAACAAGAGAAACATCGTTTGCAAGAGGAATTGTGAGCTGGACACCATTGTTAGTTGAATTGTAGCTATTGGCAACGATAGTGCCGTTCAAAGCAGTAAATTGAACTGCATTCTGCACTGGAGCAGTGTTGTCAATGCTGAAAGTATTGGTAGTGAGCACAAAAGGAGTTGCAGAATTACCCGCTGCATCAGTTGCTGTTACACGAATACGGACGTTAGGATAATCGCCGGAAGGAACTGTATAGGTATATGAATAAGAATAGGGATCGCCTATAGTGCCGCTACCTGAACGACTTGTGAAAGTAGCAAAAGAACCGGCACCAATTGCGGAACCATCATTTTGCAAGATTTCTACGTTAGGATTGACACCAGTGGTAAATCCACCAACTTCGGTTACAAAGAAAGTAATAGTAACAGTTGAATTTTCTTTTACAAATGTAGCACCGTTATCACTTACAAGATAAATTTGAGGAGGAGTTTGGTCGCGAAGAGGTTTTGCACCGGTAGTTTGAGAAGCTTGCATTGCATTGCCAGCAACATCGTAAATAGAGCTTGCACCAGCAGGAGTAATGGTTACAGTTTCACCTCCGTTTGGCGTGCCAGTAACATTAAAGAAAACACGGACAGTAGTTTCTCCACCGGAAAGAGCAGTTGCGGCAGAATAATCTGAACTATTGGCTTGCCTGATGCCTACAATTGTTGCCCCTGTAGCTGTACCATCTGTTCCAGCCGAAAAAGCAAGGCTGAAGTCCGAAGCAATCAGAGCACCTGTGCCATCGTTATCAGAATAGACCGGCTCGCTGAAAGTAATATCGATGAAGTCAGTTGCACCGTTAGAAGCTGCCCCAACATTAGACGAAGAGGAGAAAGTCGGGAGTGTGATATCTCTGAGTGTCGAAGAAGACTCAGTGCCATTAGTTGAATTGCCAGCGGCATCTGTTGTAACAGCACGGAAACGAATATATTTGCCTTCTGTCACTAAATTTTCGAATTCTGCAGAAGTAAGATCTTTATTAATAGTAGTGTTTGGTTCGCCACTCTGGATAGAATGAGTTGGGATTACAGTTACATCAGCCCAAGCGGAAGCATTCGAAGTAAATGCGGCATCGTCTGCAGTCTGGAATTGAACTTTGAAGTTGCCACCTACAAGAGAAGCATCATTATCAAGTGTAACAGATACTCTAAAACCAGTGTTAGTTTTGTTATAGTAGCCAGCTCTGACAGTTCCGTTCAGAGCAGTAACTGTTGGAGCACTCTGTGTTGGTGCAGTGTTGTCAATATAGAATTTATGCGTTGTAGTTCCTTCCGCATCAGAGAATGTATTTCCAGCATAGTCAACTACTTTACGTTCGACGTAATATGTTGCATTGCCTGAAGAAATGCTCAATGAATAAGACCAGTTTGCCCAATCATTAGAAGTAGTAGCATCAACCCAGGTTTGATTAGTTGCTGTTGTCCAGTCATTGCCATCCCAGTAATAATCACCAGCATCAAATGAACCATCTGAGTCGTTATCAATCCAAACAGCGACCTGAACAGATTGAACACCAGAATTTGGGGTTCCGGCATCAGAAGCAGTTCCGGCAATTTGAGTGATTGATTTCTGATAAGAGTTGTTAGCAGGCGAAGAAACTGTTGCAGATGGATTAGTATGGTCAACAAGGTATGTTTCACCGGTAGTATAGCTTGAGCTTGAAGTATTGTTTGCGGCATCTGTTACAGAACCGGTGAAATTGAGTTTAATTTCGGCATTTAGTCCGGTAACATCAGCAGTAACGTCATATAAATCGTGTGGATCGTTAGCAACTGTTGGTGAGACAGTTGAAATCGAAGCACCAGTTATATCACCAGAAACTGCGGCTAATGCGAAATCACCAGATGTAACACTTGCATTTGTAACAGGTTCGCTAAACTGAACACGCCAGGTAACGGAATTAACGTTAGTTTTCTGGGAAGCAGGTGTTTGCTTAGCGATTGAGGTAACAGTGGGACGCACACCATCAATAACGATAGCCTTTTGACCAGCAATAGAGGAAGCACCACCGACAGCAGGCAATGTAAGAACTGCATCGTTTCCGGCAGCATCTTTGATTGTTGCATCGCCGAGCAAAGTAAATGCATTTGTGGCTGTATAATCAAGATCTGCAGAAACGTCACCTTCCTGAACAGTATAAGTTAAATCAAGAGTGGTAGTATTTGTTTGAGAAGAGTTTGAGGTAGCAAATCTATCTGTTGCTCCTGTTTCAAGTTCAATTTGCATACTACCACTGTTGGGAGTAAACGTAACTGGTTCGCTAAAAGTTATGCGAACGTTGATAGCAGAACCAATGCCATAAGTACCATCTGACGTTTGAGAACTGACAGAGGTAACAGTAGCAGTTTGTCTATCAATAGTGAATACATTATTTTCTGTATGTGCAGCGGAGAGAGCAACACCGGCGGCACTTGTAAAATCAGTAGGAACGGTAACCCCAACATTTGCTGCATACTGATTAGAAGGAGCACTTACAGTATAAACAAGGGTATAGGTTGTATTGGTTGAATTCCAGTAGCCATAATTGAAAGTGAGAGTAGTGCTGACATCTGTTGAAAAAGTAACAGTGCCAATAGCTGTTGGGTCCATTTCTTCACTAAAAGTAACGGCGATAGAGAATGCATTACCAGCCTTGTTCAAAACAGTTGGAGTTGCAACAACACTTGATACAGTAGGAGCAGCAGGGACAGCAGCTGTAGTGAACTCTTGCCAGGCTGAAGCTGCACTAATTGTATTAGCATTGTATGAGCGAAGTCTCCATTCATATTGAGTGCCTGCAGAGAGTCCAACAACTACATAAGAATTGACATAACCAATATCCAGAAGATCGTAGCTTGTGAGAATAGCACCGTTTTTAATACGAACATCAAGATAATAGCCTAAGGCACCGGCTGCGTGAGTCCAGGATATATTAGCTGAATTATTTGTGAGAGTGCCATTTGTCAAACCTGACGGAGGCAACAAATTAACAGTAGAAATATTGCGAGGATTTAAAGTTGTTCCAGCGGAAGTCATATAATAGGCAGTTGTGCCATAATAATTATACTCAAACACGTGAAACGAATACTCGTGCCCGGCCGTTAGACCGGTAACAGTTAAAGTTCTCGAAGAACTTGTGAGCAAACCAACTACCTTGTAGTTAGAAAGAGTTGCATCGACTGCGGGAGCAAGAGAGAAATCAGTATTTGCAGTATATTCGCTGTTCAAATTATTCAAATAGATTCTGACAGCGGTCCAGTCGGGTGCACCATTAGCAGTAGCATCATAAGCTACCACTATACGGCGATTGCCATTGCCATTAATCCAGGCAAGGGATAATGAAGACGATTGAACATTTGTTGCAGCGATATAGCGTGCTTGTGCTGTCGGTGACTGAGCAAAAGACGGAGCGACACCGGATAAATACACAAAAGCACATAATAAAAGGAATAGAGACTTTTTCATAAGAATCTCCTGAAAATTTATTAAATATTAGAAAATTCGACACTTAGATAGACAAAAGCAATCATATTATGTAATTAATTGAAAAATAATAAACAATAATTGTATAAATGTATGAAAAATAAAAATATTTTACAAGTTAATTAATAATTTTGTGTTTTTATTTAATAATAAGCATAAGTGTTAGATTGTTAAATATGGAAATCATCATTTCTATATTTTATGTTATTTCTATTTACATTATTAAGAGTAAATCAATTGCTTAATTCAAGAGGTTTAATGAAATTACAGTTTTTATAAAAAAATGAGCATAAAACAAATTATTAAGTTTGAACATAATAAATTGCTATATTTGTTAAGTTATATTGTGTAGTTTGAAAAAAAGGTTAAATATGTGCGGAATAGTTGGATATATTGGAGAACGTCAGGCTGTAGATGTATTGGTGAATGGACTGAAAAGGTTGGAGTATCGAGGTTACGATAGTGCTGGGTTAAGTATTATTGATGATGATGCATTAATAACTTACAAGAAGCAAGGAAAAGTTGCAGATTTAGAGACTTTACTCGAAGGAAAAAATCACAAAAGCAGTATTGGGATAGCTCACACACGTTGGGCTACACACGGTGCTCCAAGCGATGTAAATGCACATCCACATAGAGATAACAGCGGACGAATTTCAATTGTGCACAATGGAATAATTGAAAACTATGGATTGTTGAAAAAAGCACTAATCAAGCGAGGTTATTCATTTCATACGGAAACAGATACAGAAGTGCTTGCTGTATTAATTGGTGCATTTTATGAACAAACAAACAATTTAGAATTATCTGTCAGAAAAGCGTTGTCGGAGGTTGTTGGAACGTTTGGTTTGCTGGTGTTATCATTAGACGAGCCAGATAAAATCATAGCTGCCCGGAGAGGTAGCCCGATGGTGCTTGGAATTGGAGACGGAGAATATATTGTAGCAAGTGACGCAACAGCAATTATTCAATACACAAAGCAAGTCATTTATCTTTCGGACAATGAAATGGCAATTGTTTGTAAAGATAATTTTGCAACAAAGACAATAGATAATATCGAGACAAATAATCAAATTCATCAAATAGAATTCGATTTGGAGGAACTTGAAAAAGGTGGATTTGAACACTTTATGCTGAAAGAAATACACGAGCAACCGTACACAATTCAAAATGCGTACAAAGGACGTTTAATAGCAGACAAAGGAAATGTGAAGCTCGGAGGATTGCGAAATGTAGCCGAAAAGCTACGAAATGCAAAGCGAATAATATTTACAGCTTGCGGAACCTCGTGGCATTCGGCATTGGTGGGTGAATATATGTTTGAGCAACTGGCAGGCATTCCAGTAGAGGTAGAATACGCATCGGAATTTCGCTATCGCAATCCTGTGCTATATCCCGATGATATTGTTTTTGCAATTTCGCAAAGTGGCGAGACAGCAGACACACTTGCAGCAGTATATGAAGCAAAGCAGAAAGGCTGCACAGTGCTTGGAATAGTGAACGTGGTAGGAAGTTCCATTGCACGTGAAACAGAGGCCGGGATTTACATTCACGCAGGACCAGAAATCGGGGTTGCCTCGACAAAGGCATTTACATCGCAGGTAATGGTGCTTGCATTGGTGGCACTATATCTCGGAAGAATGAAAAATCTTTCGCAGCTTGATGGCAAACGCATTGCAAATGAAATCATGCAATTGCCTGATAAAATAACACAAATATTAGGACATTGCGAAGACATAAAGCAAATTGCGAAGAAATATATATATGCCAAAAACATACTTTATTTAGGACGCGGTTATAATTTCCCGGTTGCATTGGAAGGTGCGTTGAAATTAAAGGAAATATCATACATTCACGCAGAAGGATACCCAGCCGCGGAGATGAAGCACGGACCGATAGCGTTGATAGACGAGAATATGCCGGTTGTTTTTATTGCGACAAAAGATGAAATTTATCATAAAATACTTTCAAATATTGAGGAAGTGCGTGCCCGCGGAGGAAAAGTAATAGCCATTGCAACAGAGGGAGACACACAAATCAAGCAATTCGCAAATGATGTATTTTATATTCCGGAAACTTTACCTATGCTTACACCAATTCTATCGGTTGTTCCGTTGCAATTGCTGGCATATTTCTTTGCAAAAGAATTGGGACGCCCAATCGACCAACCTCGAAATTTAGCAAAAAGTGTAACAGTTGAATAGGAATTATTTATGCTACTACAGAAATTAATAGCAGTATTCGGGATGCTACTGATAATGTTCATTGTTTGGATAATGAGCGAGAAAAAAAGACAATTCCCGTGGAGAATTGTATTGTGGGGAGTAGCATTACAATTTATAATCGGCGCGATAGTGCTGAATTTTCCTGCTGGCGTAGCATTTTTCAAATGGTTCGGCGACCAAGTAGCAATATTTCTTGGATACAGCAATAAGGCGGCTGAATTTTTATTTGGAAATGTTATTAATCCAAATTTCGCAACTACTTTTGGCTTTCAGTTTGCAGTAGTGGTTTCGGTAACAATAATATTTTTCTCGTCGTTTGTTTCGTTGCTATACCATTTTGGGGTAATGCAAAAAATTGTGCAAGGAATGGCTTGGGTAATGATGAAAACAATGGGAACAAGCGGGATAGAATCACTTTCGGGTTCTGCAAATGTATTTATGGGGCAAACTGAAGCACCGCTACTTATCAGACATTATATCCCGACAGCGACACGCTCTGAAATTAATTCAATAATGGTCTGTGGATTTGCAACGATAGCGGGTGGAGTGATGGCGGCGTTTGTGCAGATGGGCATATCGGCAACGATTTTGATAACTGCATCATTGATTTCTGTTCCGGGTGGATTGTATCTTTCGAAAATTGCGATTCCACCGCAAGATGGAACAAAAACGATGGAAGACATCAAAAAAGTGGATATTCCGAAGTCGGAAAGTGCACTTGTAGCAATAACAAATGGTGCTTCTGACGGTATGAAACTGGCGCTTAACATTATGGCAATGCTTATTGCATTTATAGCTTTAATTGCAGTAATTGACGCTTTTATGGGATT
The DNA here is from genome assembly GCF_058546985.1 of Eximiradius proteiniborus. Taxonomy (NCBI): domain Bacteria; kingdom Pseudomonadati; phylum Bacteroidota; class Eximiradiia; order Eximiradiales; family Eximiradiaceae; genus Eximiradius; species Eximiradius proteiniborus. The sequence continues at coordinate 2,284,773 of NZ_CM178592.1, read as the reverse complement.
TATAAGTGCACAGTTAGTTCATACTGGAATATCCTGGTTTCCGAGCAGTTTGAGAGAACTTTTGGGAGTAGTATTTCAGCCTTTTGCATATTTGGTAGGAATACCAGCCGAAGAAGCAAAAGTATTCGGAAGTCTTGTAGGAACAAAAGTGAGCATCAATGAATTCATCGCTTATTCTGATTTGTCGGTGCTAATTCGCAATGGTGCAATAAGCGAACGCACAGCTAAATTAGCAGCTTTTGCACTGTGTGGTTTTGCAAATTTCAGTTCAATTGCAATTCAAATTGGCGGAATTGGAAGTATGGCACCGGAACGTAGAAACGAGATAGCCCAGCTTGGGTTGAGAGCAATGATTATTGGTGCACTTACAAATATTATGACAACAATTATTGCAAGTATATTAATTTAGCTATTTCTTTATTGCATCGCAATCAGCAAGTTTTATATATTTCGATTTAGGATATTCCCGACGAAGCTGACGAAACAAACGGTCAGCTTCTGTTTTTTTGTTTTCAATACAATAAACCTGCCCAAGGCGCACGAGTGATTTTTCTTTAATATCGTCAAATAGTTCATCTAATGAAAGGATGTCTGTCAATAGTTTTTTTGCCGGTTCGAACATATTTTTAGCAATGTAGCATTCGGAAGAATAATAAAGAAGAATTTGATAGTCTTTTGCTTGCTTATTGGTATTGGTTAGAAGACGAGCAAAGATTTCGCAAGCTTCATTGACTTTGCCATCGTGATAAAGGTCAATGGCTTGCTTTAGTTCATCGTTCATCGCTTGAACGCTTTTAGTCATTTCCTTTGGTGGAGAATAGTTGATATCAATAAAAGTTGTGTCGGAGAAGCGATTTTTTGTTTCGACAGGGAGTGATTTGCCTTTTGGTGAAGACTGATTACGAGCCCCAACAGGAGTGCAAGCAGCGAAGATTAATAGTGAAAGCAAAAAATAAGTAAAATTTTTCAAAGAGTAACTCCTTCTTTGAAAGAAAAATATATTTAAATATAGTAAATATATTGAATTCAGCAAAAACAATATTGTAATGAATAATTCACAAAACACACAAAATTGTATTTTTGAAGCGTTGAAAAAAATCTTAATTTGCAAAATAAATATAAAGCATACTATGCATAAAGATATTTTCGACAAAATTATCGTATATTTTGAGGGAATACGCCAGCAAACGGGCGAATATATCTATTTTGAGGAAATGCCGAAGCAATACGAAGCGGTTCCGGTGCCACCCACAACTAAAACTGAAAATCAGGCAAGCAAAAAACCACAGGAAAGCATAATTAAAATGGAAGAGAAAAAATCTGAGGAAATCAAACAATCTATACAAGTAAGTGTCGCACCGACCTTACTGGACGAGAAAGTTTTGCCTGATTGGGACAGAGCGAAATCATTAGATGAGTTGTATAATAAAATAAAAGATTGTCAGAAATGCCCTCTTGGGATGACACGCACAAAGTTTGTTTTTGGCGAGGGCAATCCAGATGCAGATATAATGGTAATTGGGGAAGCACCGGGTGCAGACGAGGATATGCAGGGACGTCCATTTGTAGGAAGAGCAGGGCAATTGCTGACAAAAATATTAGAATCGGTTGGTTTTGAAAGAAAGGACGTTTTCATCGGAAACATAAACAAGTGCCGTCCTCCCGGAAACAGGGTTCCGGCAAAAAACGAAGTAGAAGCCTGCGAACCATTTCTTCTGAAGCAAATCGAGCTTATCAGACCAAAGTTTATTTTGGCACTTGGACTAACAGCAGCGAACACGCTATTAAAATCAAACTATAAAATGGGTGATATAAGAGGCAAGTTATTCGATTATAATGGAATTCAAACTTTAGTTACATATCATCCAGCTGCATTATTACGCAATCCTAACTGGAAGAAACCAGTTTGGGAAGATATGAAATTATTAAGAAAATTGTATGATGAATCAATAGAAAAATCTAAAAAGGAGTAAAATGAGAATAGCAGTATTGTTTGGTGGTATTTCTACCGAAAGGAATGTATCAATAAGCGGTGGTCGAGCCGTTGTAGAAGCATTACGCAGCCTTGGTTATGATGTTGTCCCTGTGGACCCTGCTTTTGGGAAAGACGGACAAATAAAAGCTGAAGAGCACATAAACAACGTTAATCATTTTAATACATTGGATGAACTAAAGATATTTTCCCCAAAGTCAATTATTGAGTGCATAAATTCAGAGATATTCGACAATATCGATTGTGCGTTTATCGTGCTTCACGGAAAATATGGAGAAGATGGAATAATACAGTCGTTGCTTGAATTGAGGGGAATTCCATACACTGGCAGTGGAGTAAAAGCAAATGCAATTTCTATTGACAAAGCTACAACAAAAAATTTAATGCTTGTTGCCGGAATACCTGTTCCGGCTGGCACTCTTGTTACTCCTGAAACAGCAGATGAATTTGAAGTAATAAAGGAAATCAGGAACGAATTTGGAAATGAACTTGTGATTAAGCCGAATGACCAAGGTTCAACGATAGGTTTGACAATAGTGAGAGATGGGAATTTAGATGAGATAGCGCGTGGGATTGCGGAGGCGGGAAAATACTGCCGTGATGTGCTTATCGAGCAATATATAGATGGGCGTGAAATAACTGTTGGAATTGTCGGAGACGAGGCTTTGCCTGTGATAGAAATAATTCCAGAAAGCGGATTTTATGATTATGAACATAAATATACAAAAGGCAAGACGCAATATGTTTGCCCGGCAGAAATTGATGAAGATATAGCTGAATTTGTTAAAGGACTATCGATTACAGCACACAACGTTTTAGGATGTAGCGGATTTAGTCGTGTTGATTTTCGATTAACAGATGAGGGGCAACCATATTTTCTGGAAATAAATACAGTTCCGGGATTTACTGCAACTTCGTTAGTACCGAAAGCGGCAAAGCAAATTGGAATAGAATTTCCTGAACTTTGCGAAAGAATAATAAAGCTCGCTTTGGAAAAATAAATAACAAAAAAATAAGACGAATAAAAAAGTAGTCTGAACAATTAAGTTCAGACTACTTTTTTTCCATTTACAAAAACGCTTTGAATGTGATTAATTCCGAAATGATAGAACAAGTCGGTATATGAGGAAACATCTGCAATGAGCAAATCTGCTTGCTTACCAATTTCCAGACTTCCGACCTGTGAGCTCAGGCAAAGAGCAGCAGCAGCATTTAAAGTAGCAGCTGTAAGAGCTTCTTCGGCAGTCATTTTCATATTTATCACAGCAAGCGAAAGAATCATTTGCATATTTTCGGTAAAGCAGGAGCCGGGGTTGCAATCAGTAGCAAGAGCAACAATCGCGCCGCTTTCAATTAATTTTCGGGCTGGAGCATACGGCAGACGAGTAAAATATGCAGTTCCGGGCAACAAGGTTGCAACTGTTCCAGCATTTTTTAAAGCATCAATTCCGCTATCAGAAATAAAAAGCAAATGGTCGGCAGATATAGCTCCGAGTTCGGCAGCAAGTTCAGCAGCCGCAACGTTTGCGAGTTCGTCGGCGTGTGCTTTGATTTTCAGTCCTAATTCTTTGGCACGTTGGAAAATTTTCCGTCCTTGTTTGGTAGTATAGTAGCCTTCATCAACAAAAGCATCACAGAAGGAAGCAAGTTTCTTCTGTGCAACAAGAGGAAGCATTTCGTTGCATATCAAATCTACATAGGCATCGCGGTTATTTGCATATTCGGGCGGGAAATCGTGAGCCCCAAGAAATGTAGAAACAATGTTTTGATGAGCAGTTTTTTTCAAAACAGCAATAGCTTCGAGCTGACGAATTTCGGAATCAAGCGAGAGCCCGTAACCGCTTTTGATTTCGACAGTTGTAGTTCCGTGTTGAAGAGCGGAATTGGCAAGTTTCATACCATTTTCAACAAGTTGGTTTAAACTTGCTTCGCGAGTTGCTTTCATTGTGGTTAGAATGCCACCACCTTCCTTTGCGATTTGTTGGTAGGTAACTCCACGGAGCCGGCGAGCAAATTCAGATGAGCGGTTCCCTGCAAAAACAAAATGAGTATGCGAATCAACAAATCCCGGAAGAACAGTTTTTCCTAAGGCATCAATTGTGTGTTGAATTTGAATATTATTATTGAAAATAAAACGTAAAGCATCATCAGTTGTTCCGACAAACAGAATTTTCTCCTGGAAAATGATAGCGCCGTTTTGAATTTCGCCAATATTGGACATTTCTTCGCCGCATTTGAATGGTTTACCGTTGGCGTTTATTGTAACAAGCGAAGAGATATTTTTTATTAAAGTAGCCATTTATAGTTCCTTGCAATTATTAGAAATCAGAAACATCAACATCCTGTTGATAAGGAGGTTCTTCATATTGATAAGCAAGATTGCCGAATTGAGCAAAATCTTTGACAAAAGCAAGGCGTTTGACACCAGTAGGACCGTTACGTTGCTTTCCGATAATGATTTCGGCAGTATTTTCGGTTGGTGCCCCATCTTCGTATTTCATAATTTTATAAACTTCCGGACGGTTAATGAACATTACCACGTCGGCATCTTGTTCGATTGAACCGGACTCACGTAGGTCGCTAAGCATAGGACGCTTGTCGGCGCGATTTTCAACCAAACGATTGAGCTGAGCAAGAGCAATTATTGGGATATCGAGTTCTTTTGCCAGATTTTTCAAAGATTGTGAAATAATCGAGATTTCACGTTCTCTGCTTTCTGCTTTTGGTGGATGGATTAATTGCAAATAATCTACAACCAATAATTTAATATTGTGTTCATATTTCAAGCGTCTGGCTTTAGCCCGAAGCTCCATAATAGGCAACCCGGCGGTATCGTCGATAAAAAGTGGAGCATCAGCAAGTTTTCCCAAAGCCGAAATAATTTTTGCATTTTCTTCGGAGGAAATTCTACCGGTGCGAAGTTTTTGCTGATTAATTTGAGCTTCGGCAGAAATCAATCTAAGGACAAGCTGGATAGCAGTCATTTCGAGGGAAAAGAAGGCAACCGGCAATTTTTCGCCAACAACAATATTGCGAACCATAGAAAGGGCAAAGGCTGTTTTACCCATTGACGGACGGGCAGCAATAATAATCAAATCTGAATTCTGCAATCCACCAAGCATTTGGTCAAGTTCGATAAATCCAGTTGGCAAACCGCTAAGCCCATCGTTTGAGCGGTGAGAAAGCCGGACAATCATCTCATAAGCTTGATGGGCAAGAGTTTTCATAGAAGTATAGTTTTTATGAAGTAGCTTTTCGGCGATAGAGAAGATTTGAGCTTCGGCAGAATCAATTTCTTCGAGAGCGTCAGTTGCTTCGCTGTAGGCATTTTTCAGGATATTGCCAGCAACTTCAATTAATCTACGTTTCAGGTATTTTTCCTGAACAATTCGGGTGTGATTATCAATTAGTGCTGCGGTTGGGGTTAGAGAGCTAATTTCTGAAAGATACTGAATGCCTCCGACTTCGTCGAGCACGCCTCGACTTTTAAGATGCTCTTTGAGAGAAATTAGGTCGCCGTTGAGCCCCTTCTCGTTTAAATTAATCAAAGCTTCGTAGATAATTTTGTGACGGGGGTCGAAGAAAGAATTAGGTTCAAGCAAAGATTGAGCGCGAGAGATAGCTTCGCGGCTCAGCATCATTGCACCCAGCACAGCAATTTCAGCTTCACGGGAATGAGGAGGAATATTTGCACTTATTAAATTTGGGGCTTCGTCCAATTTCTTTATGTTTCTTCTTTTTGCTTCCATCTTTTTCTATTTGATAATTTTCAATAGCAAAAATATTAATTATGAGTTAATAATTGGGCTTAAAATTATAAAATAATTGTGAACATAGTTTTCCACATCTAAATTATATTTGGAATAATACAAAAAATACATCTAATTTTGCTCATTAGCTTATGAAGAAAACAATATTTTTATATTTGCTGTTTAATTGCATATGCCTGTATGCTGAAGATTGCAACTGCAATGTTACGGGATTGTTGCTTTATCCAGAGAAAAACGTTGATACAGTGCAATCAGACGTTAGTCAAGATTACGAAAGATGGGAGCAAAGCCAGTTTACAATAGCCGGAGCAGCGAGACATACAATTACGGGAGAGCTGCCATATAAGAAAACGCATATCAAACCATTAAACTTTGGGATATTTGTAGGTGTTTTATCAGCATTTTTATATTGGCAACATCAATTTCAGATGGGAACAATCTGGAAAGAGCAGACAAAATTCAAGATACAGGAAGACGGCAAATATGCAATGTATGCTGATAAAGCCGGGCATATCTATGGTTGCTACCTTACTTCAACCTTAATGACAGAAGGATTTATGCAAGGAGGTTTAAGTTGGGAAAGTGCAACAATCGCCGGAACTGCTTTTGGGTTATCTTATTCAACATACATAGAAATATTGGACGGTTATGGGAAGCAGTGGGGATTTAGCCCGTCAGATTTTTATGCAGATGTTGCCGGCGCAGCGTTGCATATAGGACAATTCTACATTCCATACCTTCAGAACTTTACGCCAAAATTTATGTATTTTCCTGCTGACTGGCACAATGAAAGGAAGCGTTATCCTCACGAAATGTTTAACGATGATTATAGTTCGCATACATTGTGGCTATCAGTAAATTTGAGGAACACTTTACCTGAAAGTGTATCACAACATATTCCCAAATGGTTAGAATTATCTTTCGGATATGCGGTGAGAGGACTTTGCGATACCGTGCAGGCATCCTTGGGGAAATGTAAGCCGTGCCGAGGAGACAAATGGGTTGATGGATTTTATTTTGGAAGCCCGAGATATATAATTGCATTAGATTATAATTTAATTCACTTACTGCCAGAGGGAGGACGCTTCTGGAATTGGCTAAGGCAGAACCTGAATTACTTTAAGTTCCCATCGCCGGCTGTTGAATTTGGAAGAGTTACCAAATTATATTTAGTTTATCCGTTTCACATTTCGTTCAAATAAAGAGCAAGAAAACCTAAAAAATGAATTTCTTCTTAAAAAATTTTTAAACCTTTTTCATTTTCAAACGTCTTAGTATTGTTTTTAGTAATTAATTCAGTAGGTTTTTCTTATGAAAAAAGTGTTTTGTTTTGCTCTATTATTAATAACAATAACCGGATTAGATATATTTGGACAGCAACCCCAACGGGGAGGAACAATTAAGGGAAAAATAGTTGATGCTGCTACAAGTGCACCACTTTCACGTGCAAATGTATCAGTAATCGCATTACCTGATTCATCGGTAGCAACAGGAGCGGTAGCAGATGCATCAGGAAAATTTGAAATCAGCAACATCCGATTGGGGACATACATCGTTCGCATAAATTATGTAGGATACGAGACTTTTAATTCAGAACCGATAGCAATTACACGAGAGATAAGAACTGTTGATTTAAACACGATTGGGTTAATACAGAGCGCGACACGCACAAATGCAGTTGAAGTAACTGCTGAAAGACAGATGGTGGAATACTCGCAAGGCAAAAGGATATTTAATGTTGATAAAAATATTGCTGCAACTGGTGGAACCGCTCTTGATATAATCAAGAACATTCCATCTGTGAGCGTAGATATTGATGGTAATGTAAGCCTTCGTGGCAGTTCAAATTTCCGCCTTCAAATTAATGGTAAGCCTACAAGTATAAGTCCAACAATTTTTTTCGAGCAAACACCTGCCTCTTCAATTGAAAGTATTGAGATCATAACTAATCCATCAGCCAGATACGATGCAGAAGGAATGACAGGGATAATCAACGTTATTCTGAATCAAAAGAGAGATGAAGGGCTGAATGGTTTGTTCAGTGTAAATTTGGGAACTAAGGATAAATATTCATTTTCTGTGAATTCAACATATCAGTATGGAGACTGGAACTTTTTTCTGAATTATGATTATGGTTCCCGGCGTATGCAAGGAAGCGGCAATTCATATAGAATAACCCGACTGAAAGACACCACAGAATTATTACAAGATTTCCAAAATCGCAGAAGTTTTTTAAATCAAGGTATTAGAACAGGTTTCGAATATAATTTTACCAAATTCGATCAACTTTCGATGTCTGCTTCATATAGGGCATCGGAGGGAACTAGAAAAAGAAATATTGAGTATGAGAATTACCTGAATTTTGCAACTAATCCGAATAGTTTATATTACAGAATATCAAAAGACGAAGACGATAATCCATACTGGGATTACTCTTTGAATTATAAACATAATTTCGGTGAGCGCGGGCACGATTTAACATTTGATGTATATTTTTCGGAATTTGATGGCAGTGATGACGGGAATTACATTCAAACGTGGCAAGTACCAGTCGGAACAGTTTTAGAAGAGGCAACAAAGTCAAATAATATTAACCGGAACATCAATATACAATCTGATTATTCATATCCATTTGGGAATTATAAACTTGAAACAGGTGCAAAAGTCTCTTTCCAGAAGCTTGATGATGATTATAAGTTTTTCCAATATTCAGCTTTGGACACAACCAAATCGAATCACTTTTTATATAATGAACGTATTTCTGCGGCATATGCAATAGTTAGTGGGAAGTTCGACGATTTTTCGGTTCAATTTGGGTTACGATTTGAGCATAGCAAAATAGAAACTGAACTCAAAACAACGGGTGAGAAAAACGGACAAGATTATGCAAATTTTTTCCCTTCAGCAAATTTCAGCTACAAACTATCAAAAACTGATGAATTTCAGATAAATTATTCGCGTCGGATAAATCGTCCACGTTCACATTTTCTGAACCCATTTGTAGATTATTCTGACCCATATAACTTACGTGGAGGAAATCCGAAATTAAAGCCGGAATTTATAAATGCATACGAGATTGCTTATGTAAAGAATTTCGAAATTTTGTCGGTTACTCCAACTCTATTTTATCGCCAGACAGATGATAACATATCTTTCGTCGCCAATATTGTTTCAGACGGTATTATCAAAACAACTTTCGAAAATGTGGCAAAGGGAACTAATTATGGTTTGGAACTAAATGTAACATTCGATTATTTCAAATTTATGAGGCTATCGAGTGATTTTTCGTATTATCGTTCGGAAATAAAGGGAAAGGATAAATCTCTTGAAATGGACAATAATGATTACAGTTGGTCAATTAGAAGCAATGCAAGTATATTTTTATCGCGTGAACTATCGATGCAAATAACAGGCTTTTACACCGGACCAACAATAACAGCACAAGGACAGAGATATTCGTTTAGTTCATTTGATTTTGGAGCGCGTTATGAAATGTTTGATAGGAAACTTGCACTTACATTCCGTATTTCAGATATATTTAATGAGATGAAATTCGGTGGATATGCAGAAAATTCAAGTTTTTATAATCGCTATACAATGAAACGTGAAACCAGAGTAGCTTATCTTGGATTCCAGTATAAAATAAATGAAGGACCTAAACAACGTGAACGCCGACGTCAAACAGACAATTCCGGTGGCGGAATGGATTTCGATGAGTTTTAGTCCGTTATTAGTTTAACAAAAAAATAAGGCAAATCTTTCGATTTGCCTTATTTTTATTGTAGCAAAGAATAGCCCAAAAGCATAAAACAAAAAAGCAGGCTTTAATTGCCTGCTTTTGAGAGCCACTTGACGGACTCGAACCGCCGACCGGCTGATTACAAATCAGCTGCTCTACCAGCTGAGCTAAAGTGGCTTTATTTAGAAAGAACAGCGTCAATTGACGAATACAAAAATAAGGACTTTTCAGATAACAACCAAAATATTTTTTTAAAAAATCGCATTTTTTATGGAAAATTTAGAGATAAATATCACAAAGATAATATTTGATAATAATTCAAATAAGTTATGAAAGGATTTTTAGAAAAAATATTATCATTGGAGTAGAAAATATAAATTTTTTTTTAACATAATCGTTAATAATAATATTATTTTTTCAATAAAAGAATGTGAAAGGGTGATTAATTATAACGTTTGGAGAAAAGTATGTCGAGAACTTTAAACAAAGTAATGTTAATTGGAAATGTGGGAAGAGATCCCGAATTAAAATTCACACCGAGTGGAATACCTGTTGCAACATTTAGATTAGCAACATCGGAAACCTGGAAGGACCGCAACGGGAATTTACAGGAGCACACAGATTGGCATACCATTGTTGCGTGGCGCGGGCTTGCAGAAGTATGTCAGAAGTTGCTTCGCAAAGGAACGCGAATTTATCTTGAAGGTAAATTGCAGACAAGAACAATTGAGGACAAAAACAGCAACACGCGCCGCAATATTGTTGAGGTAATTGCTGAAAATATGATTGTTCTTGATGCACGTAAGCAAAAGGAAAATGCTGACAGTGCAGAGGAAAGAATTATTTCTGATTCACTATATCCTGATACAAGTTTTGATGCGAATGATTTTTCGGATTTTGACACCGAGCTAACTGATACTTTCGACGAATCTTTCGATTTCGACGAATCGGATAAGAAAAACGATGATAGTCCTTTCTGATAATTGACGGGAAGAGATGAATAAACAAAAGAAAATCGAGATAAAAGTTGGCATAGTATCAGTACTCGCAATAATTATCTTAATAATTGGACTTTCGCTTGCGAAAGGAGTAAGCATTTCACCAGCGAAAAATTTAGTGAAATTTAGATTTGACAACTCCGGCGGGATAACAGAAGGCTCGCCGGTAGTTGTTAATGGTGTGCGGTGTGGTGTAGTTAAGTCTATCGCAAACGATAATGGCTCTGTTCTGATAACAGCAGATATGGAGACCATTGAAAATTTGAGGGCTGATTGTTATGCAAGAATAACAATATTAGAAATTACCGGCGGAAAGAAAATAGAAATTATTCCTGGGAAATTGAACAAACCTTTTGATATAAGCAAGGAGATACCGGGAAGAGCGACTGCGGATTTGTCCGATTTGGTTGCAACATTGGGCGAAGTGAGTAATGATGCTGCTTCGCTTGTGAAGAATCTTGATACTCTCACTCAAAATCTCAATTATGTAATGAACAACAAGCAATTGCTTGATAATCTTGAAACAATTGCACATAATACAAGCGAAATAACTCAAAACCTGAATACCTTCATTAAAGAAAATTACTCTGTTCTGCAAACTACAGTTAGCAATTTAAATATTCTTGTATCTGATTTGAAGAAAACTTATTCTCAAAATGAACCGAAACTAAATAAAATCATAGGTCAAATAGAGAGTGCATTAACGATCGCAAATGATTTGCTTTCGAAGATGCAAAATACTATCGGCGAGGCTGATAAAACACTTGTGAATATTAATAGTATTACCGAAGAGGTTCGTTCGGGGAGTGGTCTTGCGAACCGATTAATTTACGACAAGAAACTCGCGAGTGAACTTGATTCAACATTGAAATCAATTAATACTCTGCTGAACCAAATAGAAAAGCACGGAGTAAATGTAAACGTCAGGTTAGGAACCCGACCATAATTTGAAAGGAATAGCAATGTCTGCAAAAACAACGGTTGTTACAGAGGAACTCGATAGATATTTGCATACTCAGTTTACAGCTGAGGATGAAATTATGCAAAAAGTATTGGAGAATGCTGAGCACAAGGGACTTCCGAAAATCCACATAAGTGGAAATCAAGCAAGATTTATGCAATTTTTGCTTAAAGCAATGCAGGCAAAATATGTGCTTGAAATTGGCAGTCTTGCCGGATATAGTGCAATTTCTATGGCAAGGGCATTACCAGAGGACGGGAAACTTGTAGCAGTTGAACTAAATCCGGAATATGCGAAAATCATCAAGGAAAATGCTGAGATAGCAGGTGTCGCGAATAAGATTGAAGTAATTTGCGATGATGGACGAAATTTTGTAGAAAATTGTAAATTTGATTATGAGTTAGATTTTGTATTTGTGGATGCGGATAAACCCGGCTATTACATTTATTTAAATAAGCTCACACCGTTTATCAGAAAAGGTGGGATATTTGCAGCAGACAATGCATTTGCTTTTGGATACGTGCTTGATAGTGCACCCGAGCGCGACCCAAATGAAGTAAAATCGATAAAGAATTTTAACGAAAAATTTCTTTACAATGAGAACTATTTTGTAACTCTTGTTCCCATCGGCGATGGCTTGATAATGGGAATAAAGAAATAAACCGGCTATTTGCCAAATTGCATAAACTGATTTTTGTAGATTGACTGAATCAGGTCGGCAACGTCAATAATCATAATTACTCGCCCATCTCCTAAAATAGTAGAACCAGCTACACCTATTATACTTCCTAAATATTCACCGAGCGACTTGATCACAATTTCTTGTTGTCCGAGAAGTTCATCAACAACAAGTCCGATGCGTTGCATACCCAAGCCAACATTGACGACATAGCGATTATCTAATTCTTCGCGTGGATTAGTAACGCCTAAAACTTTATCTAATCTAAGAATTGGAATTACTTCCTGACGAATACGGATTACTTCCTGATGGCTAACGGTATAGACGCTATCAGTATTTATTGCAACAACCTCAACAACGGAGCTAAGCGGAAGAGCATAAGTTTCGTCTTGCACTTTAACAAGCAAGCCTTGAATAATAGCAAGGGTAAGAGGAAGTTTAATTATAAAAGTAGTTCCTTTGCCAATTTCGGATTCAATATCAATCATTCCTTTCAGGTTCTGGATATTGGAACGGACGACGTCCATACCAACACCACGACCGGACACAGCAGTAACTTTGGCAGCAGTGCTAAATCCGGGAGCAAAAATAAGTTGGAATGCTTCACGTGGTGACATTTGTGATGCTTGTTCGGGAGTGAGGATTCCTTTTTCGATAGCTTTTGCTTTAAGTTTTTCCGGATCCATTCCGCGACCGTCGTCGGAAATACGCAGAACAATGTTATTGCCTTCCTGGTCTGCGTCTAAGGTAATTGTTCCATATTCAGGTTTGCCAAGGCGAATTCTATCTTCTGAAGGTTCTATACCGTGATCGCAAGAATTGCGAATCATATGGACAAGAGGATCATTTAATTCTTCAATAATACCACGGTCTATTTCTGTTTCTTCACCTTTAACGATTAGATTAATTTTCTTGCCAAATTCTTTGCTAAGGTCGCGAACAATACGAGGAGCTTTTTGGTAGAGTTTGCCAATTGGCACCATACGCATACGCATTACAGCAGCCTGAATTTCGGAAGTAACGAAATCAATTTGGGCAGTAGTTTCAATTAAATCGCGAACGTGTTCATTTTTACCAAATTCCTGCTCTACCAATTCGGTAATCTGAGCTAAACGGTTGCGACCAAGCACAAGTTCCCCGGATAAATCCATAAGAGCTTCGACGCGATTGACATCAATTCTGATAGTATCAGACGAGATGGCTTTACCGGGAGCTTTTGAAGTTTCTTTGCTGGGAGATGGTTTGGTTTGTTGCGATGATGCAATATTTTGTTGTATTACTGGCTGATCAACTGTATGTTGAACAGAAGATTCGACAACAGGTATTCCGTGAATATGTTCAACAGGCTTTTGTTGTTCTTGAACAGGTGGAGGCTCTGGAGTAACAGTTTGATCTTCGACCTGCTCGTTACTGGTATCGACCGTATCACTTGTTTGAGAAATTTCGTCTTTGAATTTGACATTAATTTCCTGGAAAGCGGCATCGATAAGTTTCAATTCTTCATCAGTGAAATCGCCAGGCTTGGTAGCAATTTCAGGATTAGAAAGGACAGCTTCGACAAAACTTGTTCCCTCAGGTAATATTTGCTGTGTTTGTTGAGCATCTTGTGCTTCTGATGAGGTGGACTGAGCCTGAGTGTCTTTCAAACGCTGGATTTTAGCAATAGTTTCAGAGTAATCGGCATATGGTTCGTTGCCTTCTTTAATTTGAGCAACCATCATCGTTATCCAGTCCTGCACTTCAAGAAGGACATCTATGATTTCTTGATTAACATTAATCTCGCCTCGACGAAGTTTATTAAGAATATCTTCGGCATGGTGTGTAATATCAGCAATAGCATTGAAACCCATAAAGGAAGAGGTTCCCTTGATGGTATGGAAACTACGGAAAATTCTATTTATTAAATCTAAATCGTCTGCCTTTGTTTCAATTTCAATTAGATCCTGGCTTAAATTTTCGAGAAGTTCAGAAGTTTCAATCAGGTAACCTTCGAATAATTCTTGCATTTCAGGGTCGTTAAAACTCATCGAAGCCATAATCACTCCAAATTATTTACCAAAAAGAGCATCTATATCGTCTTGAGAGAATTGCTCGAATGAATCTTCCTCGGTATTATCTTCGACGACCGGGGATTTGGTATCACCGGTTGCTTCAGTCGAAGGATTTTGGTTAGAGAACATTTTTTCAATTTCATCCATATCAATTGGTTCATCTAAGTTTCCGCTTTCAACTTGCTCTATAACCTCATCGACTTGTTGTTGGCGGAATTCTTTATTAGCCATAGCTTCAACTGCTTCGGGATCGAAAGCAATTTTGCGATGGAGTTGGGAAACCTGCATTTTATCGTCTGGTGAATGCTCTTTATGCATAAGTTCGCTAATTTCGGATTCATTGAAATGGTGGAGAATTTTAGTTAATTTGCCCTGGATAGTTTCAAGTAGGTTATTAACTGCAGCAATTTGCTGAGCAGTAATATCCTGCACCTGAAGTGAAATCATAATAGAGTTTGAATCGTTTGTAATGCTGGAAATTAATTCTTCGGTTTCATTAGAAATCTTGTCAATTTCAGCATTAGGAATTTTTTTCATTGTTGTAATAATTGTTGCGAGTACGGGAAGATGTTGTTTAAGGTCTTCACCATTTTCAATTGCTTTATAAAGTGCTTCGAGCAAAGCAATAGGATTTTCTCTTTTCTTTTGGACAATTTCAATAATTCTATTATAGTTCTTTTTGATAATTTCAACTTTATACTGGATACCATCAACTATATCCATAACTTCGGTAATTGCCATTTCGGTAGCTTCTGTAACTTTGCTGAGTTGCTTAGAAGCGGAAGGCATTTTCTTTAAATTCTCTTGAATAGAGGCATTTATTTCATCCAAAAGTGGCTGAATTTCACTTACGAAAATAAAAATCTCTTCGAGGAAAGGGATAACTCTCTGACCTAATACGAAAAGTGCTCTCAATTCATCAGCTTTTTGGAGCAAAAGGGAAATATCTTTTTGTTTCATATCAACTCCAAACTATGAATTTTGAATAGTTTTAAGGACAGCATCTAATTTTTCTTTAAGCACTTGTGGAGTAAAAGGCTTAACTACATAGTTATTAACTCTTGCTTTCAGAGCTTCGATAATATCCTGTTTAAGACCACGTGTGGTAACCATAAGAATAGGAAGATGAGCTAATTGAGCGTCCGAACGAATAGCTTTAGTAAGATCGAGACCGCTCATATTAGGCATATTCCAGTCTGTGATAACGAAATCAACCTTATTTTGATGAAGTTTTTCGAGTGCTTCTTGTCCGTCGCCGGCTTCAATAACGTCATTGTAGCCGAAAGTTTTAAGTGCATTTATCACTATTCTTCTCATAGTTGGAGAATCATCCACAACTAAAAAAATCATAAAACAACCTCATAAATTTATTATTCAATATTATTATCGATAAAATGGGACAAAACTTTAATAGGATTATCCAATATATTTTGCAACTTCATATTGAATTCGTTTTGTATTGAAAGGTTTGATTAAATATGAATTTGCACCGGCAGCCAGCCCAGCATTAACATCTTCATCTTTTGCAAGAGAAGAGAGAATAATAATAGGAATATCTTTATATTCCGGATTTTGACGTATGGAGCGAATAAGTTTAAATCCATCAATATTAGGCATATTTAAATCAGTAATCAGCAAATCTATTTTTTCTTTTGGAAGAATTTCGAGGGCTTCCATACCGTCCTGGGCAGAAAGCACGCGATAGCCTTTAATTTTGAGTGCAAGCGTAATAAACTTGCGAACTGATGGTGAATCTTCGGCTATTAATATTGTTTTTGCCATCTTCAAACCCGAATTAATTCAAAATTATTCTTTTTGATAAGCCATAGCTTTAGGGAAATGAACCAATTTAAATGCCTTTGAGATACCGTGCAAAGATTCGGAGTAACCAATGAACAAGTATCCACCTTTGTTAAGAGAATTATAAAGATGAGTAACCACCTGCTGTTTAGATGGCATATCAAAATAAATCAACACATTACAGCAAAATATAACATCGCAATTAGTAACAGTACGCATTTGCTGGGCATCATAGAGATTAATACTCATAAATTTAACCATCTGTTTTATTTCATCGCTTAGGACATAGTTTGTGCCATGCTGAGTGAAATATTTTTTTAGCAGATGTGGTGGAACATTTCTGATAGAATATTCTTTATAAACGCCTTGTTGAGCTTGTTCCAATACAGATTTATTAATATCACTTGCAAGAATCTGGAATTGCACGCGAGGATACATTGGTTTTAGCTTTTCAGCAACAATCATAGCCAGGGTGTAGGCTTCTTCGCCGGTTGAAGAGGCTGCGCTCCAAATACGAAATACAGGGTTGAATAAATTTTGGCGGGTAGAAAGGATTTCCGGGACAATATGGGTTTCAAAAGCTTCGAACTGCTGGGGAGCACGGAAAAAATAAGTCTCGTTGATAGTAATAGCATCGAAAAGTTCATTCAGTTCGTTTCTTCCCATCGGAGAGCGAAGGAAATTCAAATATTCTTCGAACGAAGAAAGTTTATTATTGGAAATACGTTTTGCAATTCTTCCTTCGAGCAAATACTTTTTATTGTCAGTATAGTAAATTCCACACTGATCGTATATAAAATTTCTTAACTCATTAAAAGTATTATCACTTAGTTCCATTTTCACCGGCACTATTTTTTTTACTTCTTTACTTTCTTCTGTTGGCTTGCCAGCCCCAAATTGAAATAATCGAGCTGCCATTTACTAAACTCATTAATAATGTATTATAACTTAATAAACAATTCATAATAAAAAAACAAAAAATTCTAATGATGAATTAAACTTATGTCGATTCCTGCATTATTGAACAATTCTTCAATATACTCTTTATTATTGTCGTCTGAGATAACATACAATTGTTTAATTTTTTCAATTGATTTCTGATAATCAAGTTTAAATATTAATTCGAGAGCAGAGGCACACTCGATTGATTTGCAAACAATCAGATTATCAGAAATAACATCGATTACTGCATATTTGTTATTATCCGGAGTTTCATCCCAAAGATAAGTAAGCAATGAAAGAAAATCTATATCGCAACCAATCATTGACCGATTAATAATTTCATTATAAAAAGATTTGAAAAAATCTTTAATAATTTCGGGTGAGTTACATTTCAACAACTTTTCTAAAACAAAGCTTTGAGTATCGCTATTGCCTTTGAAAATTTCATTCATTAATGATGGGAAATCGTCTTTTACAAACACATTTCCTAAGGAAATAAGACCAGCGGCACGAATATCATCATCGTCGTCGAATAGGGCTTTGTAGGCAAGGTATCGTAAATTATCGGGCAGAGTAAATTCTTCACCTAACCTAAATGATATAGCTGCAACAGTTTTTAGGATAATAATCTGAATTGTTTCGCTAACTTCTTCTATTTTTGAAAAAAGTTGGCGAGCTACTTCAATATCATCGCAATTTATGGATAAGGCATCGATAATTTCAGTTTTAAGAAAATCGTCTTTTTCGTCTGTTAAAGCAAATATAAGGAAATCAATAGCTTTTCGTGAGCCAATTTTGCCAAGGGCTTCGATAACATTTGGTTTTTGTTCTTCTTTGGTGTTGTAAATTTTAACTAATTTTTCAATAATGGCTTCATCCTGATAATTCCCGAGTGTTTCAATAGCTGCCTGAACAACATTTTCATCTGGATCGTCGAGCAAAGGATGAATTCTATGAGCAAGGTGGCGAGTGTTAATAAGCCCGAACAAATCGCACGCAAATTTTCTGACATCAGGGTCAGGATTGTCCAGATAGTTCAGAAGAAATTCGGCAGAGGGTTCACCAAGGTGAGCCAGAATATCGCCAGCAGTATTACGAAGCTCGATATTATGACTTAGAATATGCGGAGCAATAATTTCAGCTGCAAGGCGTGCCAAATCTCCTTTCAAATCACACAAAGCTCGAACAGCGACATCACGAACGCCGCTATCATCATGAGTGATTAATTCACAAAGAGATTTTACAACATCTTCGTCGAAATCATTTGTCTGGGCAATAGAAATAATGGTTTCTATAAGTAAAGATGTTTCGTTCCCTTCGTTAAGCTCTTTTATTAAGCGTGCTTTATCCATAGAATTACAAAAATTAATTTTGTATAATTTAATATAGTTAAAATAATTTTATTATAGATAAATATCAAGCAAAATTATTTTATTTTTACTCAATATTTTTTCCAGTAATATTAATTCCTAATTGCTCAATTCTATAACGCAATTTGGCACGGGAAATGCCTAAAATTTTAGCAGCTTTAATCTGGTTGCCGTTAGTGATTTTCAATGTCTGGATAATCAAATCACGGACAACATTTCCCATAGGTGCACCAGATTTTGAAATTTGGAGGAAGTGCTGTCCTTCGGCAAGCTCGATTGTTTGTTTTCCCGGTATTTGCACGCTTGTCGTAGTGGACTTGAGGAAGCTTAGAGATTCTTTAGTAATTAAATCATTAGATTCGAGAAGAACGACACGTTCAATAACGTTCCGAAGTTCTCTTACATTTCCTTTCCAATGATAATTATTGATAGCTTCTACGGCTTCGGGAGAAAACCCTTTGATATTTTTACCGAATTTCAGATTGAATTCATTAACGAAAGCGGTTGCAATTTTCAGGATATCACCACCGCGTTCACGAAGCGGTGGCAAAAGAATACGAGCAACATTCAAACGGTAATAGAGGTCTTCGCGGAAAGAGCCTTCTTCGACCAACTTTTCTAAATCTTTGTTAGTAGAGGCTATAACGCGCACATCAACAGAGATTTCTTTTGAACCGCCAAGACGGTAGTATTGCCTTTCCTGCAAAACACGGAGTAATTTTACTTGAAGTTCCAAACTTAGTTCGGCAATTTCATCCAGCAGAATTGTGCCGTGGTGAGCCTGTTCGAATTTGCCTTGCTTGACTTTTTCTGTTGCACCGGTGAAAGCACCACGTTCATAGCCAAAGAGTTCATTTTCTGCAAGTTCTCTGGGGATTGCTCCGCAATTAATAGTAACAAAAGGACCTTTGGCACGCGGAGAATTTTCGTGAATAAAGCGAGCCATCAATTCTTTACCGGTACCTGATTCACCAAGTATAAGTACTGTGGTATCATCGGCACGAGCGACAATTTTAGCCATTTCGATAGCTTTCAGCATTGCCTCGGACGAACCTAAAATCTCGCTTGGTTGATCTTTTTTCAGTTGTTCGGATAAGATATCGACTTGACGGCGCAGATCAAAGTTTTTCAAAGCACGTTCGACGGAAACTTCGAGTTGTTCGAGGTCGAGAGGTTTAACAATAAAATCTTCTGCCCCGAGTCTCATTGCACGGACCGCCATTTTAATATCGGAGAAGGCAGTCATAATGATAACCGGCATAGAGTATCCCTGCTTTCGAAGTTGCTCCAAAATATCAAGCCCGTTTGCATGCCCTAAGAAGATATCGAGAAGAATTAGATCGGGCGAGATCATATGAAGTTCGTCAAGCGCCTGATTTGCATCTGTAAAGGTAACTACTTTTGAGTACTTACTGGAAAGAATACCTTTGACAGTTTGATTGACTAATGGATCGTCCTCTATTACTACTATTGTGTAATTATTTTTGGACATTCTTAACCCTTATTTATTTTTACAAATATCATTCAAATTGTTTTGGAACAGGTAATTTAACATAAAAAGTAGTACCGACACCAACTTTGCTTTCGACATCTATAACACCACCGTGTTGGTGCAATATTCTTTGAGTAATAGGCAGTCCGAGACCTGTTCCATCAGGTTTACGAGTAAAGAACGGATTGAATATTTTGGATAAATCTTCGGGAGTAATACCGACGCCATTATCGGTAATGGAGACAACTACCATCTCGCCTTCGTTATGTTTTATACCGGATTCTACATAAGTTTTAATAATAATATTGCCTTTTGTTTTAATTGCGTCGGCAGAGTTTGTAATGAGATTGACGAAAACTTGCTGTAATTGCTTCTCGTCGGCAGCAACAAGAGGCAAATTATCCTGAAGTTGCAATTCAACTGTGATTTCTTTTCGTTTCAGCACAGAGGCAACTAATTCAAGAGTAGTCGGGACAAGAGAATTTAAATTAACTTCTTTGACATCTGGAATTGTAGGACGAGAGAAATTCAAAGTAACTTCGACAATTCGAGAAATGCGTTCTACTCCTTGCAATGCGGTATTAATATAATCAAATTCCGGAGCATTCTCGGAAATATTGCGTTTAAGAATTTGCAGGTTTAAATTAACAGCTGCGAGTGGATTTCTTATTTCGTGAGCAACACCAGCGGAGAGTTGCCCCAAAAGAACAAGTTTATCAGCCTGGACCAGCTTATCGGTGAGAGCGTGTTGCTCGCTAACATCTCTGGCAATTGCCTGAATTAAATTTTTTCCGTCATATTGGACAAAGCGAGCACTTACTTCAACCATAAGGCTTTCGTCATTATTAGTTTCCAAAGATAGTTCGCTAAGAACCATTGGAGAACTTGATTTCTGCAACAATTTAAAAATACGGCGAAATTGGGGTAATGTTGAACCAATAAGTTCATCGCGGGAAGTGCCCAAAAGAGATGCTGCATACTCATTCGCATCAAGGATGCACCAGGTTTCTGGTTGAACGATGAAAACAGCATCTGAGGCATTATCGAAAAAGGATTTATACCAGGAAAGTTGTTTTTCTAAACGTTCGACTTTTGCTTTTAGTGATTCTCTTTTCTTTTCGGATTTTGCCATAACTATTTCTTTTCTTTTTTCACATCAGGATTAATTTTTGTGCTATCTGGCACAGTTTCATTTTTTTGGAGAGGAACAAGTTCTTCCGGTTTAAGATTTTTCAATTTCTGAAATTCTTCTGATGGTTGCTCGATAATTGTTTCAACAGCTTTTTTCAGTAAATTTTCGGGTTTAAGCAAGTCTTTTACATTATCTTGTTTAGGCAAATTTGGGTTGAAATTCGGGTCGTGGAGCTGAATATCTTTTTTCTCGAAAACGGTTTTTTCCCGATCGCGAAGGTGTTCGGGAATTGGCTCCCCACTGCGAACAGCGAGAAGGTATTCAACGCTAAGTTTGACATCTTTTGCATAATCTGAATTCGGATACTTTTCAATTAACAGGGAATAATAAGTTAAAGCACTATCGGGCAAAGATTTGAAACGTTCAAATATCCAGCCAATATTATATAATGCTCTTGGAGCTAAAACCGAATTTGGATAATTTAGATAAACTCTTTGAAATTGCTTAATTGCAAAATTATAATCTCCGAATTTCATCAAATCTCTACCAGAAGAATAAATTTCCTCGACAGTGTCTTGAACGAAGGCTTTTGTATAGCCTAAAATTTTCATAGCTTCTCTGCCGTATTCAGTTTTGGGATATTTTTCAACAATCACTTCAAGCAGAGAATCAGAAGTTCTCAAATCAGAAGCTCTCAGATGGTATGAGACAACATAAAGATAACGTGCCGAAGTAGTATCGCTTTCTGGAGAAGCAGTCATGGCGATATTATAGTAATAGAGAGAGCTATCAATGTTTCTAAGTCGGGAGTGAACACGCCCCAGTTCGAATAAATCATTAGCTAAGATTTTGCGTGAAGTGTCCTGAAGTGACTCGCCGCGTTGCAATCTTGCGAGTGCGTCTCTTGTTTTTGTCTGATAGGAATCCCACGCATTAAGGAGTTGATACATTTGATCTGAGAAATTATTCTGAACATTCCCTGAAGCACGACCGCGGGCGAAATACATTCGAGCTTTTGAATAATCATTTTTCAAATAGAGATCAATACCACGTTCATAAGCAAAGGCAGAAGTAACAGGATTGACGTTATACAAAGAATCGGCAGTGCGTTCAAACTGAGCAATTTTTTCTTCGTCGTTATGATAACGGGCAATTTGCATTCTTTGAGTATGAACATAAACACGCCATTCGCTGAATTTTCCATCGTTATCGAGACGGTTGAGAATTTTTTCGGCTTCGTCGGTTTTCCCAAGTCGGATAAGCGAGGCAGCTCTGTACAGATGGGCTTCGAAAATGCCCAAGTAATCGGGTTTATATTTCAGGACATTAGCAAATTCAACTTCTGCACGTTCGAACATTCCCATACGGAAAAGAAGTGAGGCAAGTTCAAGCTGCCAGCGGGCTTTCATTTCTTCGTCATCTGATTGAGCAACTGCCTGCAAATATGGTTTAAGAGCCGAGGGCAAATCGTTTTCGTAAAGAGCAAGTTCGGCTTCAATTCTGAAAGCATCAGAAAGGATGTCGTAACGTTTTTTCTGCCAGGCAATATCAACTGTGCGGGAGAGAATTATTCTGCCGGCGTAAAATTTCTGCTGAACTAATAGGTTTAAAGCGAGCAATAAATGTGCATCGGGAGACAGCTTGCCATCAGGGAATTTATCGATAAGCTCACTGCATTTTACTTGCGAGGGCAGCCACTCTTCACGGTAAAAATAAGTTTTTGCCATCAAGTAAAGCACATCTTCGACATAATCGCTTTTCGGCTTGTATGCTAAGATTTTAGAACCTTTGATAATGATTGAATCAAGCTTAGCGTTGACGGGTTGGCGTTTAAATCTATTAATGATGAATTCCTGCAAAAAATCGGGCATACCGCTTCGACGTGGAATCTCAATACTCACAGGCTGGACGGGAATCAGAACACGAGGCAGCACACGTTTTTTTTCTTCCTGGTATTCGAACTCTTCTTCGGCTTCTTTAAGCAGGCGATTAGCATTGTAGTATGTATTGAAGTATGCGGTAAAATTATCATATCGGAAACACGAACTAAGCGATACGAGTAGCAGAAAAAGCAAAAATTGCCGATTTATTGGTATTGAACGCATTTTTGAATTTCTCAATAATACAAAAAAGTTGTAACTATTTTCATAATTACCAATTATTTATAACAAAAATAACAAAATGGCGAATATTCTACAAACAAATAATTTACGTTTTATATATTAATATATTTTATTCAATTTGTACGTTCTAAAATATTATTATTGAATGCTTATCAAATTTTGTAAATCACTGAATACCTGGTGTGGAGTGATTTTTTTCATACAGTTGAAATGTTTTTTGGGACAGTTGGAGCGTCCGATATGGCTACAGGGGCGGCAATTCAAACTAACCTGGGATATAATATTTTTGACACCATAGGGAGTAAAGCCAAGTTCAGGAACAGTGGAGCCGAAAATTGCAACAATTGGCTTTTGCAAAGCTGAGGCAATATGCATTAGTCCGGTATCATTGGAAATAAAATAGCCGCATTCGCTTATTTTATTGATAGTATCGGAAAGTGAGAGCTTCCCGGTGAAATTTTCAACATTAACATTAAACAAGTTTGTGATGATATTTGAATTATCAATTTCGTTTTTGTTGCCAAACAAGTAGAATTGAGCCTGATATTGTGATGAGATTAGTCTCATTAGTTCGGCAAAGTATTCGGGAAGCCATTGTTTTGTGAAGTGTTGGGCTCCGTGAGCAATACCGAAAATTAATTTTTCGTTCTTATGCTTTCTTGCTTCTTTATTATAAACAAAAATTTCGGTTTTGTAATTTTTATTGTAAACGTTAAGATGAGCGAGAGCCTCGAAGTATCTATCGACAACGTGCTTAGGTTTGCGAATAAGCCATTTAAGATGAACAAGCGAAAGTTTATAAAGCCTGTATTTATTGTAGCTTATTTTATTTTCATAAAGTCCAGAAAGCATTATTTTGCTGCGAAGGTTGTTTTGCAAATCGATAGCAATGCTATACTTTTGAGAGTTGTTAGCCCGGAGAATATCCCTTTTCAGAATTTGAATTTGACGATTCGAGTCAGATTTATCGAACAGGAACAATTTATCAATGAATGGGTTTCCTTCGAGAAGGCAAGCCATAGGTTTAGTAGTAATGTAAGTGATTTTAGAATCAGGGACTTGCTCTTTGATAGCACGAAGAAGAGGAGTGGTAAGAACCACATCACCTATGGAACTAAATCTTGCGATTAAAATATTGTTTTTTTCAAATAATTTCATATATTAATGAATTGATATTTAAACAAATTAATAAAAATATGAATAAGATTAAATATAAAAAATAGTAGGGAATAAAATGAACTTTACGTTAGAAAACCAGAATAATATTGTGATATTCCGTTTGAAAAATTCTAATGTAGACGGGCAGGTGGCAGCTCAGCTGAAAGCGAAGCTTTTGATAGTGGCACAACCAGATATTGAAGCATTAATAATCGATTTATCACCGGTAGAAGCAATAGATAGTTCGGGTCTTGGGGCATTGCTGCTCGCTCACAGACAACTGAAAGATTACTCAATACCTGTCATTTTGACTGGTGTAAAAGATTTTGTTCGTAGTTTGATGAACATCACACGAATTGATGAGTTGTTTGAGTTCTACGATACAGTGGACGAAGCGTTAGAAACTTTTGTGAAAGAAACAGAAGAATAAAAATGGTTCTCACACCTGATAATTCAATCGCATTGATAATCGATATTCAATCGAAATTGTTGCCTTATATATATCAAAATGAAGAATTAATAAATAATAATGAAAGATTGATTAGTGGCTTAAAGCTATTAGAAGTGCCGATAATCGTTACCGAGCAATATCCTAAAGGGCTTGGGAGAACGGCGGATAGATTGATTGATGTGCTTGGTGATGATTACAAACCCATTGAAAAGGATACTTTTAGCTGTTTAGGTTGCGACGAAGTATTGGACACTCTTCGCCAATCGAGAAGAAAAAACGTAATAATAACAGGAATAGAGGCTCATATTTGCGTTATGCAAACGGTAAGAGATTTGATAGCAAATGACTTTAATCCGTTTGTTGTCGCAGATTGCGTCTCGTCGAGGAAGCTGTCTGATAAAAAGTATGGTTTGAAGAGGATGTTGAGAGAAGGTGCTTTTCCAGGTACATATGAGTCGGTGTTAATGGAAATCACGAACACTTCCAAACATCCAAAATTTAGAGAAATATCTAAAATAATAAAATAAAACGAGCATAAAGAGGAAATAAATGAGATATACAGTTGCGGAGTTAAACGAGAGCAACCTTCGCCATAATATTTCCCAGATAAAAAAATTCGCGCCGAATTCATCAATAGTAGCAATGGTGAAATCAAATGCTTACGGACACGGAATAGAGCATTATGCTAAAGTTTTGCGCGAAGAAGGAGTTGAATATCTCGGATTTGCGTTTGTCGAAGAGGCAATCGAGGTGCGGCAATTGGGCGACCGCGGGAAAATGATTGTGCTTGTTTCAGCTCAGGAAGATGAAATCGAGAAATATTTGGAATTCAATATAGAAACAACTTTTTCTAGTTTCGAAATTGCCCGATTATTTTCTGAGAAAGCTAAGGCACAGAACAAGGTTGTCTATGCCCATTTGTTTGTAGATACGGGGATGCATCGCGATGGAGTTTCACCAGAAGAAGCAGCAAAATTTATCGAAAATGCAGATAAACTGGAGAATGTGGAAATCATTGGGATTTGCTCGCATTTATCCACTGCTGATAGTGATGACTTAGAATTTGCTTTGGAACAGATGGAAATATTCAACCGAACTGTTGAATACATTGAAAGCAAAGGATATAAATTTAAATACAAACATCTATCGAATAGTGCAGGACTTGTCAATATTCCCTGCAAAGCGTGCAATCTTGTAAGACCGGGCATTTCGCTGCACGGATTGATGAGCACCGAGGAGCTTGCAGAGAAGATGGATTTGAAGCCAGTTCTTAGCTTGAAATCGCGGGTGCAGTTAATTAAACCGGTAAAAAAAGGTGAAACTGTAGGTTATTCACTCAAATATATTGCTGAAAAAGATACAAATGTTGCAGTTGTGCCAATTGGATATGGCGATGGACTTCTGAGAAATCTAAGCAACAAGATGCAGTGTTTGATAAAAGGAAAAAGATACAATCAAATTGGTACAATTTGTATGGACGAATGTATGTTCGATATAGGGAACAGTGAAGTAGAACCATTAGACGAAGTCGTGATAATCGGAAGGCAAGGAAACGAAGAGATATCAGTTTATGAAATTGCTGAATTAGCAGGAACAATCACGTATGAAGTAACAACTTTAATTACGAAGCGAGTGCCGCGGATAATAATAAATCAATAATTTTCTTTTTTTATAATAGAATTAATTGTAATTTTGTAGTTCGATTTTTATCAAAGCTTACGGGTGATTATTATGCCAAAAATGAAAGCAAGCGGTTCGGCAAAGAAACGCTTTGAAATCACAGGAAGCGGCAAGATTAAACGTAAGAGAGCTTATCACAGCCATATTCTTACGAAGAAATCTCCAAAACGCAAGAGATTGCTTCGCACGACTACGTTAATTTCGGCAGTGGATGAGCCAAGAGTAAAACGTTTGCTTGCGCTTTAATTTTTTTGGACGAATGGGGTATCGAAGCTCTCCCTAAGTCCGTTAATGTTTGTTTAATTATTAAGGGTTTTTATTATGCCAAGGTCAGTCAACAAAGTAGCTTCGCGTGCCAGACGTAAAAAAATGTTAAAGCTCGCCAAAGGTTACTGGGGGCGTCGCAAAAATGTCTGGACAATAGCGAAGAACCACATTGAAAAAGGGTTGCTCCACGCATACGTGGGAAGAAAATTAAAGAAACGCGAATACCGCAGTTTGTGGATTGTTCGTATCAATGCAGCGGCCCGATTAAATGGCACTACATATTCAAGATTGATACACGCACTAAAAGAAAAAGGTGTAGTAATCAATCGCAAAGTTTTGGCTTATTATGCAACGAATAAACCAGAAGTTTTTGCAGCTATTGTAAAGCAAGTAATGTAAATTTTACTTAATAATTTTTAAATAAAGGCTACTTTCGAGTAGCCTTTTTTATTTATAGATTTTTTTAATATTTAATATACTCAATTACATATATTTCAAGATGAGATGAAAGTTTGGAGACAGATGAATAATTGCACGAGAACTGTTGCTATTAAATAAAAAAAAGGGCAACTATTATAGTTGCCCCAGTGAATTATTTTAACACTCTCATATTTCTGATATATTTCTGAGTTGGTGTTTCTAATACGTAATAATACAAACCTGGTGCAATATCGACAGCATTCAAAATAACTGAATATTTCCCTTGTTTTCTGTATTCTTCGAAAACGACTTTTATCAATTGCCCGGTAAGGTCGTAAATTTTCAGGCTGGAAAAACCTTGTTCGAGCAATTCAAAATCGATTGTCGTCGATACAGTAAAAGGATTAGGTCGATTTTGAGCTAAGCTAAAATTACCGGAAACCGGGTCGAAAAGTCGCGGACCACCTTGATTGCAATAACCTGTTAATTTGAAAGAGCCATCAGTGGTTAGAAATTTAACTTTAATATCTTCAAGTGGATATACATTGAACAGCTTCAGAGCGGTTACCGTATCATTGCCTGTTCCAACGTGAAATTTAATTGAGAAATGATTTTCAGACAGGCGACCATCGAATGGCATTACAAACGTAATAGTTCTATTATATAAGTCTATTACATCATCAGCAAAAGTGCCAA
This sequence comes from Eximiradius proteiniborus, assembly GCF_058546985.1. Taxonomy (NCBI): domain Bacteria; kingdom Pseudomonadati; phylum Bacteroidota; class Eximiradiia; order Eximiradiales; family Eximiradiaceae; genus Eximiradius; species Eximiradius proteiniborus. The sequence continues at coordinate 2,257,051 of NZ_CM178592.1, read as the reverse complement.
TCGGAGCGAGCATAGTAGAGTTGAAAGATAAGCTTGCTTTAATATTATTAAGTTTGAGGAGCTTATTTTCTGAAAGGTTAGTGATTTTGATAGGTAATTCAACTATTTTACCGCTTGCCCCTGTAATATTACCTACTTCGATTTGAAGACTATCAAACAGAACACCGGTTGCATTTCCAAATAAGTTGATGAACAGAGGAACCTGGGAACCGCTATGCTTGATAGCGATCACTCCATTACTTCTACCCAAATGATATGGAATAAACCTTAAGTTCAAATCGATAGACTGGTTGGAAGTGAGGACAAAAGGAGTTTCAGGGAAAGAGAGAAGTTTGAAATATTTATCAGTTGGACCTGCGAAGTAAATGCTATCGATTGTAATATTACTTTGGGAGATATTACGGATAAATCCGACAAGCGTAGTATCGCGATAATCATTAATATCAAGAGTGCCGAAATCGACAATATCGCCCAAAGAAGTTAAACCGTAGCCGATGCCGCGACCTTTGATTTCAGCATAAATTGTATCGCCGGGAATAACAATTTTTGCATAAATCCTTTTATCGCCCGGCGTTTTAGGTTCAAACCTAATAGAAATATTCAGCAATTCATTTTCTTTCAGAATAAAAGGAGTATTGAACTTATTGATTATTTGGAATTCGCTTAAATCAGGACCATAGAAGCTAAGTTCTTTGATTTGGAATTTAAAGTTCTTCAAATTCTTGATAAAGCCTTGAGTTCGGACAGAAACGTCGTTGAGATATACATCGCCAAAATCAACGCTGATAGTTTCTATTTTCGCTTTACCAATTGAGAGCATACAATCAACTGTATCCATTTGCAGGTCACGTTGATTTAAGTTCCAGATTTTGGCAGTAGAATCCCAACTGGCAGTAAGGAGACGCGAGCCATCAAAGTTGAAAACACTTGTCATTACGGGTTTAGTATGTTCGCGGAAAATGTGAAGAGTATCCTTGCCATCTAATCCTTTTGGAATTGAGCCATCGCGGGCTATCCAGCGACGGACAGTATTATCAGTTCCAGCAGAAAGCAGATATTCAGTGTTATCGTCAGGATTATAAAAGAATGATAGATAATTGATGAAGACTCTCGTAGTATCATCAGATTTGTGTTGAATTTTATATTTTAAGGTTTTATCATTAAAATTATAGATAACGGCAGAATTATCAGGGTCATTAACTGCAGCAATCAATGTGTTATTGGAGTTGATAGCGCCATTTCTGGAATAAGAAATAGTTTGCCCTGTTAGTTTAGTATCAATAGAGTAAATTTCATTTCCATCAATATTATAAAACTTAGTTCTCCCAGATTGAGTATTCACCATAATCATACTACCAGCAGCATCAAAAGTAGCATAGAGAGCGTAATCATCACCGTTATAGACAATTTTTTTGATTAAGCTGCCATTTAAATTCCAAATATAAAAGCTACCATCTTTTGTAGTTGAAACAAAGCGTTGATTATGCGGGCAAACCTGAACATTAAGCACTTCGGTATTAATATTATGATAATACATTCCCTCCAATTTTAAATTTGAGAGATTATATTTGTAAACATATCCATCTTTTACAGCAACAAGAATATAATTCCCCGTTTTATCAAAAACGGCGTAATTAACTTTGTCAGAAAAATTAAAAGTGGCAATTTTATCACCATTGTTGGAGTTCCAAACCACCACAGTAGAATCGTCGGAAGCAGTAACCACCCTATCGCAAATAGTATTGAAGAAAGCAGAATTAACTGAATTTCTATGTTCTAAATTCAAGGTTCTGCCAACGTTATTAGGCCAGAGCTGAACAGCACGAATAAGCAAATTATTTGTTTCCATATCCGGGACAACCCAGCGGTAGCTTAGGTTTTCTATATTTTTTGCAAGAGCGTGCCAATTTTTGCCATCATCAATTGAATATTCGAGTTGGATAATGTCTTTCGGAAGCAAACCATTCCAACGAATATCAACTGTATCGCCGACAACAAGAGTTTCTCCGCATTTAGGATTTACTATTTCAATAGTTTTTTCTTTTGGAGGACGATTCGGGAAACCACCGGTGATGAAGACTTCGTTGCCAATACAAGCATTTGATTCAATAATTAATCGAGTAAAAACAATTGCTGAATCTAATGGTGAATATCGTATCGAAATAGTGTGAGACTGGTTCTTTGCAAGCACAAATGGATTAGCGATTGCCCCAGCAACTATTGAAAACAATGGATTTTCCGTTCTTGTGGAATTTATGGCGATATCAGAATTAACAGCAGTAATAGTAATATCCTGTGTAAGAGTTTGACCAATTGGAACAGATGAGTAGCTCAGATACGGTGGATTTGATTGAATGGTTGGTTTATCTTTATCAATAATACCAAATTCAAATTCATCAAAATATCCACTTGAAATATCTGTAAGCCTAATAGTATGATGTTCCGAACAGTCATAATTACCGATAAAATCAATACTACAAGGTTCTGAACCGCTAACAAGATAGAACAAAGAATTAACAAGAGGAGTAATATCATCAAGATTATTAATATTATCAAAGCAAATACCATTAGTGGATTTGCATAATTCAATTATTTCAGCAGGTGCTTTTGCTCCAAAGTAAACAAAGAAGATTGAGATGCTATCACGGTTAGCAATTTGTGCGATGTAGTCAGCCTGAAAATCGGCAACTCCTTGTGTAGCAATAATTATTGAACGTTTCCAACCACCAAGTTTTGCAATATTTAGCGAACCGAGCAAATTGTATTGGAGACCTTTATTGATTGAAGAGCTTGAGGAGCTTGGAATTGCGGAAATTGCACGTGAAAGCGAAACATAATTGTTTGAGAAATCGTGATTTAAATAGCTGCGGGTGTCGAAAGAAGTGATAGCAATTTCATTTTCTTTTGCACTCATCAAAAAAATTAATGTATCAAAAATTCTTTTTGCAAGTTTAAGATAAAGTTGGTTGGCGTCGCCTAAAGAAAGGGCTTTATCGAGGGAGAGAACGAGAGAGTTTTTATTGTTTAAATCAACTAAATTGCAGTTAATACCAGAGAAATTCAACACGGCACCGTTATCAGAAAGAGAATAATTATTTCTATCAGGATTTACAATTAATTCTCCATTCGCAGAATATGCAAAGAAACGAAGTTTCATCAACGGATAATCAGAGTAGGAATAATCAACTATCTTCAAGAAATTCTGGCTTTGCAGAAGAGAACCCGAAAGCACAAACAACAACGAAATAATAAAAACTTTTCTCATTTTATCCCCCCAACCAACATAGGGTCTAATAACTAATTAAAATTTCAAATAATAATGCAATAAATATACCAAAAATAAAAATATTTTTAATTTTTTCAAGATTTATTTATTGCTATTTATATTTTATTTATTTAAATTAAGCAAGTTAATTATTATCCTCAAAAATGCAGGTGTGTTATGTCAGTAGAATTAATAGTCATAATAGCAGTTCTTTTGTTAGTCGTTATATTGTTCAACTCGTTGATAGCGAAGCGAAATGCTGTGAACAATGCATTTTCAGGGATTGATGCATATTTAAAGAAGCGATACGACTTAATTCCCAATTTGGTGGCTGCGGTTCAGAAATATATGGAACACGAGCGAGGATTGCTAACAGAGATTACTGAACTTCGTTCGCGGGCTATCAGCGGGAACATATCGGACAGCGAAAGAGTGGAACTCGACAACAAAATATCCCGAGCATTGGGGGCAATAAATATTGCTGTGGAAAATTATCCTGATTTGAAAGCAAACACGAACTTTCTTCAACTTCAGGCGGCACTCAATGAAGTCGAGGAACAGATTTCTGCTGCACGCCGTGCATACAATGCTGCAGTTAATTCTTATAATAACGCAGTGCAAATGTTTCCAACGAACTTAGTCGCAATGATTCTGGGTTTTAAAGCTCGTCCATTCTTCGAAGCAAGCGAAACAGAACGTCAAAATGTAAATGTAAAAAACTTATTCAATAGTTAAAGGATAGTAAGATGAAAACTATTGAAGAGTTCAAGAATTTTTTCGATACTACTTTGCATATCGATTTGAATATGCTTGAACATAAGCGGCAGCAAACTATTAAGCAAATTTTCAAAAACATTCTTATTTATATAAGTATCATTGTTTTATTAGTTGTGGTTGGTCTATTTGTAAATAAATTAATTTACGGCGATTATTTTAATGAAAAAGAATACAATATTCCGCTTATTGTTTCAATAGTTTTTTCAATTTCGACAATTATTCTGCTTTTTCAGAAAAATGCTAAAACAATACAAGAATTTATCTATAACTTCAAAAAAATAGTAATAGAGAAAATCGTAAAGTTCATAAATGAGAATTTGAATTACTCACCGACAGAATATATTCCACCTGAACAATTTATTAAATCAGATATTTTCAGAGACAGAATAAACAAATATTACGGAGATGATTTGGTTTCGGGAACGATTGATAAAACCGAGATAAAATTTTCGGAGATTCATGCCTGGAAAATAGTCGATTCGGGTGAGGATAAAAGAAAAAAACAACCGATATTCGATGGGATATTTTTTATTGCAGATTTTCACAAAGACTTCAATGGGAAATACTTTATATTTCCTGATTTTGCACAGAAAAGATTTGGCGGGCTTGGAAAATTTTTCCAGAAGATGAACTTTAGCAGAGGGAAACTTATTGAACTCGAAAATCCAGATTTTGAACGTGAATTTGTAGTATATGGTTCAGACCAAATTGAAGCGAGATATTTGCTTTCGTCGAGTATGATGGAGCGGATATTAAAACTGAAACAAGGTAAATTTCAATATCTTTTTATTTCTCTTGTAGATAGTTGCCTTTATATAGCTTTGCCATTTAAGAAGAAACTGTTTGAACCGTCAGTTTTTCGTTCCAACAATGATTACAAGAAAACAGAAGAATTTTTCTCATTAATAAACGATACAGTTTCAATTGTTGAGGAACTTAATTTAAACACCCGGATTTGGACAAAGCAGTAGTTAATCTTCTAAAAATAGTGATATTTTTTGAGATTCGGCTTCCCGCCAAATATTCTGGCAAGGGAAAATGTTTTGGTAAAGTGGTATTCCAAGAATTGTCGAATCAATGTATTGGGTGTTTAGTTTTTTTAACTCAATTAATGATTTTGAACTACTAATACCTTCGTATAATGTGATTTTAATTCCAAAGGTTTTACCAATTTGTTCGATTAAATTGAAGCTATAATCTTCGTTTTTTGACAAAGAGGTTTCATCGTGAAAAATAATTCTGTCGCCGCCGAAGCTCTTGATAAGTTTTAAATAGTCAGAGATATTGTAATATAAGTTTGAAACAGGGAAATAGACCATTCCCTGAACTAGTCGACAGAGAAAAGCTACGCGAGACGGGGTAAATTCTTCTACCAACTTACGTACATTAATTGGATCGACAATTGTAAGCTCGTTGAGCACAATTCTGTAAATACCTGAATTTAGAAGCGCTCTGCATACTTCAATATCGGAAAATTCAGAAGAAAATTCGATAGGTATATCAACCGACTCAGCAATATAAACGGCAGCAGTGGAATTCAGATAATTATTGTTTCGTTCGAAAGAATCTGTATCAACAATATGAACACACTTAGCATTTTCTTTTCGCCATAATTTAACAAGTAGCAGTGGATCCTCGGAAATACGACAGAAATATTCATCGAATTCGGGCAAACATTGAATTTTGATTGCCCCAACACCCTCGGCAAGTTTTATCAGTGGCATTACCAGAATCATTTGATTTCCATCGCAAATTGAAGAGAAAGCTTAATCAAAGTTTCAATGTTGTTAATTTTTCCGGCATTTTCATCATAGACTTTTTTAACAGCTTTTTCGGCAACTGAACGATTATACCCTAACGCACACAAAGCAGCGACAGTTTCGCTTTTGAGCAAAGCATTTTCGCCAAGCAAGTCTTCGCCGGTAATGGATAACTTAGAAATTTTATCTTTTAGTTCAATCAGAAGACGCTCGGCAGACTTTTTTCCAATACCGGGCAACTTTTGAAGTGCGCGAATATTTTCAGTTTGAATATAATTTGCTAATTCAGCAGGACTTGCAGCAGATAAAATTCCGATAGCAGTTTTCGGGCCAATGCCCGAAATGCTAATTAATGATTTGAATAGTTCTCTTTCGTTCTCATCTATGAAACCAAAAAGTAATATTTGGTCTTCGCGTGGGATTAATACAGTAAGAAGCCGGACGCTATCCCCTACCTCCGGAAGTTTTGAAGATGTAATAACAGAGACAAGCAACAGATAGCCAATACCGTTGCAATCAATTATTACGGAAGTTGGTTTCTTTTCTAAAATTTTTCCAGAAATTAATGAAATCATATAACTATACAATTTATTGTTTAGCAAATATAATAATCAATTAACAAGAATGAAAAAGAAGTTTTAGAAATTATTAATTTTCTATGTAACTAATAATTAATATGCTACGTTATTAATTTAACAATTAGAGGAAATAGATATGAAAAAACATATCGGAATTTTCGTGGTTGTATTTTTGCTCTCTTTTGGTTCATTATTTGCAGGTTATAATGTCAAAGGAAGAGTAATAAATGACCATCATAAGCCAATAGCGAAAGCCAAAATCGAATTTAAAGGCTCTAACCAAACAATCAAAAGTGAAACAAACGCAAAAGGATATTTCTCGTTTGAAACAAGCGACAGCACAGGAACACTCATAATCAAAAGTAAATCATACGGAACAAAGGAAATCACTGTATTTGCATTCAACAATGAAAATTATCTGATCACACTAAGCAAGGAATACAAGGTTAGTAGCGGAGGAAAGGGATATTACAGAACAACAGCAGTGTACGAAGGCAGAACCGGAGCACTGGCAGCGAGAAAAGATGGAGCAGATTATGCGAAACCAAAAGCAACGATGGATTTGGCGGAATTTGCATCTTCCATTACTCAGGATAATATTTCATCGAAGAAACTAACCGCTGGCGATATAAATGACTTTAAAAAATGGAAAATGTGGAATGATATTTCAGAAAGCGATTTGTATGAATATAGAAAAAATTGGAGTTTTAGTCCGATTGACAGGTTTACTGTTCAGATAAAAACTTCGACTAACAGTCCGATAGTAGATGCCTTAGTTGCTCTCAAAGACGGCGAGAAAGTGTTGTGGCAATCAAGAACAGATAATACAGGCAAAGCAGAACTCTGGGCAAACTCGTTTAATAATTTTGAAAATCAAAAAAAATTAAATGTTGAAATAAACTATAAAAACCGCAGTTATTTTATTGAAAAGCCAAAGAAATTTTATGAAGGAATAAACTTTGTTGAACTCGATGAGAATTGCGATTACAACAGAAGTCTTGATATTGCTTTTGTGGTTGATGCAACTGGTTCGATGGGAGATGAGATTGAATATTTGAAAGCGGAACTGACAGACATAATTGAGCGAGTAAAGGACACTATACCGGAGCTATCGATACGCATTTCGTCGTCATTCTATCGTGATTTCGGAGATGAATATTTAGTAAAGTCTGTTGATTTCACGGAAGATATTACTAAGTTGGCAGATTTTATCAAAACAAATGAAGCCATTGGAGGAGGAGATTTTCCGGAAGCAGTAGATTATGCACTGGAAGAAGCGATTACAAATCTGAGTTGGAGCGAGAACGCAACATCAAGAATTTTGTTTCTTGTGCTCGATGCTCCACCCCACTCCGAGCCTCAGGTTATCAAACGGCTTCAAAAGTATGTAAAACTCGCTTCGGCAAAAGGAATACGCATTGTTCCACTAACCTGCAGCGGAATAGACAAAAGCACAGAATATTTAATGAGAGCATTTGCACTACTTACCAATGGAACATATTTATTTTTAACTGATGACAGCGGTATTGGCGGAAAACACTTAGAGCCGACAACCGATAATTACTCAGTGCAACTACTGAACTCGTTAATTTTGCGAACTATATATCAGTTCAGTTATCTGCCACCTTGCATAGTAAAGACAGCTCTGACCGGCGACACATTAATTGTTGCTAATCCAAACAATGAAGTAATAAACTCGGTTATGCCATCTGATGAAAAGAATACAATCAGTGATGATTTTGAAGTTAAATGGAAATATTATCCGAATCCGTGCAACGGAGTATTGAATATAGAACTCAGGCAAGATATTAAGGAACTATTTATTGCAGACATTACAGGAAAAATAATATATCGCATTGAAAACACAAGCAATAGATTGATTACGGTTGATTTAACAAGTTTTCCAAATGGCTATTATTTTATCAGATACGAGTATGAACCAGACAAATGGCTTAACGGAAAATTTATTTTGCAGAGTTCGAATTAATATTTTAAACAGAAAATTCGTAAATTAATTTTTTGATAATTGCATATTGGATAAATAGAGGATATGACACTAAAAGAGTTTGTTGAGAAGAACAATAGATTTATAGCAGCCCATCGTGGAGCATCGGGGAACGCTCCTGAAAATACATTAGAAGCCTTTCGTCAGGCAATAGCTTGTGGTGCGAAGGTCGTAGAAGCTGACGTTCAAATTACAAAGGATAATATTCCTATTGTATTTCACGATGACGAGTTGGGACGAACAGTCTCGGGAACTGGTCTGATAGCAGAATATACTTATAATGAACTAAGAAATCTTTCAGCTGGTATTTGGTTCAAAAAAGAGTATGAAAATGAAAAAATACCGCTATTAGATGAATTAATTGAATTGATAAAGGGCCGAGGCTTTTTAGGCTTAGAAATTAAGCCTAACCTTGAAACGTTAAAAACGGCAAAAATAATTCTGAAAACATTAGAGAAGCACAATTTTATAGCCTCATCTGTTTTAGCTTCTTTTGATTACAATATTTTGAAAACAATCAAGCAGGAATATCCATCTGCACATATAGCGGCGATAAAAATTCCCGGGGACAACATTTTGCCCTCGGAGATACAAGCAAACTTCGCAATAGATGCATACATTTGCTCGGTGGATGAAATAAATGACAAAATCAGAGAAGATATAAGCAAGAGCAGAATTATTTGGGGAGTATACAATACAGATAGCGAGGAAGATTTTGAACTTGCGATAAAGTCGGAAGTAAATGCAATAGGAACGAATTATCCTTGTAAAATGAACGAATTGCTTTCAAAATTAAATAATTATTAATCTTTTTTTCATAGTAGAAACATATTTTTTATGTGATTATATTTTTGTATATTTGCATATACTTTTGAAAAAGTATATGTATAAAATCGATTTACATATAACCAACTATTCTTATTTGAATGGCAAAACAAGCAAAAGCCCATTTGCAGTTCCTGCATCACGGGCAGGAAAGATTTTGCGATTCAAACACTATTCAACAGATGCTCCTATTTGATTTTTTTACCTCAAAAAATTGAAATAAACAACTTATAAATTAATACATTTTATTAATTAATTGGAGAATTACATTGAAAACACAAGATTACATTGCTATTGAGAATGAATATGGAGCTCACAATTATCATCCGTTAGATGTAGTTGTAGAAAGAGCCGAAGGTTGCTTTGTGTACGATGTGGAAGGGAAAAAGTATTTGGATTGCCTTGCTGCTTATTCAGCAGTTAATCAAGGACATTGCCATCCAAAAATTAAAGAAGCTTTTCTGGAGCAAGTAAACAAAGTAACACTCACAAGTCGTGCATTCCGTAACGACAAATTGCCTATGCTCTATAAGAAAATGCATGAGCTGACTGGCTATGATATGTTTTTGCCGATGAATTCAGGTGCTGAAGCAGTAGAAACAGCGATTAAACTTGCACGTCGTTGGGGATATGACGTGAAAGGCGTCGAAAAAGACAAAGCTGAAATTATTGTAGCAACCGGAAATTTCCATGGAAGAACAACGACAATTGTAGGATTTTCTGACGACCCGGATTCATTTTATGGATACGGTCCGTATTGCAAAGAAGCTTTCCCAATGCATGAATATGGTAATATTGAGGATTTGAAGTCCAAGATTTCAAAGAATACAGTTGGAATACTTATCGAGCCAATTCAAGGCGAAGGCGGAGTTGTAATTCCACCAGAAGGATATTTGAAAGCAGTAGAACAGATTTGCCGTGAAAACAATATTTTGTTTATTTGCGACGAAATTCAAGCTGGACTTGGTCGTGCAGGAAAGCTATTTGCACATTATTATGAAGGTGTTCGCCCGGATATAGTAATTGTAGGCAAAGCACTTTCTGGCGGATTCTATCCAGTATCGGGAGTTTTGGCTGATAAACATATTATGCTTGTAATAAAGCCGGGACAACACGGTTCGACTTTTGGGGGCAATCCACTTGCAGCAGCGGTAGCGATTCGTGCATTAGATGTATTGATAGAAGAAAAAATGATTGAGCGTTCTGCAGAAATGGGCGAATACTTTATCAATAAGCTTCGCGCAATAAACAACCCAAAAATCAATATGGTTCGCGGTCGTGGCTTGTGGATAGGTCTTGTGTTGAACACAAAGGCACGTCCATATTGCGTAAGATTGATGGAAGAAGGAATGCTCTGCAAAGATACACACGAAACTATTATCAGAATAGCTCCACCTCTTGTAATTACAAAAGAGGAAATTGATTGGGCTGTTTCGACAATTGAAAAAGTATTAAATGAAAATTTAGGATAATTTTTTTAAATAATTTTACAATTAATCAGGAGATTTTATGAAAAAACAACGTGTAATTATCATTGGTGCTGCAGGTCGTGATTTTCACAATTTCAACACGATGTATCGCGACAATGAAATGTATGAAGTAGTTGCTTTTACAGCAGCTCAAATTCCGGATATTGATGGTCGTAAATATCCTGCATCATTAGCAGGCAAACTTTATCCAAATGGAATTCCAATTTTTGATGAAGCAGACTTAGAAAAATTAATCAAAGAATATAATGTAGATGAATGCGTATTATCATACAGCGACCTTCCTTATGATAAAGTAATGCACATTGGTTCACGCGTAATGGCAGCTGGTGCAAAATTCTCAATGATGGGTTCATATCCAACAATGATTAAATCAACAAAACCAGTTATTTCGATTTGTGCAGTTCGCACTGGCTGTGGAAAGAGCCAGACAACAAGAGAAGTAGTTCGCCAATTGATAGCAATGGGCAAAAAAGTAGTATCTGTTCGCCATCCAATGCCTTATGGTGATTTGGAAGCTCAGAAAGTTCAGCGCTTTGCTTCGATTGAAGATTTAGACAAGCACAACTGCACAATCGAAGAAATGGAAGAATACGAACCACATATCGCAATGGGTTCGGTAATTTATGCTGGTGTAGATTATGAAGCAATTTTACGTGAAGCAGAAAAAGAAGCTGACGTAATAGTTTGGGACGGTGGTAACAATGATATGCCATTCTATCAGCCAGATTTAAATATCGTAGTAGTAGATCCATTACGTCCTGGTCACGAAATCAGCTACTATCCCGGTGAAGTAAACCTTCGTATGGCTGATGTAATCGTAGTAAACAAAGTTGATTCTGCATATCCGGAAGATATTGAAGAAGTATTAGATAATGTTCGCGAATATAATCCGAAAGCACATATTATTCTTGCAGCATCATCAATTATGGTTGAAAAGCCAGAAGTTATCAAAGGCAAGAATGTATTGGTAGTTGAAGATGGTCCAACATTAACACACGGCGAAATGGATCACGGAGCAGGAATGGTAGCAGCTCGTCGCTATGGTGCTGCTGATTTTGTTGATCCTCGTCCTTATGTTGTTGGAAAAATTGCAGAAACATTTGAAATTTATCCAGAAATCGGTGTATTGCTTCCGGCAATGGGATATGGCAAACAACAAATGGCTGATCTTGAAGCTACGATTAACAATGTTGAGTGCGACTCTGTTGTTATCGGTACTCCGATTAATCTTGCACGCTTCATTAAAATTAACAAGCCAAACACACGTGTTTACTACGAATTAACAGAAATTTCTGCTCCAAAAATCGCTGATGTTCTCAGAGATATGCCAAAATTAAAGTAATTTGTAGTATATAATATTCAAAAGAGGTTGCCCCAGAAGAGGCAACCTCTTTCTTTTTTGTTGGTTGAGACAGGTGGCAATCGATTTGGTTTATATTTATACTTTTTTTTCACTCCGTTTTTGATTATTTTTATTTTTTATTTTTGTGTATTTTTAAATACTTCGGTGTTTATATGTATAGAAACATTCAATTTTTTATTATTCTCCTATCTCTAATATTTATAAATACTTCAATAAATGCAAAAAATTTATCCCAAAGTGAAATAAAAACAATACTAAATTCAGACACGCGATACATAATCCCCTTGAACGGTCAATGGGAAAAATCTGCAGATGGTATAAACTGGGAAAATGTCCATATACCTTATTCAGATGTTATTTTAGAAAAAATCACATTAGTGAGGAAAGTACGTATTGAAAAATCTCAGCAAGAATCACTAAGTTGGCAATTGTTTTTTTTAGGATTTAATCATCAAGCAGAAATTTCGATAAATGGGCAATTTCTGGGACGCTTTATCAGCTCGATGGCTCCGATATGGGTTAAAATTCCACCGAAGGCTTTGGAAGCAGGAGAAAACGAGATAAGAATTACTTTTTTAGTTCCAAATGATATAATTAAAACTGTTTTTGAGCATTATATTTATGCAAGGAAGCGATACAACGGATTGGTGCGTGAAGCTTTTTTAATTGGTAACCCACCAGTTTGGATAAGTGACATTAATACAAATTACTCTCTGTCGCATAATTATTCGCAAGCAAATATAAACGCAACTATTTCTGTTTCTTCTGCTAATTTCGAATTAATTTCAAAATTGCAGAGTAGTTCAGGCGAATATTTGGAATCGAAAAATAAGGCAAATTTTCTGCTCGAAACAAAGATTGTAAAAACTGGGACTGGCGAGACAATTGCCATCGGAGAGCCACGACAGATTTCGATTGAGGCGGAAAGAACAATTGATGTAGATGTGAAATTTAATATTACAGCACCATCTTTATGGTCACCTTCAAATCCAAATTTGTACCAAATTCAGGCAAATCTTGTTCAATTGGGAAGAACAGTGGACAATTTTGCAACAAATTTCGGGCTTCGCGATATAGCTGTAACAAGAAATGATAAGTCAAATTTTATTCTCAATGGCAATCATATTCCACTGAAAGCTGTAAGTTATATTGATTATCATATCTCATCGGGGCAAAGTTTATCACTATGGAGAATGGAAGAAAACATAAGAATGATAAAGACGCTTGGAGCTAATGCGATACGTTTCAAATTTAATCCACCTCATCCGTATTTTGCGTATTTATGTGATAAATACGGATTGCTGATGCTACTTGATTTGCCAGTATATGCGATACCGAACAAACTATTGGAACGCGACGAATTTAAAGTATATATCAAAAATCAAAGCAAATTACTTACATACTTCAAGCAGAATTACGCTTCAACTTTTGCATTCGGCTTCTCTGATGGGATTTGCGAGGCAAGTTTCCCGAATGAATTCGCTTCCAATATAAAATCTATTGTCACTTCGAATGGGAATTATTTATATTATAAGTTTATTAATTCTGATGAAAAGATTGTCAATTCGGACAATTTTGATTTCATTGGAATCAATCTAAAGAAAGAAAATTCAATTTTGAGCCAATCTCGTATTTTGAGAGATATTATTCAAAGAAGTAACAACAAACCTTTTATAACGTGCTTTGGTGTTCCAGTCAATGAGCACAACCACAACGGATATTCTGACCCATATTCAAATGAACATCAAGCTTTTTATATTAAAAGTCTGTATAACTTATCTTTTCAGAACGGTTCATTTGGTGTTGTAATTAATTCATTCAACGATTACGAGCTTAATCATCCATATTTAGGAACAGACAATTATCATTCATCAATTTTGACAACAGGAATTACGGACGTAACAAATAAGCCACGTTTTTCATATTCAATGTTGCAAGCTTTATTCAATGACGAAAAAGAACCATTGATAAATGCGGGAAGTTATTCGGGTGAAACTTTGGTCAGTTTCATAATATTTGGTTTTATATTGTTAGTTGTATTGTTATTTTTTATTAATCGTTTCCGGCGTTTTCGGGAATATCTCACTCGTGCAATACTGAGACCATATAATTTTTATTCGGATATACGAGACCAAAGGATTATTCCATCATTTCAAACTGTAATACTTGCTCTAATTGTATCGTTTACGATAGGAATGTTTGTAACATCACTTCTATTTTATTATAGAAATTATGATATTATACAATTTATGGTAATGCTTGCTTGCCCATCAAGTTTTTGGCAAGAAATAATATACAAGATGATCTGGATGCCCGAAGTTTCGCTATTTATTGTTGCATTGATTAGTTTTATTGTATTATTTGTAATCTCGATAGTAATAAAAATATTTGCTTTCTTTTCGCGAGCAAGGATATATTTTTCTGATTGTTTGATAATATCGGTTTGGGCAAGTGCTCCGTTTGTTGCATTGCTTCCGTTTGCAATTCCGCTCATTCGTTTACTTGAAATAAATAATACGGTTGCGATAATAGCAGTTATACTGTTTTTAATAATTAAGTTATGGGTTATTGCAAGAATATTGAAAGCAACTGCGGTTGTTTTCGATAAACCATCTGTATTAGTTTATGGAATCGGGATAATAGTAATATTAGTTTTCGCCGCTATTCCAATAGGAATATATCAGATTAATTATCAATTCTTCTCGTATTTGACGTATTTCTGGTGTGCGTATCTATAAAATACTTAATTTTGATAAAAAAGCAGGCTAAGGTTAGCCTGCTTTTTTTTTGAGCCAATTAGGGGACTTGAACCCCTGACCTGCTCATTACGAGTGAGCTGCTCTACCACTGAGCTAAATTGGCTTTATCACTACACAAAATTAAGTATTTAAGATATAAAAATCAATAATCAAATTTTTTTTAATTTTTTTGAAACGGTTAAACCAATTGAGTGTAATTTAGTCAAAAGGTTAGAATTCCGTTCAACATTATTTTGAGGTTACTATGAAAAACAAATTATTCCGCAACATTTATGTTGTAGCAATTTTAGCAGCTATGCTTGGAATAGCAGCATGCCAAAAAGATAATCCAGTTGAGCCAGTGGACAATGGTATGGATTATTCAATGGTGCTTGTTTCTCCTGATGCAATGGTAGGTGAACTTTCTGAAGCAAGCTTAACAACAGATTTCACACTTCAGAACGTATATGATAAGATGCTTATGCCACCGTCTGATGGCAAAGATAAAGGACCAAACGGCGAAATGCCTCCAAAGCCAGAACCAAATAACGGACAATTCAGGATTGGTGTTCTTTTACGTATGCTGGAACTTGACTCTGTACAAAGAGAACAAGTAAAGATTTTCGCACGAGAACTTGAAGATTGTATTAAAGAATATCGTCAAATGCTTCGTGAAGCTCAACGTGCAATAATTGAGAATGCAAATGCTCAACGCCGCCAAATTATGGAGCAACTTAAAGCTGGCGAAATTACGAGAGAACAGGCAATGCAAGCACTAAAACAGTTACGTGAAGAAACACGCACTGCAATGGAAACTAACGAAGACATTGCAATAGCTCGTCAGGGCTTGAAAGATTGCCACGATGCATTCCTTGAAAATGTAAAATCAATACTAACAACTAAACAATTGGAAATCTGGAACAAATATTTCGGAATAAAAGAATAAGATTATTGATTTTGCTAAATTGTGGAAGAGGCTGTGCAGTGAGAAGCACAGCCTCTTTGTTATTTATGATAGAGAAACTGGATATTACACCGGAAAAACGCCTGAACGTCCGTTTGTCGATGAGATGACTTTTCGTTCGAATTCGTCTATTTTGGACTGGTGGATGTGAACAATAAACTCGACTGAATCTTTGTAGTCTTCAGTGGCAGAAACTGCAAATTCGTTAATCAATTTTTTTATAGTGGAGACGTCTTCATAGGAGCAAAGCACTCTGATGGCAGTAGTAATATGAATGATTTTTTTCTCACACTGGGAGAGTGCAAGTTCAGTAGTTGAAGAATAAGCACGAGAAAGACCACCGATACCGAGTTTTGTGCCACCGAAATAACGAGTAACAACAACGATAATGTCGCTAAAATCAAATTTTTTGATAGAGAACAAGATTGGTTTGCCAGCGGAGCCATTTGGTTCGCCATCGTCGCCGAAACGAATATCCAGTCCATCGGCACCCAATCGATATGCGAAGCAGTTATGTGTGGCATCGAAATATTCACTACGGATTTGCTCTAAAAAAAGGAGTGCTTCGTCGCGGCTTGAAACGCTTGCAACTGAAGCGATGAATTTCGAGCCTTTAATTTTTTGTTCAGCCCGAAATGGTTTTGCAATTGTATAGTAGAATTCTTTGCTCATATTACAAACGGGTAAAATTATGAAAATAGGAATGGTTTGTTATCCCACATATGGCGGAAGCGGAATAGTAGCAACAGAGCTTGGGGAAGCTCTTGCAGAACGCGGCTGGGAAGTGCATTTTATCAGCTATGCGAATCCAATTCGACTGGATAGATTCAGGGAAAACATTTTTTTTCACGAGGTTGAGATACCACATTACCCACTGTTTGAATTTCATCTTTACACATTGGCATTGACTGGAAAAATACTTGATGTGCTTAAGTATGAAAAACTCGATATAATTCACGTTCATTACGCTATACCGCACGCAGTTAGTGGAATATTGAGTAAGCAAATAGCAACAAAGAGCAATGTAAAATTAGTAACGACATTGCACGGTACGGATATTACACTGATAGGGCTTGAACCGGCATTTTCGCCAATAGTCAAATATTCAATAGAGCAATCAGATGCAGTTACAGCTGTTTCGCGATATTTAAAAGATAAAACCATTCAGCAATTCCAAATAGAAAATGAAATCCACCATATCCCAAATTTTATTGATACAAAAATATACAAAAGAATTGAAAGTTGTAACCTGAAAAAGACATTTGCACCTAATGGAGAAGCAATTCTTATGCATATATCAAATTTCCGACCAGTCAAACGGGTGCCGGACACAATAAGGGTACTAAAAGAGATACTCGAACAAGGAATAGCCGCAAAATTGATATTAATTGGTGATGGACCCGAAAAGAGTGAAACTGAAAAATTAGCATATGAGTTAGGATTGCACAATAATGTTAAATTTTTGGGAAAGCAAAATGCAATCATAGAGTTGCTATCGTGTGCAGATGTGTTTCTATTGCCAAGTCAGTCGGAAAGTTTTGGTCTGTCGGCACTCGAAGCGATGGCTTGCGGAGTGCCGGTTGTTGCATCGAGCGTGGGAGGAATACCTGAGGTTGTCAAACACAACGAAAATGGATATATAGCAGAGATCGGAGATGTTTCGCGGATGGCGAGATATGCCATAGAATTGATTAGAAACAAGAACAAATGGAAGATATTTTCGGAAAAAGCAGTTGAATTTGCTAAAAGAGAATACGAAGCAGAAAAAATAGTTCCGATGTATGAGAGAATATACAGAGAAACAATTAATTATCGATAAAAACTTCCCGTTTAGTCCAGCCTAAATAAAGATTTTATGTAAGTATTT
Organism: Eximiradius proteiniborus; assembly: GCF_058546985.1. Lineage (NCBI taxonomy): Bacteria > Pseudomonadati > Bacteroidota > Eximiradiia > Eximiradiales > Eximiradiaceae > Eximiradius > Eximiradius proteiniborus. The sequence goes on along the minus strand of NZ_CM178592.1, from coordinate 2,239,419 downwards.
GAAAAATAGTAATTTTTTTGATTCAAAAATTTTGAAACTCAAACACTTTTTTGTAAATTTCGTAACTTATAAAACATTGTTTTAAAAAACAATGGCGTTATTTCTAACAAAAAAGGATAAAAGAAATGGCAAAAGCACTTGGTGAGATTATCATCGACATTGAGAAATGCAAAGGATGTTCGCTTTGCATTGAAGCTTGCCCGGAGGAGGTTTTGTCGCTGACGAACAAAATCAACAAGAAGGGCTATCAATACATAGTAACAGTAAATAGTAACTGCACAGGCTGCGCAAGTTGTGCGATAATTTGTCCTGATGCAGTAATAACAGTATATAGAAAAATTGAAAAATCCGCCTAATGAATAATTTGGAGGTAAAAAGGAGTTAAAATGGGCGAAATAAAATTAATGAAAGGCAATGAAGCATTAGCAGAAGCGATGATAAGAGCGGGCTGCGATGCTTATTTTGGTTATCCAATCACCCCACAATCGGAAGTATTGGAATATTTATCTAAAGATGCAACACAAAGAACAGGAATGGTTGTATTGCAGGCAGAGAGCGAAGTAGCAGCTATCAATATGATTTACGGTGCTGCTGCTTGCGGTCGTCGTGTAATGACAACCTCATCCAGTCCGGGTATTAGTTTGATGCAGGAGGGTCTTTCTTATATTGCGAGTGCGGAATTACCTTGTGTATTAGCAAATGTTGTACGTGGGGGACCGGGGCTTGGCACAATTCAACCATCACAAGCTGATTATTTTCAGGCAGTAAAAGGTGGTGGGCACGGTGATTATAGATTAATTGTGCTTGCACCATCGTCAGTACAGGAAATGGTTGATTTTGTAAGATTATCGTTTGATTTGGCAGAGAAATATCGCAATCCGGTGATGATACTTGCCGACGGAGCGATTGGTCAGATGATGGAAAAGGTTGAGATATTTGACCAAATGCCTCGTAAGACAGAGTTTCCGGATTGGGCAACAACAGGCAAACCAAAAGATAAGGAGCGTCGCTATATTACATCGCTTCATATACAGCCTGAAAAAATGGAAGAGATAAACAAACATCTTCAAGCAAAATATAAGCAAATTGAGGATGCTGAAGTTCGTTACGAAGCATTCAATTTAGAAGATGCAGAATATATTTTGACGGGTTATGGTCTTGGAGCAAGAATTTGCCGTAAGGCAATGGATATTTTGAGAGAGAAAGGATACAAGGTCGGATTAATTCGCCCAATTACATTATTCCCATTCCCGAAGAAAGCTTATGAATCGGTAGCTGGAAAAATTAAAGGGATTTTAGATGTAGAAATGAATGCAGGACAGATGGTAGAAGACGTAAAATTATCAGTATGTGGGAAAACTCGTGTAGAATATTACGGAAGAATGGGAGGAATGATACCTTCTCCGGAAGAAATAGTAGAGAATTTCGAAAAATTGTTTATTAAAGGAGAAGCATAATGAGCAATAATATAGAAACAGCAAAATTCCGCCCAGAGATTTGCACAGATGAAAATTTAGTATATCGCAAGCCTTCTACTTTGCTTCCAGAGCCATTTCACTATTGTCCTGGCTGTGGACACAGTACAGTGCACAAGATTTTTATGGAAGTAGTAGAAGAAATGGGCATTGAAAATGAAACAATTGGTGTAGCACCGGTTGGTTGTTCTGTTTTTGCATATCATTATATGGGAGTAGATATGCAGCAAGCAGCCCACGGGCGTGCTTGTGCAGTTGCAACCGGAATTAAGCGTGTGCAACCGGATAAGTATGTTTTCTCATATCAAGGTGATGGAGACTTAGCTGCAATAGGCACAGGCGAAACAATTCATGCAGCTAATCGCGGTGAAAATATTTTAATTATTTTCATCAATAACGGTATTTATGGAATGACAAGCGGGCAGATGGCACCAACTACGTTGGAAGGTATGGTATCAACAACAAGCCCTCACGGACGTGATGTTAAGACACAAGGTTATCCATTGAAGATTTCCGAATTGCTTGCTCCGCTTCCGGGCGTTGCTTACATTACACGCCAATCAGTTCACAAGCCAGCAAATGTGCGTAAGGCAAAGAAAGCATTGCGTCAGGCGTTAGAATATCAGAAGAAAGAATTAGGTTTGTGTTTGGTGGAAATAGTTTCGAACTGCCCATCAAACTGGAGAATGACACCAGCACAAGCAAACCAATACATAGAAGATAAAATGTTAGCATTCTATAAATTAGGCGACATTAAAGTCCCGGAGGTGAAGTAGTATGACACAAGAAGCATTATTTGCGGGGTTCGGTGGACAAGGTGTTCTTTCAATGGGACAAATCCTTGCTTATGCCGGAATGATTGAAGGAAAAGAGGTATGCTGGATGCCATCGTATGGTCCTGAAATGCGTGGTGGAACAGCAAACTGTATTACAATTGTATCTGATTCAGCGATAAGTTCGCCAATTATTTCAATGTATGATACAGTAGTTGCACTCAATCAGCCATCAGTTGATAAATTTGAGTCGAGAGTGAAGAAAGGTGGCAATTTGATTTACGATAGTGCGAATATACTTAATCCACCAACACGGACTGATATTAACATCATTCCTGTGCAAGGAAGTGAAGAAGCCATCAAACTACAAAATACAAAAGTATTGAATATGGTTATGCTCGGTGCTTTTTTGAAGAAAACAAATTGCGTTGCTGTCGAAAACATACACAAAGCATTAGAGAAAGTATTTGAGCGTTATCAGAAATTAATACCGCTGAATATTAAAGCATTAGAAGTAGGAATGAGCTACATAAAATAGTTGTTCAGAATATTCCGGAAATAAAAAGGCTGTCTCATAGATTTGAGACAGCTTTTTTTATTCAAAGAATTATTGTGAACGAATTAATTTTCCCTGTAATTAATTTTTTGCTTAGCAGAAGCAAGCCCTTTCAGAAGCACATCTTCTGAAATATCAATATCGAAAGCAGGGCTGCCAAAAGTAAAGTATTTTTCAGATTGTTTGAGCATTTGAAGAGCTTGTTCAAAGTAAGGGATTGCTTCGGCGGCACGATTTAGATTAAGTAGAGCAAACGCTTTTAAGGTAATACCGTAAATCTGATTTGGTGATTTTTCCAGAGCTGCATCCGCCCAGCGAAGTGCTTCATTGAAATCGCCACGGCGACCACTTATCTGAGAGAGTGCTGCTGCCGCTGAGGAATAAATAGTTTTTGATAAATCACCACATTTAATTGAGAAGCGGATTGCTTCTTCTGCCTCACGAAACAGCTGCATTTGTGAAAGAGTCTGCCCAAGCTGAAACCACGCATAGCCATTCAGAGGTTCTTCCTGCACGTGAGCAATCAGCATTCTGTAGTTGCGACGAACTTTTTCTTCCATTTCCTCGCGAGAGACGTTATACCCAAGATGCATAATTTTCAAATCAGAGATAGCGAAAGTGTAGCCTGCCTCAATCAATGATGGCGAAATTTGTTCGTGAACCCGACCAACAAATTTTACTTTTGGATATCCCAAATTACGGAATAATCGAGGATAGCCACCACGGTGAACTTCGGAATTACCGTCAAGGTAATTGTGGTCGCTTTCAATTGTGCAAATAAAAGCACCGATATCAGGCAAAGCCTGACTGATGTAGCGTTTGATGTTTTTTTGACTTTCAGGGGTAAGGCGTTCGTCTGCATCGATATAAAGCACCCAATCGCAAGAGCAATTCATAAGTGAATTATTTCGTGCAGCAGAAAAATCGTCTTTCCATTCCATCTGGAACAATTTTGCACCATAGCTTCGGGCTATCTCGATAGTCCTATCGGTGGAACCTGTATCGGTAATGATAATTTCATCTGCAACATCTTTGACGCTATCGAGACAAGCAGCCAGCATATCTTCTTCATTTTTTACAATCATACAAACGGACAAAGTGGCTTGCCTGCCAAAATTATTCACACTTTCAAAAAGAGACGGAGCAGGTGGTGGCTGCACTGCGCTTGCAACAGACTGGTTCTCGGTTGGAATGGTTGTATTTTTCGAAAAATCTGATTGTATTTCGCTTTTAATTGCATTTTCAACTTTATTCAGAAAATCATAAATAGCTGTTTGATTTGGATTGATTTTAAGAGCAAATTCGAGGAGTTGCCTGGATTGGTCGTATTTACCCAGCACAAAAGCGATATTAGCTAAGCCGATAAGTCCGAGTTCATTTTTTGGATTAAGCTTGAAAGCAAGGTCATATTCTTCGCTTGCGTTTTGGTAATCATTCATCAAGAAATAGCATCTGCCAATCTTATAGGCAAGATGGTCGAGCGGAATAAAGTAATCACCAGCAAGAATAGCAAAGAAATCCTTTTCTTGTTGTTGATGGACTTCGCGCATTTTCAAATAGTGCGTAAGTGCCTGTCGGTATTGCTGTTTTTCGAAATATAATTCAGCAAGAATAAAATTAGCTAATGATTGGTTAGGAACAGTTTCATAAGATTCTAAAGCCCAGCGGAAAGAAAGCTCTTTATTGCCCATTTTGTAGGCATTCATCGCTCCATTGCCCAAGATACGAATTCTAAGTTTGTTTGTTTTTGGGACAATCTCTAAGGCACGCAAATAATCCTGATGTGCTTCTTCCTTTCTGCCAAGAGCAACGTAAGTGTGGGCACGTTGGGTAAGGTTATATGGGTTGTTGGGTTCTTTCGCAAGTGCAATATTGAGAAGTTCGAGATTTCGAAGCTGCTTTAATCTAAGCTTTTCCGGGTCTAAATCATAGCCAAGATGAAGAAGCTGGACAGAGCAATTTTTAACTTTATAATTTTGTTTTAAAATCGAATAGAGAACTTGTTCGTGGATAACACCTTCGAAAAAAAAGTTTGGATTATTACGGAAAAGACGAAGCACGTAAGAAATATGAGATTGAATAATGTTGGACCTGACATCGACAGTTGAAAGCAATTGCACAAGCCAACCTCCATCGGTTGGTTCTGCATTGCGAACAGTATCGAGAAGTGTTTGGGGATTTTGAAGACGCTCGTCTGCATCAATCACCAAGATAAAATCACCCGTAGCTTCTTTGAGAGAAATATTACGAGAGAAAGAAAAATCATTTTGCCACTGCGAACGAATAACTTTAGCACCTTTTGAAAGAGCAATTTTTACAGTATCATCGACAGACCCAGTATCGACAACAATAATTTCATAAGCAATAGGACGAACTGAATCGAGGCAGTCGCCCAGCATTTTTTCTTCATTTTTTGCAATAATACAGACAGATATTTTGGGTTCCATACAGATTCTCTTAACGAATATCTTTGCGACCGATACTGTAATATTCAAAACCTAACTCGGACATATTATCGAGCGAGTATAGGTTGCGACCATCGAAGATAATTTTATTTTTTAATTTGGAGGCAATTAAGTTGAAATCAGGTGTTCTAAACTGATTCCATTCAGTAACAACGATAAGAGCATCGCAATCCTGAATAGCATCGTACATTTTATTGAAATAATTAATTTTATCACCGAAGTGGCGACGAGTATTTTCTAATGCTTCCGGGTCGTGAACATTGACGGTGGCTCCCTCAGCAAGTAGCATATCTATAAGTTTGAAGGCAGGTGCTTCGCGAACATCATCAGTATTAGGCTTGAAGGCAAGTCCCCAAATAGCGAATTTGAGCGAAGAGAGTTCGCCAAATCTATTTTTAATTTTGCCGAAGAAGCGTTTGATTTGAGATTCATTAACTTCCATAGTTGCCTTAACAATTCTAAGAGGTTGGTTGTGCTCTTCGGCAGAATAAATCAGAGCACGGACATCTTTAGGGAAGCAGGAACCGCCATATCCAATGCCAGCAAAAAGGAACATTTTGCCGATACGGCTATCAGTGCCAAGCCCAAAACGAATTTTGTCGATATCGGCACCGACTTTTTCGCAGTAAGCAGACAGATCATTCATAAATGAAATTTTTGTTGCAAGAAAAGCATTAGCGGCGTATTTGGTAACTTCTGCACTTTTCTCATCCATAATAATAATAGGGTTGCCAGTGCGAACAAATGGTTTGTAGAGCTCAATCATAATTTCTTCTGCCCATTTGCTACGAGTGCCAACGACAACACGTTCTGGTTTCATAGCATCTTCAACAGCTAAGCCTTCGCGCAGAAATTCAGGGTTGCTAACAACTTCGAATAAGCTTTCAGGGATGTATTTAATGAGAATATCACGGACTTTCTGGGCAGTTCCGACAGGGACGGTGCTTTTGTTTACGATAATTTTTTTATCATTAATTTTTTTGTCGCGAATAATTATTCCAATTTTTTCTGCAACATCTAAAACGTGATGCAAATCTGCTGAGCCATCTTCATTTGGAGGAGTGGGAAGGCAAAGGAAAATAATTTGAGAATTTTCAACAGTTTCTTCCAAATTGGTTGTGAAAAAAAGTCGTTCTTCCTGAATATTCTGCACAAGTAATCTATCGAGACCGGGTTCGAAAATCGGGCAGATGCCTTGGCGTAATTTATTAACTTTTTCCTGATCTATATCCACGCAGGTAACAAAATTGCCTGTTGCTGCAAAGCAAGTACCAGACACAAGCCCAACATAACCTGTCCCTATAACTCCAATTTTATAAGCCATAATATTCCTAAAAAATTAAGATACAAACAAATACAAATTTAATAATTTGTCGATAACTATTATTAAAATTATTAGAATACAAATGTAAATCGCAAGTTTGATTAATTTTTTGATAAGAGAAATGAAAAAGCCAATCACAAGAAATAGGATAATAGTATTAAATGTGCCGGATTGATTGGCAAAGTAATCTATAATGGAAGAAAAACTTATAAAAGCAAACAAGAAGCACCTCCATCGACAGCTATAACCTGACCAGTAATATACGAGGAAGCATCCATTGCTAAGAACGCAACAGCAGAAGCAACTTCGTGTGGAAGTCCGATTCGTTTCTGCGGGGTTTGGTCGATAATTTTGCTAATACGTTCATTATCATTGAGAATAGGGCTAACAAGTGGAGTATCAATATACCAGGGTTCGATAGCATTAACCCTAATATTCTCAGAAGCCCATTCAACAGCAAGATAACGCGTCAAGTGAGACAGAGCTGCTTTTGCAGAAGCATAGATTGCACCTGAACGCACTATTCTACTTGCTGAAATTGAAGAAATATTAATTATCGAGGCATTTCCTGAATTTCTGAGAAGTTGGTGAAGCCCTTTTGATAGCTCCAAAGATGAAAAATAGTTAATCTGAAAAAGGAAATCAATTTCTTCATCTGAATAATCACAAGTAGAGCGACGAATATTAGAGCCAACGTTATTTACAAGAACATTAACCTCTTTGTAATTAGACTTGATAAATTCAATGAATTCTAAACGTGATTTTTTTGCAGATAAATCGTAGCTATAATAACGGGAAGTATCAGGAAACTGATTTTCGAGCGATTCAATTTCTCGCTTGTTGCGAGCAACTGCAATACACTGAGCCCCAAGCGAAAGGAATTCCTTTAAAATAGCAAAACCGATACCTTGCGAGGCACCGGTGATAATAGCAGTTTTATTTTTTAGATCCCACATTATTGGATAGATGATTTTTTCACATAAATATTACCTAAAATCGGGTCGGTAGTATTGTGAGCGATAATTCTATCGATAATAGGCTTTTTGAGAACAGCACCTGCAGGCAAAAGTTTCAGATTTTTTTCGGTAACAATTTCTCTTGCCAAAATCATACCTTCTTTGAGATCGGAAAGCAGAACAGGCACTTCATTTGGATTTTGAAGTTCTTTTTCGTAAGTATAGATGTATTGTTCCAATAGAATTACAACGCGAGGATCGTATAGCCTATTAGATTGATTTTTCATAATGTTAATAATATCGGAACCTTTTTTGCCGGTTCTGGCTTTAACTTCTTCATAGTCGAGAGCAGCACGGATAATTCTCGAAGCAAAAGGGATTTGCCAAGATTGGAGTCGTTGAGGAAAACCGCTACCATCAAAATTTTCATAAAGTGAATAAAGAATTTTGCCAATATCAGCAAATCGCCGAACACCGGAGACAATTTCACGAGCAGCATTTGGAACTTGCATCATAATTGGGTCGGTAGGATTGCCATCAATCATTATAGGTTGCTGGAGCAAATGGTCGGGCAAGGTCATTCGTCCGGCTTGCGAGAGCAGAGCAGCAATTTCAATATCGCGAATTTCATCGTCAGTAAATTTGCCGAGTTGGCGAGCAATCCAAACAGATGAGTCAGCCACACGGCTAAGCATTTCCTGAGAAGTTGGGATGCGAGCCTGCATAAATTTTACGGCAAGCAGAGCCATATCGTGAATATCTTTTTCTAATTCTTCGGCAAGTTCAACTAATAACTGATTTTCTTCTTTCATTTGTTGCTGAAGACGAACAATACGCAAAGCAGCACGAATACGGGCTTCCAATGCAACAGAGACGACAGGTTTGGTGATAAATTCATCTGCACCTTTATCCAATGCTTTGATTCGCTCGCTAACTTCTGTATTACCAGTTAGTAGAATAAAGAAAATATCATTGTATTCGGGGTTGGAACGAACTTTGATCAACAACTGGAAGCCATCCATAACTGGCATATTTATATCAGAGATAATAATATTCGGATGATGAACAGATACTATATCCCAAGCTTCTTTGCCATTTTCAGCAGTATAAACTACAATATCCGGGAAAGTCTTAGCGAGCAACTTCTCGAAAGTTAAAAGAATTGCTTTTTCATCATCTACAACAAGAATTGAGATTTTACTACTCATTTTTTGTTTCTCCTGCTAATGACATAAATTGGTCGGTAGACATCTGCTTAATTAAAATACTAACACGTCTATTTGTTACATCAAAAGGATTTTCGGGGTTACGAAGTTTTCTATCGGCAAAGCCAGTAACTTTGACGATTTGTCCTTGCCAGAGCCCGGAAGATTCTAATACCCGACGAGCGGAATTTGCACGGTCAGCGGAAAGTTCCCAGTTAGTATAGAGCGATTTGCCACGATATGCCCGGCTATCTGTGTGTCCTTCGATTTCGACATTATTCGGGAGTTTACCAATTTCCAGAGCTAACTTGCGAAGGAGATCCACAGCTTCTCTTTTGAGAGTGCTGCTACCGACTTCGAAAAACAAGGATTCGCTTGTTTCAATAAGTTCAATGCGAAGACCTTCTTTTGTCATTTCAATTTTGATTGAAGAAATAATATCTTTGATTTCAGGTTTAGCAGAAAGTTCACTTTCGAGAAGTTTTTTAATATTATCACCAGTAACTTCAACGCGTTTTGCTGCTGAGATACTGTCATTAAGAGCTTTAAAGAGTTCTTCGGCTTTTATTGTATCAGGTTTAGTAGGTTGGAAAGAAATAACGAATTCCCCTTTGCCTTTACCTTCGCCATCACCTTTTTTTCTTTCGGGGTACAAATTCAAATCAACAGGAACGGTTCTTTTGCCGGTGAGGAAATTAAAAGCACCGGGTTCCTGAAAATAAGATGCAACAGCTTGCTTGACTTCTTCGCTCGAAGCAAGAATCCACATAACGATAAAGAATGCCATCATTGCGGTAACGAAGTCAGCATAAGCAACTTTCCACGCACCACCGTGATGCCCTCCGTGTCCACCTTTTTTAACCTTTTTTATTATTATAGGTTGTTCTTTATGACCTTGTTGTTCATCAGACGACATACAAACCTCGATGGATTAACGCTTCAAGTTTTCTTCTGTTTCTTTGAAAGTTGGGCGGAATTCAGGATCGATAGCACGGCGACCGTACTCAATAGCAACAGTTGCAGGAGCACCTTTGGCGAAAGAGAGAAGCGCCGCTTTGATTGAAAGCAAATACTTAGCTTCTTTAGCCAAAGTTTTCCCAACCAGCGAAGAGATAGGACCAACAATACCGTAAGACATCAACACACCAAGGAATGTTCCCACAAGAGCACCAGCAACGTGATGACCAACAGCTTCGGCACCTTCATTAATCGAACCCATTGTAACGATGATACCAAGCACAGCAGCAACGATACCGATGCCTGGGAAAGCGTCGGCAAAAGTTTGGAGAGCACCAGGGATAACAAATTCTTCTTCGTGAAGAGCCTCAAGGTCCATATCCATTAATTCTTCTAAATCGTGGGCGGGGACACCACCAGAAAGCACAACTTTCAGAGTATCGCAAAGGAAATCGACAGCGTGATGATTTGCAAGAAAAGTTGGATATTTAGAGATAATGGAACTTGATTCGGGGTTTTCAACGTGTTGTTCAAGAGCGATTAAACCTTCGCGTTTAGCAAATTGGAATAGTTCATAAAGCATTTTGAGCAAGTCTAAGTAGGCTGCTTTGCTTACTTTCGGAGGCTTTAGAGTGGCAAGAACAGCAGCGATGATTTGTTTGATAACAGGGAGTGGATTAGCAATAACTAACGAACCAGTAGCAACACCTAATATGATGATAAATTCGCCGGGTACAATCAGGGAGAGTGGATTACCACCCGAAATCATAAATCCACCCAGCAAAGCTCCGAAAACAAGTACAACACCTATGATTACAAACATATATTATCCCTTCTAATGTTGTTCATATCTGCTTTGTAGAAAACTCATACCCAAAATGGGAAATTTAATTTCATTTATCGGCAATTCTGCAAAATTGTTTAGAAACATACATGATCGATAAACATAAGAAAATAAATCTAACTCGAAATAATTATAATTAAAATACAAAAATTTCAATAATAATAAAATATGTAATTTAGGAATGAACAAGTTATGAAAGTAATCGAAATAATTTTCAAAAAAAATTATGCTTATAAAAAATTTTTTGGATATTTAAGAAAATAGTCGTAATTTTGAATTCTTGAAAATTTGATGGTCCCATAGACTAATGGTTAGGTCACCAGCCTTTCACGCTGGCAGTAGGGGTTCGAATCCCCTTGGGATCACAAGATAAAATGAAAATCGTTGTTTCAGATGATTTTCGAATGAATATTAAAAACTTCGTACTAAACCCCAGATAAAAATATCTGGGGTTTGTTTTTTGTTGATCTTGATTAATCCAATGAAGCGAAGTGTTATAGAGTTCGTTCGAGGTATTTTCGATTGCTTTTAGAAAAATTCTATCCTATATATGATTTTGTAACACAATGAGCAAGCATTCTTTAATAGGAAACTGCTTTAAAAATCTAAAATTTGAACAATTTCTTTGTCTATTTTTTCTAAATCTAACAAAACTTTTTTTCTTCTTGGTTTCCCATTTGAATTTCTAAAATCTTCTTGAAAAGATCCACATTTAATAAGTGTATTATCGGTGATTTCTAAAATAGATATTTGTTGTAAATCAAATTCGACTTTTCTAAGCCTTGACCATGCACCCCTCTGAATTCGCTTTCTTGAATAAATAGATAATCCTCCCTTTAATTCCTCATGCCATTGTTGGAAATTTCTTAACTCATCGTTGTATTCAACTTTTCCAAGAGATAATATTATGCCAACTTTTCCATAATCATTTATTGCATTGGCAATTGCAATACTATCATTAACGATAAGTTGATGACTACTTGTATTCATTGCATGAGATTTGAAATCAAAGGGTATTTTATAAAAACCGTCGAATGATGCGTTTCCGTATCGTGGTTTTTGAAATTCAAAAATGTCTTTCAAAAAATATTCGCATAAATATTGAAAATAAAAACCTATCCATTCCATTTGTCTCCAATGAGGGAAATTATTCTCTTTCATTTCGAGAATAGCTGCTTTTCCGTTCCATTTCTTCGGAATTTTGTATAGACGATCAGAAATATTATTGTAGTTTCTCTTATTTATCATTTTTTTCATTTTCATCAAAAAATGAAAAAATATCTCTATTCTCATTTTTAGATTCATTTGCTCTAATTCTATAAAGATTTTCATCTAATCTTTTACAAATAAAATCATAGTACTCCTTCACTATTTCAAAACCAATATATTTTCTATCTTCCATTTTACTTACAACTGCTACTTGACCTGATCCTAAAAATGGGTCTAAAACTACGTCACCTTTCTCACTTGAATATGCGAGAATTTTTTTTATAATTTCTGCTGGTAGTTTTGTCGGCGTCTTTATATCGCCATTCCAATATTCTCTGTTAATTACCCATACATCTTCTTTATCCTGATAGTGAATTGATTTTCCTTCTTTATCTTTAATATTTTTATTAAATCTGGCATAAGGGAAAAATTTTCTTTTTTTATCATCAATACATACATAAAGGCAATGATAGTGTGAAGTAACATATTTTCGTGATGTAACGACTCCGAACTGGTATTTCCATATTATATGATTGACCGTGATAAATCCCAATTCATCAATTGCATTTAAAATATCTTTTAAATAATTCCATCCTGAAAAAATATACATACTACCTGATTGTTTTAATACTCTTTTTATCTCTTTCATCCACATTAATGTAAAATCATAATAATCTTTTCCTACAATTTCATTATATCCTTCAAGCACTCTTGAATTTCTTCTATTATAATTCTCCTTTTTAGCTTTAAAATCAATTCCAAAAGGTGGATCAGTAATAACCAAATCGATGGTATTAGAAGGAATTATTTTCATTCCTTCAATACAGTCACAATTATACACTTTGTTTACTTCAAATGATATGTTCATCTTTCACTTGTAACAATATTCAATAGTATTTATTTATTTTCAAATAATTCGCTTTTCTCTATCTCGAAAATTACCTTACAAAAAAATATTCTTTAGGATATATAAATTGTAAATTTTGTAAGGCTTTTTTTCAAAAATATAAAAATTTGATTAATCATCAAATGAAGATTTTATTATATACTTTATCAGAAACTAATTAATTTATTTGTTTGTTTATTGCTCTAGGATCTTATTTAACAACTCACAAAAAAAACGGATAGAAAAACTCGGCTTTTATTATTAAACATATGTCATTTAGAGATATAATAACTCATTAATTTATTTAAAGAAGTTAGTTTATTACAGTTACTATTATATTGAACAAGCCGTTCACGCTGGATTGGGAACGGCTTGTTCGGATTGCTGTTAATATTCCTGAGGAAGTTCTTTGAGTTCTTTGTATGTAATAACGGGACCATCCTTGCAAACGTAGTAAGGTCCGACTGCACAATGTCCACATTTTCCTATACCGCACTTCATACGATTTTCGAGAGTGGTGAAGATATTTTCTTCTTTGAAGCCGAGTTCGAAAAGCACTGGTAAAGTAAGTTTTATCATAATCGGAGGTCCACAAACAGCTGCAATTGTATTATCAGAACTTGGGCTAACTTCTTTAAGAATCGAAGGAACAAAACCAACTTTTCCTTTCCAATCGGGAGTTTCGCCACCGGGGTCGACAGTTGTAAATAAATTAACGTCCGGACGGTTGTTCCATTCTTCGAGTTCGTGTTTGTAAACAAGGTCCTGGACGCTGCGGGCACCATAGAGAATGGTAATATCACGGAAATTCTCACGTAAGTCCAAGCAATTCCAAATAACACAACGAAGTGGAGGTAGCCCGATACCACCGGCAATAAAAAGTAAATTTTTGCCTTTCCAGTCGTCAATCGGGAAAGTGTTTCCGTAAGGACCGCGGAAGCCAATTTCATCGCCTTCCTCGCAATTGGCAAGCGCTTTGGTAACACGCCCAGCAACGCGGAAAGTGCACTCGATATAACCTTTACGTGTCGGTGAGGAAGCTATACAGAATGTGCTTTCGCCCTCGCCAAATATTGAATACTCACCAAATTGTCCTGCTTTGAAGGAAAATTTTTCCTCGTCGGCAGGATTTTTGAATTTCAAGCGATAAGTGCGAACAAGTGGCGCTTCTTCAGTAATTTTTTCGATAAACATTTTATATGGCAAATACATATTATCCATAATCAGCCCTCCATAATTGCATTTACTTGTTCAATAATACTAAGTTCGGCAGGACAATTGCGAATGCAGCGACCGCAACCGACACAGGAAAGAGTGCCAAATTGCTCGTCGGTATATAGGAACTTATGCAGAATTCTGTTGCGCCAGCGTTCGCTTTGCTTTTCACGTGGGTTGTGTCCGGAAGCGTGCTTTGTGAAAATACCTAATGCACAGGTGTCCCAGATACGGTAGCGAGCGCCACCCAATAAATTTGCTTCATCTTGAATATCGAAGCAAGTGCAGGTTGGGCACGAAAAAGCACAGGTGCCACAACCAAAGCACGGCAGAGATGTTTCTTCCCAACGTTCCCAGTTGAAGACACCACTAATCTTTTCTTTTAATGCAGAGCTATCGAAACGTTTTTGAATATTTGCAGTGTATTTTGTTTTGTCGATTGTATTAGTCTGTTCGAAAAAGTCCGAGAATTGCTCAACTAATTTTTTTCCTTTATCTGTGCTGATTTCCACAAAATAACCGTTTTGGGTCTTTGTGAGCAAGAGATCGCTACCACGAGTGTCTGAAGGAGAAATTCCAACAGAGGTGCAGAAGCAGAATTCATCGCCCGTGGGACAGGTGAGCCCAATAAGAATTGTTTTGTCGTAGCGCATTTTGAAATGATAGTCGGGATTTTCTTTTAAGAAGAAAGTGGCGAGATAATCGAAAGCCGCTCCATCACAAGGACGCATTCCGAAAACAACTGTATCGTGTTGCGGTGCTGGAGGATTATTGAGAATTGTATCCTTACCATTCTTTTCAAATGAATAAAGTTCTTCACACTTAGGGAAAACGGCTGATTTCGCAGAAAATGCAGTTTGGATGAAATCCATAGCAATTTCGTCGAAGGAGCGAATCAGTGAGAAGAAAACTTTATCTTTTTTCTGCTTTGGAGCAAGAACTTGCTTGCCGTTTGCAATCAAAGCATTGACGAAATCCTGAATTTTTTCGAGTTTAATTAATTTATATTCCATAATTCAACTACCTTATAAAGTTTTCTTTATCATCTACTTTGAAGGTTGAGAGAGCATAGTTAGGTTCAAGTTTAGTGCCGGGAATTTGACCGAAATTAGAAATAATAGTCATATTCAATTTTTGAGTGAGCAAGCCGATTGGTATTTCCATCGGGCAAGCGGCTTCGCATTCGCCACATCCGATGCAGCGTCCGGCAAGGTGCATAGCTCGCACAATGTGCCATTCCAGATTGCCTATTCCCGTTGGGGGCACTCCTACCCACTGCGGTTGGTTGCATTCCACAAGGCATTGTTCGCAGTAGCAAAGCGGGCAAGCTGCACGGCAAGCATAGCAGCGGATGCAGCTTGATAGCTCGCGTGTCCACCAGTCCCAGCGTTCTTCGCGAGGTTTGCTCTCTATTTCTTTAAGTAGTGCAACTCGTTCGGGATTTGGTTTTGGCAAATTCTTTGATACAAATTCTTCAATTGCTTTAAGATTTGTAAACTCAAGGACTTTTCCATCTACAACAGTAAAAATCAAATACTGCCCATCAACGATTTGGTTTTCTGCGGCAAGTTGGAGCAGAGCCCGCAAGGTACCGAAATTTGCCAAAATACCAATTTTGCTATACTTTTTCAGTTCGGGTTTACGAAGATAAACAGCGAGATTAACAATGCATTTATCATCAAAGACAAGTTCTTTTAATTGTTCGGGTTTAGTAAAGAAAGCGGGCTTACCTTCGCCGAAACGTCCTTTTTTATAACCGATGAACAAATCGATTGTTTGGGAAGCAAAGAATTGACTAATCTTATTTATTAATTCAGACATTGCAAAGCTCTCCTATGGAATTAATATTAATTTTAGAGAGTTCCTCGTATTCAGTGAACGGACCTAATTTACGGACTTCGGTAACAACTTCGTTAACAAGATTTGCCCATTTAGCACCTTCGGCGGCAGACACCCAAGAGAAGAAGAGGCGACGTTTGTCGAAGCCAAGTAGTTCAAGCAGTTCATTAAAGACAATCCAGCGGCGACGGGCGTGGAAATTGCCGGAGGTATAGTGGCAATCGTTAGGGTGGCAACCTGAGACTATAACCCCATCTGCACCATTTTGAAATGCTTTGAGAATTAGCATATAATCTATTCTACCAGTGCAAGGAAATCTGACAATACGAACATTTGTAGCATATTTAATTCGGCTTGTGCCGGCGAGGTCGGCGCCAGCGTAAGTGCACCAGTTGCAAACAAAAGCAACGATTTTAGGTTCAAACTCCTGCATATTCCCTCCTGTTGAATAAAGCCGAAACTTCAGCATAGATTTGACGGTTAGTATATCCGTGAATATCAATAGATTTCGAGCGGCACAAAGCAACGCAGGTGCCACATCCCTGACAAAGTCCGGGATTGATTTTAGCAACTGTTTTCACCAAAGTGCCATCGCGGCGGCGAATTTCTTCTTTTTCAATAGCAAGATAAGGACATACACTTTGGCAGAGGAAACAACCAACACAAGTATTATTATTAACATAAGCAATAAGAGGTTCGCGGGTAAGTTCGTCCTGAGAGAACAAAGCAACGACTTTGGCGGCAGTTCCGGAGGCTTGCGAAACAGTGTCCGGAATATCCTTCGGAGCCTGACAAGCACCGGCAAGCATAATGCCAGCTGTGTTTGTTTCAACTGGGCGCAGCTTAGGATGAGCTTCTGAAAAGAAATGATATGGGTCGTAGCTAATATGAAGTTTTTGAGCTAATTCTTCGGAATCAGAGTTAGCAATAGCAGCGGTTGCAAGCACAACCAAATCGGCTTCAATTTCGACAGGGCGAGAGTTTAGCAAAGTATCAACACCGCATACAATTAATTTTCCATTTTTTTCGTAGATGCGAGAAACTCGACCGCGAATGTAATTTACGTCGTCTTCTTCGATAGCACGGCGGACAAATTCATCATACATTTTGCCACCGGCACGGATATCCATATAAAATACGGTGGCTTTGCCGTGATGATTTTTATGTTTGAAAAGCATAGCGTGCTTTGCGGTATACATACAGCAAATTTTTGAGCAATAGGGAATGCCTTTTGCGGGATCGCGCGAACCAGCACAAGCTATAAAAACAACACTTTCGGGTTCCTTGCCGTCGGAAGGACGTTTAAGTACGCCCAAAGTTGGACCTGAGGCTGAGGCAAGTCGTTCGAATTGCAAACCATCTATTACATCAGGATATTTTCCGTAGCCGTATTCCGGGAAGAAATCTGAATGTTTAATATCGAAACCAGTCGCAGCAACAATTGCACCGACATCAACTTTGATTAATTCATCTTCTTGTTCATAATGGATTGCGTCGGCAGGGCATACCTTTTTGCAAAGACCACATTTGCCTTTAAGGAAATAAGTACAGTTGTTGCGGTCGATTACAGGTTTGTTGGGCACAGCTTGTGGGAAAGGAACATAAATTGCAGCGCGATTGCCAAGACCGGCGTTAAATTCATCCGGAATTTTCTTGATTGGACATTTTTCAATGCAAAGTCCGCAACCGGTGCAAGCTTTGTGGTCTACACTTTTTGCTTTCTGACGAATAGTAACTTTAAAATTACCGATAAAGCCATCGACGCTTTCGACTTCGGCATAAGTGTATAAAGTAATGTTTGGATGCTGAGCAACTTCAACCATTCGAGGGGTAAGAATACATTGCGAACAATCCAAAGTTGGGAAAGTTTCTGAAAGTTGAGCCATTTTGCCACCGATTGATGGATTTTTCTCAACCATAATGACTTTATGCCCGCTGTTCGCAATATCCAGAGCTGCCTGAATGCCACCAATTCCACCACCAATAACAAGTGCAGTTTTGGTAACCGGAACTTTGATGGGATAAAGCTCCTCGTTGTGCTTAACTTTTTCAACAAGGACGCGAACAAGTTCGGCAGCTTTTTCAGTTGTTGAATCTTCGCGGAAATGCACCCAAGAGCAATGCTCGCGAAGGTTAGCCATTTCGCAAAGGTATGGATTAAGTCCAGCCTCGGCAGTAGCTTTGCGGAAAGTCGGTTCGTGCATACGAGGCGAGCAAGCGGCGACAACAACGCCAGTAAGTTTTTGCTTTTGAATTGCTTCTTTTATTAAGTTTTGTCCTGGGTCTGAACACATATATTTATAATCGATGCTATAGACAACACCCGGATAGTTAGAAGCAATTTCGGCAACTTTGGCACAATCGACTGTGGAAGAAATATTTTCTCCGCAGTGGCATACAAATACTCCAATACGTGCCATCTATACCTCCATCGTTTGTTTTTGCAACTTATGTAGGAATTTCTCGGTAGATACAAAATGCTTGTCGAAACCGAGTTTGCTCGGTTCAACACCAAGTGCTAAACCCAACAACTGTGTAATATATATTACAGGGATATTGTTAGCGTCAGATAGATTTTTGTTAATTTCGTTTCTCCGCATATCCAAATTTGAATGACACATAGGGCAAGCGACAACAATTGCGTCGGCACCGCGGCTATTGGCATCATCGAGAATTTTTGCACACAATTTGCCAACAATATCAGTTCTAACAACGGAAAGCCCTGCACCACAACATTCAACTTTGAACGCCCAATCAATTGGCACTCCACCAGCAAGCTGAACAATTTGCTCCATTACAAGTGGGTCTTCCCGGCGTTCGATAGTAGAAAGGTGCTCGGGACGGGTGAGCAAACAGCCATAGTAGCAGGCAAATTTAGCATTAAGTTTGTTCGATAAATTATCATTGAGTTTACCAAGGACATATTTGTTGATAAAATCGAGGACAGTTATAGGATTTGCTGTTCCTTTAATATCCATTTCAATAAGTTGAGGGATTTTTGTTCTATATTTTTCATCTGATTTGATTTCGTGGCGAGCTTGTGCTAATCGGCTGTAGCAAGCAGCGCAAGGAACAAGAATTTCGTCGAATCCCATACTTTCGGCAATAGCTAAATTGCGGGCAGGAAGGGCAACCGCGAGAGTAGAATTTAGCGAATGAGCGGCAGTAGCACCGCAGCAATTCCAATCGGCGAGTTCAATTAATTCAACTTCAGCAAACCGAGCAATTGCTTGAAGCGACAGGTCGTATTCTTTTGCAGTACCATTGAGCGAACATCCCGGGAAATATCCGATTTTAGTCATTTTTAGCCTCCTTTATTGCCTTTTCGAAAATGCGGGCAATTGCTTCTTTTCCTTTGATACGGTGCGGGAAAATTTCGAGTTTTCCTTTTGCAAACATTTTTGGAGCTAAATCGACATCTTGCAACAAGTTGAAAGTTTTAAGCTTGTATGAAGCGATAAGCCCAACCTCGTGGAGCCGCCCTGTTTTTTCAATACTTTCCAGGAAAGAGCGGTGGAACGCGATAATTTCTTTAGCTTTAGAATGAACTTTCCTTCGTTTGATAGATTCGGAACGGAGGAAATCCATAATGTGTGGAAAATCAACTTCTTGCGGACAACGGCTATGACAAGTGTCGCAAGTAAGGCATAGCCAAATACCATAGGAACGCAGAACTTCATCATCGCAGGAGGTATCACCAATTTGCAGCAGACGTAAAATTTGGTTCGGGGTATAGTCCATTTCACCAGAGAGAGGACAACCAGCAGCACATTTACCACACTGATAGCATTTCATTACCTGTTCATTAATCTCGTTGAGGATTTTTTCTTTAAGGGGTTGGGCTAATGGTTCGATTTTCGATTTGGTTTCCATTAAAGAAATCCCTTGTTATTAAATAATTTTTAACAATTGTAATTTAGTTAATACAATTTATAAATAAATATTTCTCGAAACAAAGACAAGGGAGAAAATGAAAAAAAATTAAGACAAAATACATAGTTTTACTTCGTCAAACCAATTAAAATTTATTCATCGATTATAAGAGTAATCATAGTTTAATCTAAATTAATATTTGGAGCAAGTGAAAAATAGTCGTTATTTGTGTCGTTGTGAATTAGAATTACTTTGGCACGCACAAGGTCAATCAAAATACGTTCAGCCCGGCGTCTGGAAATATTCACGATCGAGGCAAATTCTTTGACAGTAATGCGTTCGTGTTTTTCAAGGTAGCGGAAGAGACGCCTTTCACGTTCTCCGATGCTGATTTTGAGAGGTTTACCGTTTGCCTGGGAAGTCATCAATTTATACATTTCTTTGCTTGCGATAACAGATTTTTCGCCAAGTCGAATATAAGCTCGCTTTACAGTACGTTTTTTTTCTGTATCTTCGATTTCAACAACGTGGGGCTTTCTGGAGCTTTCGGGAATGTGCACAAGAATTACATCTTTATTTTTGTATTCGATAATTTCGATTTCAGGTTCGATAGGCGGGAAAATATAGAATCCACAAGCTTGTTCGACAATATCGATTTCAGATTTTTCGCTACGGACACCGACAACAGTGCCATCATCATCAACTCCTATAATTAAGATACCGCCTTTTGTATTGGCAAGAGCAGCAATTTCGCGAGCT
The DNA here is from genome assembly GCF_058546985.1 of Eximiradius proteiniborus. Taxonomy (NCBI): domain Bacteria; kingdom Pseudomonadati; phylum Bacteroidota; class Eximiradiia; order Eximiradiales; family Eximiradiaceae; genus Eximiradius; species Eximiradius proteiniborus. The sequence continues at coordinate 2,219,083 of NZ_CM178592.1, read as the reverse complement.
AATTTATTTGGGGTTGTAGCTTTCCGCTTAAACTCGAGAAAACTTGATTCACCCTCTGCGATTAAATCTTTAAATTCATTGGGATTCATATTAATCCCTGCATAAATATAATTACAAAATTACATTATATTTTATAAATATTAAATAATGAAATTGCAAGATGATTACCGAAGAATATGATAATTATATCTGATTAAGAAATAAGACAGACTGACTTTTCTGGAATGAATTGATAGTATTATTTGTTCAATACAATTCCATTTAAGTGAAAAGCTATCACTACCGGATGCATTAAGGTCAGGTAATAATCGCAACGTAGTTATTGTATTAATACTTTAATTAATAATTCCGCTGTCTGCAAACAGAGTTGCTGGCAGCGGAGGTTGAATTTAATCGTCTTGTGATAATTTACTTTATTATACTAATTTTTTCAACGTAGATATTTCCCAAATCATCAATCATTTGTATGAAGTATGTTCCTGGTGGGAGTGTAGTTAGTGAAATAATTATCTCTTCATTAATTGGAGTAAGATAAGTTTCAAAAACTGTTTGCCCCATAGAATTTGATAATTTAACTGATTTGAGGTTTGATTTTGCAGTAATTTTCAGCCAGTCGCAGGCTGGATTTGGATAAACAGAGGCAGGTTTGGAAGACGAAACGCATGCAGTTTTGTCGTTTATTCTGATATTATCGATATACCAACCCAAATCGTTTACAACAAGGTTAGAGAAAAAGCGGAAACGCAAATAAATAGTATCGTTAGATGCTGGCAAAAGAAGTGTTTCTGATTTCCAGTCGCGTTCATCGAAAGAATTGTCCTGCCAGAACTGGTAATCTGGCTTTTTCCATTGGGCAAGAGTGCCGTTAAAATTATTGCTCCAGGTCTTGCCACCATCCTTTGAATATTCAACAGTTGCATAATCATTGTTAGCAACAATGCAGGCGTGTTCGAACTGAACAGTTACGTCGTTGTTGTTCATAATAAATGGAAAAAGCAAAAGAGTGTCGTATTGACTGTTTTCATACTTTTTATTTGGTGAATTTGAAAAGCTAAAAGGTGCAGAAGCAAAAGATTCATTAGTTTTTTGCCACTTACCTCCAACGAAATATTTAGGTATTTCTCCGTCGAAATTTTCGAAATACTGTGAAATTGGATAAATCTCATCTGAATATGCTAAATATTGTGGTGATTTATGGCTTTCGTTGCCATATTCATCGACAAGGCTGATTGAATACAAGAAATAACCTTTTTTACCTGAATTATCAGAAAATTGCAAAACTTTTGAAGTATCGGAAGCGCTTATTTCGAAAGTATTCACTTTAACGCCGTCGCGAAACAAATTGATATATTTGGCATTGACAAGAGGAGTAAAATTATCTGCTCTTAAGGACGGAACTTTTACATAAAGATTAGTGATAAAATTCTGCGAACCACGGGAAGAAAGAATTTGAGGAGCAGCAGGTTCTTTTGCACCACCGGCATAGCTTGAAATACTGCGGTCAATACTTGTATCACGACCAGAAACTACGTAGAAGTTGTATTCATATTTTTCGTAAGGAACAAGTGTTGTATCCATAAATTGGTGGACATCTCCATTCAAAACGAAAGAATACCCATCACTACGTTTAACAAATATTTGGAATTCGTCAGAATTCAGTGGCTGCCCAAAACTACGTTCGGTTGGATTATTCCAAATTAATTCAATAGTATTAGGCTTATGTGGGATAATTTTGGCAGTCAGGTTCTCGACGGGCAGTGGTGCGCGAGTATTGACAATAGCAGTAAATACATCGCTATCGAGCAAATTCAACACAGCATTTCTCATATCAACCCAAGTTGGATAGACAATTCCATCATAGAAAGCACAACCGCTATAATCACCTGCGAAAGCGTTGCCACGAAAAGGATTAAGGCGTAAATCAGATGAGACATCAGCGGCACGGCGGTCTATCCAGGAAAGTCCACCATCGGAGGAATAGCTAACGTAGCATTCAACCATTAAGTTGTCCGGACAATTACGGCTATCGAAATACATAATTGCTATATCTCCATTTTTGGGGTCAATTGCCATCCAGGGCCAGAATTGGTCGTTGGTAGTATCGCTATGGACTATGATTGGTTGGCTCCAAGTATTCCCTTTGTCGGTAGAGCGGGAAAAATAAACATTGGGTGGATTATCTGCCGCCCAACAAAGGTATAAATATCCGCGACGGGGACTATTGGTAATATCGCAAACGACTACAGGATAGGCTTCGGCACGGACAGAATCTTTAAGAACGTGCCGATAACCTTGACCTTCGATAAGTTTTGTGCGTCCAAAAATATTATAGCGATGAATTATTCTGGGGTCAGAAAATTTATTTCCACCATCAAAGGATCTGACAAAGCCAATACCGTGTTCAATACCGTGATTCCAAACAACATAAAGTTCGCCATCAGGACCGGTAGCCGCCAAAGGAAAGCTTTGTCCGAAAGTAGTATCTTCGGACGAACCCGGCAGACGATGACTAATTCTTAAAGGGTTACTCCAAACTTCGTTGTTGGGTGCTTTTCTTGCAATAACAATTTCAGTAGCAGAATCGCGTGGAGTAACACGTTTCCAAGGAATATAAACGGTGCCAAAATACGGCGATTCCGGACAATTATCGACGTGGACGTAGTATTTATCTTCGAAAAGTGAGTCGAGAGTTTGCATTCCAAGATGAACAATAACAGGAATATGAGGTTGCCAAGTTTTTCCTTCGTCTTTGGTAATTGCAATGAACACACCGTTTTCGCCAACATTTACAGGTTGGCTTTCGTCGAACTCGCCAAAACCACCATAGCAAAGGTAGCCCGTTCCATCCAGAGCAAAGTACACACTTGGATCGTTTGAGGAACGCCAATTCGGATAGGGACGCCCCAGATTAATATTTCTCCAGGTTTTGCCGGCATCATCTGAAACATAAACCCAAGTAGCAGAATTATCGCGATAATCTACAGCAGAAGCGATGAGATTTTTAGGATTTGTAGGATTGACAGCAACGGAAGATTCATTCTGCATTTTATAGTTAAATCTTGCTTCATCGTCAATAGTATTAGCATTAAGAAAAAGCGGAAGAGAAGATTTTGGTGAAAGGAGCCAAGGAAATTTATCTGTTTTCAGATATCGTTCATCGGGGCGAGGTTGAGCTGATTCCATAAGTCGCTGATAGTGACGAATAGCTTTAAGCATTTGGCTTTTACTTTTTCGCTGTTCAGAGTGCAGCGACGAGAAAACGAGCAATAAAGCTAAAAGAAGTATAACACGTTTCATCTCAAACCCCAAATAAACATAAACAATTGACTATAAAATAAGTTAATTATTTGATTTATACAATAGGAAAATGGAGTTCGAAGTAGTCGATTTAGCAAATAAAAAAGGCTGCCTAATAGAATAGGCAGCCAAATTTCAGGAGCGCACCCGTAGGGATTCGAACCCCAAACCTTCTGATCCGTAGTCAGATGCTCTATCCAGTTGAGCTACGGGTGCAGAAAAAATTAATTAGCAGCAGCCTGCAATTTGTTAGCAATCTTTGTGATAGCAGATTTATGATTAGCTGCTTTGTTCTTATGAATTACACCGCGGGCAGCAACTTTATCCAACACACTGTATGCTTTTTTTACAAGTTGCAATGCTTCTTCGTAAGTTTTAGCTTCGCGAACGGCACGAACAGCCAATTTCACTTGTCTTTTGTTTGCTCTGTTGTATAGACGTCTTTTCTTTGACTGTCTTATTCTTTTCAATGCTGACTTATGATGAGCCATTTCCTTTTATTTTTTTGTTCTCAATATTTTTGAACTACAAAATTAATTTATTTAATGAAAAATTCCAAAAGAAAAATCAGATTTTATTAATTTTTTCTTTAAACTCCTGAATCTCGCGTTTAGAAAGACCCAATTCAGAGAGCCTTTCGTCTGATGGCAAATCTTTAGTTATCAATAATTTGAGTGCGTTCAACTCGTTGCGAGAGAACCTGATTGCTTCCAAAGTATAGTCTTCGAAAGCCTGATATGCGATGGGGACAATTTGTTTGATAATTTTAGAAATCGCTTCGGCATAAACACGGATTTCGTATTGAGCGTGAGAATCGAGCCGCAGCCGCAAAAAGTGGAAAAGATTGTGCAAGTCTATTTTCCAGTACCATTCGGTATAATTGGATAGAGGCAGATTAATTCGAGCTATTTCACGGGCAAGCCCAGTAGAAAGCAGTTCTGAATATTCTTGGAATAATTTTTCTTGAGTGTGTTTCATTCGGGCAATAACATCAGAAGAATTGTCGATAGATGCCTCTCCCCTACCTTGCTTATTGAGAGTGCTTTGGAGACGCAATTGTTCTGGCTCGGGAAGGTAGAATTCGTCGGGCATTTCTGAATAACGCCCACTATATTCATTAACATTTGCAGTGCGGTGGCGAATCCATTGCCGGGCAACAAAAATCGGAAGCTTAACGTGAAACTTAAACTCAACCATTTCGAATGGTGAAGTATGCAAATGACGCATCAAGTATCTAATCAGTGCGGTGTCTTCGCTTACTGATTTGGTGCCTTTGCCATAGGAAACGCGAGCCGCCTGAACGATAGAGCTATCGTCGCCCATCCAATCGACAAGGCGAACGAAACCGTGGTCGAGGCATTTGTATTCAAGCACAAGATTTTTGTTATTTTGCATTATTTTACTCTTATTCTAATAGAACGATTTAAAAATCTACCTTGTGGTGTTGTTTCATCAAATTTTTCTTCGCTAATTCCTGTTTCAATTTTAAACTTATTGCCAACGATAGAGCGAATAAATTGCTCGGTGTTAGCAGCACGTTCGCGGGAAAGTCGGGCATTTCGCTCGGCAGTGCCAAGAGCATCGGCTGAACCCAAGATTAATATTGTAGAATTGGCTGGAAGTTTTTCTGAAAGCTGGCGAAGCAGACCTTTGTTGTCTTCGCTAAGTTCGCTTGAATTGTAATCGAAACGAAGAATTGCTTCGAAATTATTCAGATTAAGTTCAATAACTTCTCTTGGCAAGCGAGAAACAGCAAGGGTGTCTTTGAATACAAAGAAAGTGTTATCATTAAGCTTGATTGAGTATGATAAAACTTTATCTTCCAAATCATCTAAACGTTTTTTGACAGGAATTTCGACTAATCCGGAGCCTGAGAATTGTATTTCCGAATTAGTAAAACTGTCGGTAATTTTAAGAATTTCTGATTTGTTAATATTTTCAGCTGCAATTAAGAGCGAAATTTTGCCATCTATTTCAGAATATTTTTGCAAATCGACGTATTCTTGCAAAGGAGCATTGCTAACAAGAATATCAACACGTTGATTTTCATCAATTCCTTCTGGGAAATCCTGATTTGACGGGAAACGAGGTGAAACGCGAGCAGAAGTTTTGATAATACTTTCAGGAACACCAAGAGATATAAGGCGAGATTTGACATTTTCAGCACGGCGACGAGCAAGTTCGAGCCCTTCGGGTTCATTTGCGGGACCGGAGGTGGCACCTTCAACAGTAATTCTGGCTTTTGGATTATGTTTAACAATTTCAACAATGCGAGGCAATACGTATCTGTGAAGTTCAACCGGACTGGAAACAAAATAATTAATACTTGCCGGGACAGCATCGACGTAGTATTCCGGGATTTTGTCGCTATTGCGGGCAAAGAACAATGCATTAACAAGTGGGGAAGTTGCCAAAAGTTCATTTCCAACGAAGACTTTGCCATCGAATTTCTTTTGTCGGATATCAACAAACGGTTCTTTTGGAGGTTCGACATAAATATCAATTTCTGCAGGCGGAGGCGGTGCGGGTTTCGGATGTTCAACCGTTCTAAACAGTGTATAACGCAAGCCTAAATCAAGGCGAACACCAAGCACTTTCCAATCAGCATCGCTGGTAACATTATTAAAATTGTAATCAAAAGACAAAGTTTGAGTAAAGAAAGTATTATTACCGATTTTCAAATTATTTTCAAGTCCAAGCGAAATGCCAAAAGCAAGGTTATTTATGGATTTAATATCACCAGAAGCAATATCGCGGCGTTTGCGGCGAACACCATTATCGACGAAAACAGCACCAGATGGCGAGACTATTTCTTCGTACTGCTCGAAAGTTTTTTCAAGAGGAATACCTAATCGCAAACTTCCGATTGCTCGCAACGGAGCATTGATAAATTCATCAGTTAAAGAGTAAACAAATGAAGGAGAAATTTCTAAATATGAAAGTTGTGCATCAATTTTATCTTTAATTTTGGCTTTTGTAATAGTATTGTCGGGATTTCGCAATGGGTAGATATAATCAATAGAGAGAATGCCCGAGCGGTTGATGTAGCTTAGAGCCAAGCCAATGGATTTTTTGGTATCTAATGAGCGTTCGAATAATGCACCAAAGAATAGCCCACTGCCGGAACCATCTTTGAAGCGACCGCAATCAGCAGCACCCTCAAAGTTGTTGAAATCGGCTGAATACTTGTTAATTCCAAATCCTAATTTAGGCTGAACTGTGAAAAGTTCGTATTTTTCAACCTGAGAAAGTGCAGCAATGTTTGCTAAACAAAAAACAATTACGTAAAATAAAGCTTTTTTCATAAATTTATTAAAATTAATTATATAACTATACAAATATATTAAAAATATGATTGTTAAACATAACAAAAATGAATTTGAGGATTATCTGGTCGATGCTTCATCTTTCGAAGGATATGCAGATGAATTATTAATACCGGAAAGTGTAGATGAAATAAAGCAAATACTGAAAGAAGCAACTGCAAAGAACCAGAAAATAACAATTTCCGGTGCCGGCACCGGACTAACAGGCAGCCGTGTTCCGCTTGGCGGGAAAATTTTATCGATGGAGCGATTTAATAAGATTTTGAATTTTGATAAAGACAAAAAGACTCTGAAAGTAGAGAGTTTTGTTCGCATAGAAGAGATAGCCGACTATCTTGCTGGAAGTGGAATGTTTTATCCACCTAATCCAACAGAAAAGTTGGCAACGATAGGAGGCAACATTGGGAATAACGCATCAGGAGCGAGGACGTATAAATATGGAGCAACCCGGAGATATATCAATGCAATAGATGTCGTTTTTCCAACAGGCGAAAGCAGAACAATAAGGCGGGGCGAGATATTTGCTAATTGGCATAAGTTTGAGTTTAGCACAAATGAAGGGACAAGTATATCTTTTGAATTGCCAAATGTGCAGATGCCAAAAGTAAAACACGCGGCTGGATATTATATTGAACAGAATATGGATTTGATTGATTTATTTATAGGAGCGGAAGGAACTCTTGGAGTAGTTACAGGAGCAGAACTGCAGTTGCTTGATAGTCCTGAACAGATACTGGGTGCGATAATTTTCTTTGATTTGCACGAAGGAATGTTTGATTTTTTGAATGAAATACGGCGGGAAAATGGAATAATATCGCCAAGGCTAATTGAATTTTTCGATAACAATTCAATAATGTTGCTACGCGGAACAATACCACATATACCAAAAAATGCTCATTATGCGCTATGGATAGAAATCGAGACAAGCAATGAAAAATCAGACGAGACACTTGCAAATCTGTATATATTCACTTCGGAATTTACAACTCTTGTTGATGATACGTGGATTGCAATGAGCGAGCAGGAGCACAAGCGGCTTGCACATTTTCGCCATCAGCTCCCACTTGCAGTGTATGAGAAAATACAGCAATACAAGCAGCAAAAGTTGGGCACTGATAGTGCAGTTCCGAATGAATTTGTTAAGGAATACTATGAATATATGGTAAATTTATTCATGCAAGAGCAATTAGAGTATGTGATTTGGGGGCATATAGGAAATTCGCACTTTCACGCAAACATATTAACAAAAGATGAGGATGAATTCAGCAGAGCTAAAAAGATATATGTTGATATATTAGCCAAAGCTGTATCGTTGGGTGGAACAATTTCGGCAGAACACGGGATAGGGAAGATAAAAAAAGAGTATTTGAAAATTTTATACAGTGATGAAGTAATTGATGGATTTCGCAGAATAAAAAAAGCATTTGACCCTGAAGATGTATTGAATTGTGGGAATATTTTTTAATAATAATAAAAAGGCTTCACGCAGAAGTGAAGCCTTTTTGATAATAGAATCTATCACAATTTATTTAGAAAAGATTGCGTGTCGGAGTGACAGGTAGCCAACGGTGCCAAACCCAAGCAAGAAGAGAAGTTGGAAAGGAATGGCAGCAATTTCGAGATAATATACGGAAATACCAACTCCAACAACAAAATATAGAGCTAAAAGGATTTCAAAAAGAACAATCCAGCTAAATTTATTAGATTTATATTTTTTAACTTTAGGTTTTGGAGCAGTGCCAACAATTCCTTCCTTTGGAGTGCGAGCAAATCCAGTTTTCTTACCAATTAAAGCTTCGAGAACAGCTTTGGTGTTGTTCACAGCAAATCCCATACTGCCAGCAAGAAAGACCGGGAAAAGCAGCAATCGGCGGCGCCAGTCAAGATGGATAGCTTTTTGAGCATACATATAGAAAAGGAATGTAGAAATCGAGGCTAAAACGAATACACTCATAAAGGAATAAAATTGGTCGAAACCGCCAACAGTGTTTTTAATCAACACAATGGGAACATTTAGCAATGCAACAATAATGATAAACGGAAATACGATGTTGCTTGTGAGATGGACAAAGCATTCGAGCTTAACTTTGAGAGGAATATCAGCTTTGAGAACGCGAGGGAGAAGTTTTTTAGCAGTTTCAACAGCACCTTTTGTCCAGCGGAATTGTTGAGTTTTTAGAGCATTAATATCAGCTGGCAACTCAGCAGGAGAAGTAACATCATTGAGATAGACGAACTTCCAGCCACGCAGTTGAGCGCGGTAGCTAAGGTCGAGGTCTTCGGTAAGAGTGTCGGGTTCCCAATTGCCGGCATCGATAATAGCAGATTTGCGCCAAATGCCAGCAGTACCGTTGAAATTAATAAAGAAGCCAGCTTTATTACGCACTTGCTGCTCTAAAACGAAATGACCGTCGAGAGCAAGAGCCTGGGCACGGGTAAGGTATGAATATTCTTCGTTAAGGTGTTCCCAACGAGTTTGCACCATACCAATCTGAGGATTTGAGAAATAGGGAACAGTTTTGAGCAAAAAGTTTTCGTTTGGAACGAAATCGGCATCAAAAATAGCGACAAAATCGCCTTCTGCAATTTCAAGACCATGCTTAAGAGCACCAGCTTTGTAGCCGGTTCTGTCGGTTCGATGAATATATTTAATATTGAAGCCTTTCTTTTTATATTCTTCTACTAAGGACTTACAGAGTTCTTGAGATTCGTCGGTAGAATCGTCAAGCACCTGAATTTCGAGTTTTTCTTTAGGGTACTTAATATTACAAACGGAACGGATAAGCCTTTCGACAACGAAATATTCATTGTAGAGAGGCAATTGAATTGTAACCATCGGCAATTCTTTGGGTAATTCCGGCTCTTTAATTTTGTTGTTCTGAGTCTTACGATAATAGTATAAAAGAATAAGACCATGAATACCAAATCCAAAAAGAATGGAGAGAGCCAGAAAATAGATAATTAGTATTATTTCTTCCATAATAGGATAATAAATCCTTCAAAGATTAACATACTTCGGTAAAGAATCACCAGCCAGAAACAACAGCCAGAAGGATGTCGTCGGCAATTTGCCTGAGAGCACCTTCGATAGCCTGATTTCGACCGGCAATAGCATTTTTTACATCAAAAACACCATAGTTGGAAAAATTCTTTTTCCAAATACTTTTTTTGTTGATAAAGTCGTAGTATTCAGCAGTGCAATTAACCACAATTCTGCGTTCGGTTTCGAGTTCGCCGGGAGAAACCGCGACTGTTTGCTCCAAAATAGAGTTTATAGAAACAATCACTCGGGCATCTCCTCCAGATTCAACAAGTTCGAAAGAGTTGTCACGTTTAAAATTATCTATTAATGACTGAGTTAGAATCAATTTATATTCGGGGTTTCCAAAACCACTTTGATCGTTGACAGTTGGAATAGACAATGTTTTTAAATGTTCAGGCACAGACCCACCAGTAAAAGAATAACAACCTTTTAAAAATATGCCAGTAATAAACAAGCAACTTACAAAAGAAAAAGAAATTAATATATGAAAAATATGTGAATTATTTTTAATCATTAGTTGATTTCTAAATATTTAAGTAAGGATTATTATCTTTTTCGTTTCTAATGGTGGTAGAATCTCCGTGACCGGGATAGATAATTGTATCATCGGAATAAACGAGTAATTTTTGATGAATAGACGAAAGCAAGGTGTCGAGCGAACCACCGGGCAAATCGCATCTACCGATGCTACCATCGAAAAGAGTATCACCAGAAAAAATTACTTTTTGCTTTTCTACAGAATAGCAAACTCCACCTTCGGTATGACCTGGTGTGTGAATTGCTTTGAACAGCATATTCCCCACTTTTATTTCCTCGTTGCCGGATAATTCAACATCTGGAGAAAACTCTTCTAAATTAAAAGGTAATCTGAAAATAGTGAATTTGTTTGGCTCTAAGACACGATATTTATCGTCTGAGTGGAGATAAATTTGAGCTCCGGTTTGACGGCGAAGTTCAGGAGCATCAGCTGTGTGGTCCCAGTGAGAATGAGTTAAAAATATCGCTGTAACTTTCAGATGTTTGTTTCGTATATGTTTCATAAAAATGTGCGTACTTTCGAGCGGCGCATCAATAATCGCCGCTTCGTTAGTCTCATCACTCACAAGATAGCCGTTTGTATCAAATGGTCCAGATGTTATTATATCTATTTTCATATTTTTGTTATAATTACGATATGCAAAATTATCAAGTTTTTGTAAAATAACAAACATTATTAGTATAGTGGTTAATTATTGATTAATTCTTTATGCAAAAATAGCTTAAATAATTAAAATCCATTAATATTCTTCTATTATTTGAATAACCAAAAGACATATTATGAAAACAAATTAATTTTTCAGAAAAACAATTCATTTGCTTTAATAATTACAATTTTGTTGTTATATTGAAAATTATTTAAATATCACAAATGAGTAAAGTGGAATTAGAAATTATAGGAAATAATATTTTCAAAGCGTATTCTAGCAACAAATATATATTAAAAAACATAAGTTTTGAAGGAAAGAACGGAGATATTGTTGGGATATGTGGTCCGAACGGCTCAGGAAAATCAACATTAGTTAAAATAATTGCCGGGATTAATTCAACAACAAAAGGCAGTCTGATTTGGAAAATTGATGGGAAGCAATTAAATCAGGATGAACTTTTTAGCTATTTTGGGTTTGTTGCACCGTACCTGAATATTTACGAAGAGTTCACACCGGTCGAGTTAATAAAAATCATCTCTAATATTCGACGAATATCATTTTCCAGAAGCAAAACCAATGAATTATTAGAACTGTTTTATTTAGAGAAGCATTATAATAAGTATATACGCAATTTCTCTTCGGGTATGAAACAAAGGATGAAATTGCTACTATCGGTTTTGCATAGCCCGGCTGTGCTTATTTATGACGAACCAACGACTAATTTAGATGATATTGGGATACAGTTAGTAAACCGATTGATAAAAGAGCAAGTTGATAAAGACGGGATTGTGTTTTTAGCTTCCAATAATGAAGAAGAGCTCAGATTATGCAAAAAAAAGTTATTTGTAAATAATGCTAATTAGGAAATATGAAGAAGATTGTTTTTTTGATTGTATTGATGCTATTTAGTAAGTCGTGTTACTCTGAAGCAAATGAAGCGAGAGTTGAGGCAGAAGAACCTAATTATTTTTATTTCTTGTCGCAACTTACACTGCCAGATAAGCTTGAATTATGTGGTGAGCGAATTCCGCTTGAAATACCTGAAGTTAGAGAAAGAGCAGAGCGAGAATTTTATTTGTTGCTGCAACAGCCGGGGCAAATAATACTATATTTAAAGCGTTCGGGACGTTTTTTCCCGATGTTTGAACGGATATTAAAGGAAAACAAACTGCCAGACGACATAAAGTATTTGTCGGTAGCAGAAAGTGCGTTATACCAGGCACGTTCACCAAAAGATGCCGTTGGACTATGGCAATTTATCGAAGGGACTGCCCGAACATATGGGTTGAGAGTGGACAAAGATGTAGATGAACGGAGACATACAGAGAAAAGCACCCAAGCGGCAATGAAATACCTTGAACGGGCATACAGAAGATTTGGTAGTTGGATTGTTGCATTTGCATCATATAATATGGGAGTGGAAGGAGTTGCAAATAATATAAATTTTCAAGGAACGGATAATTATTTTGAGCTATTCTTGAATGAGGAAACTTCAAGATATATTTTCAGAATAGCAATCATCAAAGAAATAATGCAAAATCCGGAAAAATATGGATTTCGAGTTCCGGCTTGGGAACGCTATAAGCCTGAGAGGACAAAGATAATTAAAGAAACATCATCTATCGCAAATTTAGCAGAATGGGCAAAAGCAAACAGAACCACATACAAAGACGTTAAGATATTAAATCCGTGGATATTAGGGCGTTCTTTGCCAGCACCAAAACCGGGAGAAGTGTGGCTTATAGAAGTGCCAGAGAAATAATTATTTCCAATATTGACGGTCTAAACTACGATACTGAATTGCTTCACTAATATGAGATGAAGAAATATCTTGGTCGCCGGCGAGATCTGCAATTGTGCGGGCAACTTTCAAAATACGATCGTAAGCTCGAGCAGAAAAACCAAGTTTGGTCATTGCCATTTTCATCAGGCTTTGGGATTGTTCATCAAGCGAGCAATACTTACGGATTAATTTGGTGTTCATATCAGCATTTTTAAATACATTTGATTCATTTTCGAAGCGTTTGGATTGGATAGACCGGGCATTAATAACACGCTCCCGAATAGCTGAGCTTGACTCAGAAGAAAGTTTGCTGGAAAGTTCCTGATATTTTACAGCAGGAACTTCGACGTGAATATCAATTCTATCAAGGAGTGGTCCGGAAATTTTTCCAAGATATTTTTGAATCTGTTGAGGAGAGCAAGAACATTCTTTATTGGGGTCGCCAAAGTTGCCGCAGGGGCAGGGATTCATCGAGCAAACTAACATAAAGTTAGCGGGATAATCGAGAGTTTGCTTGGTTCGAGAAATAGTAATACGTTTATCTTCGAGAGGTTGGCGAAGCACTTCGAGAACATTTCGAGCAAATTCGGGCAATTCATCTAAAAACAGCACTCCGTGGTGAGCAAGAGAAATTTCACCGGGACGAATTTTATTAATACCACCACCTACCAAAGCTGCATCTGAAATTGTGTGATGAGGGGATCGAAACGGACGTATGCGAATAAGAGGTTCACCATTTGGCAAAAGACCTGCAACTGAGTGAATTTTAGTAGTTTCGAGAGATTCTTCGAGCGACAGTGGTGGAAGTATTGAAGGGATTCGTTTAGCTAACATAGTTTTGCCAGAGCCTGGTGGACCAATCATTAACAAATTATGTCCGCCGGCAGCAGCGACTTCCAAGGCTCGCTTTACGTTTGCCTGTCCTTTGACGTCGGCAAAATCAAGATGATTTTGAGACTGAGCATCGTTGAATAAACTAAAAATGTCCACTTTTCTTGGTTCGATAGAAGTATCTTCATTTATATACTCAACGGTTTGAGATAGTGTTTCAACAGGGATAACCTCAATTCCGTCAACAAGAGCGGCTTCGCTTGCGTTTCGTTCAGGAAGAATAATCCGGCGAAATCCTTTTGATTTAGCTTCCAAGGTAATTGGGAGAACACCGTGGACGGGGCGAAGAAAACCTTCGAGAGCGAGTTCACCAATTAGTATCGTATCTTGAATGCTCTTGTAGTCGATTTCACCAAAGGAGGCTAACAGTCCTATTGCAATGGGTAGATCGAAAGCACTACCTTCTTTTTTGACGTCTGCAGGAGCAAGGTTTACAGTAATTTTTTTTGCCGGGAATGCAAAATTTGAGTTTTTGATTGCGGCAGTAACACGTTCACGCGATTCTTTTATAGCAGAATCGGGCAATCCAACAATATTAAAAGCAGGTAATTGATTATCGGTGTGTGTTTCGATTTCTATTGTTATTGCATTAATACCAAATACAGCAGCAGAGAAAACGCGGGAATACATTTTATGCACCTGTATGGTTTTTAGATAGAATATACAAAATGAATATGTATTTTTCAATAAAAAAATGGGACGCATCCAATGGACGCGCCCCTAATTGTATGATTCTTATGTGTATTATCTAACGATTACTATACGTTCGTTCATTGTAGTAGCACCAGTGCGAATTACTGCGTTGTAAACACCGCTTGGCAAGTCGCTAACATTGAGTTTTATCACACCGTTTGATGCTTTCTCGTTTGCTCGTAGCATTATTCGCCCGCTCTGGTTGTAGAACTCAACCTCTACCCCATCGTTCGATACTTTGCCCAATGTTATTATCAACTCGCTCGATGCAGGCTGTGGTGTTATCGTCAATCCTACCTGATCGTACTCTACGCCACCCTTCAACATCATTATCGCATCTGTTTCGTATCGCAACGAGTGTCCACGAACGCCGTTTGTCATATCTTTGCTCTCTACGACACGCACACTGCCTATCGTCTCATCCGAACGGCTCCATACTTTTACAATCAGTTCTTCGCCTTCGTATGCTCCGTCCTTCTCGTTCGTGAATTCATCGTCGCCCCATACTACTACGCCTCTCAGTGCTGACTGCCATACGCTCGAACCTACCAACAACCCGTCTCGTGTGAATACGCCTACTTCGTCGCCATCCCGTAAATCAAGGTCTAATGCTACAAACGCATTCTTGCCTGTCGATACGTTCTCTCTTACGAATACTTTTGGTTCTGCTATGCTATTGCTTGTTCCTGTTGCTTTGATCGGTCCGTTTGCAGGATATGTAAGCACTCCGTCGTCTGCTGTCAAGCGTATCATATAGCCCTTGCCCGGTTCTAACTGTGTGAGCGTATTGGCAAATGGTGGCATATATACTTCGCCGGTGATTGTCTTCACTTGCAGGTATTTGCCGCTGATGCTTGCCAATGCTGTTGCTACTGCCGCTGATGTTGTGCGGTAGTATGGCAACCAATACCAGCCTATTGTGTTCAATGTAATCGGCGTAGTTTCCGGTGCTATTTGTGAACCTTGTATTTCATATTGTTGTGATGTTGTTAATCTCAACTGATATGCGTGATATTTGTTCCAGTTCGATAGTGTATTTGTGAATGGTGGTACATATGATTGTCCTACATAGTTTCGCAATATCTGTAAGTTGCCTGATAGCGGTGCCATCAACGTCGGAATTGAGCCGTTCATTGGTTCTACGTTCGCACTTATCATATTCCAGCCATTTACTAACGGGAAGGTTTGCGTGATAGGACCGACTGTCTTGAAGTAACGAACATCAGACCAAGGAGAAACACCATCTGAACGAAGAGTGCGAACTCTCCACCAGTATTCAGTGTTAGGCAATAATTGAATTGTATGATTTTCAGAAGTTACTGTATCGTCAACAATTAAGTTGGCAAATACGTTTGGCAGAGCTGTAACCTGTATATGGTATCCGGAATTTGGAATTACAGGATCCCAAGTAAATTGAACCATAACAGGAACGTTCATTGAGCTATCAGCTGGAGAAACAAGAGTTGGCGCAACAAGAACAGGTAATGTTGTGAAGTTCCATACAGCAGACCAGTCTGAAGTGTCGGATGGGTTAATTGCACGGACTCTCCACCAGTAGGTTGTTCCAGCTGTTGGGTTATTCAGAACAACTTCTGTAACACTTGCAGGGAAGGTCCCTTCTGCTAAGACAGTTGTGAAAGTATCAATAGATATCTGAATATGGTACTCTGTTGAGTAAGGAACTGCTTGCCAGGATAATGGAATTGGAGCGTTGAACGGAATATGTATTGCGTTATTTGCTGGTGAAAGCAGTATAGGTGCAGCAAGTTGCGGATATGCAGTAGTAAACTTCCAAACAGCAGACCAAGCAGATGTTGCTGTGTCGTGAATTGATTTAACGCGCCAGAAGTAAGTTGCACCAGAATCGAGACCAGTAACAACGAAGTTAGTCGATGTAGTAAGCTCGTTTACAATAATGTTGTTGAATGCTGCATCGCTTGCAAGTTGCACTCTATAATAAACAGTTCCCGGGACAACGTCCCAAACAAGGTTGTTGGTAGTTGGGCGGTCTATACTGTTATTAGGTGGCGAGAGCAATTCTGGTGTAGGAACAGTTGACGCAAGGAATTCGAAGCGAGTAACAGGAACATTAGTTGTTACGTAAGGGACATTATTTGGCATAGTGCCATCTTGGTATTGGTATGCTGATCTATTAGTGCTGCCAGGTGTGAATACAGCATATAAAGGATAACCACTGACATAATTCTGGAATCCTTTAACAACGAGGATTTGAAGATTATCGACACCATTATAGACAAAGAATGAGTCTAAATCTACTTTCATCCAGCCAGTTAAGGAGTCGTTCGGGAAGTTGCCGCTATATACTCTTTGGTAATCAGTAGCAACCGGGGTATATGGTGCAGTAGTCGATGCAAGAACTGTTCCTATAGTTGCAGTCGTTGAAGTAGTATGACGCATATAGATGTGAACATCTGCAATTGGATCCACATTGGTTCCGCTTGCTTTATAATATGCAATTGATTTGATTGTTTTCTGTCCGCTGCCAACTTCGCTTTGCAAGTAAATTGTTTCACTAATGCTATGGTCATACCAGCGATTAATAGGAATTTGATTGGATGTAGTTGTCCCAATAGTGCCAATTTGAACATCTGCCTGCATATTAATAGTGATGAATGATGAGGTACCAGACCAATCACTAACATCAGTTGAGTTAAATGCACGAACGCGCCAGTAATATGTAGTGCCACCTTCGAGACCCCATACACGATAAGTTGTATCAGAACCGGTGTAGCTATCGAGCATTGTATTGAATAATGGATCTGCAGCTAATTCGAATGAATAGCCAGTAGCATTGCTGATTGAAGACCAAACAAATATCGGGCTTGGATTTACATCTGTTGAACCGCTGAATGGATCGAGCGGAATTGGAGGATAAATGTTTGGAATAGTAGTGAATGACCAAACACTAGACCATTCGCCTGTATTTGTTGCATTCAAGCCGCGAACACGCCAGTAAATTGTTGCGTTTGGAATTGTAGTGAATGTGTATGTAGTATCTGGAGTTGTATAGTCGAGCAATGTAGTAGCAAATGTTGGCGAAGTGGATACCTGCAATTGATACTGGGTAGCATTTGTCTGAGGACGCCAGATAAAGTTTTGAGTCATAGGAATGTATTGAGCGCCGTTGATAGGTGCAACGAGCACAACCGGGAAGATTGCAGGACGAGTAGTAAATTTACGGGTTGAAGACCAAATACTATTCTGGTGGATATTGATACCACGAACTCGCCAGTAGTATGTAGTGATGTATGATAAGGTAGTAGCGTTTAATACGGTGTCTGCAGTAGTAACGTCAATCACTAAATTATTGAAGCTTGAGTCTGTTGCTACCTGAATTTGGTATGAAGAAGCATCTTCGAGCGAGCCCCAAACAAATGACGCAGGTGTAATTTCAACATTGACAGCATTATTTTGAGGCAAGTATTGTTTTGGACTTAACCATCCATCAGCATATCCAATAATACGTGTTGTCGGGCGGTTGGTATATGGACCGCCAGAGTTTGCTGATGATAGGTCCACACAACCATTGCCAGTAGATAGATCTGCATATCTGTGTAATGTGAGATTTGTAGCAGTAGTGTGTGAATATACAGTTGAGTTAGATGTATATGATGTATTGTCGAAGCAAACATCAATAAGAAGATTTTTAGTCGGGTCGTAAGTGAAAGGTGTTTGGAGTTGAATATATTTCCATCCAGTTGCTGATACAACTTCACCGTTGTTATAATAGACAGTAGTAAGACCAACGTTATCGAAATCAGTGCCTACAGTTGTTGCAGTAGTATTTTTCATTTTAACAGTAAATCCAAACATCGGTTGTGTAGCAACTGAAGCAACATTATAAGCTATTGAAGTAATAGTTCCGGTCAAACTACCGAGCTCGGAAGCAAGCAAAATAGTTTGCGTTCTGGAATCCATATAGAAAGTATAGAATGGGTAAGAAGCAGTAGCTGTAGTTATAGTTCCAACGGTAATAGTATCCTGAACGACGGGACCCCAGAAGATAATCTTGGTAGTGAATTTTCTAATTTCTGACCATTCAGACTGGTAAGATGGGTTCAAGCCTTGGACTTGCCAGAAGTAGTTAGTTTCGCCATAAAGATTTTGGAGTAAGAATGTTGTATCAGGAACAACAGTATTAACAATCGGAGTAGTGTTTATAGAATCTTTCCATACAACGATGTTGTAGGAAGTAGCACCATTTGCGACATTCCAGCGCAGGCGAGGATTAGTAGATATCTTGGTAGCATTATTTGCCGGATATACAAGAGTTGGAGTATATATAGCTGGACGAGTAAAGAATTCACGAATTTCGCTCCAGTCGCTTTCATAAGGAGGATTGAGACCCTGAACTCGCCAATAATATGTAGTAAGATATTGTAATGTAACTGGAGAAGTATATACAAAATCAGTTGTAACAGTATCGAGGACTAAATTAATGAAAGCAATGTCGGTAGAAATTTGCACTCTATATGAAGAAGCATCAACATTTTGTTGCCAGGAAAGTTGTGGGTTTATTTCTACAAAATTCTGTGCGTTGGCTGGGGAAATAAGAACGCAAGGATAAATAGCAACGCGGGTAGTAAATGCCCAAGGTTGTGTCCAAAGACCAGCAGTTGTTCCCTGACGACCTGCAACACGCCAGAAGTAGGTAGTTGAGTAAGTCAGTCCAGATGGGATGACAGAATTAGTAGTAACAATAGTATCGAATACGATTGTTGTGAAGAGTGGAGAAGTCGAAACCTGAACCTGATAGGAAGTAGCTGCTGCAACATTAGTCCATTGGAGCAATACATTAAGAGGCTTATCATCAGTATCGTTAGCAGGAGCAACCAATGTTGGCTGCAATGGGTCAATTGTTAATTGACAAACATTAGTTGTTAATGTTGTTGAGCCATAAGTAATTGTAGCGTAGTATTCGCCAGATAAGTTAGCGGCAGGGTTAATAAATTCGACAGTATTTCTATTAACTTCGCGAACACCTGGTGTGCTAGCAAGTGGAGCATTGTTGTAGTACCATTCATACTGGTAAATATTTGCATCGCCAGTAGTAACGCCACGGTCAACTTCATCAACAAAGCCTAAAATAACTGGTTGGAACGCAAGAGTGAATGGGTCGCCGCCTTTGAGAAGAGTGAATGGCAAGTTTTCAGCAATATCGAAACCTGTTGGGACAGCTATATCAGCGCCAGCATAGTTAGTAAGAGGATCACGGTATTCGCCGTCTATATCTTCATCTGGCATACCAGTGAATGTAGGTTTGATAAGAAGTGGGTCACCAACGGATTGAGCAGCAATATATGCATTGCGAACGCCAACAAAAGTAACATTGCCATAAGTTGAGTTGGAGTCGGCTGGAGCAACAGCAGTTTTCCAAGCATCAAATGTTTGGATAGCAGATCCTCTATAAGCAAAATATGGATAGTTGCCACCGGTATAATAATGGTTGTAATCACAATATCTTACACCTGCCCAAGTTGCTGATGGTAAGTAGTAAATGTATGATACAGAACCAGCAATATTATGAACAGTTCTATTAACAAATATATTGTTTCTAACATAAACAGAATCAACAGTAGTAGCGGTTACAAGAACGCAAGCACTCATACTTGCGGCTGAGCCAACATTAGCCATTGTGCCGGACATATCGATAGTGTTGTGATATACGTAATAATTGTAACCACCAGTTACACGAATACCAAATGGATTGTAGGTTGTACTCGAGGTAGAATAGTTCATTATTGTAACATCAGAAATCATATTGTTGATTATGTAAGTGTTGTAGGTAGTTGAAGATGCAACGTTAATACCATAAGCACCATAACCACCTGAAGCAGGATTTACAACACCTTGTATTTTATTACCGTAAATGTATGTATTATTGAATGCACCACTTGCTAAATCAATTGCTGCGATGTTTATTGAAGTATTAGCTTTAATATTTCTTAAAGTGTTATAAGTGATTTGAGCTGCATTAGTATTTTCGAGGTGGATGCCTTTGAATACAACAGTTAGGGTATCAACATCGTTTCCAATATAGTTCTTGCTAATAATCAAACCATTGAGACCAGGTGAAGCACCCATTACACGGATACCGTAATATACTTTTTGTATGTTGTTTTCTAATAGAGAAATATTGTGGTTGGTAGCAACCTGTGCAATACCGGTTGTAGCAACAAGGATACCGTAAGTTGCAGTTGTGTTGTTAATAGCAGGATGGCTGCCTCTAATATTCACATTGCGGATTGTAATATTTGTAGCACCATTAGTTGCAGTGCCTGCAATGTGGATTATCTGAGAAGCACCAGTGTTAGTATTAACAATTGTGAGCGAATTGCCTGGAATACCAGCAATACGGCCATCAATTGTTACTCTATCAGTTGTGTTAAAGAGCAAGCAGGAACCAGTTTTATTAAATGTAAGTGTTCTTGGTGCTCCAGTTGGACGAATGGTAATTGAAAATGTGCCACCGCTGGAAGATATTTCACCAAGAGCTACATCACCTGGTTCGGTAATATCTGAAACTATTTGAACAGTAACATTACCTGTCATTACTGCATTATTTAATGTTGCAAACAGACCATTGCTGCCTGTTAATGTTGTGTATGTTTGCCCAGCGCCAACTGAAACTGTGCCAGAGAACGATGGCAGAACACGATAGAATCTCGAAATATTTGTTGCAGGGAAGTGTACTGCAGCCAATGCAGTTGAAGTTGGCTGACTTGCAAGAGTCGCGCCATACACGCCTATATTAGGATTGGTGAACATATCCTGTGCTATTAAGAAATATTGCACAGTGTCGCCAGTTGTGAGACCACCGAATAACATACTATGGTCTATGACAAACTGATATTGATCGCCACCAAGTGGAGTTGCAACAGCAAACTTCCAACCATTTGAAGCGTTAGTATTGTCAATATAAGTGTTTGCGTTTGAAGTCTTCTTGAAATAGAGGCGTGGCAGATTAACTGTATCGATGCCACTTACATCTGTGATTGTTGCTATAAGTGTCTGTGATGTAGTACCATTACCAACATTTGGTAAGTTAGTGAAGGATACTTCAGGAGCATCGATATCACCAGCTTCTTCGTATGCACCGATAGTTGGTGCAGAAGTGCTACGAGTAATACCAAGAATATCCGAAGAAACAAATGCAATTGGGGTTCCTGCAGCCACAAGAGGCGAACCGGTATATGGCATTAAGTTAGTTAAGCCATTGAATATTGGATCTGCAGAAATAGAGTTTGCGTCCTGAGTACTAAGACCGCGCCAGGAAACAATATCGGCTGCATCAGCACCAAGAAAGCCGAGCATAGCGTTAGGACCAGAAACGTAGTAATCATTGTAGTTGATAGTGCTAATATTTGCAGTTCCTGCAAGATAAATAGCGTATGACTTAGATGTCGTATTAGGGCTAACGTATGAATTAACAAACACATTGTTGCGAATATCAAGGTTAGTTGCTGATGTTGAGGTTACAGTCAAAGCAGATGGCAATATTTGAGTTGCATTTTGATGAGTTCCATTTAAGTAAACAGAATTATGCCAGATTGCCCAGTTTGCACCACCTTGGATTTGAATACCAGATGGGCTGTATTGAGCACTATTTGCGCTAGTAACACTTCCACGAATTCTTGAAATAGCATTATTAGCAATTGTATCATTATTACATGTGCTCAGAAATGCCATACCAACCTGGTAGTAGCTTGTCGAAGCATAGGTTTGATTTAAATCTGCAATAACGTTGTTTGTAAAACGAGAATTGGTAACAGAACCGAAATACATACCTGCGACAGTATAGTAGCCGGTAATATTTCTAAAGTTATTGTTATCGAACAAGCCATTATTAATATAGTAACCATAAACACCATATACTGTGCCACCAGAAGTAACTGCATTTTTGATTATATTAGATTGCAAAACAGCAGTGCTGATAGCAGATGAGTTATGATATATATAATAACCATAAAAAGTACTAGTAATATTAATATCTTCAATTCTATTGTTTGTGATAGTTGGAGCAGGTGAATAATAATTATACACGCCATAAAAAGTGCCGCCAGAGATGTTTCTTATAATATTATTATTAGCAAATAAACCACTACCATAATACATGTAAAGGAAATATACGGTAGTAGTAGAAGTTACATTCTCCATAATATTATCAGAAACATCTGGCAGATTGGTATAGTTTATAGACATCGCATATAATGTTTGGGTAGTATTATATGAGAAATAATTATTTTTTATTACGGGAGCCTGAACATAATACATATAAATTGAGTAGTAATGCATCATTCCAGAGGCAGCATTTTGCCCAAATTTGTTGAATCGAACATTAATGTTTGTTGCGTACCGAGCAGCAGTGGAACCACCACGGATACTAATACCATAGTAAGTGCGTGCAAAATTACAGTACAGAATTTGAATATTATCGAAACCTGGAGCACCGGTTGATTGTGAGGAAGACGACGAAACGTTAATACCGTAGCTTATGGTAGTACCAGAAGCACCAAGAATATTGACATTTCTAATTAATATGTTCTTTGCACCGTTACCGCCTGCGGTAGAGTCGATCCAGATTACAGTTGCCGAACTGTTTAAAGAAGCAAAAGTAAGAGAGTTTGCAGAGCCTGCTTGCCCGATACGACCGTCAATTGTAATATTGTCGGCATCTGCAAAACGAACAACAGGAGAAATAGAAGCATTGCCATAAACAGTATCCACACCAGTAGTGTAGATGTTTACAGCAGTGTAGCTTGCGCCACCTGAACCAGAACGGTTCAGAACGGCAGTGGCAGTTTCAACGGTATTGCCGGTAATATTAATCGTAATATTACCGGTATGGACACCGCTATTGATAGCATCGAACGCAGCTTTGAGCGTTGTATAGTTGATAGGTCCGATTTGAACCTGTGCGTTCAAAGCTACGCTTGCCAGGAGAGCCACAACGCTGAATAAGAATAAGCGTTGCAAAAGGTTTTTCATTTAAAACTCCAAAAATAGTAGAACAAAAACAATTACTATAACAATTCTCTTTTTTCTAAGTTTAACAGAACAATTAACATAACTTAACAGTGTTCAAAAAATGATTATTATAATACTAATTTTTATAATAAAAACAAAGTTTTATTAACGAATCCAATAACATATACAAAGAAAACTGCTTGAATCAGCGAAACTAATACATCCCCAAAAAGAAAATCACTGTAAAATTAAATAAAAATTATAAAAAAAACAAGAAATGTTGATTTACTAATTGTTAATTTTATGTTAATTATCAATAAATTTAACAAACACCTAAAATAGTCAGAACTTATTTGTGAACGAGTAAATCTGAAGATTATTTTTATTGATTAAAATCAATTTGTTGTTTTTCCAAACTTTGGCAATACCGTTGTAAAAATTCCGGGCATAATCGAATTCGGGCGGGATAACGAAATTACCGGATTTGTCGATAAAGCCGAAGTATTTGTCTTTTTTGGCAACGGCTAAGCCTTCCTGGAAAGGGGCAGCATAAAGGAATTGAGGCTCAATTATGTATTTGCCTTGATTGTCGATAAAGCCATACAGGTTACTGACATCTCTGACACAAGCCAAACCTTCGGAGAAATCGCTTGCATCAGTAAATTTATTAGCAGTAAGCTGCGAAATATTAATATATTCACCTTTACTTTCGAATTTCAGAAAAGAGAACAAATTCCCATCGTAGTACCGAGCAATACCTTGAACGACATCCCAAGCTCTGTCGAATTTTTCGGGGATAATGAAATTGCCGGTAGTATCAATATAACCATATAATTTATCTCTTTTTGCAAAAGCAATTCCGTTATTGAATTTTCCGGCATCGATGAAAAGAAAAGGAATTGCAAGTTCGCCAGAATTATTGATATAGCCGTATTTGTCGCCTCTACGAACCAATGCACGATTATTGCTGAAATGGCTGATATAATCGTATTTGGGTTCGATAAATATTTCTGCAGAGGAGTTAATCATACCGAATTTTTCGCCGTGCACGTATTCTGCGGTTTTCATCAAATTTTGATATGGAGCAACACCATCCTGGAATTTTCCAATAATATCTTCTGTTGGCTCAAACAAGAATTCTCCTTTTTCGTTTATCACAGCGTATTTATAACCATACGTAATGAACCAGAATTTTTTTGCAATGCGGACAGTTGCTTTGCCCTCGGAAAAATATGCCCAATCCGGGAATTCAAACGATGGGAAAGAATTCTGCTCAAAAACTAAAAATAATTTATGAAATGGTGTATCGAATTTAGGTTCTATAATAATTTTGCCAGATGAATCGATATAGCCAACTTTGTTATCCTGAACGAAAGGCACAGGAGGATAAGCAAAAGCGGGATAATACATAAAAACAAGCAAAAACAGGAACTTTTTCATTACAGTTCGTCCTGATTATCCAACTCAATTTTAGTAGAGGAACGCAGGATTTTATCTGCTTCTTCCTTAGAAATTGAGAAAGTAACGGTATCTTGTTCGTCTTTTGATGGTTGAGCAAGTTCTTCAGCAATTTCATCAATTTCGCGAAGCTTGGGTAAATCTTCGAGAGAGCGAAGCCCAAAAATTTTCAGGAAATCCTGGGTAGTGCCGAAAAGCAGAGGTTTTCCGAGCACTTCCTTGCGACCAACAATACGGACAAGGTTTTTCTCGACAAGCGAGTTGATAATTTCGCCGGAATTAACGCCGCGTATTTGTTCGACTTCGGCTTTAGTAATTGGCTGACGATAGGCAATGATTGAAAGCGTTTCGAGGGCAGCCTGAGAAAGTCGCCGCTTGGTTTTGGATTTCAAAAAATTATATATATACTGTCCGTAATGACCGAGAGTAGCAAATTGATAGCCGTTTGCGTAATTGACAATCTGATAAGGTCGTCCGGTGTTTATTAAATCCTGATTAATATCGCGAATCATCTCATCGAGGATTTCTGGAGTAAAGTTTATGCTTTGAGCAATTTCATCATCAATGGTAAGTTCGCCAGAGTTATTTTCGGTAACTTCAACAGGAGGAAGACTTTCGTGTGTAATTAACAATTTATATAATGTTTTGAAAGTAACGATTTCATCGCTTGCAAAGATAATTGCTTCGATAATTGCTTTTTGTTCTTCACGAGGAAGTTGAAGGAATAAATTGTTGTTTTTCTCCATATCGCACCAACACAAGAATTAGTTATTACCTGAACGCAAAGAAATAGAAATATCGTCAAAATGAGTTTCCTGATATATGAAAATAAGCTGCAATTTCAGCATTTCAAGAATAGCAAGGAAAGTAACAATTATATGCGGTCGAGACTGGTTTCGGACAGTTTCGTAGAAACTCAATCTTGGCTTTGTTTTAAGCAGTTCCTGCAGGTATGCAACTTTTTCTTCGACTGTAACGTTGAAAACTTCAACGACATAGTGAACATCAGATTGTTTAGCGCGAGCAAGAACGTTCTGAAAAGCCCGCATTAAATCGAAAAGTGTGGCATTTTTATAAATACTTTCGCCTTCAACTTGTGAATACTCGGCATCGAAAAGCTCCCGGTAGTAGTGGTATCGCGTAGATTCTGCTCTTTGGGCAAGTTCAGCGGAAACATCTTTGAATTGTTTATATTCGAGAATTTTTTGAACAAGTTCTTTACGCGGGTCGTCGAGTTCCACACCTTCATCGTCAATATTTCGGGGAAGAAGCATTTGAGACTTAATATACATAAGATTGGATGCCATCAAGATAAATTCACCAGCAAGCTCTAAATCGAAATACTTCATCAAGCGGATGTAGTTAAGAAACTCTTCGGTTATTTTAGAAATAGGGATGTCGTAAATATTTATTTCATCCCGCTTAATAAAATACAGAAGCAGGTCGAAAGGTCCCTCGAAATCTGGCAGTTTAATTTTATACATATAATGCCGCGAATTAATTTATTACAAAATTACAGAAAAAAATTCAATCTATCAGGTCGTTCATCCAAAATTAATCAAATCATTTTTTCAATTTTTTATTTATTTTTGGAGAAACTAATTAATTACAAAAATTATAGGTGGAATAATGAAATCTTTGATTAAGCTTTTAGTTGCTTTGGTTATCCTGTCGTCAATGGCAATTGCACAGGACCGCCGGGACAAAGGGATTATGACTGATTATACAAACCCATTTTGGGACGAAATAAAAAAAGGCATCTCCGAATTCGAGACCAAAGAAAAGCCAAAAAAATTAGATTTTAAAATGGATTTTACCGGAATAGAACTGCCCAAAAAGACTGATGAATTTAAACAAATATGGCATAATGAACCGATATCGCAAGGTGCGACAGGAACCTGCTGGAGCTTTGCCGCAACCTCATTTTTCGAAAGCGAAATATTCAGGATAACGAACAGAAAAATAAAGTTATCGGAAATGTATTCTGTATATTGGGAATATGTTGAAAAAGCTCGTCGGTTTGTCCAGCAGAAGGGGGCATCGCATTTCAGCGAAGGTTCGCAAGCAAATGCTTTGAAACACATTTTCGAAAATTATGGTTGTGTGCCTGCAAATGTTTATACAGGGATGAAGGTTGGGCAAAAATTTTACAATCACGAGAAAATGTTTGAAGAAATGAACACTTATTTAAATTATGTAAAGAAGAATTGTTTTTGGAACGAGGAAGTAGTGCTAACAACTATAAAGAGTATATTAAATTCGTATATGGGCGAGCCACCAACAAAATTTGCTTATGAAGGAAAAGAATACACACCGCAAGATTTCTTGAAAAATGTATGCAAAATAAATACAAATGATTATGTAGATATTATGTCCTTGTTGCAAGAAGGATTTTGGAAGAAAGCTTTGTATGATGTTCCTGATAACTGGTGGAGATGCAATACATATTTGAATGTACCAGTGGAAGACTTTATAGGGACAATTAAAGAGGCAGTTCGGAGTGGTTATTCAGTAGCAATAGGTGGAGATGTATCTGAGAGTGGCTATTATTCTTTCAAAGATGTGGCTATGGTGCCAACATACGATATTCCTTCAAGTTATATAGATGATTACGCGCGCCAATTCAGATTCTCCAATGGAACTACCGGCGATGACCACGGAATACATATAGTTGGAATAAAAGAAACGCCAAAAGATGTATGGTTTTTAATAAAAGATTCCGGAAGTGGAGCAAGAAACGGAGAAAACAAAGGATATTATTTCTATCATAATGATTATGTAAAATTGAAGATGATTAATTGTATGATGCACAAAGATGCAGCAAAAAAATTAATAGAGAAGTTTGAGAAAAATCAGACGCAAAAATGATAATCAATATCGACAGTTCAGCTGGATTTTGCTGGGGAGTTGTCCAGACAATAGATAAAGTGGAAACTGCTTTGGGCGAATGCATAGGCAAGCAGGTGTATGTGCTTGGGCAAATAATACACAACCCCAAAGAATCGGAACGGCTCGAAGGCATTGGACTTAAAACTATTGAACATAAAGACTTCGAAAGAATAGACAAGGATAATTCAGTTGTTGTAATACGTGCTCACGGCGAACCACCAAGCACCTATGACAGAGCTGCGTCGCTAAAAATTGATTTAATCGATGCTACTTGTCCGCTTGTGAGAGCATTACAAAGGTCGGTCAAAAAGTTTTATGATGAAGGCTGGCAAATAATAATATTCGGGAAGCGAGACCACGCGGAAGTGATAGGTTTGCGAGGCGTGTGCAATGATGAGTGTCTTGTGGTAAAGAATTTCGATGAAGTGAAAGCGAATCTTGATGTATCGAAAAAAACAGTGCTATTTTCTCAAACAACAATGGATAAACCAACTTTTTGTAAGCTATCTGAAGAAATTTTTGAGCTATTCAAAGAAAAATACGGCGACGATGCTAATAATTATTTTGTTTCAAAAAATACCATCTGTAAATTTGTTTCGAAGCGGGAGCAAAAATTAATAGAATTTGCAAAAGAGCACGAATTTGTGATTTTCGTTGCTGGCAAGAACTCATCAAATGGGAAAATTTTGTTTGAAATAGCAAAAAAAGCAAATCCAAATACAATTTTTATTGAGGACATTAAAGAATTAGCCATAGATGAACTTTCGAAATACAATTCCATCGGAATTACCGGTGCAACAAGCACACCGCAATGGTATATGGAAAAACTGAAAAGAATATTAGAAACTAAATTTAATAATAAAGGATAATTTTATGTTACCAAAAACAAAAGAAGAATTTGCGAAATACATTGACAGCACTATATTACGAGCAGATGCAACAGAACACGAAATTAATATGCTTTGCCAGGATGCTATCAAATACAACTTTGCAGCGGTGTGCGTAAATCCTTGCAATATTGAGCTTTGCAAAAATTTGCTTCAAAACAATAAGATTAATATTGCAACGGTTGTCGGATTTCCACTCGGGGCAAACATTTCGAATGTAAAGTTCTACGAAGCGGGGATGGCATTGCTTGCAGGTGCTACGGAACTCGATATGGTGATAAATATTGCAAAACTGAAAGACAGAAATTACAGCTACGTTGAGAAAGAAATTTCTGAAATTGTCCGGCTCAGCAACGAAGCAAAAGCAATAGTAAAAGTGATTATCGAGACTGCATTGCTAACAGAAACAGAAAAAATTGAGGCTTGTAAGATAGTTTCGAATGCCGGTGCTGATTTTATTAAAACATCAACTGGTTTTGCCAAAACGGGTGCAACAACAGAAGATGTTGAACTGATGAGAAAGTATTGCGACCCAAGCGTAAAAATAAAGGCATCGGGAGGAATCAAAACAGTTGATTTCGCATTGAAATTGATAGAGGCAGGTGCTGAAAGAATTGGAACAAGCTCGGGAGTTGAATTAATGAATAACTTTGCTTAATTGATTTGCAAAATTGTAACCATTGTGTTAATTTATCGTTAAAATATTTAAATAATCCCTTGGGAGTTTATATGAAAAAGTTGTTGATAATACTTGTTTTTCTTGTAATTTTTGCACCTACTTTTGCCCAAGAACAGAAAGTGCCGAAAGGATATGAGTTCTACAAGGAAAAATACGAAGAAGATTTTCAAAACAGTTTTGAAGAGATATGGAATGCAGTAATTTATTCGCTCGAAGAGATGGGCTGCAATTTAATGAACAAGAACACAAGAATGAACGACGAAGGGCTTTATCGCGGTGTGGCTCAGTCTGATTTCTGCGTTTTTGCTCAGGGCGATACAACGTTTAACGTACTGAAGAAATACAGTTTAGATATGCCTTTTATTCGTGCCGGGAAATGGGAGAACGGGCGTATGCAATATAAGTTTATTGTTCAGGAAAAGGGAGAAAAAAACGTTCATCTAATATTGACAAGCGAAATGAGCGGATTTGAATCTTATGTAACAGGTAAAGTGCATTTCTGGCGTTCAAACGGAATTTTAGAGCTTGCCTTGCTCGAAAAAGTAAAGCAAAATATTGGAAAGAAACCCAAAGAACAATAAACGTGATTTTTTTTGAAATTCAAAGGCTGCATTCTGTTGCAGCCTTTTTTATTAACAGTTTTCTTTTGATAATTGAAATTTTAAATTAAATATGCTATTATTCGCTATCAGGCTCAGCTTTAGATATTTCTTCAAATCAGAAATTATTTGGGTGTGGCTTATCACCGGAATAGTTGTAGAAGCCGTTGCCGGATTTTCGACCAAGATAGCCAGCAGCAACTAACTTGCGTAATAATGGAGCAGGTCGGAAGCGTGGGTCGCCTAAATCATTATGCAGTACTTCAAGAATCGACAAAGTAGTATCCAAACCAATTAAGTCCGCAAGCATAAGCGGTCCCATAGGGTGAGAAAAACCGAGTTTTGCAACTTCATCGATTGCCTGAACTGAACCAACACTTTCCATAAGAGCAAAAATTGCTTCATTAATAAAAGGCATAAGTATTCTATTTGCAATAAAACCGGGGTAGTCGTTTGAATGAACAGGGATTTTATCTATCTTTTTACTTAATTCATAAATTGAATCAAAGACATCATCGCTTGTTGCAAGCCCACGGATAATTTCAACGAGTTTCATCATCGGGACAGGGTTCATAAAGTGCATACCGATAACTTTTTCGGGGCGGGAAGTCTTGGAGGCAATTTCAGTAATAGAAATAGTTGAAGTGTTGGAAGCCAAAATTGCGTCATTATTTATTAAATCGTCGATTTGCCTGAACAGATTGAATTTCAGTGCTTTGTTTTCGGTAGCAGCCTCGATAACCAATTGAACATCGCGAGCAGACGACAAATCAGTGGAAGTTGAAATTTTTGAAAGTGCCAATGCTTTTTGGTCTTCTGTAAGCATACCTTTTGCAATTTGGCGAGATAAGTTTTTCCCGATAGTAATAAGTGCATTTTTCAATTGTTCTTCGGAAATATCGCACAATACGACATCGAAGCAGTGTTGGGCAAAAACGTGAGCAATTCCGTTGCCCATTGTGCCGGCACCAACAACTAAAATTTTTGAAATTTCCATAAAATTCTGATATGTTGAAAATAATTTTGTTAAAACTAAACATTAAACGATAATCATTA
Organism: Eximiradius proteiniborus; assembly: GCF_058546985.1. Classification (NCBI taxonomy): domain Bacteria; kingdom Pseudomonadati; phylum Bacteroidota; class Eximiradiia; order Eximiradiales; family Eximiradiaceae; genus Eximiradius; species Eximiradius proteiniborus. Next base: position 2,188,307 of record NZ_CM178592.1, on the reverse strand, counting down.
ATCAGATATTTTATATTTTTGTAAAAAAAGATGATAACTATATGAGATATTGCTTTTTAGTTGATAATAATATACCGCAATTGCCTGAAATATTAGAGAATATTGGCGAAGTGCATAAGTTCGAAGGCAGGCAATTAACAAACGGAATCATTAAGCAATCCAAAGCCACTATACTTTTGGTTCGCTCGACTACGAAGGTAAATGAAGAACTGCTACAAGGTACAGACATAAAAATTGTTGGAACGGCTACTTCGGGTTCGGAACATTTAGATAAGAAATATCTTGAAGCGAAAGGAATATTGTATTTTGATGCAATTGGTTCGAATGCATTGTCGGTTGCAGAATACTGTATGTTTTGTATTCTCAGTTATGCGGAAGAAAACAACATTGATTTGAAAAGCAAGGTGTTGGGAATAATTGGCTATGGGAATGTAGGGAAACGTTTGGCTACGATAGCCAAGCACATAGGAATTTCAGTTGTAATAAATGACCCGCCATTATTAGAAAGCAACCCCGAATTATTAATGAACGAAACACATTTAGATATTAATGAGATTGTTCAGGTTGCAGATATTGTAACTAATCACGTTCCACTTACAATGAGTGGTAAGCATAAAACGCATAATTTGATAGATAACAGATTGCTTGAGAAAGTTAAAAACGGAGCTTTGCTTCTGCATACGTCGCGTGGTGGTGTAGTGTGTGAGGAAAGTTGGGTTCGATTGGCTAACAGTGGTCGAATAGTAGTTGATGCAGATGTGTGGATGAATGAGCCAAATGTCAGGAGCAAATCAGTTTCGGCTGCGAAAATTGCGACACCACACATAGCAGGACATTCTTATGATGCCAAGTTGCGGGGGAGCTTAATGTTAGCCAAATCACTCGAGAGAATATTGCAGGTGAAATTAGATACATCACAGCTTGAAATTGAATGCAATTCAAACAAAAAAGATGTAAGCAAACTGAGCAAAGATGAAATTTTTAGTTTATTGAAAAATAAAAGAATAGACGCGACAAGCAGTGAGTTCAAAAAATTAGCTTCTGATGAAGAGATATCGAACAACTTTGAAAAAATGAGAAAAGGATATCCGAAAATCAGGGAATGTTTTTACGATTTTGAATTTAAATTGTAACAAAACGGTTAATGAATACGTATAAAATATATTTATTGTTTCATTCTTAAAAAAATGGGTTTATTTATGAAAAAATTGTTTTTTGTTTTTGCCTTGTTTGCAATAAGTATAACAAGTGCATTTTCTCAGCCTATTAAGCAAAGGAGTATGGATGAATTACTCCCCTTCGACCCGAATGTAAAGATTGGAGTATTGAACAATGGGTTGAAGTATTACATACGCCACAACAAATTACCTGAAAATCGAGCCGAATTACGTTTAGTAATAAAGGCAGGCTCGGTGCAAGAAGATGACGACCAGCAAGGACTCGCACATTTTATTGAGCATATGTGTTTCAACGGAACAAAGAATTTTCCGAAGAACGATTTGATTAATTTTCTTGAAGAAACAGGTTTAAGGTTTGGAGCAGATTTAAATGCGAATACCGGATTTGACAGAACATACTATCTGCTAACAATACCACTTGACAAGCCAGGGCTCCTGGAACGTGGATTTCAAGTGCTGGAAGACTGGGCTCACAATGTTACATTTGACCCGGCAGAATTGGAAAAAGAACGTGGTGTAATCTTGGAAGAATGGAGACTATATCGCGGTGCTCAGGAAAGAGTGATGAAGCAACATTATCCATATCTTTTCAAAAATTCAAAATATGCTGAAAGATTGCCAATTGGTGATACAGCAGTAATTCTGCACGCACCACGCGAAACATTTCTTCGTTTCTACAAAGAATGGTATCGCCCGGATTTGATGGCAGTAGTAGCAGTTGGTGAATTTGATATTGATCAAGTTGAGAAAATGATACGTGAAAAATTTTCGCGTATTCAGATGCCGGAAAATTTCCGTCCACGAGTTGAATATCCGATACCACCACACAAGGATATGCTTGTATCGATAGCAAAAGACCCTGAACTTCCGATGCCAAATATCTCAGTAATATATAAGTTTCCGGGAAGAAACCAGTCTACATTTGGAGGTTATCGCCAAGGAATTATTGATAATTTAATCAACCAGATGATTAATCTGAGAATACAGGAAATTATGCGTAAGCCAAACCCGCCATTTTTGTATGCAGGCGCAGGAGTTGGTGATTTTATGGCAGGACTTGCTGCATTCAATTTAGTTTCTGTATCAAAAACTGATGATATTTTGAAAGGTTTAGAAGCAGTTCTGACTGAAGCTTACAGAATGAAACAATTTGGGTTTACAAAATCTGAGTTAGAACGAGTAAAAGAAGCAACATTAAAGAATATGGAAAGTGCTTTAAAAGAAAAAGACAAAACTAAATCTGCTGACTATGCCGATGAATATTACAGAAACTTTTACGAAAATGAAGGTATGCCTGGAATAGAGTTCGAATACCAGTTGTACCAGGAATACATTCCGACAATTACATTAGAAGAAGTGAATAAATATGCACAATCATTGGTTTCGGAAGACAACAAAGTTGTATTGGTAAGTGTTCCGGATAAACCTGAAATTAAGGTTCCAACTGAACAAGAAATCCGTTCTTTATATACAAAAGTTTCGACTGCAAAATTGGAACCATATAAAGATGATGCAACAGATAAACCATTAATGGCAAAATTGCCAAAACCCGGAAAAATTGTTGAAGAAAAGAAAACCGGAAAATTTGATATTATTGAAATGAAGCTTTCGAACGGAGCGAGAGTACTTGCAAAGAAAACAGAATTTAAAAACGATGAAGTTCTTTTCCGTGCCTGGAGCCCAGGTGGAACATCACTTGCAAAAGATGAGGACTATCTATCTGCAATGTTTGCAGCTGATGTAGTTGATGATGGTGGAATATCAGAATTTTCAGCAACACAATTGCAAAAAATGCTTACAGGCAAGCTTATTAGCATAAGTCCGAGCATTGATGAACTAACAGAAGGATTTAGCGGCAGCTACGCTCCAACTGATGCTGAAACATTCTTCCAATTGCTACATTTGTATTTCACTGCACCAAGAAAAGATGAAGAAACATTCAAAGCGTTTGTAAGCCGTCAGAAAGAATCTATTCGCAATTCGAAACGCCGCCCTGAAACAGTTTTCCAGGATACAGTAACAGCAATACTTTTTGGATACCATCCAAGATATATGCCACTAAATGCAAAAGATATGGACAAAGTTAATTTAGATAAAGCTGTTGAATTTTTTAAAGACAGATTTGCAGATGCAAGCGATTTCACATTTATTTTCGTCGGCAATTTTGATATGAAGGATTTGAAAAAATATATTGAAACATACATAGCAAGCCTTCCAAACAAAAAACGTAATGAAAAATGGCGTGATTTAGGAGTAAATTATGCGAAAGGACCTTTGACAAAAGAAGTTGTGAAAGGAATTGAACCGAAGAGCTCAGTAAGACTTGTGTTTGCTGATAATTTCAATTATAACCCTGACAATATTTTGAAGCTTAATGCATTGATGGAAGTATTTAACATTCGTTTGCGTGAAGTAATTCGTGAGGACAAAGGCGGAGTGTATGGCATACGTGCAATTCACAGAGTAAATCAGTATCCGGCACCAAGATACAGCATCAACATTGTTTTCGGAACAGGTCCGACACGTGTTCAGGAACTTATCAACAGTGCGTTTGACGTAATTGATGAAGTGCAAACAAAAGATGTAAGCGACGAAAACTTTACAAAAGTTAAAGAAATTCTGAAACGCGAATTTGAAACCAATCAAAAAGAAAACAGTTTCTGGTTGAATTACATCTATAATTCCGATTATAACAGATTAGATGTTGCTCGTTTAGCAAAATATGTAGAAAACGTAGATAAGCTTACGAAAAATGATATTAAAGAAGCAGCAAAGCAATATCTAAAGAAAGATAAGGTTATGCAATTTGTGCTAAATCCAGAGAAATAATCGTTAGGCTATAAAAGAAAAGAGGCTGTCCCGAAAAGCAGCCTCTTTTTTTATATATCTATTAAATGATATGTTTATTAACAGCATTTGCCATTAAGAAGGTATTTATTCCAATCTATGCCGCGCATATCGCCAGTTTGCAAGAAATGAAGATGCATAGCAAAAGCAGCCGAAAGAGATTGTGGAGTGTGGGCAGTATCGCAAATTCTGAGATAATCGCGAAGTTGCTGGCGGTAGTCAGGATGGACACAGTTGTTAATGATTTCTTCAGCCTTTTTTTGTGGTGATTTTGCACGTAAATCAGCAACTCCATATTCAGTAATGATAACCTGAACTGAATGTTCGTTGTGGTCAACGTGCGAAACCATAGGAACGATTGTGCTGATTTTGCCATTTTTAGCAACAGACGGGCAGGTGAAAATAGAGATATAAGCATTGCGTGTGAAGTCGCCGGAACCACCAATTCCGTTCATCATTTTTTGTCCCATAACGTTTGTGGAGTTCACATTTCCGCACAAGTCCGCTTCGAGAGCAGTATTAATTGAAATTATGCCAATTCGGCGAGCAACTTCGGGATTATTTGTAATTTCTTGTGGTCTGAGTAATATACGTGGATGGAAGTAATTAAGATTATCGTAAATTTCTTTTAATTTGTTTTGGGAAACAGTAAGCGAGCAACCACTTGCAAAGCGAACGCGACCTTCTTTCATTAATTCTATAACTGAATCCTGAATAACTTCGGTATACATTTCAAAATCAGGAATACTTTTGTTTCTGCCCAATGCACCAAGCACTGCGTTAGCAATATTCCCTACCCCTGATTGAATTGGAAGAAAACAAGATGGGATTTTGCCTTTTTTGAGTTCAGAGGAAAGGAATTCAGCAACATTTTCACCAATTTTTTCGGTGATTTCGTCAGTTTTTGAGAATTCGCCGACTTCGTCCGGAAGATTAGTTTCAACAATGCCAACAATTTTATCAGGATTTACTTTAATAACAGTTTCTCCTGCTCTATCTGAAGGCTTGTAGATTGGAATTTCGCGACGGTTTGGCGGGTCGGCAACAATATGAATATCGTGCATACCGCGTAATGATTTAGGATGGTAATGATTAAGTTCGATAATGATTTTTTCGGCAACCTTGCATATAGAAGGAGAAATTCCTACACCGGTTGTAAGAACAATTTCGCCATCGGCAGAAACATCACAAGCTTCGATGATAGCGACCTGCATTTTACCAAGAAATCCATAGCGTAGGTTTTGGGCAACTGTAGATAAGTGAGAATCAAAATAATCAGCTTTGCCTTCGTTAATCAACTTTCTTAAATCAGCATTCGATTGATATGGAGTGCGGAAAAGCACAGCTTCGGCACGAGCAAGAGAACCGTCGAGCGAATCGCCAGTAGAGGCACCAGTAATCATTCCGATTTTGAAAGGGCGTCCAGCATTATGTTCGGCTATTGCTCTATTTGCAATTGCTTGCGGAACTGCTTTGACAGCACCAGCGGGAGTAAATCCACTAAAACCAACAGTATCGCCGTTATTTACATAGCTTGCGGCTTCGTCAGCCGTTATGAAACGTAGTCCCATAATACCCTCAAATATTTTACTAATTGGGATTGCCCCATAATTAATTAACAAAAATACAAAATATGTGAATATGTTATATCATTTTGTTTTATTTTTATCGATATATTTTTCTTTTTATATACATTTGTTAATCATCGTAAATAATAACTTAACCCAATAACATAAAAAACAAGCCCCGAGCTGAATTGGCTCGGGGCTATGTGTATTTGTCTATGTTTATTTCACTTAACGAACAATTACAGCACGTTCTTTCGTAATGACTGCACCATTGCGGATAATGACTGAATATACTCCGCTTGGCAAGTCGCTAACGTTGAGTTTTATCACACCGTTTGATGCTTTCTCGTTTGCTCGTAGCATTATTCGCCCGCTCTGGTTGTAGAGTTCAACCTCTACCCCATCGTTCGATACTTTGCCTAACGTTATTATCAACTCGCTCGATGCAGGCTGTGGTGTTATCGTCAATCCTACCTGATCGTACTCTACGCCACCCTTCAACATCATTATCGCATCTGTTTCGTATCGCAACGAGTGTCCACGAACGCCGTTTGTCATATCTTTGCTCTCTACGACACGCACGCTTCCTATCGTCTCATCCGAACGGCTCCATACTTTTACAATCAATTCTTCGCCTTCGTATGCTCCGTCCTTCTCGTTCGTGTATTCATCGTCGCCCCATACTACTACGCCTCTCAGTGCTGACTGCCATACACTCGAACCTACCAACAATCCATCCCGTGTGAATACGCCTACTTCGTCGCCATCTCGTAAATCAAGGTCTAATGCTACAAACGCATTCTTGCCTGTCGATACGTTCTCTCTTACAAATACTTTTGGTTCTGCTATGCTATTGCTTGCTCCTGTTGCTTTGATCGGTCCGTTTGCAGGATAGGTCAGCACTCCGTCGTCTGCTGTCAAGCGGATCATATAACCCTTGCCAGGTTCTAACTGTGTGAGCGTATTGGCAAATGGTGGCATATATACTTCACCGGTGATTGTCTTCACTTGCAGGTATTTGCCGCTGATGCTTGCCAATGCTGTTGCTACTGCCGCTGATGTTGTGCGGTAGTATGGCAACCAATACCAGCCTATTGTGTTCAATGTAATCGGCGTAGTTTCCGGTGCTATTTGTGAACCTTGTATTTCATATTGTTGTGATGTTGTTAATCTCAACTGATATGCGTGATATTTGTTCCAGTTCGATAGTGTATTTGTGAATGGTGGTACATATGATTGTCCTACATAGTTTCGCAATATCTGTAAGTTGCCTGATAGCGGTGCCATCAACGTCGGAATTGAGCCGTTCATTGGTTCTACGTTCGCACTTATCATATTCCAGCCATTTACTAACGGGAAGGTTTGCGTGATTACTCCGCTTTCTGTTGTGAACGACCAGACAGCAGACCAATCGCTCTCTTCGCTTCCACGTACTGATTTTACACGCCAATAGTATGTTGTCAGATATTGTAGGTTGCTTAATGCCCGGCTTGTGCCTGTTACTGTTTCATTTACTATCGTTGTTGCAAATGTGCTGCTGGTGGATACCTGAACAATGTAACCTGTGGCTGTTGCTGCTGCGTTCCATTGTAATGTTGGGGATATTGCAACATTTGTTGAATTGTTTGCTGGTGAACTCAATACTGGTGCTACAAGTGGCTGGTTTACTGTTGTGAACGACCAGACAGCAGACCAATCACTCTCTTCGCTTCCGCGTACTGATTTTACACGCCAATAGTATGTTGTCAGATATTGTAGGTTGCTTAATGCCCGGCTTGTGCCTGTTACTGTCTCGTTCACTATCGTTGTGGCAAATGTGCTGCTGGTGGATACCTGAATAATGTAGCCTGTGACTGTTGCTGCAGCATTCCATTGTAATGTTGGAGATATTGCAACATTTGTTGCATTGTTTGCCGGTAAACTCAATACTGGTGCTACAAGTGGCTGGTTTACCGTTGTAAACGACCAGACAGCAGACCAATCGCTCTCTTCGCTCCCACGTACCGATTTTACACGCCAGTAGTAGGTTGTCAGATATTGTAAGTTGCTTAATGCCCGGCTTGTGCCTGTTACTGTTTCGTTCACTATCGTTGTTGCAAATGTGCTGCTGGTGGATACCTGAATCTTATAGCCAGTAGCAGTTGGGTAAGCATCCCAAGTTAATGTCGGATTTATCGTGATATTCGTAGCTAAATTTGCAGGTGTTTGAAGTGTTGGAGCAAACAGCTGCACAATAGTTGTAAACGAACGTACGCTACTCCAAGCACCTTGTTCGGTACCGCGCAATGCACGGACTCGCCACCAGTACTGCGTATTGTAACTTAATCCTGTAACTGATTTCGATGTACCGGTAGCAGTTTCGTCTTTTACAATTGTAGTAAATGTTGCATCACTTGCTACTTGCAATTGGTAGCCGGTAGCGGTAGAAACACTTGACCAGCTAAATGTCGGGTTAATAGCAACACTTGTTGCGTTGTCGAATGGTTGAGACAAGTTCGGAACACCTAATGGTGGCAATTGCGTGCGGAAGCTGTACACTTCGGACCAGCCACCGATTACACCCGGACGCACGGCACGTGCTCTCCAATAGTAAATCGTATTGTAGGATAATCCGGTCAGTTGCTTTTGCAATGTTGTAACTGTATCATTATAGACAAAAGATGTGAATGTTGGGGATGTGGATACTTGCAAATTATAACCAGTTGCAGTAAAGACTAAGCCCCATTCTAAAGTTGGTTGAATTGAGATATTCTCTTGTGCATTTGCCGGGGAAAGAAGCGTAGGAACACCGATTAGGATTGCTTCTTCGAATGCACCTATGGTTGGAGTTGTAGCCGAACGTGTTACTCCGAGACGGTCAGTAGTAACACCGGCTACGGGTGAGCCTGCTCCTACAAGTGGCGAACCTACCAGAGGACGATAGTCGCCATAAGCTGTATTAGCAAATTGTGGATCTGCTGAAATAGAGTTACCATCAACATTAGTCAGGGTGCGCCAGGTAGCAAGATTTGGCAAATCACCACTGAAGTAGGCAACTATACCTTGTGGACCACTTACAAAGTAGTTGTTATTGTCGAGGGTTCCACCGGTAAAGCCGGTGCCATCGTGGAATACAGCGTAAGACTTGCTTCCGGTGACGCCATACATAGAATTGCTAAATACATTGTTTTTGATTGTGCAACCTGTCAAATCAGTAACAGCAATAACAAATGCGGAGGACATAGTTGCACCATTTGCAGTATATTCGCCGGATAAGTCGACGGTATTATAAGCAATGGTATGCCCAGTGCTACCGTTGATTCTGATACCGGAAGGGATGTAGGTAGCGGTAGTCTGAGGCGTAATATCCTGAATATTTCTGATAATATTGTTAGTAATGCGAGCATTGTTTGCATTAGCGCCAATTGCAATTCCGGCAACATAAGAAGTAGTGGAATTAGAAAGTCTATAGATGTTTTCAATCAGGTTATTTCTAATCTGAGCATTGTTCGAGGTTGTTGAAGTGGAACCAGAATAAATGTAAATACCCGCTAACGTTGAATTTGCAGTAATACCACTGATTGTATTGCCAGAAATTACAGCATCAGGATGATAATAAATATAGATGCCGTAAACGTTGCTTGTTCCGGTATTGTTGTTGTTGCGGAAGATATTGTTTGTGAAAGTGGAACCACTGCCGTAGTATAGATATCCAAGATACTGAGTAGATGTAGAAAGATTATTCTCGACAATATTATCGGAGAAAGTGCTGCTTTGAGTGTAGTATGAATAAATATAGTAAGTTGTAGAAGTAGATGAGTTATTACGGATAACGTTTCCAGTGTACGTTGCACCTTTTGGATAGTAAGAGTACAGACCATAAATTAATGAGGAATTACAATTTTCAATGCGGTTGTAGCTAACATCGGAGAAATCAGAATAGTAGTTATAAATCGCATAGAGTGAGCTTGTGCCCTGGTACCTAATTGTATTGTATTTGACTGAACTATAATAGTTACGATAGTTGTAAATAGCATAGCAAGCAGAAGTAGTGTTGTTGAAAATGCTGTTACTATCAATAACAGCATTATTTGAGTAAGAGACGTACAATGCATAGTAATGACCATCACCAGATGTTCCATTATTGCCGAAATTGTTACCAATTACTTTTGGTGATAGAATTTCTTCGCCAGATACACCGGAAATACGAATACCATAGTATGCACGATAAATGTTGTTGTAGAGGATAGAGATATTATCATTTCCACCAGAACCGGTAGTCAGACTTGACGGTGCACTTGCAACAATACCATAGCAGGTACTTGTAGCAGCAGCACTAATAATATTGCAATTTCTGATTGTAATATCTTTAACGCTATTCATCATTCTAATTACAGTAGCAGAGCTTTGGCTGTTTTGAATAGTCAGAGCGTTAGTTGAACCTGTGCGGTTAATACGACCATCGATTGTAACCCGCTCTGCCCCATCAAATGTAATCATAGAAGTAGGAGCAGCGCCACTAATAGTGTAGTTACCGGTTGGATAAATGCTAATAGTGTATGGATTATTATTTTCACAAATAATTTTCTTTAATGGAACAATACCGGATTCAGTAAGATTAGAGGTGATACGAACCTGAAGGTTACCAACCAAAATACCATTGTTAAGTGCAGCAAAAAGACCATCAGAATTAGTTAAACTTGTGAATGGCTTGCCCTGACCTACTTCAATAATACCCGCAAAAGGAATAGAAATGAAGTAGCTATGTTTAACATTTTCAACCGGGAAATTGTTAATATTTAAAAGTGTGGAAGTAAGAGGAACCGGGAATGTTCCGCTGGAAGCACCAGTAAGATGGTTTGGTGAGATGTCCTGAGCAACAATAAAATATTCAATTTCATCGCCCGGAGTAACACCACCATAAATCAGGTTGTAATCGATTGTGAAATTGAATGAATAGCCAGAACCGGCACCAGTTGTATATTTCCATCCATCAGTAGAAGGAGTATTATCTACAAAAGTATTAGCGTTTGAAGTTTTGCGGAAGTAAATTCTTGGTGGATCTGAAGTGTTGTTTACACCGTTATAATCAAAAACTGTAGCTGAAAGTGTTCTATTAGAAACTTCGGATGTATTAAGCAAAGGAATAAAGGTAATAGACGGAGGAACAAGGTCGCCGGAAATTTCGTATGCACCGATGTTAGGAATGGTAGCTGAACGAGGATTACCCAGCAAGTCTGTTGTATATCCTGCTATTGGCGTAGCTGCACCTTCGAGCGGGCTACCATCAACTGGTACAAGTACTTCATTATTATTAAATAATGGATTTAGATTTATAGAATTAACATCTTGTCCGGTAGAAGCTTGGAGGACAGGGAATGTGTCGATGTCCTGTGCAATAAATGCTAATTTGGCATTTGGACCGGAAACATAATAATCGTTGTAATTGAATGTTGAATTAGTAAGACTTGACGCACTTGTAATATATACAGCATAACTTACGTAATTCGAAAGCCCTGTCATTGTATTGACGAATACGTTGTTGCGAACGTCGATATTGTTAGTTGAGCTTGTATAAACCATAAGAGCAGTAGATGCACCGGCAGCAGTGCTTGTAGAATATGTATTGCCATACATATTTACAGAATTGTAGTAAACCTTATGACCGACGCTCGAGTGAATTCTAATTCCAGACGGCATATAAACATTTGATGTTTTATTTGTGTAGTCGTAGATGCCGGCAATTTCGTTATTAACGATTTCAGCATTGTTGCAAGAAGAGCCGATGTAGATACCATCGCAATACGAAGTAGAAGTGCCAGCAGTTTGGCGGATATAGTTAATTTTATTGGCAACTATTTTAACATTTGCAGATGAAGTGAGATAAATACCATACATACTTGAACCACCCTGCAAGTTTTTAATTGTGTTGCCAATGATGTTGCTATTGCCGCCAGAAGACAGATAAATTCCGTATGTAGTAGAATTAGCTGTGTTGTCGATTATTTCGTTATTATTAAAGTTGCCAGCTCCCGGTGAAGACAGATACAAGCCATAGAAGGAGTTCGTTGAAACATTGTTTTTTGTACTATTGTTTTCAATGTTTGTGTTTGTAGCGTAATAATTGTAAATACCATAATGATAAGAACTGCTATTGTTTTCAATTACGTTGCCAACAACTGAATTGTAGTTACCATAGTATGGATAAATAAAGTATGATGAACTTGATGAAGTATTATTACGAATTATGTTGTTATTGACACTTACGTAGTCAGAATAGTACGGATAAATAGCATAAACTGTAGATGAAAAATTATTATTTTCAAAAATGTTGTTAATTGCAGAGCTATAATGAGAATATGAGAGGTAAATACCATAATAGGTAGAAGAAACAATGCTATTTGATAACGAGTTGGAATAAACAAATGTATTATTAGAGTAATAGCTGTATATATTATATATTGAAGAGGTAGTGTTTACTTTTATAGAATTATTAGTGATTTCAGTGCTATCTGCATAATAAATATAAATTGTATAATAATGTCCATCGCCAGGAGTAGAATTGTTTCCGAAGCTATTAAACTTTATTTTAGTCGCGACAGATTTATCAGATGAGGAACCATAAACACGAACACCATAGTAACATCTATAAATGTCATTGTATAGAATCTGAACATTTCTGCAAGCACCTGCAGAAGTCAAAGAGGTTCCGCCGCCAACAACAATGCCATACGAAGTAGAAGTGGCCGATGGACCGATAATATTAAGATTGCGTAATGTTACGTTATTAGCACCATTGCTTGTTGGAGTAGTTCCTTTTTTGACCCAGATAACTGATTGAGAACTTTCAGTATTTTCGAGTGTGATAGCATTGGAAGAACCAGTCATATTTATCCTACCGTCGAACACGACATTATCGACATCTTCGAATGTAATGAGAGCGTTTTGAGCAGGACCGGAAATTTCAATTTCAGTTGTTGGATATATGTATATTGTATAAGGAGTAGTAGCATCTGATGGAATATCCTGCAAACGAATAGTTCCGGGTTCAGTGAGGTCAGAAGTAAGCTTAATATGCAGATTGCCAGAAAGAACTCTATCGTTGATATAGGCAAAAGCACCGTTAGAACCAGTTAGGTTTTCGAATTGTTTGCCTGAACCAACTTCTATTATGCCCGCGATTTGAGGTTTAATTTTATAGGATATATTCAATCGTTTTATTGGGAAGTTTGCGGCAACAAGTTGAACACTTGAAGGTTCGGTAGTGAATTCACCGTGAGAAATTGCGACTTTGTGGGCTGCTGAATTATCCTGAGCAACGACGAAATATTCAATTTCATCACCGATAGAAGCTCCACCAAAAAGAAGAGCAGTATTAATAGTAAAGGTATAATTCGGAGCAGTGCCTGTTGCAACAGTGTATTTCCAACCGTTAGTAGCAGGAGTATTATCAACATAAGTATTAGCATTAGTCTTTTTCTTGAAATAGATGCGGGGAGCATCGGCACCAGTCGCAATACCACTTAAGTCCTGGATGGTAGCAGTTGTTGTTCTGTTTGCAGTAGTTGTTGTATGTCCGAGCAATGAAAGCTGAATAGTCGGAGCAACGTAATCACCAAATACTTCAAAAGCACCAATAGCAGGAGCAGTAGTGGATCTGGCATTATCGTACAAATCTGTTGTAACAGCGGCAATCGGAGTGCCAAGCCCCATAAGAGAGTTTGTAAATGGAATTGGATCTAAATCGCTATTGAACGCCGGCATCAAGCTAACTGAATTAGCGTCCTGCCCGGTAGCTGTTTGCCAGTTAGCTAATGTATAGATGTCGTTTGCACCAATTTTTCCGATTAGGGAATTAGCACCAGTTGTGTAATAATTGTTATAATTAAAAGTAGAGCCGTTCAGGCTTGTAGAATATGAGATAAGCACAGCATAGTGCATTGAATTTTGAGTTCCAGTAGCAACATTTGTGAAAGTGTTGTTACGAATATTTAAATTATTAACACTGGAATAGTTAACTAAGAAAGCAGAGGAATTCAAATCACCAGAAACATTTGAAGCAAAATCACCTGAAATATGGACGGTATTATGGTAAATATCTATGTTTGTGCCATAAATAATTTGAATACCGGCGGGTATATAGAGAGCATTTGTAGTTGCGACTGATTTGGAAATACCGCTGATAGAATTATTGTAAATTTTTGATTGATGACCATAGTAAGAAGCAATTCCTGCGGTATATGAAGATGCACCAGAGGAAGAAACACCTTGTATGATATTTTTCTCGACAAGTGCGTTAGTAACGTTGGAGGAGGAATTGTATAGGTAAATACCGATAGTAGTTGAGCCAGATGAGAGATTTTTGATTTGATTGCTTCTAACAATTCCATTCGAATGGTAATAAACATAAATACCATAACCAACGGAAGAACCGCCTTGGTTGTCTAAAATCTTATTGTTTGAAATAGTGTTTGCTGAACCATAATAACAATAAACAATGTATTGAGCTGAGGAAGAAATATTATTCTGGATAAGATTATTGCTCGAAGTTGTGTTATTACAGTAGTATAAATAGTTGCCGTAGAGTGTAGTTGAAGTAGTATTAATTAATTCGTTATCGTTAACTATTGAGTTGTTGTTGTAACCCACATAATATCCATAAAAAGTAGAGGTGGAAGTAGATTGAATACTATTGCCCTGAATAAGAGCATTATTGCAATAATAAACATACATCCCGTAATGAACAGATGAGGTAGCAGATTTAATAACGTTATCAGTAATTTCCGGGGCTTCACAATAGTAAGCATAAATAGCGTAATAGTGCCCTAATCCTTCGGTAAGGTCTTTCCCGAAATTATTATTTCGAATTTTCAGACCCGTAAGATAGCCATCCGAAGCACCATAAGCCCGAATACCGAAGTAGGCTCTATAAATATTGTTGTATTCAATAGTAATGTCGTTATTGCCAGCAGCAGCAACAGTCAAAGAAGCTTTGCCACTGATAGCGATGCCAAAATGTCCCGCAGTTGAAGGATTGCCACCAACGATATTGCAGTAGCGAACAGTATTATTTCTTGCACCGTTGGAGTTAAATTTATCGCCTCGGTAGAACCATATTGCAGCACCGCCACCGTTATTAACGATAGTCAGAGCGGGAGTGTTGCCAGTAGCATTAATGCGACCGTCGATGATAACTCTGTCTGCATCTTCGATAGGAATAATTGCTAATCCTGTGCCACTGATAGTATAATTACCAGTAGGATAAATTCTGATAAAGTAGCTTCCACCTTGGGAAGTAACAGCTTCGAGAGGAATTTGGCCGGTTTCTTCCAAATCGGATGTTATTTGTATATCTAAATCGCCTGTCAAAACACTGAGCTGAAGTAGTTCGAATACACCACCGGGCTTAGTAAGAGATGTGTATGTTTGCCCTTGCCCGACTTGAATAACACCGGAAAGTGGAGCAGCGATTACATAGTTTGAAGTAACAGAAACCGGGAAATTAGCAATGGTTAAATTGACAGATGTTGGAGCAACAGTAAATCTACCATCGCTAACTGCTACATTTTTAGGATTGTTGATGTCCTGAGCAATGACGAAATACTCAATAGCTGTTCCTTGATAAACCCCACCATAAATCTTTGAGTAGTCTATTTCGAAAGTAAAAGAATTACCGGAAATAGAAATCGGCTCTACGTATTTCCATCCGTTTGTCTGATTGGTATTGTCGATGAAAGTATTAAGATTTGTCTTTTTGCGGAAATAGAGACGAGGCTTATTGACAGTATCGACAGCAGTATTGTCTGAAATACCAACCAAAAGTGTAATGTTTGTAGTACTTGTAGTATTTTGAATTGGTTGGAAAACGATTTCAGGAGCAATAAAATCGCCTTCGTTCTCGAAAGCACCGAGAGTTGGAGCAGTTGCCGAACGAGTAGCACCATCGAGGTCTGTTGTAACAATACCAATAGGGGTGCCTGCACCAACAAGAGGTGAATTATAATAAGGACGAAGATTAGAATTAGAGTTGTATAGAGGATTTACGCTGATAGAATTAATATTTTTGAGTGTATCTCTGTTTTTGAGTGCAGCTAAGTCAACAAAATCGTTGGTTCCAATACCTGCCAAAACAGCGTTTGCACCTGAAACCAAGTAGTTGTTGTAATTAATTGTTGCAGAGTTGAAAGCAGCATCCGCACCGAAATATATAGCAAACGATTTAGCAGAAGCAACAGAATTTTCCTGAGTATTAACGATTGAGTTATTACGAATATCGCAACCTGTAACGGAGGTATTTAACGCAATACCGGCAGAAAATCCTTGTGTGGTTCCGCTAACTGTTTTGGTACCGTAAAGATTAATTGAGTTATTATAAACTTGATGACCAATACTGCCAAATAGCATAATACCAGATGGTATATACTGGAGTGAAGTTTTATTTACAGCATCGAAAATACCTGAAATGGAGTTGTTATAGAATTTCGATTGGTTGCAAGAGGAAGAAACGTAAATACCATAGGCTGATGTGGTGGTACTTGTTGAACCAGTAGAAATATTAGTAATTTCACAATTACGAACTGTTGAGTTGGCTGCACTTGCAAGATAAATACCATAGTTGTTTCCGTTACCTTGTAAGTTGCTGATTTTCAATCCATTGTAGTCATTGTTTGAGCCAGAAGAATTATAAACTGCTGCAAGAGTGGAAGTAGAACTGTTAGTGATATTTTTAACTGAAATGTTGTTGAATGTGTTGTTTGCACTCGAACTTAGGACGTACATACAATACATTGTGGAGGAGCCAGAGATATTAGAAATTTCGCAGTTATTAAAAGTATTACCGGTAGATGTAGAAGTAAGATAGACACCATAAAGTGCAGTACAGTTTGAATTTTTGACTGAGTTGTTTTCAAAATAATTGTTTGTTGCATATGGCATATAGAAACCATATAAAGTAGAGCCTGTTGAAGTATTTTCAACCGTGTTATTAGTAATTGTGCCATTATCGCTATAATAAATATAATATGAGTAACAAGCACTACTTGAATTGATTGACAATTTATTGTTGTCCATTATTAAGCCATCAGTATAGTAGGTGTAGTAACCGTAGTAGCAACCATCGCCGGGGGCGCCGTTGTTGCCGATATTGTTATTTCTGATTTCTACACCTGTTGCTCGAGGTGAAGAAGTGGCATAAAGACGTATAGCATAATAAGCCCTATATACATTACAATTAAGAATTTTTACACCATTATTAGTTCCGCCACCGGTAAAGGAAGAAGTAGAATAAGCACCACCAACAATACCAAAAATGGTACTTGTAGAGGCAGAAGTACCGATTACATTTACATTTCTGATGGTAACATTGTTGGCACCGTTGCCGGAGCTTGCCCGAGCAATCCAAATACCGGCTGCAGTTGCTGCAGCTGTGTTTTGAATAGTTAACCCATTAGAATTGCCTGTACGGTTTACACGTCCATCAATTGTAACGTTATCAGCATCTTCTAAAATAATCACAGCTTTGTAGTTGCCAAGATTGCCAGAAATGGTATATTCGCTCGTAGGGAAAATTACAACAGATGTGTAATTTGCACTACCTACGCCAGAAGCTTTAAGCACCGGTGGATCCGTTTCTACCAGATTATCATCAATCAGCACCTCGATACTACCAGTGAAGGCTCCGGAGTTGATAGCATCAAAGGCTAATTTTAATGAAGCATAAGTTGCTGTGTCTTGGGTGGAACGGACAATAACCTGAGCACTGAGGGAGTGCGCAACAACAAAAAGAATAGCGATTAGAATAAATCGCGTGAAGGATTTAATCATGTCATCCCCTATAAAATTTATAAAAACTTAACCATTGTCGTAATTACGAAATGAACTTTTTATATACTGTTTTTTCTCAATTAAGTTCATTTCATTAATTAAATTAAAAAATATTTTGAAATTATAAAACCTTTTTTTCTATTTTTTGATAATTCAAATATTTAGCATTACCAAAAAGAACACGCTCACAAAAGTGAGCGTGTTAATTTCATTTATTTTAGGGACTTTTTAGTCTGGAAACAATTAATAAATATACAGAATATAGTTACGACTAACCTATTAATTCTTTATTGGATAGTCCGGAACGCCGGGAATTTTTGGTTTGGTATTAGTTTTTATTTCATCTAAAATAATTTCGATTGCTTTTAGCAGCTGTGCATCGATGCCCTCGAACTCAAGACCCGGATTGTTGTCGATTTCAATATCGGGTTCCATTCCCACACCTTCCAAAATCCAGGAACCATCACGTCCGAAATTTGCAAATTCGGGTTTGTTGAGATAGCCACCATCGAGGAAAGGCAGGCTACCGCGAATGCCAATTACTCCGCCCCAAGTGCGTTTACCAATGAGTTTTCCCAAACCCATTAGTTTGAATTGGTAAGGGAACAAGTCGCCATCGCTCATAGATTGTTCGTTAATAAGCATAACCATAGGACCAGTCATAACTGCACTTGGTGTGGTGAAGACCATTTCTTGATTTCTGGCGTTGCGTGCAACAGCAAGAATTCGGCGAAGGCGTTCAATAATAAGCGAGGAAACATTACCACCTCCATTGAAACGGTCATCAATGATTAAGGCTTCCTTGCGAACTTGCGGATAGAAGTATTTGACGAATTCATTCAGTCCGTTATCAGGCATCATATCGGGGATATGCACATAACCGACACGACCACCGGTGGCACTATCGACAAATCGGCGGTTTCGTTCGACCCAATTATAGTAGCGAAGAGATGTTTCGCGAGAAAGGGTTTTGACGACTGCTGTTTGAGAATTCTCGATTGCAGGACGGAAATTGTAGCGAATAGTAACAAATTTATTATCTTTGCCAACTAATACACAATGCGGAGTAATGTCTCTTGACAAGCGAATACCGTCAATTTCAAGCAAATAATCGCCTTCTTTAATGTTAATTCCGGGTTCGGTGAGAGGAGAGCGACGATTTTCATCCCAGTTTTGACCTTCTAAAATCTTTTTAATTTTGTATAAACCAGATTTTTCGTCGAATTCAAAATCGGCTCCTAAATATCCAATACCAATAGATTCGACTTTCGGGGCATCGCCACCGCCGACATAAGCGTGCCCGGCATTGAGTTCGCCAATCATTTCGCCGAGCAAATAAGTTAAATCGGCTCGATGAGAAACATAAGGAAGAAGAAGCTCATATTTTTTCCTTATGGCAGTCCAGTCTACTCCGTGCATATTAGGAGCATAGAAGAAGTCTCGCATCTGACGCCAGGTTTCGTCATAGATTTGTTTCCATTCTTTTTTTCTGTCAATAAAGATTTTCAAATCGGACAAATCGAGTTTTCCATCTTTTGGAATAAGATTCTCTTTCAATTTTTCAATATAATAATCATCTTTGCTTTTTATCAAAATCGATTTAAAATCCTTTGATATATCGAATTGTGTAAAATCTCCGATTTTTGCTTCTTCGCATTTTTCTAAATCGAATTTGTAAAGTCCGGACTGCGAATTGTTGAATCTGACATAATACAAACAATTTTTATCTGCAAAAATAGACGAATACGAAGCAGCAGGCACAGGAAATTCGAAAATTCTGTTAGAAATACCGTTCAAATCTATAGAAATAGAGTTATCATCTTCGCTAACATTTTTAGATTTTTTGGTTGATTTTTTAGGCTTTGCAGTAGTATCTTCATTTGCTTTGACGTAATCTTCGAATTTAATTAATGGATTTGGAGTATTAGCACTCAACGCAATACCATAAATTTTTTCAAGATTGTTATAGACAAAGTTGTATTCAAATGAACCGGTTGTAGGATTGAATGTTCTTTTGGAGACAAAATATAAATATTTTCCGTCAGGCGAGAACACAGCACCATTTGATTCGAAAAATTCAGTTGTGATTTGATAAGATTTTCCTTGATCAAGAGAAAACAAATTTACGACAGGAGTAGAGTTATTAACTAAGTCTGTATAGACAACCCAACGGCTATCGGGCGACCAACTAAAATCGCGAATTTCCCAGATTTTTGATTTAGTAATTTGAGTAACTTTCTTTGTTTCTATATCAACATAAAATAATCGCATTAATTTATCTGAGTTGAGAATTTTTTTGCTATCGGGCGACCATTCGAGTTCCCAGCGGTAAGAAGTGCCATCGGTTGTAAGGCGAGTTTTGTCCGAGCCATCGGGATGCATAATATAGATTTCGTCTTCGCCACTTTCGTCGCTGATGAAAGCAATCCAGCGACCATCAGGAGACCATTTAGCGTTGCGTTCGTGAATTCCGTTGGAATTGGTAAGATTTTTAGGATAACCGTTTTTAGCGGGAACGACGAATATATCGCCGCGAGCAACGAACAGAGCAGATTTGCCATCAGGAGAAATTGAAGAATTAGTAATATATTTACGGACATCCACAGAACTCGGGCGGAAGTCGTTATTATCGTCATAGACGTAAATATTTAGCTTTTGCAAATAGTCGTTTTCAGTTTTTAAAATATAAATATCTCCCCCATTTTCGAAAGCGATATGGTCAGCACCGAGAGAAGGGAATTTAACATCATATTCTGTGAAATTTGTGATTTTTTTTGTTTGCTTAGTGTTTAAATCGTAACAGAACAAGTTCATCACTTTATCACGGTCCGAAAGGTAATAGATTTTATTGCCAACCCACATAGGAATAATGTCTTGCGCAGGATTGTTCGAAATATTTTCGAGGGATTTTGTTTTGAAGTTGTATATCCAGATGTCGTCTGCCTGACCACCGCGATAACGTTTCCAGGTGCGATATTCGCGGAATATTCGGTTCATAGCAATGCGTTCCCCATCGGGAGCAAAGCTTGCAAAACCAGCTCTGGCGAGCGGTAATTCAGTAGGCAAGCCACCATCAACAGGAGCAAGGAAAAGCTGTCCGGTAAGTACATTCCAGCTTTTCTCACGGCTACGGTAAAGGATATGCTTGCTATCGTTTGTCCATTGCATAATGATTTTGGCTGGACCCTGACGTTCTGCAATATCAGGCATATCAAGGGAATAAGTAACGCGGCGTGGTTCGCCACCAGTTGAAGGCATAACATAAATATCAGGATTTCCATCATATTCACCGACAAAGGCGATTTGCCTGCCGTCAGGCGAAAAACGCGGATAAAGCTCAAGTCCCGGAGAACTTGTAAGTTTTCGAGCTACCCCACCTGTTATTGGGGCAATCCAGATATTCCCAGCATAGCAGAATACGACCTCATTTTTGGAGGTATTAGGATAACGAAGAAGCTTGCTTTCAGTCTGGGAAAATGCAAAATACTGAAATATAGAGATTAGGAACAGCGACAGCAGCAGTTTTTTCATAATTTACTACCAAAAAATTGAACAATTATTTGTGGATATTATGTTTTTGCAAATTAATCAACTCAACGGTCTTCATACAAACTTTGCCAGCAAAGAATTTTTCGAGAACTTGTTTGAAAACACTCGGAGCACCTTCGACAAACGAGAAAAGTGTCATCGAAGAGCGCAGCTTCATTGCATCAATGGAACCAAAAATTGCCACCGGATCGTTTGTATTAAGATTGAGAAGTTCTCCGGATATTTCGATTAATCTTGTGCCCAATATATTATGTTCCAAATAGGCTTTTGCTTCGTCAATGCTTTCTATTCCGTAGTAATAGGACATTTGGCTTTCTCCAAGTCCGCGCATTTGAGGGAAAACAAACCACATCCAGTGAGATTGTTTCTTGCCCGATTTTATTTCGGAAAGAGCGATTTCGTAGGAAGTTGCCTGAGCTTGGATAAATCTGTTTAAGTCATACTTGTTCATATTTTTTGATAATTTTTTGTAAATTTTTATTATCGGAATAAAATAATTATCTTATAAATACATCAAAATTAATATTAAGAAAACAGCATTAAATCGAATGCAGAAAACAATAAAACATATCAAAAAACCAATATATAAAAGACTACTATTTAGTTATTTAATTGCAACATTGCCAGTAGCTGCAGTAATAATACTTATTGTAAATCTGATTGCAATTCCATCTGCAAAGGAGAAAAATACAAGAGAGCTTAGTAACACAACAAAAATCATTACCGGAATGATTTACAACTCTGCTACTGTTGCGATAAAAAATCATCTAAAGTCTATTGCTGATAAAAACAAAGAAATTATATCGCATTATTACAATTTATACAAAAGTGGCAGTATTTCTTTTTCAGAATTTAACAACAAAGTATATAATTATTTATTAACTCAGAAGATTGGAATATCTGGCTACCCATACGTGCTGAACTCAAAAGGTGTATTGCAAATGCACCCATACAAGGAACTGGTTGGCAAGAATGTATCTGAATATGAATTTGTCCGCAAGCAAATGGACGAAAAAGAAGGCTATTTAGAATATGAGTGGAAGAACCCCGGAGAAAAGACGGAAAGACCAAAAGCATTATATATGGTTTACTTTGAACCTTTGGATTGGATAATATCAATATCAAGTTACAGAGAAGAATTTAATGATTTATTGAATATTGATGATTTTCGTGAGATGGTGTTGTCGCTTAAAGTGATAAAAACCGGTTATGTGTATATTTTGGATTCGACCGGGAAAGCACTTATTCATCCATTTATGCCGAAATATTATGATATTTTTTCTGAAACTGACAAAGAAAACGGATTTGTAAAGTATATGATCAGTCACCCAAGTGGATTAGTTGAATACAGGTGGAAAAATCCGAACGAAGAGAAGCCCTACCTGAAGATTGCTTTTTTCGAGAGAGTGCCTATATTCAACTGGATTGTAGTGGCATCCGGATATTCAAAAGATGCTTATGAGAACATAGAGATAATGAGAATTTCTGCATATTTAACAGCAATATTAATTATTATTATTGGCTTTATTCTATCAAACATTTTTAGCAAAAGGTTATCGAATCCAATTGTTAGTGTAGTCAGTCAAATTCAAGATAATTTGGGCAAGGGAGTTGCAAAAGAAATCATTATCAATACAGAAGACGAAATTCGTTTCCTTGTAGATGAGATAAACAGATATTTGAAAGAAATTGAGCATCAAAAGAATGAGATAATAAGCCAAAAGAAGAAATACACTGATTTATTTGAGACAAGCCCGGTTGGAGTTTTGATATTAGAAAATTGTATCATTACTGAATGTAACCTTGCTTGTTCGAATATTTTTTATCTCGAAAAGGAGCAACTTATTAATAAAAATATCAGGAGTTTCTTCAATATCAAGGATAATAGCGGGGAAGGCTTATTTGAGGTTTTCACCAAGCATCTAAAAACCGCAGCAGAAAATAAAAAGGTTTCTTCGTTTGAGTGGGAATTTGTGTCGAGCGAAGGTAATGTAGTGATTGCATTTGTTCAGGCAAAATTGTTTAGTGAAGAGGGAAATCCGCAATTTGTATTATTCATCGTGGATATTACAAATGAAAAGAAATACCAAAAAGAACTTATTGAATTAAATGAAAACTTAGAGAAAAAAGTAGAAGAACGGACTGAAGAATTGAATAAGGCACTGAAATATTTAGAAGATGCCAACTATGAATTAAAATCACTGAACGAACAGATGGCGGAGGAATCGCAAAAGCTTGCTGAACTGAACGAAAAGCTTATTCGTTCCGAAGAAGAATTACTAAAATCAAATGCTGCAAAAGACAAGTTTATTTCTATTCTTGCACACGATTTGCGAAATCCAATAGCGGGTGTGAGATTGCTATTAGATACTATACATCAAATCCTGCAAAGCAAGGAAATTGATGAGGCGGGAACAGTGGAGATGTTGAAAAAGCAAGTTCAATTGGCACGTTCAGCAACAAATCAGACTTTCGAACTACTTGAAAATTTATTGAATTGGGCAAATTTACAAAGAAAAGGTTTCGACTATTCACCTGATCAGAATAATATTTTCTTTTTTGTGGATAAATGTATTAATATTGTAAAGCCAAATGCCGATAATAAAGGAATTAAGATTATCAACGAAGTAAATCCTGATGCAAAAGGATACTTCGATGAGTTTGTAATACAGACAATAATCAGGAACTTGCTGATGAATGCGATTAAGTTTTCGTATGAAGGCAGTCAGATAAAAGTATCGCTAAAAGATTGCGAAATGCAGGAAAGTTGTTACATTCTTTCGGTACAGGATCAAGGTGTTGGGATGCAAGAGGAAACAATAGCGAAAATAATGAGCAATGGGGTATCTTCGTCAACAGCCGGTACAAAAGGCGAGAAAGGAAGCGCATTAGGATTATTGCTGTGCAAAGAATATATTGAGAAAATGGGCGGCAGGCTGTTCATAGAAAGCAAGATGAACGAAGGGACAACTATAAGTTTCACTATTCCGAAAAATGTTACATATTAATAAAAGGTGTTGTAATGAGTGA
The DNA here is from genome assembly GCF_058546985.1 of Eximiradius proteiniborus. Taxonomy (NCBI): domain Bacteria; kingdom Pseudomonadati; phylum Bacteroidota; class Eximiradiia; order Eximiradiales; family Eximiradiaceae; genus Eximiradius; species Eximiradius proteiniborus. The sequence goes on along the minus strand of NZ_CM178592.1, from coordinate 2,164,333 downwards.
TGAAATACAAAATATTAACTTGCAATCGAATGAAGTATCTGAAGAATTAATTCAGGTGGTAAGTTTTCGAATTGCCAATGAAGAATTTGGAATCGATATTATCCGGGTTCAAGAAATCATTAGAATGGTAGATATTACGCGTGTTCCAAACACCCCGGATTATGTAATTGGTGTGATTAATTTAAGAGGTAAGGTTATTCCAATTATTGATATGCGACGTAGGTTGAATTTAGTAGAAGCCCCATATACAAAGGAAACAAGAATAGTTGTAATCGAAGAAGAAGGGAAAGTAGTTGGATTCATTGTCGATAGCGTAAGCGAAGTATTAAGAATCAGCAATAGCATTACTGAACCACCACCACCGATGGTGAGTGGGATTAGTTCAGATTTTATCAGTTCTATTGCTAAATTAGATGGTAGATTATTGATATTACTTGATTTAGAAAAAGTCTTAATGAATGAAGAAGTTGAAGAACAGGAAAGCAAAGAATAGCTATGATACAACTAATAAAACATCCGGTAGTTGAGCATAATTTAACAGTGTTGAGAAATAAAAACACGGGAAATGCAGATTTCAGGCATTCAGCAAATGTAATTGCTCATTTTTTAGCATTAGAGGCATTTTCTGACTTGCCATTAGTTGAAAAAAATGTTGAGACACCGCTCGAGAAATATCAAGGCAAAGAAATAATCAGTGATATAGTGTTGGTGCCGGTGCTTCGGGCTGGACTTGCGTTGCTGGAAGCATTTACTTTTATTATGCCTTCTGCAAAGATTTCATTTGTTGGACTATCACGAAACGAAAAAGATTTTTCAATAAACGAGTATTATTTTTCTGCACCAAATTTTGTTGAGCAAACAAGATTTATAATACTTGAAATGATGATAGCAACGGGCAGTTCAGTTGTTTCGGCAATAAACCGGTTGCAGTTGGAAGGAGCCGGCAATTTCACTGTGTGTAGTATAATTGCAGCCCCTGAAGGCGTGGAGAATATACTAACAAATTATCCGAATATAAAAATAATCACAGCTGCACTTGACAGAGAGCTAAACGATAAGAAGTATATTTTACCTGGTCTTGGAGATGCTGGCGATAGATGGTGCGGAGTGTAGCTGAACATAAATATTTCATTTTTTATAAGCCTTATCAGGTTCTTACACAATTTACCTCGAGCGACGGACGTGCAAGCCTGTCGCTTTTTAATTTTCCAAAAGATTGCTATCCGGTAGGTCGGTTAGATTACGATAGCGAAGGATTGCTGATAATCACGAATGATAAATCCCTAAACAGAAAGCTTCTGAACCCGAAGTTTAGGCATAGGAGAACATATTACGTTCAAGTTGAGGGCATACCATCAGGCACTGATTTAGAACAATTGTCGAATGGAGTTGAAATTAATATAGATGGGAAAATATATAGAACGTTGCCAGCGGTCGTTGAGGTTTTAGAAAAAGAACCGAATTTGCCGGAAAGAATTCCACCGATCAGGTTTAGGAAGAACATTCCAACAACGTGGCTTTCGATAACGCTTATGGAAGGGAAAAACCGTCAGGTAAGGAAGATGACTGCCAAAATTGGCTATCCAACATTGCGATTAGTGCGTTATTCGATTGAAAAATTAAACATTGATGGATTTAATTCTGGAGAGATAAGACGGATTAACAAAGATACAATAATAAAATTGCTTAATCTTTAATAAAATTTTAATAATATAAAAAAAAGAAGTAATTTAAATTTTGTATTGCTTAAATATATAAATACTAATGCTGAAAAAATTAATATTTCTAACTTTGCTAATAATTTGCTTTGAGAATAGCAGTATATTTGCCTTTTATACAGACACAACAGATGCGGCATTGCCGGGGAGTGCCCGAAGGGTGTATCTGCCTGAGCAAGACAGTGCTTTTAAGAAGGCATTGGATATGCAGTTGCCTTTTTCGTTGCGGGCAAGACTTGATTTGGAGCTATCGGAACCACTCTGGCGGTATTTGGTAAGCGAACACAGCAAAAATCCGTGGGTTTCAGCACTCAGGTCTTTGGAGCAAATGCCGGAAGAAGCTTATATTCCGAGCGAAGTCGAAAAGACTTTGCGTGAAATTAATATAATGAACTCAATGTATGTTCCGATGGTACGGACATATTCGCCATATGGAGCAAAAATTGATTTTGAAACAATCGGGAAGTTTTTGGGAATAGTAGAAGATGTATCACCAACGATAAAATACACATTAGCCATTACTGCCGATGTTGAAATTGTGATTTACTCAATACAAGCGATTGCGGTTGCAACTTTGTTCAAAGGTGTGCAATCACCCGGCAATTACACAATTTCTTGGAACGGACGAGATGAAAACGGCCGAATGATGCCACCCGGCGACTATATTGCCGAAGTTCGAATAGGACAGGAAAAGTATGTAAGAAAGAGAATAGTATTAAAGTAAATTGTGATTTTATAAAATTGCTTAGATAATTCACTTTTTGATATTTCATACAATACAAAAAAATATTTGTAATACATATTTATTTTTTAAACTGAATAGTTTCTAAATGTAGATAAAGCAATACTATTAAGAACGAAAAAATAATTAACTCCATTATTTTTTAATAGAACTTATAAATAATTGCTTGAAATATTAGCGTTCGGTATCAATTTAATATTATGATAAAATCAACAAAAGAGGCTGCTTTTTGGGGCAGCCTCTCTGATATATTGGTATGTAAATCGTATTACATGCCGGATGGTGATGCAGGTTCGTTAGGGTCGCCAGCTTTACGAACAGGAATTCCAACAAGAACGTAAGCGACGAAGATAATTACAAGCAAGCTAATAATAAATGAAGAGCCCGGGAAGATAGCAGGAGCAAATATATCAAACACAGCGAATCCTGCAAAAACAAGTCCCATCAGAGCTTCGCCAGCAATCAGTCCGGATGCGAGGAGAACTCCGACATTTTCAACTCGTGCTTTTTGATAGTCGTTATATCCACGTTTTTCATTAATCATTTCGACAATACCTTTAATCAAACCGCCGACGAAAATAGCGAAAGTTGTTTCGAGCGGCAGATACATACCAACAGCAACGAGCATAGGGCTACGAACTTGCATAAAGATAAAGGCAAATCCCATAAGCATACCGACGATAATCAGAGGCCAAGCCATTTGTCCGCCGACAATACCTTTCGAGAGAATTGCCATAAGGCTTGCCTGAGGAGCAGCAAGTGATTTACTACCGAAACCACCTTCGTAACCTTCCTTCAGACCTTTGGCAATATCACCATCATTAAGGAAGGAAAGCACCATAAACATAACAACACCCGAAAGGAGAACGCCGACAATATCGCCAAGCTGCATTTTCCAAGGAGTACCACCAAGAATATGTCCAGCTTTCAAATCTTGCAACATTTCTCCAGCAACTGCAGCAGAAACGCAAACTATTGCAGCAACACCAAGGACAGCTGCAACACCGCCGGTATCAGCTGTAACACCGAGAGCAACCAAGATAACAGCAGTAAGCACAAGAGCGGTAAGAGTGAGCCCGGAAATCGGGTTATTGCTCGACCCCATAATACCGACAAGGTATCCTGAAACGGCAGCAAAGAAGAAAGCTAAAATAATAAGCAAAGTGGCAGAAACAATTGCGACCAAAACAGACGTATTGAAAATAAAGAAAGTAATCGAAAAAGTAGCGATAGCAACAATAGCGATGCCAACCATAATCCAGTTGAACGGAATGTCTCTGTCTATTCTGTCAGTTGAAACTGAACCGCCAGTGGCTGCTTTCTTAACATCAGAAACTGAGCGAGCAATACCAGCAGAAAGGCTTTTTCTCATACGGAACAGAGTATAGCCAGCACCAACAAGCATTCCACCGATAGCGATTGGGCGAACTATGTATTTCCATACTTCAGTCATCTGGAACATTGGATTATTTACTCTTTCAGTGGCAACAGATAAATCCCAACCGCGAGTTTGAGTAAGAAGCACAGCCCATTGCTGCAAGTCCAGATAAGGAGCAATGAAGTAGTAAATAATTGGGGTAAGCAATCCCCAAGCCATAAGCCCACCACTAAAGTTCAAAGCAGCAAGTTTAGGACCGATAATATATCCCACGCCCATATAGGCAGGAGAAACACCGGGGCTACTGAGCAAAAGCCCACCCTGACCAGTAAAATTTGTTCCGGTAACAGTTTGTTTGCTGAATGAAACGAATTTTTCCCAAATAGTCGGGAACACTTTAAATTCGCCTAAAAGTTTAATTAATCCACCAAGTCCCATAGCGCCGAAGAGGAACTTACTGTTTCCGCCGGCATTTTGTCCAGATTTATGGATTTCTGCAGCGGCAACAGACTCAGGATAAGGCAATTCTTTGTCTTCGACCATTACACGGCGGAGCAGGGCAACGAACATAATACCCAGGATACCGCCGAAAACTAAAATAAGCGAAGCTGTAATATAATTTGAAGTAGTAAAAAACGGCTTCCAGATGCCAGCAATAAAGAATGCAGGGAGAGTAAAAATAGCACCAGCAGCGACAGACTCACCAATAGAACCAACCGTTCTGGCAAAGTTTTCTTCTAAAATCGAGCCACGCATTGCTTTCAGCAATGCCATTCCGATGACAGCAGCCGGATAAGTAGCAGCGATAGTCATACCTGCTTTTAGACCGAGATAAGCATTCGCCGCTCCAAGAATAACAGCCATAATCAAGCCAAGGATAAGTGCGCGGACTGTCATCTCTGCCATATTGCTATCGGAAGGAACAAAGGGTACAAATTTCTTTTCTTCTGCCATTTAAGTCTCCGATTTGTTAATAAAGTAAATACAATTTCCCATAAAATACAAAGATATAAAAGGAAAAATAAATTACAATACAAATATTTTGTTAAATAGAATAAAATTACAAAGAACCTTCCGAAGGTTTAAAACCTTCGGAAGGTTTGGGTGAAAATTCATCGGATGACTTGGAGTCATCGGATGAATATTAAAATGGGCTCCACCTCATAGGTGGAGTCCATTTGGAATGGGAAACTTCCGAAGGCGAGGAGACTGCGGAAGTTATTTTCTATTTTGAATAGAAATCCGAAATCTGTTGTAGATTGGCAAAAATTTCGTAAGTTTGATAGGGCAAGCAATGCTGCGGCAATCGCTGCGATACGTTGTAGATTGGCAAAATTTTCGTAAGTTTGATAGGAATTGCCAATTTTGTTATAGACCTCCTCTAGTTGTAGATTGGCAAAATTTTCGTAAGTTTGATAGGAAAAGTAGCAAATGGAACGCAGTTAGAGAAGTTGTAGATTGGCAAAATTTTCGTAAGTTTGATAGGTAACTAAATCTAAATTAGCACTGTTTTTCCGTTGTAGATTGGCAAAATTTTCGTAAGTTTGATAGGTATGTGCTCTTTTTTTACATCTGAATGGCAGTTGTAGATTGGCAAAATTTTCGTAAGTTTGATAGGCGGCAATCTGTCGGCGAAAACCGTGAAGACGTTGTAGATTGGCAAAATTTTCGTAAGTTTGATAGGACTTTTTAGAATTCTCTGGACCACTCAATGGTTGTAGATTGGCAAAATTTTCGTAAGTTTGATAGGAATTAAATAAAAAGTTTAGCGAATATTTTAAGTTGTAGATTGGCAAAATTTTCGTAAGTTTGATAGGTTTCGGCATTTTAGCAAACGACGTCGTTGCGTTGTAGATTGGCAAAATTTTCGTAAGTTTGATAGGTAAAGAAAGAGCAAAAGCTAAGTTGTTAGCGTTGTAGATTGGCAAAATTTTCGTAAGTTTGATAGGCGAACACAGCGAGGTATCCCAATATGGTCTGTTGTAGATTGGCAAAATTTTCGTAAGTTTGATAGGTTTGCTGAATACACAACAATTCCGTCATATGTTGTAGATTGGCAAAATTTTCGTAAGTTTGATAGGTACTCGCTCAACCGTGCCGAAGCTGGCACTGGTTGTAGATTGGCAAAATTTTCGTAAGTTTGATAGGACTCCAGACAAGTCGCCACACGTTTACATCGTTGTAGATTGGCAAAATTTTCGTAAGTTTGATAGGTAAAAATTTTTATCAATTGCTCATTTACTCGTTGTAGATTGGCAAAATTTTCGTAAGTTTGATAGGTGAATTATTCGACTTTAACGCACATCACCCGTTGTAGATTGGCAAAATTTTCGTAAGTTTGATAGGTGCTTATTGTTTTTTGGAATGCAATAAATAGTTGTAGATTGGCAAAATTTTCGTAAGTTTGATAGGTGTTTATTTATTTATTTGTTCGCCAGACGGGTTGTAGATTGGCAAAATTTTCGTAAGTTTGATAGGTCTTGTCAAATTCGGCTGCACCAACCTTTCGTTGTAGATTGGCAAAATTTTCGTAAGTTTGATAGGCCAGTTAATCTCCAAAGGTTTAAACCCAAAGTTGTAGATTGGCAAAATTTTCGTAAGTTTGATAGGATATTGCTGTCGAATACGAATATAATTTGTGTTGTAGATTGGCAAAATTTTCGTAAGTTTGATAGGAATTGAAGACATAGAATTATTTGAAGACATGTTGTAGATTGGCAAAATTTTCGTAAGTTTGATAGGATAGAGTTGCGACTATGAACAACGAATTCCGTTGTAGATTGGCAAAATTTTCGTAAGTTTGATAGGAAAAAGAGCTAGCAAATGCTAAAAACAACCGTTGTAGATTGGCAAAATTTTCGTAAGTTTGATAGGAGTAACAATATCAAAACCAAAGACGGCTTCGTTGTAGATTGGCAAAATTTTCGTAAGTTTGATAGGTTTAGGAACGTTTTTAGGTATGGAAGTCTAGTTGTAGATTGGCAAAATTTTCGTAAGTTTGATAGGATTTCCCTCCATCCCTATCCAGCCCTTTCCGTTGTAGATTGGCAAAATTTTCGTAAGTTTGATAGGCAAAAGCGTATTTCATCCGCAATTACGGATGTTGTAGATTGGCAAAATTTTCGTAAGTTTGATAGGCGAATAATCCAATTGCAGCTGGGGATGCCGGTTGTAGATTGGCAAAATTTTCGTAAGTTTGATAGGGCCGGAGACCTCGTTATAAAGTCCTACCATGTTGTAGATTGGCAAAATTTTCGTAAGTTTGATAGGTGACCGAGGCGACGGCACGACGACTGCGATGTTGTAGATTGGCAAAATTTTCGTAAGTTTGATAGGAAATACGCAAATGGAGACGAGCAATTGCAGTTGTAGATTGGCAAAATTTTCGTAAGTTTGATAGGAAGCGATGAAGTATTGTATCGATATGGTGCGTTGTAGATTGGCAAAATTTTCGTAAGTTTGATAGGATTTTATTGATGCAAAGATAGGCATATTATGTTGTAGATTGGCAAAATTTTCGTAAGTTTGATAGGGTTTGTTCCGCTGGTTGGAACAGGGAAGGGGTTGTAGATTGGCAAAATTTTCGTAAGTTTGATAGGTATGCACTTCTAAGTGCATACCTATCTGAAACTTACGATTTTTAAAACAGTATTAATTGTTCTGTTTCGCTTTTTATTTTGACATTTCCTAAATGCTTCTGAAAGTAATATTTCATATTATTATATTGTTTCTCGGTTATCGTTAAAACGCACACTTCACCAGTATCCTCCAAAATTCTTTCCACTTTTTTTATTTCACTTTCCATATCTTCGATCCCGTAGCAACTCTTAATGTAAACAGATAGTTGCATCATTCTATAGCCTAGTTTTTTTAAGTTTATCCTGAATCTGTTTGCTTTCTTCCTTTCTGTTTTTGTTAATGTTGGCAGATCAAATAGAACCATAATCATCATAACTCTATAACTACTTATTCTTTGAAATCTCATATTTATACGTCCATTATGGGAACCGAGATTTTTTTGTTCTTATTATTGATTATGTTGGCGAGCGAAGATGTTGTATATGTCAAAGCTATCATAAGTGGTCTTCTAACCTCGTTAATGATTGTATCGCAAGCCAAAATTTTTAATAATTCTTGCTTATTTCCCTTATGCAAAAACATATAATCATCTTTTTTTACTAGTTCCACAACTATTTGATCTACAAATGGTCTGTATGGTTCCATCACATCATCAGCTAATGGTAATGGATCATATTTATTGTGATGATGCAAACTAATTTGGGGCATTAGTCCGGAACCAATCAGTGCACGAGCTGTTGCTGCTCTCAAAATAGAATATCCATAATTTAATAAATTATTTGGCGGTTCGCCTTCCGAATCTCTTTTGAATTTTTTTATTTCAAATAATTCTTTCCAATAGAATCTTGAAGCTGTCGATTCGCAAGTTTCGATATTATCCAACGTTGCCTTCTCCAATAGCTTCATTAATTTTAAGTAATCTTTATTCATTTTTTTTAACAGATTGGCTTGGTTTTGAATTTTTGAAATAATTATTTGTTTCCAAATCATTCTCTTATGTTCTGTTTTAAGTTTTATTTGATTGTTTAATGTTTGTGTTTGTGTAGTATTATAATACAATGGAATTGTATATGATACAGGATTATGCGTTTTGTCGCATACGATTATCAGTATATTGTTCGTTGCAGCAATCTGAAAAAATTGTATTGATGCAGTTATTTGATAGTTTTCTAATATAATATAACCTAATTCATCTGGAACAAAAGTATTGGATTCCTGAGTTATCTTATTTGTTAGTTTGATTAACTCATTTTCTATTTGCAAATGGCTGGGGGTTTCTATAAATAATGTTTTTTTAAGCATAAAAAAAGCACATTATTCGATAATTAATCAAATAATGTGCCACTCTATTTATTTGTTTTACTATTTTAACACTTCAATTACATTTACTATTTCACCTAAATTATTTACAATAATTTTATAAAGATTTATATCTTTTAATTTTTTAAAACTATCTATCTCAATTTCTTGTTCTTTATATTTCAAGGTAGCAGCAAGTATATTTCTAAATGTATAGCGTGGTATTTCAAGATTACTAATAAATGAAACCTTTTGTACACGATATAAATATTTATTTATATGTTTTATTTCTTTAAATTTGGCTAAATCTAAATTATTAGGTAGCCCGAGAGCGAAAATTTCATTTCTTTCAATAGTAGCGATTAATTTGTCGTTATTATTAATATCTTTGTAAACAGGCTGTTTATTTTTGACTCTCTCAACAGCTTCCCACAAGGTTACTAATTTTTGATAAATCTTGCCATTAGGTTTTTGATATATTTCTGCGTGGTGATTATTAGATGGTTCCACCCACTTGTTGTAATCACCAATTTGTCTGATATTCTTCTTTTCTTCGAAAACTCTGACTTTTTTAATTGGTACCGGATTGCCGATTTTATTTGGAAGATATACAAGTGGCACAGACCTTTTGTTTTCATCCAATGTAAAAAAGACATTTTTATTTGAAGCTTTATTCTTAAAGTGTTTCAAGACAATTTCTCTAACATTATTGTCCATAATCTTGTTTATTTTATTTTCATTATCTAAATTACTCAAAGAGACCCTATGAACAAATACTTCTTTTTTTGTATCGGGGTTTGTTCTTAAACCATAAAATGTTTCATTATGAAGAGGACCACGTGGTGCAAAAGTTTTGATCTTAATTTTCTTTCCTTTCACAAGTATATATTTTGAAGCAATGGAAGCAACCGGATTGCGTCTCTTGTGCGAAACAATTAATTCAGAAATAATATTTTCTACATCGTTTTTGAAACTTTGCCAGGGATAAGGAAGTGTTTTAATTCCGGTCTCATATAGTTTTCTTGTTTTTAAGGTAGAAATGTCTTTGATAATCTTCGGGCTAATTAAGCATAATACCATTGCGTCTATTGCGTGATGTCTGTGATCAATCCTGTTTTTTATATCATAATCGAGCATATTTTCTTTCTCAATATTTATATGTTTGTTAAGTTCATTTAAAATGGAATTCAATCCCCAGTATCTTCTCACAATTCCGGTAACACTACCCGAGACAACCTGAACCTTGGCACCTATTTGTTTTAAATAGTCCACAGCAACTTTGGCAATATATCTTGTATCGTTAAGTTTATTACTTGCAAAATCTTCTTCATCAGGCACGGTTTCTGCAATAAATCTTTTATATTTTTCTTTTGGCAATATTTTTTCAGCACGTTGTTTGATAAATTTCCATTCCGTTGGATCTTTTTTTTGGAAATATTCGTAAGGAGTTTGATTACCTTTTATATGACGATTAAAATGTGCATCGCATAATACTTTGTTTCCAAGACTATCATTAAAACTTCTTGAGAATGGAATAATATGATCAACATCAAATTTACCGTCCTCGAAAAGATTATCTATAGTAATCTCTTTTCCTGTGTATGGACACATAGGTTTGTAATAACTTGATTTATCTCGTTCTGATACATTTAGCATTTCTGTATAGAGTCTGAATTTCTGGATCATCTCTCGGGTTGGATTAACAATTTTCAACACATTTGTTAAATATTCGTAAGCAGCGATATTTGCTTTTCTATTTTTAAACTGCTCATTTTTAAATTTCTTCAAATCTTCAGATGATTTCTTCAATTCTGTGGCTATTTCAACGACAATCTTGTCAATTTTATAGTCCCTATCAAGTAATTCATTGATGATTTTTCTGGTTTCATCAATAGCCCGGGTTACTTTCGGATTTCTTATGTTTAAATTGAATTTAGGCAACATATCTAAGATTTCGTGTTCACCATCAACCTGACTATGAATGTAAATCTTATTTAGAGCATCATCTGAAAGATTGAATTCTTTACTTAAAAAATCTTTCACCAAATCTGGTTTACTTGTTGATGTTTGTTGTGCGCAATAAATTTCTTGAACTTTGCTTATAATATAGCTTTTTTGCTCATTTGATAATTTTTCATATTCATTTCCGAAAGCTTTTTTAATGCCACCAAGAATAGTTGCGATATGATATTTGAACCCCATTTTTAAAAATGGCAATATATTTTTTATTGCTTTTAAACTTAAACTTCCGTAACCATCTGTATGATAATAGTTATCGATTAATTCTATTCTTTTTTGGTCATAAATAAAGCCTAACTGCGGATCTTCCGGAAAATGTTTATCTAATTTCATCTTTTCAACAAGGAAATCTGTATCATTAATAAAATTCAGAAGTTCCCAAAGATCTTCAATTTTACCATAAAAATCATTTGCAAAATGCTTCTCTATGTAAGATTGCGGAAACAAATTATGGACGAAATGTACAAATGAAATTGGTGGTAATTCCTGCTCAAGATTTTTACTATGCTGAGATATGATATTTAGTTTATGTTTTTTTTGTAAATACTCTATTGTAAAATTTTTAGAAGTTTTTTTTGTTGCTATAATGCCTTCAAGAATATTACCAATTTCTGATTTGTTTAGTTGACGTATTTCTCCATTATGATCTAGAATTTCAATATTGTTAATAAACTGATAAAAAGCAAATTCCTGATATTCGTATCTTGATTTTGGACATCTTGTTTTATTTTTTTCAAATATACATTTTCCAACAAGATTTTTTTGAGATTTTAATGGTCTTTGGTAAAAAATAATGCCTTTTTTAAAATCACAAATTGCCTTTTTATTGTCTTCGTTTAAAATTTCAGGGTAGAATTTAGATTGAAACTCCCAAATTTTTATTAATTCATCGTAATACATATATCTCGATGTATATCTTTGTCTGATTCTCTCTTTATACTCATAAGGCTGATATTCGAGAGGATATAGTTCGAAAAGAAATTGACCAAGTGTTTTGTTTTGTATTTTTTCTTCTAATTCTTTTATTTGCTGCTTAACTTCACCAATTTTCTCACGAGATGATTTTCGATTACTTAAAAAGCCTCGCCTTTGTGCGATATGAAATAATACTCTGCAAAGTTCTTGCTCTGTTAGCTTACGAGTTAAAGCTTCGTATCTTAATTGATATGGATTTAAATAAAAGATTGATTGAATAAATTCACTATAATTTTGAATATCTGAATTAATAAGACCAATTTTCTTAAGTTTTTTATATAACAAGAGTTTTTTGTATTTCTTACGAAATATTAATCTGCGTCTTTGGCGCTGCTCCCTTCTGTCCTGATTAGTGTTTCCCTGAGTGTTATCATTATCAGTATTGATGTCCTGAAATATCCTGACACCCGTTTTCAAGTACTTATTTTCCTCATCATCAAAAAGAGCCCAACCAATACTATTGGCACCTAAATCTAAAGAAAGAATAAACGACATTAGACACCTCTGTGAATTATTTTTGTATGATTAAATTATTTAACAGAAAATAATAAAATATTTTTGTTTTTTAAAAATATTTTTTATTTTTGTGTTGCCTTTCTACAACAAGGCTTTATGCCGTAGCTTTTGTAAGCTTAACCTTCCTGCGGGAAGGTTTTTTATTTCTTTATATTTAAATATTGTTTTTCATTATTTACCAAAAAATTCTATTTTTGAGATTATTTTGTTATCAAAAACAACCGTGTTTTCCCTATGTCAAATTTCATTACTAATGAAAATGAAAAGTCGTTAGCTGAACGACTGGAAAAAATTCTATCTGTTTCTCAGCAAATTCGAGCGCTTGTCGGATTTTGCTATTTCGATGGCTTCCTCCCGCTGTATAATGCACTTCGAAACAATAATCAAATCATATTCAAATTACTTATAGGCTTGGACATTAAACTTTTAGATAAATTGGTTGTAGAAGTAGAGCAGAATTACAAAGATAATTATAATAAACAGTTAGATAACTTTCTTGAAGGATTTGTTGCTTATTTCCGTCATCCAATGTCGGATAAACAATTCGTTTATGATAATGCTAAACTGTTAATAGAACTGATTAAGCATAATAGACTTATCATTCGAAAAACCAAAAAGCCAAACCATTCGAAAATCTATCTCTTTGATTTAGACAAATCCCAAATTGCAGCCCGTAATACATTCATTACCGGAAGCAGTAATCTAACGCGTTCCGGGCTGGTTGGTCAAGAGGAATTTAATGTTGAAATTAAAGACTATGGCTACGAAGAAGCAAGCAGGTATTTCGAAGAACGATGGCAAGAAGCACTCCCAATTACAGAATCGGAAGAACGAAAACAAAAATTTATTCATACTCTGGAAAAACGAACACACCTAAGGGAGGTTACTCCTTTCGAAGCATATGCTTATATTCTAAAAAGCTATTTGGATAGCTATCAATTCGGCGATGCTAAATTAGAAATTGAAAAAATATTTATTGATAAGAACTACAAACCTTTTAGGTATCAGTTAGATGCTATCAAACAAGCTATACCAATACTGAATGCTCATAATGGTGTCTTGATTGCCGACGTAGTAGGTTTAGGAAAATCTGTTGTTGCTTCTGTAATTGCCCGGCTAACTGGTCGTAGAGGGATTGTTTTGTGTCCTCCCGGTTTAATAGGTGATGAAGCTGCTACTACAGGGTGGCGCGGTTATCTGAAAGATTTCAGCCTGCACGACTGGAGCGTATTTTCAACCGGCAAATTGGATACTGTGATTAATGCAATCGAAGGCGATGATACTATTGAATGCGTTATTATCGACGAAGTCCATCGCTTTCGCAATCAAAATACTCAAAGTTATGAACAACTGAAACGAATTTGTAATGGTAAAAAAGTAATTGCTCTTACTGCTACTCCTTTTAACAACAAACCGCACGATTTACTTGCTATTCTCAAACTTTTCGTTAATACCCGAAGGTCCACTCTTACTCTCGAAGATGATTTAGAATTTGTTTTCAATAAAATTGACGCAGAGTTTAGAAAATTACATTATATTAAAAAATACAGAGATCATAAAGATTCTGAAAAAAGAAACAGAGCTGAAACTTACTTAAAAATTCTGTTTCAAAGAACAGATGTTGATGATAAAGAAATTAATGCAAGAATTAAAAGATTAGCTAATCAAGTTAGAGAAATTATCGAACCAGTTACTATTCGCCGTAATAGAAAAGATTTGCAAACCCACCCCGTTTACCAAAAAGAAATTCAAACTCTATCCAAACTCAAAGATCCCGAAGCTGCTTTCTTCGAATTAGATAACGACCAAGATAAATTTTACAACGATGTTCTTAATCATTTCAAAGACCCAGACGAAGGTGGCAATTTCACCGGTGCAGTTTATAGACCAATCTTCTATCAACAAGGAATTTTTAAAAATATCGATGACTATGATAGCGACAACCAAGAGGCTCTCACCCAAGATGAAGTTACTCAAACCAACTTGTACGCCTTAATCCGTCGCTTGTTGGTGCGCCGCTTAGAGAGCTCTTTTGGTGCTTTCAGTAAATCGCTTTATGCAATTTCGGGGCTTTTCAAAAAAATTCTTGAGCTTATCGAAAAAACAAATACTTACTTGTTCGATATCAATACTATACAGAAAATTTTAGATTTGCTCGACGACGAAAACGAAGATAAATCCCCTGAGCAAATCGATTATGAAATCAAAAAACTTATTATGGAATATGAACAGAAGTATGATGATAAACGCCACAGAGTTTACTATTTGGATGATAGTTTCAAAATGAAGGGAAAATTTATTCAAGACATCAAAAAAGATATTCTGCTGATTGAAATGATATTAAAAGACTTCAACAATCTGCACCTAATCGACAACGACCCCAAAAGCTTTGCTCTCAATAAATTTATTACAACAAAATTCAAAGAAAATCCAAACCGCAAAATCCTTGTCTTTACCGAATTTGCCGATACTGTTTACTTTTTGAAAGATAAATTGGGAAAACTCAATCCCGAACTTTTTAATCGCACTCTATTTGTAGCTGGTAATATTAGTGCTACCTTGAAAAACGAAATCATTACCAATTTCGACGCTTCCTACAAAGTGCAGAATAACGATTACGACCTAATAATTACCACCGATAAGCTATCCGAAGGCTACAACCTTAACCGCGCCGGTATTGTTGTAAACTACGACATCCCATGGAACCCCGTCCGTGTTATTCAAAGAGTTGGACGTATCAATCGTATCGGGAAAAAAGTTTTCGACGAACTCGAGATTTTCAACTTCTTCCCTACCGAAAAAGGCAAAGACCATGCCGATGCCAAAACTGTTGCTGCAACTAAAATGTTTATGATTCACAATATCTTAGGCGAAGATGTTAAGATTTTCGACCCCGAAGAAGAACCGTCCCCATCACGACTTTTCGAAATTTTGAACCAAAACCCCGAAGATGCTGTCGAGGAAAGCCTCTACACCAAAGTCTATAACGAATTCGAAAAATTCAAATCGCTTTATCCCGATATCCTTGATCGCATCTATTCTCTGCCAAACCGCTCCAAAGTCGTTAAAGCTTCCAATAATAACGACTTAACTGTCGTCTATCGCCGCAACCGACTTTTTGTGCAACACTTCGATTTAGACGACAACAATAATGAATTACAATTGAAAGAAATGCTCTTCGAAGAACTGCTCGACAAAATCCGCTCCACTCCCGATGTCAAACCTCTAAAAGTTGATTCTAACTTCTGGGATAAATACGAAAAAGCAATTAATTTCCATAAAAAAATACCTCTCGCCAATATCCTGTCTAAGGATGGAAAACAAGCCCGAAATAAACTCATTCATATATTAAGATCTTTTACCGCTTTACCCAATGATTTATATTTATTTGTTCAGGATTTGCTCGACGATTTCGATAATATTGGTTCACTTTCTTCCTACACTATTTCGTATATTGCAAAAATTAACATCGAAAACATTGAAAAATTAATTCAGGAACTTACTGAACTTCGAAATAGACTGGGTAACGATTATTTCTCTAAATTAAAGTCGCAAGATGATGATAATACAGAAAAAGAAATTGTTATCTCTATTATGAACAAAAAGGATTAGAGTATGAATATTGATGATATAATTCAGAATTTAATTCAGAATTTTTCTGTCGATAATTTAATTTCATTTTTTCACTCAAAATCCGATTATTTTTCAGTTATCGAAGAAGAGTATTCTATCGATAAACTCGATAATGACTATTTCCACACACCTTTTCACCTTGGTTCAATTATCCACGACCAGCAAACCCGCCCCAAATTATGCGTGTTCGCTATCAAAGTAAAAAAAACGCTATCGGAGCGCTCCAGCAAACGCAAGCAATTCGAATTAGCTCGCAATATTTTGAAAAATGAGATTATCTATCAAGGTGGCTTCTTTGTTTTCTACGACAATTCTGGCAATTTCCGCTTCTCGCTTGTGTTTACGGAATACAAAATCGAAAACAACAAAATTAAAACTGAATTTAGCAGCTTCCGCCGCTACACCTACTTTGTCGAAATTGGCAAACCTAATAACACATTCAAACAACAAATCATTAAAGCCAATTTCGACGACTTCGACTCCATCAAAGAAGCTTTCTCGCTTGCCAAAGTTACAAAAGAATTTTATGATGAGATTGCTTTGCTCTTTACTAAATTAGTTGGTGGTGAGAGAGCCAACAAAGGCAAAAAAGATCATTTTAAAAAAATAATCAAGTATCCAGGTGAAAACGAAACCGAAATCAAAGATTTTACTGTTAGGCTTATTGGTCGTTTGCTCTTTTGCTGGTTCCTGAAAAATAAAAAATCTTCTAACAATATACCATTGATTAGTAACGATATTCTGTCTTCAAAAAAAGTTAATGAAACTCAAAATTATTACCATAATGTATTAGAGCCACTGTTTTTTGAAGTTCTTAATACTGAAAATTCTGAAAGAAAAGAAAAGTTCAAAACTGAGCCGTTTAATATTGTCCCATACCTGAATGGTGGACTGTTCGAACCACAAGATAAAGATTATTACAAAATCAACGAAATTACCCAAAATTCTGAATACATTAACACACTTGTTGTGCCTGATAAATGGCTTTTGAAAATACTAGAATTGTTCGAGCGATATAATTTTACTATCGACGAGTCTTCGCCTTATGATGTGGAATTAAGCATTGACCCCGAAATGCTGGGTATGATTTTCGAAAATTTGCTTGCCGAAATTAACCCCGAAACAGGCGAAACCGCACGAAAAGCAACTGGTAGCTTCTACACTCCACGCGAAATTGTCGATTTTATGGTTGAGCAAAGCCTTACTGGATATCTCAAAGACAAGCTTGCAGGCAATCCTAATATTGACCAACAAATACTTGACGAAAAACTTAAAGATCTCTTTAACCCGTTTTCAACAGAAAATCCCTTCGCTGATATTCCTTCGGCTTCTGATACTATTTTTTCTGCTTTGCTCGATCTCAAAGTGCTCGACCCCGCTTGTGGTTCGGGTGCTTTTACTATGAGTTTTGTTCATAAAATGCATATTATTCTGGAAAAAATTGATCCTAATGGAAAAAAATGGCTCGTTCATCTATTGAAAAATATAAATGATGCTACTTTCAGAAAAACTTTAGAAAACAAACTACAAGGCGAAAAAGATTTAATCGATTACTCTCGCAAGCTCGGTATCATTAGAAGAACTATCTACGGTGTCGATATCCAGGAAATTGCCATAGAAATCGCACGCCTTAGATGCTTCCTTACTCTCATCGTTGATGAAAAAATTGACGACAGCAAGCCCAATCGCAACATACTTCCACTGCCTAATCTCGATTTTAAATTTATCGCCGCAGATAGCCTGGTTGGTCTTAATTTTATTTATTCAAAATCTGGATTTTATTCTGACACCGTTGAAAAAGATTTCAAGAGTATTGTCGATGAATTATTTAATTTAAAAGACGTATTTTTCGATGCTGACCAAAATAAAAAAATTGAATTGAAAGAGAGATATTTTGAATTAATGAATAAATTAAAAGATCTTTTGATAAGCGGTAGAAAGATTAAGCCTGATTTAAAATTGGAAGGTTTAAAACTCACACAATGGAACCCATTCGAAAGCAAACCTACCGACTGGTTCGACCCCGAATTTATGTTCGGCGTCCGTGATGGCTTCGACATCGTTATTGGCAATCCGCCGTATATTCAATTGCAAAAAGATGGTGGGCGTCTGGCTAAATTATACCAAAATCATAATTATGTAACTTTTGCCCGAACTGGTGATATTTATACCCTTTTCATCGAGCGCAGCATTAATTTGTTAAAAGTTAATGGAATTTTATCTTTCATCACTTCCAATAAATGGATGCGCGCAGGTTATGGCGAAGCATTACGTAAATTTTTGGCAACAAATACAGCACCTATCCAATTAATCGATTTCGGTGGCTACAAAGTTTTCGAATCCGCCACTGTGGACACAAATATTTTAATTACAAAAAAATCCCACGTAGAGACACAGCACGCTGTGTCTCCACAAAACCCAACCCCAAACAAAAATACCCCACGTAGAGACGCAATGCATTGCGTATCTACAACCCAAAACAATATATCCCCTGCAGAGGCACAATGCATTGTGCCTCTACAAAATACACATCAATTCTATGCCTGCACCGTTGGCAGCGATTTCAATTCCGATACCTCCATTGCCGATTATTTTGAACAACATAAACAATTAATGCCTCGTATGAATAAATCGGCTTGGATTATTTCCTCCGATATCGAAACCAAAATTAAAGAAAAGATTGAAGCTATCGGCACACCCCTTAAAGATTGGGATATTAATATTTATCGTGGTGTTTTGACCGGTTTAAATGAAGCATTTGTTATTAACGGGAAGAAAAAGGACGAATTAATTGCCCAAGACCCCCGCAGCGCCGAGATTATAAAGCCAATTCTTCGCGGAAGGGACATTAAACGTTATAAAGCAGAATTTGCCGACTTGTGGTTGATTAATTCCCATAATGGAATAAAGGATAAAGGAATAAAAAGAATTGATGTAGTAAATGATTACCCCGCAATTTACAATCATTTAAAGCAATATGAAAAAGAATTGATTAAACGGCAAGATAAAGGAGACCACTGGACTAATTTAAGAAACTGTGCCTATCTCGAAGAATTTGAAAAGGAGAAGATAGCATGGGCTGAAACAGATCAAAACTTAAATTTAGTTTTTGTTGAGAAGGGAATTTATTTACAAAAAACTTGTTTTATGATAGTTGGTGAAGTATATACAATCAAATATTTAAATGCTATTTTAAATTCAAATATAATTCAATGTATGGTGAGAAATATTGCACCTAATTTAGGTAAAAAAGGTATGAGTTTAACAAAAGAAGCAGTTCAATTGCTCCCAATTCCCAAAATTCCCCTCGAACAGCAGCAGCCATTCATAGAATTAGTAGAAAAAATACTTGCCAAAAAGGAACGCAACGAGGACACCACCGCCTTAGAGCACGAAATCGACCACCTCGTTTATAAATTATACAATTTAACCGACGAAGAAATAGCCATAATAGAAAAAAACAAATAACCACCCCCGTAGAGACGCAATGCATTGCGTCTCTACAAAACCCCAAAAAAATGTATCCTAATGTAGAGACACAGGATGCTATGTCTCTACAAACCCAAAAAAAATAATATATTTCGTAGAGGCACAATGCATTGTGCCTCTACAACACCAAAAACATATTACAAACCCCGGGGGATTGTGAACCCCGTAGAGACGCAATGCATTGCGTCTCTACAAAACCAACAAAACAAAAATAATCGTACCTCTACAAAATACGTTTCAACAAATTGCGTTTCAACAAAAAAATGAAAATACACAAAATTGGAAATGAATAATGACCAAATACCAAAACAAATATCGAATTGAATCGATACGGCTCCCAAATTACGATTATTCGCAACCCGGTGCATATTTCATTACAATATGCACACACAACAAAATACATTATTTCGGCGAAATCACAAACGGCAAAATGCAATTGAATAAATTCGGAAAAATTGTGGAGGAAGAATGGTTAAAAACACCAATGATACGACCCGATATGAATTTAATTTTAGATGAATATATTATTATGCCCAATCATTTTCATTCGATCATCATTATCAATGAAAATGAAATTAACACCCGTAGAGGCACAATGCATTGTGCCTCTACAAATTGCGTCTCTACAACAAATTGTGTCTCTACAAATCAATTTGGACGTCAATCAAAAAATCTCGGTTCAATCGTTCGTGGTTTCAAATCTGCCTGCACCAAACAAATCAACATCCTGCGACCCGCCACAATCCCACCAATCTGGCAACGCAATTATTACGAACATATAATCCGAAACGAAAAATCGCTATCCGAAATACGAAATTACATACAAAATAACCCATTAAACTGGGAACACGACGAATATTATATTCACTCGTAGTCCGGAATATTACTAAACACAATTATTCCGCGTAGCTAATGTTTATTTGCAGATAAAGCCGATTGTCTTTGTTGCCCTTGATTAAATCGTATGAACTGCCTAAATTTTCGAGTTTCGGTTTTTCTAATCTCGTATAAGCAAAATGCAGATTGATATATTTCAATGGTGAATAATTAATCCGAAGCAACACTCGACTGCCTTCATCATATAGCGGGTTTGTGTAAACAGAAGTTGGCATTCTATATTCATAATGCCAGATTGCAGATGAATAACTATCAGTATTAAAAACAGAAACTCTGCCTGTAATTGAGAGATTTTTCAGCACATCGTAACTTATTTGCAAATAAGAGGCATAACCATTTTCATTAGGCTTTTTGTGTTCAAAGTCAATATCAGTCGCATCAAATCGGGTTTTGAATGTTAAATTTTTTATAATTCTTCGTTCGAATTCAAAACGAACCTGATTACGGCGAAGAGTGTAAATTACCTGGTTTTGGGCTCCTTTGGGTTTAAAGCCATCAGTTTTAGCTTCGGCTCTTATCAATAGAAAGAATGAACCGAGCAATTTATTATCATATAGATGTTTGATAGAATAATCAAAGCCTTTGATTGGCTTTTCGACGGAATAGGTGCGACAATGAGTGCGATATAAATCCAAATATCCTTCGGTTCTAAGATTTTTGCTTATTTTTGCATAAAAGGCTGTATAAAGCCCTTCTTCGTTTGCAGGGATAGAGCTTTCGCCAAAGTTGTATCCCCAAAAGCTTCGGTAATTTGAATGGTAGTTTCTATAATGAACTGCAAAATCAACATTATTGAGTTTGAATAAAGAATATAGCTTCACCGCTGGAAATTCTTCTGAATAGAGAGAATATTCACCGCCCAAGCTAATATTTGGAGCGGAATAAAGCGAATATACGGAAATAATAGTTGAACTCGAGCCTTCGAAGGCACGGCTGGAAGAGCTTTTTAGAGGATAATCGTATTTTAACGAGAAACAGGTAGCGCCAAGTGTGATTTTTTTGTAATGATATGCAAAATTAACTGCAACGGATTTTTCACCAAGGGCATCTTTTTTGTTGATTTCTGTTTTGGTGCGGAAATAATTTGCAGTGTAAATAGAGGTAGCAACATTTTTTGCTGTATCAATATTTGCGGGTCGTTTAGCATTCGAGACGAAAGCGGTTAGAGTAAAGATATGCCACAGGTGATTGAATTTGTATTCGATGGCGGCTCCACGCATAAAGTTTGTTCTCATTGATGATGTGTTTAGATTTATCGAGTTTCGATAGGGTGCAGCCGAACGAACCGCATCGCCACCTTTGCCCAGAGAATATGTTTGCCAGAGCGTATTCCCGCAGCCGAAAGCAGCAGCGAAATCCCCAACTAATATTTTTAAATTATCAGTCTGATATTTTGAACCGACAGAAAAAAAATCATAAAGATAAATCTCACCTAAATTTTTATTTCCGATAGCTTGAATTTGGAATTGGGAGTAATTTGCCTGAAATCTCTGATAAATGTCGTATTTATCGCCAAGGTATTTTTTCTCTTTCAATCCCCGTACAGTTTCGAAACGCTCGATGCTACGAACTTTGTAGTCGGAAGAAAACAGACGGTGCGATATTGTGTCCCTATCGGTTGCTTTAATTATTATTTTTTGCTGGATGTCGGAAAGCTCTAAACCATCGAAAAGCGACCAATAGGACGAACCCGGATTATTGTTGAACCGTTCAATTATTGTAGAAGAAACATAATAATTAATGTTTGGCAGAACAGTCAGGGCGTCCGGGCGGGCTTTGTAGAGCTTGATAGGATTTGCGAAATAATATTCGAGAGTTTCAATAACATCGGTTAGTTCTTCTTCTGAGGAAAATTGAATAAGGTATCTTTCCAATTCGAAATCATCTATATTCTGAGAATACAGACAATTTGAAAATAGTAAGAGGACATTCAATATAAAGCTATTTTTGCTCATAAACGAGAAATGAAGAACCTGAAAGTTCTTCATTTCAACTAAAAAGCAAATATATGTAACAGAAACTTATGCTAAATCTTCGTCGTCCTCGAATAAATCGTCTTCTTCGTCGAAATCAAGGTCGTCTTCGTCGAATTCTAAATCTTCTTCGTCGAAATCGAATTCTTCGTCGTCAAAGTCGAACTCTTCATCATCAAAGTCTTCATCGTCATCATCATCGCCAAAATCGAATTCATCACCTTCGTATTCATTATCTTCGTAGTAATCTTGGTCTTCTTCGTCGTCATCGTCATCTTCGTCTTCGTCAAAATCATCGTCTTCTTTGCTCAGACTGATAGGTGCAATTAAAGAAATTTCCGGGAAATAAGCGAAGAAATGTTGCTTATTCTCATTCTGCAATGAAATGATAAAAAACTTAATTAATTGATTTACATTTAACATAAAAAAACCTATATATTACAACAATAATTATTATCAAATTTCATAAACATACAAATATCGCAGAAATAAACAATTCAAACAAAATATTTTTAGAAAAAACATACATTTTTCAGATTATTAATTAAACACTAATAAATAAACAAAATATTTTGATTTTGCTATTATTTCTTGTTTCATAATAATTTGCATAGATTAACATAATTAGTTATATTTCGTTAATTATATAAGTAATAACGGTGATGCAATGAAAAAATTACTTTTAACTTTTATACTCCCATTTTTTTTATTTAACAACCTGATTTCGCAGGAGATAAGGGCAACAGTAAGCGTCAATATGGAGCAAATAGATCCAGATAAACGAATATTTGTTTCATCTCTCGAAAATGACTTGCAGAATTATATTAACAATCAACAGTTCGTAAATATTGAATGGGAAGGCGAACGCATTCCAGTGGATATAAACATAGTATTATCGGGTGGCAATAGAAACAGATTTTCAGCGCGGATGTATATTGTGTCCCGGCGACCACTGCTGGACGATGCCGAAGCAACTTCCGTTGCTGTGAGATTGCTCGAAAACAAATGGGCATTTTCGTATTCGCAGGGAGCAAATTTAACCTTCAATATCAATAGATTTGATGAAATAACAAGCATTATTGATTTTTATATGATGCTAATAATTGGGATGGATTTAGATAGCTATGGCGAACTTGATGGAAATGTTGCATTCGACCGTGCAAAGCAAGTATTGTTGCTTGGTGCAAATCAAGGAGTTGACGGTTGGGGAACGTATGCGGCACCGGGTGAACTTACTAAATACACTTTAATAAGTGAACTCACTGACCCGCGCTATCATAATTTCCGTAAATTAATAACAGAACTATATTTAGATGGAATGGATTTGCTCGCAAAGAACAAACAAAAAGCACTCGGCAACATTGCTCAAACTATATCAAAAATGGCTGATTTCAAGGAAAAGCGAATGGTCGGACCGAGCGCTTTTCTTCAAATGTTTTTTGATACAAAATCGCGGGAATTCGCCGCACTCTTCAAAGGTTATCCGGACGGGAAAGTATTCGACAATTTAATATATTTAGATCCAACTAATGCACACATTTACAACGAAGCCAGAAGATAATCTGCGAGGGAAATAATTGAAAGAACGTCAAAAAGATACAGTTTCGCCATTGAAAAACAAAGAAGATGAATTAGATATTACACTGCGTCCGGCTATTTTCGAAGAATTTATCGGGCAAAGGAAAATTGTAGAAAATCTGAAAGTATTCATCAAAGCGGCACTGCAAAGAAAAGAAGCATTAGACCACGTTCTGCTAACCGGACCTCCCGGACTTGGCAAAACAACATTAAGCTACATTATTGCCCGGGAAATGGGCACAAACATAAAAACCACATCCGGACCCGTTCTGGAAAAGCCCGGAGATTTAGCCGGATTGCTAACAAACTTAACCGATGGAGATATATTATTTATTGATGAAATACATCGACTATCGACGGTAGTAGAAGAATATTTGTATTCTGCAATGGAAGATTTTCGGCTGGATATTATGCTTGATAGCGGACCATCGGCTCGAACAATACAGATAAAAATACCTAAATTTACATTAATCGGTGCAACGACACGTGCCGGATTGCTTTCAGACCCGCTTCGTTCACGTTTCGGAATTGTAAACCGGCTTGATTATTATGATAGCAAAGATTTATTTGTTGTGGTGCTGCGTTCAGCGAAGATTTTGGATATACCAATCGATGAAGAAGGAGCAATGGAAATAGCAAAGCGTTCGCGTGGAACGCCCAGAATTGCAAACCGATTGCTCAAACGTACCCGGGATTTTGCCCAAGTGAAAGGAGATGGAAGAATCACGCGAGAAATTGCCCAATACGCTCTTTCGGCTCTTGATGTTGATAAATACGGGCTGGACGAAATGGATAAGCGTATTCTTCAGGCAATAATTTACAAATTTAATGGTGGTCCGGTTGGGATAAACACAATTTCGGTATCAGTTGGCGAAGAGCCGGGAACAATTGAGGAAGTATATGAACCGTTTCTAATTCAGCAAGGTTTCATCAATCGCACTCCGCGTGGCAGAACTGCAACCAGGCTTGCGTATGAACATTTAGGAGCATCGCATAGCGAAGACGAAAACAGATTATTTTGATAGCAAACAAATGTTTATAAATATAAAGAGGCTGCTTTTTCAACGAGGCAGCCTCTTTTATTAGAAAAAAGTGATGTATTTATTTACCGAGTAGTTCGCGATAAGTTGCAACATATTTCATATAATTAGTTGGTGTGTTTTTGACGCGTTCTATTTCTTTGGGAGTGAGTTCGCGAACAACTTTTCCGGGAAGACCTGCGAAAAGAGTGTAGGGCGGCACTTCGAAGCCTTCGCGCACCAAAGCCCCAGCTGCGACCAAAGCTCCTTCGCCAACAGTTGCACCATCTAAAACAATAGCACCAATTCCGATTAAACAGCCTTTTTTAAGAGTGCAGCCGTGCAGAGAAACTGAATG
This sequence comes from Eximiradius proteiniborus, assembly GCF_058546985.1. NCBI lineage: Bacteria > Pseudomonadati > Bacteroidota > Eximiradiia > Eximiradiales > Eximiradiaceae > Eximiradius > Eximiradius proteiniborus. Next base: position 2,139,160 of record NZ_CM178592.1, on the reverse strand, counting down.
AGCAACAGACACATCTTCTTCTATCACAAGTGGATAAACTTCGTTTGTAACGTGGAGCATAGACATATCCTGAATATTCGAGCGAGCTCCTATTTTGATATAATGAACATCACCGCGAATAACAGTATTATACCAAACAGATACATTCTCTGCAATTTCTACATCTCCGATAATCCGGACACCTTCGCAAATAAAAGCAGTAGGATGAATCTTTGGGGTTTTGCCATTGTATGAAATAATACTTCCACTATTACCTGTTTCGAGTTTCATCTAAACTCCGAAATTTGTTGAACTAATACTTCTTTTTCGATTTTTTTATTTCACGTTTCATTTGTTTTTGAAGTTCTTTAAGTTTTTCAAGTGCTTCTTCTTTGAATTCTTCGTAGCGGTAAAGCTGCAAGCTATAATCAAGACGGCGGTCTAAATCGCCAAGCACATAGTAGGCTTCATTAATTTCCTGAAATCGTTGGAGAAAATATTCATCTCCGTTATGCAAATCAGGATGGTAGCGCTTAACAAGTTCGTAAAACGCTTTTTTTATGTCGTCTCGCGAAGCGGTTCGCTCCACACCCAATATTGCATAATAATCTTTCGGTTTCATATCTGATTGCAAAATTAAGTAAAAAATAACGAAATTTCTTTTTTAATATTATTCTACCATTATAGATTATAGAGAATAATGAAAAAAAATACATCCGTATTTTTACTTAATTTGAAAACAACAAAATTGAAATGTTATTAAAATTCGAAAAATAATGCAAATTAGAACGGATTTTCGACAAACATTTGTATCATTATATTTTCTTTGCTTTTACCAACATCCATTCTTAAAACCATTCCTTGCATAAAAGCACGAAGCCCTAAACCATAAGTATAACGCATATTTTGATGAAATTCAGCAAAATTCCATTCGGGAGCAACTCTTCCTAAATCACTAAACAAAGCCAATTGCAAAACATCAATGCCAATTTTTCGCGTCCATTCGTAATAGTTAAAAGGATTCCAATCAAGATTTTTCCGAAGTTCCAATGAATAATAGAGCATAGCCCTATCGTGAAACCTTAGGTCTTTATATCCGCGAAGATATTTGGTTCCGCCAAGCGTCGGACCTACAAATAGTTTGCCTCGCTTATATTTCCCTTTGAATTTTTCGTCCCAGGAAGGTGTGTCCATCGTAACAAAATTGAAGGCAATCACAGTAGGAAATGAGTTAATGCCGTCAAAAATCGGGTAAAAACAACGGAAATCGGCTTTCCAAATATCAGCAGGGACGTCGCACCCAAAAGCATTGAATTGCTTGATATATGATACTTTTTGATATGTTCCGTAAGTTGGGAAATAAATGTAGTTTGTATTATCGTTTGATAGAGAAAAATCAATTGCAGAGGTAACAAGCTTGAGCCTTGTAAAATTATTTTTCAGAGTCATATCCCTATAAATCAGCTTTGTCTCGAAAAATACTTTACCGATATTCAACACCGGCTCATTGATTTGATCCTTGCTCCGAATATCGATAACATATTCAAAATCTTTGTCTATTCCCTTCCCAATTGGCAAAAGATGCTTTAAGTTCAGTTCAAACCAATAATCTGTGCCGTGCAAAAGTAGATGTTGCTCTTCGCGTGAGTTGTTGCTTCCGGGCACAATCCCATTTGCATCCGGCAATCCAATATATTCTTTCACGTCGCCAAGCTTGCCAACAAAGATGTCGGGTCTAATGAACTGCCTTTTAAATAAAGGGTTTTGCACTTCATCTGCCTGAAGATAAACGTATTTAGAACCATTTGTCGATATTATTCCGCCAGCTTTGGTAAATGAGTTTTTTTGAGGATAACCTTTGATACTTGTAAAGCTTCCGAACACCCAACCCAATGAATTGCTGTAAAATCCGAACGGAAGCGTATTGACACTAACAGCAGAAGAATCGTTTTCATTTGCAAATGCTAATGAGCTTATCAAACTGAACGATATTAGAAATATTTTCAGTATTCTCATATTATCACTTGTTTTTTTGCAATATTAAGCAAAAATTATGTTCATACCAATAAATTCGTCGTATAGTGAAGATACTATCTTATTCAAAATTGACTTTAAATAATCATTAATAATATATTAATTTTGTTATTTGAATAATGATTGAATATGTTTTAGATGAATTGTTTATTGACCATATGCCGAAAGCAGATAATTGCAAAGAAGTAGAGCAAATATAATTAACAGATTAATTGTAATTCTGATTATTCCAGTAATATTATATAATTCTGCTGGATATGTGTTTTTATTCTCAATTTCTCAGAGAATTATCAAAAAAGAAATCAAACAACTGCTAAAATCGAGCTTGCCGGAAACGGAAGTAGAATTTTTGAAAATAAAGATTGGAGACCCAAATTACAGAAAGTTCGAAAAGAATGAATTTTTCTATTTCGGGCGGCTGTACGATGTAATTAAGATGGAGATTGCAGATGGATGGATGCATATTTTATGCATAAACGACAAAAAAGAGGAGCAACTTTTCAAAAATTTGGATGAATTGATAAGCAATTCTTTTCAAAACGAAGGAAGCCGAGGATATGTATTAAGTAAATTGCTCTCGCTGCTGTTATTTTTCGAAGAGCACGCAAAAACAATATTCTTACCGAATGTAGCATTAATTCAGAGTAATATAGTTAAATTAGAAAAATACATTTCTTATATTTCAGATATACCTACTCCACCGCCAGAAATATAAAAGTATCAGTAAAACTACCTTATTTATAATTTGAACATATATTTTAAACAATAATTTGAGGAATTTATGAGAAAAATAAGCATATATATTGTTTTTCTTTGTCTTTTGTTTAATTCAGTACTTGCCAACAAGGACACTTTGCGAGTGTATCGTCTTGGCGATGTAGTTGTCAGCGGTGTTCAAAAAACGCCACAAATAACTGCTTCGTCGTCTGTGATTGATTTAAAAATGCTCTCCATAACGGACGCCAAATCATTTTCCGAGTTGCAATTATATATGCCTTCAACGATGATCAGAACAAACTCCCGCGGCGAAGCTTTGCCATTTATTCGAGGAGCCGGAGAACGTCAGATGGGATTATTTTTAGACGGAGCTTTGATAAACATCCCTTGGGACAATCGACTTGACTTGAACATTGTGCCCACTGAAATAATCGGACGTGTTAAGGTTGAGAAAAACTCGAATTCAGCACTTTGGGGACCAAATATACTTGGCGGTGTTGTTAGCATTTCGTCTTATGAACGAGTATCCGACGGAATAGGCGGAAATGTAAAGCTTCAATATACAGACGGAGGTGGTCGGTATATTGCCGCATCGAACGATGGAAAATTTGGGAATTTCAATTACCTGACAGCAGTCAGTTACAACAAAGCGGACGGATTTTTGATGTCGAAAGATGCTCCAAATACCTTGCTGCATCAATCGCAAAACTCCCAGCTTCGCACAAACAGCGATTTCGAAAGGCTAAATGTATTCATTCGCTCGGAATACAAACCTGCTGACGGAACTTCACTTGGTTTGTCCTATAATTTGACTACAGCCGAAAAAGGGGTTCCCAGTGAAGAATATCTGTATGCAAAAGATGCTCGTTTCTGGCGTTATTCAGATATCAATCGCAATGTTGTTACATTCAATGCTGAACAGTATTTAAGGCGAAATATGATATTCCGCACAACTCTATGGGGCGATTTCTTCAATCAGCAAATAGATGCATATGATTCTACTTATTCAAAAATTGTAACAAAGCAAAAGGACAAAGATTTCACATTTGGAAACCGCTTTGCATTGGAATATGAAGTGTTTGAAAAGAACTGGCTGACTGCTGTATTTAATTCGTATTATTCGACGCACAAAGAAAAAGTTGACAACAACGCAGAAGATGAATTTTCGCAGTTTACATATTCAGCAGGAGTAGAATACAAATCAAGCTATAAAGATATTAATTTTGCTGCAGGAGCAACATACGACGGAGCAGTAACCCCGAAAACAGGAATTTACAAAGATAGCGAAGGCGAAACATTTCAGGATTTTGGGCTATTTGTAGGTTCGCGATATTATTTGACAGATGAAATTTCTACTTATGCAAATATTTCCCGGAGAACACGCTTCCCAACCTTGCGTGAAGCATATTCCGGAGCATTAGGTAAATTCATACCAAACCCTGATTTAGGAGCAGAGACAGGTCTGCTTCTCGACTGGGGAATAAGCTACACTTCTGAAATTGTTAATTTGAATTTTACAGCATTCGGAAGCTTCTATGATGACTTGATTATTCGCATCAAAGTGCCAAAGGATCATCCGCTTTACGACCCGAATTACCCGAATATGCGAATGAGAGACAATCTTGCCGAAGCAACAGTTTATGGAGCAGAGCTTGGATTTAATTTATTGCCAAATTCTAACCTGCTACTTCAGGGAAATGCCACATTTATGAAATCAGAAGGCAAAGAGCAAGGCAAGAAAGTTGATCATCTCGAATATAAACCTGAAATGCAAGCATCGTTTGTAGCTGGTTATAAGTTCAGTTTTGGGCTCGTCCCACAAGTTGAATTGGAGCATATAGGCAAGCAATACGCTCTGAATGCTATTTCTGGTAAGTTCGACGTGCTTGAAAGCTATACTTTGCTGAATTTACGTATCGGCTATAGTTTCGACCTGTATGGAAACAACTTTGAATTATTTGCCCGATTAAACAACATAACTGATGAATATTACTTAACCCAAATTGGATTACCCGGCTACGGAAGAACATTTACTTGCGGAATAAGCGTAAGATATTAATTTTTGAATTGCATTATATAGCTAAAATCAAAGCCCGTATAGCATATTTGCAATACGGGCATTTTTTTTATTATCGTTAAAATTAACCTACATAAGTTTACTCTAAAGAATAAAAAAAGTTTAACGATAAATTCATTATTAAAATATTGATTATTTCGTTTTTTATTTGTATGTTATAGATAAAAAAGAGGTTTTGTTATGGCTACTCAAACAAACATTTTGCTGGAAACCGGAACCAACGAGCTCGAAATAGTAGAATTTGTAATCGATTTTACAGATGAAAATAAAGTTGAACAAACACAATCATTCGGTGTGAATGTAGCTAAGGTGCGGGAAATCATCAGAATGCCTCAGCTTACTAAATTGCCCAATTTACACGAGTGCGTTTGTGGAGTGTTTAATTTGCGTGGAGTGGTAATTCCGGCGCTTGATTTGCGTAAGTATTTATATGGCATTCCATCGGATCTGACAGACAACAAAATGATTATCACTGAATTTAATAAACTGCGGGTTGGATTAATTGTTAGCGATGTTAAGCGTATTCACAGAATTTCCTGGACCGAAATCACAACACCCGACGCTATGGAAGAATTCGGTAGCGACAAATCATCTATCGTCGGGATAATCAACCTGAAAGATGTAACTGTATTGATGCTTGATATTGAAAAAATCGTAGCCGATATCGATCCGTCTTCTGCAATTGATATAAAACAAAAAGTAGAAAAATTTGAGAAAAAATTACGTGCAATCACAGCAGAGGATTCTCAAACTATTCGCCGGATGATTACCGATAGATTAAAAATTGCAGGTTTCGAAATTGAAGCATTTCATAATGGCGAAGAAGCCTGGAAACGTTTGCAGGAAATCGCCCAAAAAGTGCGTGAAGGTAGCAAATTAGAAGATTTCTGCGATATTGTAATAACAGACATTGAAATGCCTGTTATGGACGGCTACACTTTAACGAAGTTAGTAAAGAACGATCCAATATTACAAAAAATCCCGGTAATAATATTTTCTTCGATAATTTCTGAAGATGTACTTCACAAAGGGAAATCAGTCGGGGCAGACGCACAGCTAACAAAGCCACAGATAGGCGAACTACTATCAACTGTTAGATATTTAATAGATGCAAATAATAGTCGTTCATAAATAAATCAAGAGATAGTATGAAAAGAATTGTACTTGTTAGCACAATATTATGCGTTTCTGCTTTTTTGGTCTCATTTTTAAATAGCCCTAACAACCCGAAGTTTAAGTATTCTGATTTTGAAACGCCAAAATATTGTGGGACTACCTGCCACCGCGACTTCTACAATCAATGGTCGCAAGCAATGATGTCCCAGTCCTATACTCACGAATGGGACGAAATTGAATATTTTGCTTTGGCACTGCCTCACGCACGGCTCGACGAAAAAGTTGCAGAAGTAGAAGCAGGTTGCAATGGTTGCCACGCACCGTTAGCACTTCTTACCGGCGACATTCCTCCGAAACCACCTTCAGCCGGAACAAGAGCAAACGAAGGTGTTTCCTGCGAAGTATGTCATCTGATTTCCGGATTTGAGGGAGACCTCCCTTACAATTTCAACTACGTCATTAAACCCGGAAAAACAAAGTATAACTCACGAATTGGCGAGGTCGGTTCGCCTGTGCACAAAATTGAAGTAAATCCAATAATGAAAACAGGCGACTTTTGCGGTATTTGCCACAACGAAAAAAGTCCATACGGTGTATGGGTGAAATCTACTCATCTGGAATGGAAAGAAGGACCTTACGCCAAAGAAAACGTTCATTGCCAGGATTGTCATATGCCTCGGGCACAAAGCATAAAAGCAGCAATGGGAAAAGTGTATCCTGACGTGCGTCAGCATATTTTTGCAGGTGCTCACGACCCGTCGAAAGTTCGTGGAACAATCGAGATGAAAGTATATCCAGACCATAGTGAATGCGAACCCGGCGATGCACTTAAGCTTACGGTTACGTTGTACAACCAGAAAACCGGGCACAAGTTCCCGACTGGTTCGGTAGAAGACAGGTTAGTATGGCTCGAACTTGTTGCAATCGACGAAGACGGAACAAAATATCATATTCCTGTCAGCCGAAAAGGTTTTCCCGGCGAGGAATATACAATTTCTTCAAAGACGCTTGCATATCAGGATATGGGAGTTCCTCTGAAAGACGCGAATTTCAAAGGATTAGAGCGTGATGATATTCCCGAAGGCAACAGAATTTTCCGTATGCCTTATTTTGACCCGCAAGGAAGAATGACAATACAGCAATGGAACACTGCTTCGCTTGGAGTTGATTATCGCATAGGACCACGTGAAACAAAAATTGAGAACTTTTCATTCCATATACCTGATAAAATCAAATCAAAAGAGCTTACATTCAAAGCTACGCTGTATTATCAACTGCTTGTAAGTTCAGTCGGGAAATATTTGAAAGTTCCCGAAGAAGAATACCATCCCTTTGAAGTAAACACAGCTTATGCAAAAGTAAAAATAATTGATTAAGGGTGAAAAAATGAGAAATTTAGCTTTAGTTATTATTGTTGTGTGCATATTTTTAGAAGCATACAGCGAAGCATCGGCTATTCCGGCATTTGCCCGTCAGTATAGATTATCCTGCCAAACCTGCCACGCCCCAGTTCCAAAACTCAAACCATACGGAGATGAATTTGCCGCAAATGGTTTCAAATTCAAAGACAGCGAAGCACCAAGATATTTTGTTGAAACAGGAGACTCTCAGCTTTCGTTGATGAGAGAGTTCCCAATAGGATTTCGGTTTGATTTGAATGCCGCATACAATACAGCAAACCAAAAGAAAGGTGATTTTGCAACTCCTTATGTTTTGAAAATTTTATCTGGCGGGACAATCGCCCCCGATATAGCATATTACTTCTACTTTTTCTTTTCAGAAAGAGGTGAAGTTGCTGGAATTGAAGATGCTTATATAATGTTTAATGATTTATTCAATATTAATTTAGATTTATATGTCGGACAATATCAAATATCTGACCCGCTTTTCAAACGAGAACTTCGCTTGACCTTTGCCGACTACGATATTTACAAAACAAAAGTTGGCATTGCAAAGGCAAATCTTGCTTACGACCGTGGAGTGATGCTTACTTTTGGGCTTGAAACCGGCACTGACGTTGTTTTGCAAATAGGAAACGGAAATGGCATTTCTCCAGCAAATGAAGCAAGACTATTTGACAAGGACAAATATAAAAACTTTTCTGCGAGAATTTCCCAAGATATTGGAGAATTCGCCCGAATCGGTGCATTTTCTTATTTGGGCAAAGAAAGTGTTAATAGTAATTTTACGCGAAGCAATCAGGAATTCACAATATTCGGACCTGACCTAACATTAAGTTACAGTGATATTCTGGAACTAAATCTCCAATACCTCTTCCGAACTGATAAAAACACTTTGAGAAATTCAGCTTCTTCGGCTATTGATAAAGAAGTAAAAACCGATGGAGGATTTGCCGAGTTGATTTTTACTCCAAAAGGTGATAATTCAGGACCTTATGGAGCGGTGTTGCTTAATTATATAAATAGCGACTACAAAGAACTAAACGAAAAGTCATTAACATTGCACGCAGGGCATGCCATACGCAGAAATTTACGACTTTTTACTGAGTACACATACACAGATAGCGAAGAGTTAGGAAAGTTCGGCAAAGCTGTCGTTGGAATAATGGCAGGCTTCTAAGTAAATTATTATTTTATATAATATTTGTTTGCATCTTCAACTTTTATTCGTATATTCTTTACGAAAGAAGTTGAAGTTTTTATTATTTAGAGATCAATACTCGTTATTCAACTTATTGAATATTTTCAGCTGTTTTTCTAATATATTTCTGATATCAATAAGATAGCTGCTCAAAATTGTTCTCGCGATAATAACTACAAAAGTTTATTAGTGAATATTTCATAATATTGAAAAGCAATTGTTGATGCTTAAATAATATTTTAGTTAATATGATGAAAATTAACAATTGTGATTAATTAACATTATTATTTACAAACATGAGATTAAAATGAGATTTGTTATTTTAATTACTTTAATTTTTTTAGTGGCACATTCATCATTATTTTCACAAAAAGTTATTACTGCCAATTCTATTGGTAATTTTAATGATGGAGTAGCTCCTTTTTTGCTTGACAACAAGTGGGGATTTTTTGACAATGCAGGAAACATTGTAATTCAACCAAAATTAACAGTTTTTGTAAATAACTATGGTGATTCTCCCCGTTTTTCTGAAGGTTTAACTGCAATAGTGGATTTTGAAACAGGAAGAGTGGGCTATATAGACAAAAAAGGCGAGATAAAAATACCTGCTGTTTATTACTCGGCAACTTCATTTAATGAAGGTGTCGCATTTGTTGGACGTCAAAATGATTATGTAATGATTGATACTACCGGGAAAATCATAGGACAAAACTTTGTTGCTATCAATGGTTATTACTCACGTTTTTCAAACAATCGTGCTTGTGTGCAAAAAGGGTTTGTTTATGGCTACATAAATAAAACCGGGAAATTTGTAATTGAAGCAAAATTCGATGAAGCCGATGATTTCTCCGAAGGACTTGCCGCTGTAAAAATGGATGGGAAATGGGGTATTATTGATACTTTGGGAAATGTAAAAATTGACTTTAAGTTTAGTAACAAACCAAATTCATTTATGAATGGCAGGGCTTTTATACAAGGCACAAATAATAAATGGGGAATAATTGATACTGTTGGTAATTTGATAATAGAACCAATTTATCATCAAGTATTTAATTATAGTGGAGGATATGCTATCGTAAGCCTAATGGATGAAAAATGGAACTTAACATACCAGATAATTGACGTTAATGGCAAACCCGTAAAAGTATTCGGGAAAGCAGCTAATAGTATCGAAACAATAACGATTTTGAGCGGTTTTTCGGAAGGATATGCCATCGCAATGAAAGGATGTAAAAAAGGCTTTATAGATAATAAAGGCAAACCTGTTGTCGGTTTTATGTACCGAGAGTTGCACCCAATGTCGTGTGGGATGGCGTATTTTGAAAAATTTGATGAAAAAACTAAAAAAGTATCACGCGGATTTATTAATAGCACTGGAAAAGAAGTCATATTAATAGAAGAACCTAAATTTTGAGATAGTGTTCTTTCCATTTGCAAAAAGAGAATTATTTTATCTAACTTTAAATTAGATTTTTGCAAAATGCTCTTTTGATTGACGTCCAAAAATTTGCTATTTTAAGATTGTGGATGTAGCAGTTTTCATATTGTTGCTTTTTTTTGGATTTGCAACGGTTTATTTGTTTGTGCTTGCTGTGTTTTCGTTGCTACGCGAAAAGAACTTTCAACCGCAAATAAACAAACTAAACCGATTTGCTGTTCTAATACCCGATTATAAAGAAAACCGAATTATTCTTGATGTAGCGCGTTCGGCACTAAATCACGATTATCCGGGCGGGTATTTCGACGTGTATGTAATTGCTGATGGAGTTGCACCCGAAACTATTGCAAAGTTGAAAGACACAGGATGCAATGTGCTTGAAGTGCAATTTGAAAACAGCACAAAAGCTAAATCGCTTAATTCAGCTCTTAGTAGCATTGAACAAGACAAATACGACTATGCTGTGGTTCTTGATGTCGATAATATTATGCAACCGGGATTTCTGCATCAGATGAACTTAGTGCACAATAGCGGCTACAAAGTTGTTCAAGGACATCGTACAGCAAAAAATATAAATACAAATACTGCATACTTGGATGCATTGAGCGAGGAAAGCGCCAATTCGCTGATTAGGCGAGGAATTTTTATGCTGGGCGGTTCGGCTATGATAATTGGTTCGGCTTTCTCGATTGAATGGAATTTGTTCAGAAGGCTTATGTCGGACATTCAGGATGTGGCAGGAGAGGACCGCGAACTTGAAATTCGGATATTAGCAGAAAGAATAAAGATAGCATATTGCAGTGCAGCTGTGGTATTGGACGAAAAGGTCGAAAACTGGGGAAATTACACTCGTCAACGCTCTCGCTGGGCTGCGGCACATCTTGATTTTGTTTTGAAATACTTCACCAAAGGCTTTGTTCAGTTATTCAAAGGGAATATTGATTATTTTAACAAGGTGTTGCATAGCTTAATTCCACCGAGAATAATCTTACTCGGGGCATTGTCAGTATTTTTTATTCTGTCGCTTTTAATCTCAGATTTTCCTTTTTCGGGATGGTGGATTTCAATATTCGTTCTATATATAGCAACTTTGATGTTATCAATTCCAAAGCGTTTTTACACTTATAGAATGCTTGCAGCATTATTGGAGCTCCCCAAAATGCTGTTGCTAATGCTACTTTCGTGGGTCAAAGCAAAAGGACAACGCAACAAGTTTGTTTCGACACCACACACTTACACAGGCGAAAAGAATTAGTTGTTTTCCTGAATTGCTTTATTCAATTTTTCTTCGAAATCAGGAATTTTGGCGATAAAATCTTTCATTTCCTCGATGAAAATTTGCATACCGGCTGGGTCGAGCGAATTAATATCAGCAACAACTTCAATAAATTCATCGAAGTGATTTAATTTTGTGTGGATTTTAGCTTTCAAATACAAGGCTTCAAGCCAATTCGGAGCTAAATCAACCAGATGGGCAACTTCTTTGAGAGCTTCATCGAATTTACTTAATTCATATAATACTTGAGCGTAATCGAATATATATTCGGAATTATAGGGTTCTATTTCAAGCGCTTTTTCGTATGATTTCGAAGCTTCATCTAAATCATCAAGATTGTAGTACGCATCACCCATAGAGTGATAAACGTCTGCATAATCAGGCTTAATTTTCACACATTGCTTAAAGTCGCGAATAGCAAGTTCATATTCTTCGATTGCGTCATAGCAAATTCCTCTGCCGTAGAGAGCAGGATAATAGTTTGGACGCACTTGCAACAAACGGGTAAATGTGGTGATAGCAGAAGTATAATCGCCACTGTCGCCAAGTAAACTTGCTAAATTATGAAGAGCATCGACATCTGATGGATTAATATTTATACATTCCCGGTAGCATTCAATAGCTTCGTTGGTATGCCCAATAGTTGTATATACATTAGCTAAATTGTAGTAGCATACTAAAAAATTAGGATTAATAGCAAGTGCCATTTTAAAAGCATCAATAGACTTGTAGTGCATACTATTGTATGAATATACAAGCCCAAGATTGAACCAAAGGTAGTAGTCGTATGGATTTTCGTCTATTGCTTTTTTGTAATATTCTATTGCATCGTCGTATTTATCTAAATTAGTGTAGCAAAAAGCAATTTCCTGAAACAAGTCTTTGCGATAAGAAGCATTCTCTTCCAAACCTTTTAGGATGGAAACAGATTTCTCGTATTCTTTAAGAGATTGGAAAATCAAACCCATTTGAAAATCAATATCATCATTGGCAGGGTCGAGTTGCTTGGCAATATTAATAATATTCAGAGCTTTTTTGGGATTGCCGGTGTTTTCTAATGCAATTGAGTAGTTTATCAAAGTATCAATATCTGTCGGGTTTTCGTTATACAATTCTTCGGCAATTTCGAATGCTTCTTTGTATCTGCCAAGATTGAACAAAATCACACATTTTTTATTTCGTGCATCAACAGAGGCTGGATTGTATTCCAAAAGAAGTTCACAAAAAGCAAGAGCATCTTCGAACTTGCTTTTCGAAAGAGAATAATCAATTAAATCATCAAGCGCATCAGCACTCGGAAGGTCTTCGTTGCTTTTATTGCGACGACGAATTGCCCGACGGAAACGCTTAAACTGTTCTTCTATATCCTCGGGAAACTCATCATCATATTCATTGAAAAAATCGTTCATTTGCAAAAAATAAAAATAATAATTACAATAATACAACTTATCAAACAAATAATTAAACAAAATATTTTAGTATATAAATGTGTTATTATTTAATTTGTAACAAAAAAGAGTTGCTTGTTTTATTATAGAGTGTAAACTTTTATCAAATTAATTTCGTATTATCAAAAAAAGAGGGAAGCAATGAAACTCAAATATATTCTATTTATTGCGTTTCTACTCGCAGCTTGCAACAGCGAAGAAAAACTAATTGATAATTTCAAAGATGCTAATAAAGCATTGTTTATTTATAACACAGAGAATAACCTTTCAATTGCAAAAGTTGATTTGCTGAACGGGAATGTGCTGGAAGAAAATATTCTCTCAAAGCTACCTCAGATAAATAAAAATGATACGATTTCTCTTGCAAGGCATTTTCGGGATAACATATTTTTATTTGCAAAGGGAAGCTTCAAAATATATGTTTTAGATTTTAATACTCTTGATTATAAATATACAATTGATTTTTCGCAAAGTCAGATTATTCCGAACGACATAGCATTTGCTAATGCAACTGATGCATATATTTCGTTCGAGAACACAGACAAGGTTGGACTATTAGATTTAACAAATTTTGTTTTGGCAAAGCAGATAAAAGTGGGTTCCTCTCCGCGTTCAATAGCCGCATCCGGTAATCAGATTTATGTGGCAAACTACTCGGACAATACTGTTTCAATTATAGATAGTCGCACAAATAAGCAGGAATCAGTAATTTCGGTTGCACCCTACCCTGTTTATGTAGGCGTTCGTTCAGACGGCAAAGAGGTAGTCGTTGTTTCGCGAGGACTTGGAAAAGACCTTACAGACGTTGTTCCTACTGCAGCAATAGCAACAATTATTGATGTTACAACAAAGCAGAAAGTTGCCGAAATACCAATAGGAACATCTTCCATCAAAGCTGAAACCGTTCTGCCTGTTTCATCAGTAATAACAAACTCAAATTATTTGTTTGTTACAAACGGTAACAATCTATTTAGAATAAATGTCAAAAGTCGCTCATCAGCTTATAACGTAGGTAAATATTCGTACCGGGAACTTTTCTTTAACAATTTCAGAAGTGAGATGATTGCTCTTGTAGCTGACGAACAAGGTAATTCTAAGAAAATAAACATTTGCGACCGTTCCACCGGAACAACAAAATATAGTGTAAACGTTCAAAATGGACTTAGATGGATATTGCCAATTTATTAGAGCAAAGAAGAAAATCAATTGTAAATCTGCAATCACTGCTCGACTTAAGCACAAAACTCAACGAGCTTAACGATGAGCAAAAGATTCTTAATGCTTCGATTTTGAGTATGATGGGTAAGCTAAAATTTTCCCGAGCTGCCGCATACATCAGAAACGAAGAATGCCTGTATTTATCTGTAGATAAAGGAATAAAACTATTGCCCGAAAAGGTATATTTTAGCGATTTCAAATTTTCTACACTTAGTAATTTTTTTAAGAAATTTCAACTTAGCTATATTTTCCCGGTGTATTACAAAAGCGAGCTACTTGCTGTTTTCCTGCTTTCCAGTCCTCTTGGAAAAACTGAGCTGACAGACGAAGAATTACATTACGGCGAACTAATATCGCAAATTACTGCTAATGCACTTCAAACAACCAAATATGTGCATAATTTGAACAAAGCGAAGCTAAAGGCAGAACGCCATAGCCAGATGCTTTCGACTGTATTCGAAATATCAAGAGATTTCAGCTATTTGCTTTCGCATGAAAAAATCGTAAAAATGCTATCCTATCACTTGATGGGTCAGCTGATGGTAAATCGGTTTGCTTTGCTACGGAGAATTAGCGAAAACAATTACGAGGTGCTGATAAATAGATTTAATAATTCTGATAATGAAACTCGGATAGAAATTAGTGGTGAAAATCAATTTGTAAATGTATTAGAAAAAGCAGAGTTCCCGCACTACATAGCTGAATTGTTTCCAAAGGCAGAGCTACTTGTGCCTATGATAGTGCAAGGTGAAACAAAAGGGTTATTGATTGTAGGTCCTACATATAATTTTGCACCGTATGATGAAACAAAGAAACTGTTTATTACAGCAATTGCTAATACAACAATAACTGCGTTGGAAAATGAACGATTATTTCAGGAAGAACTTGCCAAAAAAGCAATCGAAAGCGAACTTGCTTATGCACTCGAAATTCAAAAGAACCTCTTGCCCAAAGTAGCTCCTAATATTCCTAATTACTCTATTTATGGTCGTAGCATTCCATCGCGTCAAGTGGGTGGCGATTATTTTGATTACATTATGATAGATGACTATCAATTATTGGTTGCAATAGCTGACGTTTCAGGGAAAGGATTGCCAGCAGCACTTCTTATGGCAAATTTTCAGTCTGCCTTACGTATCTTGGCTTCGCTTGAGCTTGAATTAAATGAGTTGGTTGAAAAATTAAATAGTTTGGTCTATTCAAATACATCTCCTGATAAATTTATTACTTTTTTTGTTGGAAAGCTCGACCTTTCATCGAATAAGTTTACTTATATAAATGCCGGGCACAATCCACCTATGCTATATAGTAATAAGACAAAAGAAATTGAATTATTAAGAAAAGGTGGCTTGCTGCTTGGTTGTTTAGATAAAGTGTTCAATTATGAAGTTGGCGAAATTGAGTTCAGCGAAGAAGACACTCTCGTAATGTTCACCGACGGAGTAAGCGAAGCACAAAACAAACACGGCGAAGAATTCACAGAAGCGAAATTAGAAAGCATAGTAAAAGCATACCATAAATATAATGCTGAATTGCTTGTAGAAAAAATAATTTCAGAAGTTGAGGAACATTCTTTTAAATCAAGCTATTATGATGATATTACAATTGTTGGACTTAAAAGAGAAAAATAACAAATATCGAATATTATTTACTTCAACATTATTCCAATCTTTTCTGTGGTATTAATAAATAATCTACGTCAAAAACAAAAAAAGGCGAAAAACCATTCGCCTTCAGAATAAAGAAAAGAGGAAAGCCTTATAATTGGTTATTTTTCGAGCTGTTCAATGCAAGCTTACGCAAATCGGTAGTTGACAACCGGCGACCACCGATAAAGCGGGTTTTATAGAATTGGCTTTCCAGCGAAGAAACGGTAACACCGAATCTCGAGCTTGCGTGAGCGAATAAGTTATCCCCTAAATAAATGCCTACGTGTGAGGCAAATTTTCTTGAATATGTATGGAAAAATACTAAATCACCGAATTCTAAGTTTTTGCGATTAACTTTTTGCCCGACGTTAATTTGTTCGCGAGCAGTTCTCGGAAGAGCGATATTAGCAACTTCAAGGAAAATTCTCTGAGTCCAGCCGGAGCAATCGATAGCATGCTCGGAAGTTCCACCAAAGCGATAAGGAGTGCCGAGCCATTCCATTATTTTGTCCATCAACTCAGTTTTTTTCAAGCCATAGGATGTTTTATCGAACTCGCCGGTAACAAATTGAATCCAGAGAGTTTTAAAATCATCGATATTGACAGTAATATCGTCTTCTTTTTCGAGTTCGGCAATATCTTCGCCGTAGTCGCCGACGATATTAGGATCGTAAAGGTCTTCGCCATCGTTATTAAGCAACCAATCGTTATTTTGTCCGACTTTAGATTCCAAGCCAGCCAATTCACTAACAGATGCAGAATTTGATTTTATTATTTCGATTGCTTGTGCGCGGGTTGCGGAAGGATTGTATTTAGTAACTTTTGTGCGACGAGGTGATTTTTTCTTTTTTGCAGCCGAGACATCTTCGAATGAAGCTAACAATAATATTGGCAAAATCAGAATTATTATTAATTTCCTTAACTTACTATATTCAAACATCCTTTCTCTCCAATTTTGAGACATTTTTACACTCCGATTTGAATTCCAAACCGGGAGTAATTTTTTAATTAATTCTACGTTTCACTTAATAAAAGGAAACTTTAAAATAAAGTGTGAAAAAAATTACACATTCAACACATTGCAATAAACAAAAATCTTAAAAAAACACCAAAGAAAAAAATGATTTATGATAATATTTTAATCAAATATTCATTTTTATGAACGTGTTTAGCCTACACTAATATTCTAAAATTATTGATAATATTGGATTTTTGAAATTTTCTTATTATTTTTGATGAAAATTACTAATATCAGGAAAAAATTATGTTAATTTCGGCTGTTCAATTTGCACCTGAATTTTTTAATAAAGAATTTAACATTGAATATGTAAAAAAATGTTTATCGGAAGTTAAATCTGATATAATAATTTTTCCTGAGTTGAGCTTAAGTGGATATTTTTTTCTTAACCGGGATGAAGCTTCGGCAAATGCTATAGATTTCGAATCAGTTGAATTAGATTTTCTGCGAGAAGATGCGCAAGACAACAATAGAATAATAATCATCGGTTTTGCCGAAAGCAAAGGCAACAAGATATTCAATTCAGCTGGTTTATTTTTTCCGGACAGGACGCTAAATTGTGTGTATAGAAAAACACATTTATTTTATAAGGAAATTTATGCATTCGACCGTGGCGATACAGGCTTTTTTGTTGTTTCGTTTCCTGATAAGAACATTAGAATAGGCACAATGATATGTTACGATTGGCGTTTCCCGGAGGCTGCAAGGTGTCTTGGTCTGGATGGAGCCGATTTAATTGCGTGTCCGTCTAACTTGGTAACTCCATTGTGGAACAAAGTAATGCCAGCAAGAGCAATAGAGAACAAGGTATATCTTGCAGTTGCCAATCGTATTGGCATAGAGAAGCGTAATGATGAAACTCTGCTTTTCAATGGGCGTTCATCAATATATGATTATAATGGGGACACTCTTGCAGAAGCACCAGTGGACAGTGCTAAAATAATAACTGCTGAGATCTATCCGGAACGAACCCGCGATAAATCATTCAATTTGATAAATGATATTAATATGGATAGATTACCAGATATGTATAAGCAAATAATGAAAAAGTAGTAGGTATAGTTATGATAGATAGAGAGAAAATATCATCGAAAAACCCTAAAATTAAATTTTCGTATGCAAAACAGATTGTAAGGGATAGTGCAAAAAATCCAGAAGATTTTTTGGAGGATTTTGATTATATAATTGAACTCACAAAAGAAAAGAACAACATAATAAAATGGACCGGAATTGATTTGCTCGGTAATTTAGCAACTGTATTGACTGATGAAAATGTTGCAAAGATACTGCCAATGTTAAAAGATTTTCTGCTGAGCGGAAAATTAATTCCTTCAAATCACGCACTGGCGGCTCTTGGGCAAATATTGCTTCAAAAGCCTCATTTTGCCGACGAGATTATTCCAATGTTTCTTGCACTGAGAAATATTAAGTTCGATACAGAGGACTGCCGCGATATTTCGCGTGGAAAATTGCTCGAATTCCTGAAAGAAAACTATAGATTTATTATTGGAAACAAAGAAGCAAAAGAATTTGTCGAGGAATGCACAACAAGTACGCGCGAAAATGTAGCAAAACTTGCAAAGCAAGTATTGAAAAAAATTAAGGCAACAGCCTAATAATTCGATAATATATTTCATTAATATACAAAACAGGATATAATAAACATATGTTATTATATCCTGTTTTATTGATAGCAGAAAAAACAGGTTGGATTATCTGTTAGTTCCGAATTTATCGTAATTATTGGTTACAACTACCGAGAAATTATTTGGGTGGCGAGAATATTTTCCGTCGATATCTATTGCAACATTGATACGATTTGCATCCTGGAAATGCTCATTAACAAAACTCTTCAGAACGGAATAACGCTGGTTGAGCAATTTGGTATAGTCAGGAATTTTGGCTGTTTCGGTTTGAGCAGGCTGTTGCTTTTTCACAGGTTTTTTAGACGATTTTGTTTTGTCTGGAGTATTACCGACAGCAATAACTTTTTGTTCGGAAGGTTTATTCATATCCGAGGCACTGACATAAAAAGTAAATTCCACAGCACGGTTATATTTTAGCACATCTTTTATTTCACCAGCGATTTGCGAGAAATCGGCATTCAATTCTGCCCTATTGTTTTTAAATAAAGGAGACTGCAAATAAATATCCGTAGGAAGCAATCGCTTTACAGTGAAATTTTGCTGAATTTCTTTATACTTTTCGCTTGGTTGCACTTGCATATCGTAAGTTTTGCGAGCGACATTCCAGCTATGTAGGATAACTTTGTAATTGTCTGATGGCAACACTTGTTCCCAATTGCCTGTAATGGAATTTGATTTAGTGCGAATTTTTTTTCCATTAGAGGCGCGAAATTCAAGCTCGGTTTCGACAGGTTCGCCGGTGAGTTCGCAGGTAACGCGACCTTTTACGATTACGTTGCCACCTATGCTATAAATTTGTTTATCTGATTGAGAAAATAATAATGAAGAAGATAACAACAGGAAAAAAACTACTAACTTTTTCATTTACTTGTATATTATTTAATACATTTTATTAAAAACGAAACATAAAAAATAATATTATAAAAAATGCTGCCATCATAGGGGCAGCATTCTTTTTATATTTATAGTCAAAATATATTAGAATAAGCTAACGAATGAGAATCTCAAATCAACGCCGATTTGAAGTGCGTTTACTCGCCAATCGAAATCACTATTTAAGTTTGTTACCCCAAAATTATAGAAAACTGCCGGCACAATATACATACCACCTTTCATAAGCACTTCATATTGCACACCAAACTTTAATCCTAAACGAAAAGCACTTGAATTTGGAATATCACCATCGAGAATAACTATTGTTCTATCGTTGTTAGTATATTTGTAGCCTTTTGCATCGGCATTTGGATCGCGACTGAACTGAGCATTCAATGGACGGACTAAATTCATTGTTTGGTTCTGAGTTTTAACAAGAGCAAAATCAAATGTTGGACCAACTGTAAGCCCTAAGCCGTTTCCTTGAATAGGATTGAATTTATACATTACTTCGAAAGTAACTAAATCATATTTCACTTCATTTTTGTGAACAATAGAAGTGTATTCTATAGATTCAACAGTATCTCTACCGCTAATTGAAATCACACGGGTAGGAAGATCAAGATCATTTTGCTCCATCGATGCAGGCAAATTATTGTATAATAAACGAGCAATAATAGAAGAATTAGAAGTTTCTGCTTCACCTAAAAGATACTCAAAGGAAAGCCCTCCAAAAAATCCGTTGCTCGAACCATCAACGAAAGTAGGGCAAAGCGGGTCCTGAGCAAATGTTTTCAATTCAACTGTGTGCATAGACTTATTGTATCCCAGAACGGGACCAACGTAGAAATTAGGCTTTTTCTCGACAGGCATAAGTGGGTCTGCTAAATCCATTTGAGCATTCAACTTTAAAAAGGATAACGCAACTATCCCGAGACATAGTAAAATGAACCTTTTGTTCATAATTAACCTACTATTTAGTTTTTATAAAAATAATATTTTCCTTCATTTGTTTTGATAAAAGTATCAAATTATAAACACCATTTGTAAAATGAGAGGTGTTGTATTTCAAAATATATTTACCTTTATCAAATTTTCTGCTTTCATCTAAAACCATCGTTTTCCCTTGCATATCAGTTATATAAAGCGTAACTTCATCATTATCAACTAAATATAATTCCACTACCAATTCATCTATAATTGGGTTTGGAGTTACACTTAAATATGGCAAATTAGTAATTAATTTTATTGGACGCAAGGGAAAATTACATACGTTGATAATTTTCAACGGAATTAAGTCAATCAGCGGGTCGAAGCAATTATCAGCATTAAGAGATAATTTTATTGTAGTTGAATCATCCTTGTGAAGTAATCCTAAAAATTCTAATGTAAAATAAAAATCGAGCGGTTCGGGAATAATCAGTGAATCAACAGATAGTACAAGATTTATTCTATCATTGATTTTATTAATTTGCGAAATTAAATGCAAATCAGTATTGGCACCTTTCAGAACCAATTCAGTATTATTGCTCAGCAAATCGAGCAGGAAGCGATTGACAAATAATGAAATATTTGGTGCTATTTTAGCATCTATACCCTTTGGAAAACGTCCGTGAATGTGTAATTTAACTGTATCGCCCGGAACTACCTGCAAATTATTTGCTTCTACAAGTTCTATTTGATATACAATTGGGGAAATTTCAACTTCGAGAATTTGACTAAGAGAATCGTTGAAAAGCATTTCAAATTCGACTTTTCCGTTTTGGTTTCTTTCGGCATAAGACACAATTGGTATTGCAAGCAAACTATCAGGCAATATTGTAAATGGCAACAAGGATGAAACATCTGTTGCAAAATTCACGAACAAGTCATTATTATTTTTGTTTATTGTAATAGATTGAACATTAATATTTACGTTGCCAAGATTTCTTATTACTAAGTTCCCTGAGTAAAACCTGCAGGCTTCGAGATTATTGAAATCAATTGACATTGAATAATCGAGCGTATCAATTGGCAAAGCATATCCAGAGATTGTAACCGTATCGCGTTTAATGCCATAATTCGGCAGGGCGTCGCTGATAATTTCAAGAAAGAGAATATGCTCGCCAGCTCGTCTTGGCTTGAATTTTGTCTGAAAATAAACTTTTTCGTTAGGTTGAATTTTTTGGTTACTATATGGATAATTTTCAATCTCGAAGGAATTTATATCTCCGCCGATAATGTTCACATCAAATACTGTCAAATCTTCATTGCCGGAGGTTTCGAAAATCAAAAGAGCACTATCTAAATCGTGAGAAACGAAAGTAGTATCAAAGCGGTTATCGAAAGAGCTGATTTCGGGCAAAGTGCCAACTCCTGTGATTTCAATATTAATCGGTGGGTGAAGTTCCCAGTCGCACTGAAATTGCGCAGCAGTATTGTAATTAATTGTTTCAGTTGGTTCGAACGAAAAATCAAGGAGTTTTTCCTGATTTATTCCCAATGGAATACCATCAAGATTACGAATCAAATCAAAATTGCCATCATCTAAATTTCCGTCGAGAGTTTGCATAGAAATTGTAGTCGCATCGTTACCGGAATTTTTCAGCATAGCGGAAATAGAATTTTTCGTTCCAACTCTTTTTCTGCCAAAATCAACTATTACATTATTAATATCCGGAGCAATTCCTTCGCCTTTGATTTGAGCAGTTGCACTCAAACCAAAACTATTTGTAGCAGTAATTTCAAAATCATAGAAATATCTTTGCGATGGAGAAAAGACCACCCAATATTGACGTTCTTCGCCGGGCAAAAGCGAAATCGGATATTGAATGCTTTCGAGTTGGAAATCAGTGAAACCATTAAAACCGCTGATGTTTTCAATTAATATATTTGTATTGCCGGTATTAACGAGCTTAATAAATCCCAATGCCTCGTTTCCTAAGCGGATTTTTCCAAAATCGTAACCGGTGAGTTCAAACTGAGGAGCAAATACGCGACCGTTTAATTTTACAATTTTAGTATAATCACAATCGAAATTAAGCCTTAAGTCGGCAGAAAGAGAAGTTGAATCACCATTTGGAGCAAAGCAAACCTGCACATTTATTTTTTCTTTTGGGGAAAGCTGATAAGGAAGAGTCTTGCCGGTGTTGAAAGAAATTCTGCCATCGCCAACAATATCAATTGATTGCAGTTCAATAATTTTATTACTATTGTTGGTTATTTCGAAGCTTCGGCAATCTTTGCTATTTAGTGCAGTATTCGGAAAACTAAGCGATTCGACATTGTCAATTTTTGTGCCGATATAATTAAAGGAATATCTTGTGCGGTTGCTTGCTTTATCGAAAACGTCGATAGTGAAACGTCCATCGCGATAAAGATCTATTGGAGAAGCTGTAAAATTGGCGAAAAAAGCAGTATCAGAAATCTCAGAAATGTTCCAGGAATAGTTATTTGTAAGTTCCGGAACAACATAAGCGTAGTCCAGACCTAAATCGGCAGCATTGTGCAAGTCAGTAACGAAACCTTGAATGACACCGCAAATATCGGAAACCTGAATTGTTGGCGGAATAGTATCCGGGTTAGTGGGATCGATTAGCGAATTGCCAAGCGACATTGCGTATGAATCGTGAAAACCATAAGCATATAAAATGCCGGAAAATTTTCCGGAAGTAGAAGATAATTTGTGGCGTCCTTCTTTGAGCCTTATCGAAGTCCAGGAATAGTTTGTATTTGGAATGGTTTCGACAGATACATCCCACATATCGGTTATTTTTTGCCCGTCGAGTGCCAAAGTAGCAAGAGCAGAATTTTCGAAAACAACTGCAACACGATGCTCTTTGAATTGATCTTCAACCCGGTAATTACGAGGTGTAAGGAAAAGAATCTCGTTTACAAACTGTTCAGTTGGTGGGAGCACAACCATTGATGGATCATATTCTTTTGAATCACCAAATTCACCGGTATGTTGCATATACTGAACAATTTGAATAGGTTTGTTTGAAGACCAAATTACAGGAGTATTTAGATTTCTAACTTCGTAATAGCCGCCAGCACTATTGATTGGCAGATAGCTAATACTACCATCTAACTTTTTCATTTCAACAATTGTTTCTGCTTCGAGAGCAACAACACGAAACAAATCACCTTTTGAATTAACACCAAAAGGTGTAGAAATATAGTTTTTCCCCCAAGAATACGTTGGAGGAAGCATTTCCACGAGGTGATCTTTGGAATCAAATGGATAAGGGGCATTTTGTGGAATAGCTGTTCTTACGTGCCCGGATAGTAATCCAAATGGTTTGTTGCCGGTAACAATTGTTCCGGTTAGATCGCCGAATCCTTTTGGAAATGGATAAGACTGAACTAAATAGACATCGCCTTGATTAAGAATCACCTGATAATTTTGATTAGCTAATTTACCGGCACGGGTATTTGCTTTCGGAGTAAAATTAATAACAGTTCCATCATATGCAGCAATTATTAAAAATTGGCTGGAACGTGGAACAAACTTTGTTAGAGAATCTAAATTTTCTCGTTCGGCTGCAATATATTGATCGTTTGGATAACTTGCTACGATGTATTTTTTCCCCCAACGAGAGACCGGAATAGCCGAGTAGCTATCGCTTGTTGTGAGCTTACTCGAAAAACAATATACAGTAATAGGAATATCAGATTTAATTTGAATGGCTAAGTTTTCAGGAACTTCGGAATTTCTTGCTTCTAAGGTAACGGGCACT
This sequence comes from Eximiradius proteiniborus, assembly GCF_058546985.1. NCBI lineage: Bacteria > Pseudomonadati > Bacteroidota > Eximiradiia > Eximiradiales > Eximiradiaceae > Eximiradius > Eximiradius proteiniborus. Next base: position 2,115,352 of record NZ_CM178592.1, on the reverse strand, counting down.
TCAATTTCTTTGATTTCATTTGCTCTCAAAGAACCTGTAAAAGTTTCGCCCGGCATTATCACCTGATAGTTGGCAGGATAGAGTGATGTAAGAAAAACACGTAAAACAAGCGGATCTTTGTTGAGATGAATTTCGTTTTGCATGAAAGACACATAAAAATTTCTTCCTGAATAGGAAGAATACGTATTCGTATATGCATTTTGCCCACAAAACAAGAGCAAAACTGCAATTGTAAGAAAAAATGTGTATTTCATCGCAAAAATAAAAATTAATTATCTTTAATTTAACTTATTTTTAATTAATTTCAAAATTAACATTAACATAATTAGATAGATTATTAATACAATAAACAAATAATTGTTTATTTTGTAACACTTTTATTATTATAAAAGTTATTTTCTGATAGAAGTATGTTATATATTTAACATTTTTGTAAATTTGTAGTTTAAATATTTATGAAAGCATTATGAAAAAAATCATATCTGTTGTCGGGGCAAGACCAAATTTTATGAAAATTGCCCCCATCGCACGAGAAACTGAAAAATATTCCGATAAAATCGAGCATCTCATTGTGCACACCGGACAGCATTACGATTTTGAGATGTCTGAGGCGTTTTTTCAGGATTTGGAGATGCCAAAGCCTGATTTCTTCCTTGGGGTTGGTTCCGGAACGCACGCCGAACAAACAGCAAAAGTAATGATTGAGTTCGAAAAGGTATGCAAGCAGGTGCAACCTGATTTAGTTTTGGTTGCAGGTGATGTAAACTCCACGATGGCTGCCGCAATTACAGCAAAGAAGCTTAATATTTCTCTTGGACATATTGAATCCGGATTGCGTTCGGGCGACCGCACAATGCCGGAAGAAATCAACAGAATAGTTACTGATGCAATTTCTGATTTGCTCTTTGTTACAGAAAAATCAGGCTACGAAAATTTATTGAACGAAGGTGTGCCAAGCGATAAAATTCACTTTGTAGGCAATACAATGATTGATTCAGTGATTTTCGCAAAAGAGAGACTACACAAATCGACAATATTAGAAAAACTGAACCTCGCAAAAGACGATTACGTTCTTGTTACTATGCACAGACCTACAAATGTTGATGAACCCGAAATGCTGAAAATGTTTTTCGATATTTTTGATTACATCACAAGCAAAAAGAAAATCGTTTTTCCTGTTCATCCAAGAACACGAAAGAAAATTGAAGAATTTGGATTATCTAACGTAGTAAATAACAACAAAAGGCTACATCTGATTGAACCTCTCGGATATTTAGACTTCCTGAAAATTATGGAAGGCGCCTCGCTGGTAATTACAGATTCAGGAGGAATTCAGGAAGAGACAACTTTTCTGGGAATCCCCTGCATTACTACAAGAACGACAACCGAACGACCAATAACTGTTGAAATTGGCACAAATGTGCTCGTTGCACCAGAAAAGGAAAACATACTGAAAGCAATATACGAAGCATTTGATCAAAGCAGTAAAAGTTATGAAGTTCCGAAACTTTGGGACGGAAAAACTGCCTCGAGAATAGTAGAGATTATTTATAATTATCTGAGATAAATAATGAAAAGAATTGCAATAGCAGTGTTTATCTTGTTTGTTGCAAGTATAAATCTATACTCACAACTTAAAGGATTGCCATCCTCATCAACGCTTGACAAAGAAGATATATTCAAGCTGCAAACTTCAACAGACAAGGCATTGACATCTGCAATAGAACAGGATAGGATGCCTGTTGGCAACGTTGTTGAGCCAAAGTATTACTATTTAGGACCAGGCGATATTATTTCATTGCAGGCAAATCCAATTGTTCCCTATGAAGTGCCACTTATGGTGTCGCCCGATCTGACTCTTGTATTGCCTCGTGGTGGAGAAATATCTGTTCGGGATATGACACTTGCACAGTTGAAAGATACTTTATCAATTATTTTCAGACAAAGGAACGAAAGAGTAGAAGTAAATCTTTCGTTGAGGAAGGCAAGAACTGTAATCGTTACAATAAGTGGAAATGTTTTATTTCCCGGCACTTATGCTCTGCCTTCGTCATATAGAGTATCGACAGCAATAAAATTTGCAAATCAAATTTCCACAGAAAAATCACTTGCTGACGAAGAAAGAATGTCAATACAAAAACTGCAATCAAGGACAAGAGAACGAACAAAAAGCTATTCTGAATCAGGAATAGCATCGGAAAATCTATATTCAATGCGTAATATTACTTTGTTGCGCAAATTTAAAACTTCGCAAAATGTTGATATTGAGCGAGCAATTGCAACAGGAGACCTCAGATACGACCCGTTCATTGCAGAAGGCGATGAAATATTTGTTCCATTTGAACCATATCAATACCCAAAAGTATCTTTGAGCGGTGCAGTTCACAGACCTGTTGTGTTGCCCTACAAAAATGAAGACAAATTATCTTATGTGTTGAAATTCTGCTATGGGCTTAAAGAAAATGCAGATTTGAACAATATTACACTATATCAGCAGGGACAAGCACCAAGAAAAATAAAAGTTGATAGAAATTTGAACTTGTTGCAAGAAGATATTGAGCTTGAAGCCGGAGCAAGCATTGTTGTCGGAATGTTAGAACAGAAAAAATATGAAAACACGGCAACTGTTTCGGTTCGTGGGGAAGTTCAAAATCCCGGTATCTATCCCGTCAATTTTGGACAAACACGCCTTAAAGACGTGATAGCCCAAGCAGGAGGTTTTACAAACAAAGCATATCTGCCGCTTGCATATATTACCCGACGTCAGGAAATGATTGATGCATATGTAGATTATCGGGGGGACTATTATTCATCATTCCAGTACAGCGATTTGACGATGGAGGATACAACACGCTTCTATATTGATATGATGCTTAAAAAGCAAATAGTTTCTTGTGATTTTGTCAAGGCATTTAAAGAAAATTCAGAAATAGATAACGTTCTGCTTTACGACGGTGATGTGATAACAGTGCCGGACAACCCCGGATATGTATATGTCTATGGTCAGGTTAATCATCCGGGATATGTAGAGTTTCACGAAGGCAAAACAATGCAATGGTATATAGAGAAAGCCGGAGGTTATGCACAAGGAGCTGCGAAAAAGCGTGCCCGTATTATCCGTGGCAAATCCCGCGTATGGACAGAAGGTGATGAAAATACATTTGTGTTCGCAGGTGATGAAATTTATGTACCGCGTCCACCAGATGTTCCACTTGCAATAGAATGGCAGAAATACGGAACAATTGCTTCGCTTGTGAGCGTAACAGTTGCAGTAATCGGAACTTTATTTAACATTTACTGGGTTTCGAAGAACAAATAATGATAAAAAGGACAATAATAGCGGCAATCTGCCTTTTGATTGCAAGCATTGTATATGCACAAGTAGAAAATGTTCAGGTTGCCCACCCTGTATATATTTTTCTGCAAAGAGCGGAAGCTATTGGTTTGCTTGAACACCGTTCGCTATCGTCGCTGCCGCTTCAAAAAATGGAAATTCAGGAAATTCTGCGTGAAATTAATAATAAGCGAGAATATCTTACAAACTCTGACGTAAAATTACTTGAAAAATATTTAATCGAATTCGAAATTGTAAGCAGAGAAAACACCGTTCTTTTCAGTAGCCCAAGCGATAGTTCTTTTGTGCTTTCAAAAGATTTGTTTTCGGACAAAGAAAAGTTTTTCTATTATTATTCTTATGACTCTACAAAAATTGCAGTTTCGCCACTTGGTATGCTCGATAATATGCTCTCGCTAAGAAATGGCGAAAAAAGCATTATAGGAACTTTGGGTGTTCGTTTCAAAGGTAGTATTGACAACCGAATGGGATTTTATCTGCAAGCGACTAACGGACGTTTGTTCTCGGGTTCACGCGGGCTTGCGGCAAATGATAAATACTATGCAAAAAGTATAAAATTTACAAAATTGAATGATGATATCGACTTTTCCGAATCTCACGTGAATTATCGTAATCGTTGGTTCTTTGCATCAATTGCACGCGAAACAAAGCTTGAAGGCGCTGGGCTTCAGCAAAGAACTTTTATTGCAGACCTCGCACCAGCATTTGACGCACTCACTCTTGCAGCAAAATTCAGCAATTTTGAATATTCATTTATTCACGGTTCGCTTATTGGTGAGCCAACTCAAAGCTCGATTGGTGCCTTTGCAGAAATACCGCCCAAGTATATGGCTTACCATAAAATTGCGGTAAGACCAAGCTGGGGAGAAGTTGCCTTTGTCGAGCAAGTAATATATTCCAATAGAAATACAGATTTAGCATATCTAAACCCGATTGGCTTTTTGAAATCGATTGAACACGCTTTGCACGATAGAGATAATTCGTTGATGGGATTGTTTTTTACTGTCCGCCCGATTAGCAGATTGCAAGTAAAAGGAAGTTATTTGCTCGACGACATAATTTTCGAAAAAGTCGGAACAGGCTACTGGAGCAACAAAATGGCTTATAATTTCTCAGTGGAATATGCTTCGGCAAATAATCTGGATATTGGATTTGAGTATGCACGGGTCGAGCCATATACTTTTTCGCATTTTAACAGACAAAACACTGTTTCGCACGATGGAAAACTAATTGGTTCTATACTCTTGCCTAATTCAGACAGATATTTGCTATCGGTAAAATATTGGTGGGGACAGCGTTATCCTATTGAACTTGGAATAAGTTATACACGGCACGGAGCAAATATTTTCGAAGGCGATAGTTTGATATACAATGCTGGTGGCGACCCTTTCCAAACGCGCAGGTGGTTCGACCCGATGGAGGTAGGCTTTTTGACCGGCAAAGTGGAGCGGAATTTTTCTGCTTCTATTTCGATGGGATATGAGATTTTTCGTAATTTCTATGTATTGGGATATTTCAGGCATTCAAATATAAATGGGAATGTGCGTCCGTACGCACGTTTGATATTAAAATTTGGTGATTTTTAATTAATAAAGGTTAGTTATGAAAAAAATCGTTGAATGTGTGCCCAATTTTTCAGAAGGCAGAAACGAAGAGATAATCAATGCAATAGCAGACGCCATCAGACAAACAGAGGGTTGCACACTGCTTGATGTTGACCCGGGCAAATCAACCAACAGAACAGTTTATACATTTGTTGGCTCGCCCGAACATATTGTAGATGGTGCAATTAATGCAGCAAAAGTGGCTCGAAAACTTATTGATATGCGACACCACAAAGGTGAACATCCACGAATGGGAGCATTAGACGTTTGTCCATTCATTCCTGTTGCAAATGTTACTATGGAAGAGTGCGTAGAGCTTGCAAAAGAGTTTGGCCGGCGCGCTGCCGAAGAAATTGGCATTCCGGTGTATTTGTATGAATATGCACAAGAGAAAGAATATCGCAAGCGTCTTCCGGATATTCGTCAGGGTGAATATGAAGGATTACGTGAAAAAATACACAAGCCCGAGTGGAAGCCCGATTTTGGTCCTGCCGAGTTTATCCCGGAATGGGGAGCAACTGTTGCAGGAGCAAGATTTTTCCTGATTGCATATAATATCAACATACTTGGAACAAACAACCAGGCGCACCGGATTGCGTTGGATTTGCGTGAGGCGGGACGTGGCGATGGTCAGCCGGGATTGCTCAAAGAAGTGAAAGCAATTGGCTGGTGGGTCAATGAATACAATATGGCTCAAATTTCAATGAATTTGACAAATTTCAAAGTAACACCGCCACACATTGCATTCGAGGAAGCAAAACGCATCGCAAAGGAAATCAACGTCGGTGTTGCAGGTTCTGAAATAGTGGGATTAATTCCGCTTGAAGCGATGCTCGTGGCAGCAGATTACTATATTGAAAAGGAAAATTTATTCATACTGGACGAAGACCAAAAAATAAAGCTTGTGATAGATAGGCTTGGACTAAATTCAGTTTCGCAGTTCGACCCGAAGAAAAGAATTATCGAATATATAATAAAAGAAGAACCAGTCGAACCACTTGCAGGAATGACGGTACGCGGTTTTATCGAGGAAGTAGCGGCGCGTTCGTCTGCACCAGGTGGCGGGAGTGCGTCCGCTGCGATTGCGGCAATTGGTTCCGGACTTGGGGCAATGGTTGCGAAGCTTACTTATGGAGTTCGCAAGTTTGAGCATCTGGAAAAGGATTTGCGTCGAATAATACCACCGTTGCATAATGCAGTGCAGGCGCTAATCCCAATGATAGATGCCGATACAAATGCTTTCAATGATTATATGGAAGCGTTGAGATTGCCAAAGGATACTGAGGAAGAGAAACAAATCCGCGAACAAAAGATGCAAGATGGCTTGAAGAAGGCGATTGAAGTGCCACTTGGGACTATGCGACTTGGCGATGCTGCCTGGGATGCAATGGTTGAAGTCGCAAAAATTGGCAATATTGCGTCAAAATCAGATGTTGAGGTAGGTGCTCGCGCCCTTGAAGTTGGCATTTGGGGTGCATATCGAAATGTGTTGATTAATTTGCCTGGAATAAAGGACGAAGAATTCAAAAAGAGGATACTTGCAGAAGCGGAAGCAATGGTAGAGCGATCAAAAACAAAATGCGCTGAAATACTAAAAATATTAGAAGAAAGAGACAAGAAATAGTGTTAAGATAAAGTGTTTTTTCTGAAAGTGCCCGGTTTGATAACCTTCGGAAGGTTTTCGGACCTTCCGAAGGTTCAAAATAGGCATAATTGTGTTAGATTGGTGTTATAATTATAATTTCCCAAGAATTTCTTCCCAATTCATTCCTTCGGGGGAATATCCGGTTATCCAATTTACAATATAACTGTCAGCATTGAGAAGTAATATTTGAGGGACAGAATCGTCAGAACCAAAGGCAGATTTTATCTGAGCAGCATTATTTATCACTTTAACGCCAAAAGAATCATAAATCCACCATTTTTTTAATTTATCAGTATTTTCTGGCGAAATAAAAAATAATTTAATTTTTTTATTATCAAGCAATGATTTCACTTTTTTTAAATCTTTAAAAGCTCGTTCACAAGGACCACAAGTAGTATTATAGAAAAACACTATTTTTGGAACTTTGTTATTAGCAATATCTTCTTTTGTCCCATCAACATATTCAATTGAAGGGAAATTATCCCCAATCTTGGTTAAAGGGAAACCATATTTTTTGCTAATATCTGCAACAAATTTATCGACATCGCTATATCCCATTTTTGGAGTTAATTTTTTTAATTGAGCATATCCAAGCGAACGAACTGGTAGCAATGAATGCGAATAATAATAATATTTTGAAGCTGAATCTAATATGGACAAACTATCATATACCAATCCTATATCATAGTAGAACAAAGCTTTTGATGATAAATTGTAATTAATTTTCTCTGCTATCTCTTTCATATACCCAAGATATTTATCGTAATCCTTCGTTACAAAAGCTAACTTTTTATAAGCAGATGGTAGCATTCCTATTCTGGAATAAAGACTATGAGAATAATCTTTAATTTTATAATAATTATCACCATCAACAAAATAGTTAATATAATCGGTATATAGTTTGCTTGCTAAGATCTCAGCAGATTCTAATGAATCAGGTAAAAAATTAAATGTTAGAATATTAAATTTTGGAATCAATAAATTATAATCTGTCTGACTTTCTAAATTTTTGTTGATCAACCATAGAATTATTGAAGTCGGTAGAATTTTGACATTTTTCGGACCAGGTTCTATCATACCTTGAGAAAACATAGAATTTGGGCAGTATTTTACAATATTCTCTATTATCTTTTTTATATTAACCGTGTCTTTTTCATAATTATTAATAAATAATTGCTGTACAGCACCGGCAACATATTGATTATTCAATATATTAGAACATTTCAGGTTTTGTGCCAGATTTTCAAGTATTTTGCTGTGTTCTGAGTAATCCATAAGCATTGTGTTGCCAACTAATTTCAGTAATTGAATATCGGGAGAATCTTTTTCTTTTTTTAATTCTTGAAGATGTTTTCTAACTGAATCTGCTACAAATATCTTTTTCTCCATTTCATATAGCCATCGCACTAAATAAATAGCATAGTTATCAGGATAAAGGCTTCTTTCATTGTAGAAATATTTTAAATAATTTTGAGTGTCTGCAATATACAGCAATGTTGAATTTGCTCCAAATTCATGTGTGTTTTCATCTTTATAAATTGGTAAAGTGATTGAATAAGGACAGGATAAATCAGCTAAAGGTGTTGTAAGAGCAAAATACACAGATGAGGCAGATTCAGGTATCCTAACAAAACCGCGATAAAAAACGCTGTCAATTTTTTCAAGTTTTATTATCTCATTTCTCGAAAAACCATCTTTTTCAAATATAAAAGATATTGCAGAATAAAAAACTTTAGAATTTAGTCCGCTTGTTTTCCAGAAAAATTCATATTCATTGCCCTGAATTAATTTTTTACCATTTTTTATGAATAGCAAATCAGCATAATTAAAATTATTATTATTGGTTAAGATTTGTTGCGAGCAACCAAGTACCATTAGTGCTAAGAATATAAACAATATCTTTCTCATAGTTCACCTTTTATTGTTAATAAAACAGGGCAGGTGTATAACCTACCCCAATTTGATTATTCTCTTTCATATTGACCTGTTTCTGGATTATAAGAAGTCGGGAACTCATCATAAGTCCCAAAAATAGATTCCCAATCTTTGGGTGGTGAGGGAATATTGGCTATGCCATACCACCAGGTAACCCAGTCCCAACAGTGGCATTCGTGCTTTACGCTTGGCTGACACTGTCCTTGCCCCCATTTTGGCATACCTTCTTCATCATAGTGTGTCGATATCGATACCCACTTACCATAGCACTGAGGATTTCCAGGATAAATATCAATTCGCCAACTTGCACCTTCCGGAACAATTGACGGTGCGTTAATACCAGAAAATAGAATTGACGCTGATAAAAGAAGAACACTGAATATAACAAATATTTTTTTCATTTTTTCACCTTATTTAATGTTGAAAATAATTGAATATTAGAAAAATATATTAGATAAAAGAGTAATTTATGATGCTCTATTGTTTTGGTGGGGGTCGCAAGTATTTGCAAGAGCAAATAAGCCATAATATTACAAGTGAAAGTCCCCCCCCCCCCCGCAATACAATAAGCCATTAATTATCAAGCACTTATACGCTTCTGAAATAGAGGAATTATATATATCGCAATGCTTCCGCATTTTGAAGATTATTAAATGAAAAAAAATGAATAAAGAGAACTAAAATCAATACAACAGAAATATATTAAAAATCAAAAAGAAATGCAAGGAAAAAAATTGTTTTGAATAATAGAATTAAAAAAAAGTTAATATAAAATTAAAGAATATTAATGAAATTTACATTAAATTTATATTAAGTAAGACTAAACCAACTATAAATACAAACAAAATAATCACTTGCGTCAAGAAAAGAAAATTTATACAAAAAAAATTAATCTTTAATTATTGCTTTAAACAAGTAGGATAGTTTTGCCTTTGTCAAAAATGTTTTATTAACAATAAGGTTTAAACAAATGAAAAAATTAATTCTACTATCACTCTCACTTTTCTTTTATCTAAATTTGCAAGCGCAGCCAGGCTGGACAGTTGGAGATTTTCATCAACACACAACATTTACTGATGGTTCGTACAGTATTTTCCATATGATGACCAAAAATGCGGAGTTTGGTTTGGACTGGTGGGCAAACAGCGAACATGGCGGAGCATTTAAAATGAACGGTTTGTATTCTGGAATTGATTTATTTGGTGGTTTTGATTCAACAGGGAAAGTGCTTCCCGTAATAACATATTGGGATTCACATTCACCAACAAAATTAATTGGCGATGGGACTTCTGGAAAGAACCCCAAGATGTGGAGATGGCAATCGATAAGAGACTTCTCGTACGCAGCAGTTCAGTTAACAAGGAAAATTTATCCAAACAAAATTGTACTACAAGGAGTCGAATGGAATGTACCTGGACATGAGCATTGCAGTATAGTAATTTTAGGCGATCAATACAAACAAAATGATAATGCAAATGTTGTGGCACAATTTGAATTCTTGTTTGACGCTTCAGACAAGGATACTAATGGTGGATTATCACAAGGCTGGCAAGGGAAAAACCACGTCAATAATCATCAGAAAGCAGTAGAAGCAATTGCCTGGTTGCAACAAAATCATAGAAATACAAGCTGGGCAATAATTGCACACCCAGAGAGAAAATTGCCCGGCAAAGGCGGATATACAATCGCTGATTTAAGAGACTTCAATAATGCCGGACCAGATGTTGCATTTGGCTTTGAAAGTATTCCAGGACATCAAAAAGAAAAATATCGCGGAAGTTACTCTAATACAAGCGCTGGTGGAGGCACATACGGAGGTGCCGGAATATATTCAGCAAAAGTTGGTGGACTATGGGATGCTATGCTTTCCGAAGGCAGAAAATACTGGTTGTTCTCAAATTCAGACTGCCACAATACAACTGACGAAGGTGGCGACTTTTATCCCGGCGAATACCAAAAAACTTATGTTTACGTAAGCGATAAGAAAAATCCACAAGCTATTATCGATGGAGCACGTTCCGGTAACGTATGGGTTGTATCGGGAGACTTAATTGATAGCTTACATTTCTTTGTTGAAAACGCTACAATGGGCGAAACTTTAGTAACAGATAAAAAGTCGGTAAATATTACCATAAGATTCCACGTTCCATCAAAACCAAATCACAACGTTTGGTCTTCATACAACAGACCGGAAGTGAACAACGTTGTTTTGATTGCAGGCAAAGTCGGAAACAAGATAGATCCATCAAGCCCGCTTTACAATGTAGATACAGTAGCAACAACAAGAATTATTGCAAGATTTGATGCAAACGGAGGTATTACAGATAGCAAAGGTATTACAAGCAAGAAATGGTCAGATATCGGCAATGGCTGGAAAGAAATGACAATCAATGTGTCTGTTGATAATCATATGTATTTCAGATTACGCGGTTCGAACTTTGGCTTGAATGTTCCAAATCAGACTGATGGACAAGGTAATCCACTCAGCGATACATTGGAAGGTTACGGCAAAAACACTGCTGCAAAATCTTTCGATGATCTCTGGTTCTATTCAAATCCAATTTTTGTTAAATCAAATGCTGCAACTTCTATCGAAAACAGTAGCGAACAAAACATAAGAATATATCCTAATCCAGCAAATAAGTATTTTGTAGTAGAATGCGAAGAAGCATCAACAATTCAAATCTTCGACAACAATGGGAAAATTGTATATTTTGATAAAGCATCCAATAGCAATAACCGAATAAGCACAGAAAATTTACCAAGAGGAGTTTATTACGTAAAAATCATTAATAATTCGAACGTTACCACAAAACAGATTGTAATTGAATAACTAAATATAAAAAGAGAAAAAAGCCGGGGTGAAATTATTTTCCCTCGGTTTTTTTATATAATAAATATCTGAAAAAACAAACATATTAAGCAATCTAACTGCATTTCTTTTAATTGCACCACTGAAGAAGACTTTGCATATGAACATAAAACAATTAACAAATTGCCTATTTATTCGTATATTTATATAATGTAAAAGTGTATGAGAACGAAATGAAAATAACAAAAAATCTGAACAAATTTATTTTAGCAACAGTTATCGTCGCTATTGTGTTTTCATTAATAACTATTTTAGATAACGAGGTAAAAAATCTGCTTGTTGCCCAGCAGCAAGGAAAATCTTTCCGGTATATTCCTAACGAAGCTTTTGGATATAACGAAAAATTAAATTATAAAGTGGGTTATAAATTTATTACAGCCGGTACTGGATATTTTCATATTCAGCCAAATCCGGTTTACAGAAACGGGCGCGAATGCTATGATGTCCGGTTCGAGGTGCGTTCGCTGCCAAGCTTGGAAATGCTGTACAAGGTGCGGGATCGTTATCGGACTGTGCTCGATGTGGCAGGAATTTTTCCCTGGGAATTTGAGCAAAGTATCCGCGAGGGAAACTACAAAAGAGATGCCCGGGCAATTTTCGACCAGGTAAACAACACAGCAACTGTTAAAGATAAGCAATACAAGGTGCCTGAATATGTCCACGATGTAGTTTCAGCCTTTTACTATACTCGCACGCTTGACTTGAAATCTATGAAGGACGGACACGTCTTCTATTTGAAGCATTTTTTTAAAGATACAACTTATACTCTGGGAGTGAAAATTCACCGCAGGGAAACAATAGATGTTGAAGCTGGCAAGTTTCGCTGTATTGTTATTGAACCGCTTGTTGTAAAAGGTGGGCTTTTCAAGAGCGAAGGCAGCATTTTCATCTGGCTTAGCGACGACGATCGCAAAATTCCTGTAAAAGTGGCTACACGAATTTTAATCGGATTTGTAAGTGCAGATTTAGTATCTTATAGCGGCACACGCGGTCCGGTAACTGCAAAAATTAATTAGGGGGAAAGATGCGAACTAAATTGATTGTATTTTTGCTTACAGTTGTTTCTGTTTTTGCCCAAAACGATAAAACTCAGGTTTATAATTCCTTATTGACTAAATATGGAAATATCACTTCGATTTCCTTGAAGTTCAAGTCGCTGAACAATCATTCGCTGGAAGGAAAACTTGATGCACAAAAGGGAAACAAGTATGTATTGCGTATGGGCGATAGGGTAATCACTTGCAATGGTAAAACTCTCTGGAATTATTCAGAAACAGACAAGAATGTAATCATAAGTAATTTCGATAGTAATATACACACGAACTCGTTGGAAAACTTTTTCTTTTCGCTGATTTCACAGCTAAATCCAGTTGAACTAAAAGTTGAAAGTTCTTCCCGGGGAACCTCGTTTAAAATATTGACGCTTGAACCAAAAACAAGCGAGCAATTTTCGCAAATAAAATTGTGGATTGATACCAAAGGAGAAATTGCCTCTATTTCAATCATTAAAGACAAAAATGAAGAAAAATGGGCAATCTGGGATGTCAGGATAAATCCAAAATTTGAAAAAGAATATTTTAATTTCAAAGCACCCAAAAACGTTGAAACAATAGATATAAGATGAAAATATTAGCGTTTGAATCAAGTTGCGATGAAACATCGGTTTCGATTGTTGAAAATGGACAAATAAGAAGCAATATTATTTCATCGCAATATTTTCATAAAAAATACGGTGGGGTTGTGCCCGAGCTTGCATCGAGAGCACACCTTGAAGCAATTTGCGAACTCACCACAATTGCTTTCGAGCAAGCAAAACTTCTTCCAACAGATATTGAAGCAATTGCAGTTACAACCGAACCGGGTTTGATTGGTTCGCTGATAGTCGGCTCGAACTTTGCAAAAGGGCTTTCGGTTAAATACAATTTGCCAATTGTTCCAATAAATCATATCGAAGGACATATATATTCCGGATTGATTAGCAATAGCGGGTGCGGCTTTCCATTTATTAATCTGCTTGTAAGTGGAGGACACACAGCAATTTTCTTAGTGCATTCATTTAATGATTATGAAATAGTTGGGCTTACCCGGGACGATGCGGCAGGAGAAGCCTTCGATAAAATTGCAAAACTTTTGGGACTTGCATATCCCGGTGGACCTGAAATTGATAAATTAGCACAACTCGGCAACAGCAAAAGATTTGATTTTCCGCGCTCTATGATAAATTCCGGAGATTACGATTTTAGTTTTTCCGGATTGAAAACCTCTGTAAAAAACTTTGTTTATAAGAATTATCCGGGTGGTGTTCCCAGTGAGGTTTTGCCGGATATTGCTGCTTCGGTGCAAGCGGCAATTGTGGATGTGCTTGTTGCAAAAACTATAAGAGCAGCAGAAGAGCATCGAGCAAGGAACATTGTGATTTCAGGCGGAGTATCTGCAAACAGTTGGCTCAGAGAAAAAATGAAAACGAAGGCAGCAGAAATTGGAATTTCCACATATGCACCCGAAATGGGATATTGTATGGACAACGCAGCAATGATTGGTTTCATTGCCGAGAAGAAGCTACTTGAAAAAGGGCGGGAGTCTTTTTTCAGATTAGATTTTCGGGTAAGTGCAAATGCACTTCGTTCAAGAAAGAAAAATGAATAATTAATTAAAAAAATTACATTTCTCTCTTTATTTCAAATTTGAAATAATTTTTTTATTTTTAATCATTTATATTGCAATTTATTGGCTTGGTTTTTGTCTTAGATTTTGTATGAAAAGTCAAAAATAAATTAAAGAATGATGAGAAAAACAGGACTATACACAATTTTATTAATTGTATTGCTCGCAATTGTGCAAGTGGCGAAAAGCCAGCAGCCAGAGAGTGAAATTCTCGAAATAAAAGTAAACAATATACAAATTAATTTATCGGATGAAAAAGAGATTGTGGTGCGACAGAGCGATACAATTACTTTCAAATATGTTATAAAAAATATACCGAAAAACGCCGGTAATTCGTTTTACTATCGTGTAGTTCTGCGAACAAAGCAAGATTCGAGCTTTAAGGTTACTGGTTCAGATGTTGTTCAATATTCTGATTTATTTGAGGATAATTATACTTTTGTAGCAGGAGGATTTGATTTACAGGGGCGCTGGATTGCCAAAACAAGTACAATTACATTCAGGGTGAATAATCGAGAGGCTGAGCTTCTTGATAGATTAGAGCAATACGAAAGGCATATCGAAAAATTAGAAAAAATGCTACCTGAAAAAACAAAAATCAGTTCATTTTTATTTGATAAAGTATCATTAATTTTTGGGTTGACATTTGGAATAATAATTGCCTCAACGATTTTCTTTATCTATGTTGGAATTAAAAATAAAAAAAATAAAGGTGAAAATATGGACGAATTAGAAAACATTGTAATCACAAAAGAAGAGTACAACAAGATAATGTCCGAAAACAGCAATCTTCGTGCTGAAATATCTGCATTACGTGGACAAATTGACGCTCTTCAAGCCCGTTCGAACGATATGCGTAAGCAAAACAAGGAATTACAAGAAAAGCTTAATCACTTATCCAATTCCAAAGCAGAATTAGAAAATCTGCAGCAGCAAAAAGATGAACTTTTTGCATTGATTATTCACGATATAAAAAATCCGGCAGCTTTGATTAAGAGCCTTGTAGATTTGCTTCGTTCGTATGATTTATCAGCTGTTGAAAAGCAAGAAATTATCGAAGATATTGCAGAAACAACAGCTCGTATCGTTAGCCTTTCGCAGGAAGTTACAAAAATTCTTGCTCTTGAGACAACAAAGCTTGAACTCAATATTGAAACAGTTCCAATTGCTGATTTAGTTGAGGATGTTGTTAATAGAAACTTTGTTTCAGCAAAAAGCAAAAACATTGAAATGACCTTCGACATTGCAAAGAACTTACCTGAAATCGAAATAGATGTACAAAAAATTGACGAAGTACTCGACAACCTTGTATCAAACGCAATAAAGTTCACTCAAAAGGGAGGGAAAGTGCACGTAAAATCTTATCTTGACGATAATAAAGTAATTATAGAAGTCAATGACAACGGACTTGGACTCACAGAAGACGACATAAAACGAGCGTTTCAGCGAGGGAACAAGCTCTCGGCACAGCCAACCGGAGGAGAAACTTCTACAGGTCTTGGTTTGTGGATAGTGAAGAAACTCGTCGATGCGCACAATGGAAGAGTATGGGTAAAAAGCACTCTTGGAAAAGGTTCATCATTCGCATTCTCACTTCCAATTAAGCAAAAGAAAGAAGAAGTAACTGCATAAAAAAAAGGCGGGGAGGTGAGCCCCGCCTTAACTCAATCAGGATTTATTTTAATTTCATACCAGCGTCTAATAGTTCATTAACTTTACTCATAGAATCTGCTTCGGCATAGAAGCGAATCAGAGGCTCGGTGCCGGAGGCACGAATAAGCAACCAACCACCATCAATATAGAACTTGTATCCATCAAGAGTATTGATACTTTCGACAGCAAATGGACCAATTTTTTCGGGTAGTTTTTGAGCAGCCGCAAGAATTGCCTTCTTTCTGTCGGGTGTAACTCGGACATCGCGACGATGATACTTGTGTGTGCCGAGTTCTTCGTCGAGTTCGGCTGAAAGCTCTTTGAGAGACTTGCCACGTACAGCCATAACTTCGAGAATAAGCATAGCGTTAAATAATCCGTCGCGTTCAGGGATATGCAGGATTGTGCCCAATCCACCGGATTCTTCGCCACCGATAAGAACTTTGGTTTCGTTCATTATTTTAGCAGTGTGTTTGAATCCGACTGGTGTTTCGACAAGAGGTAAATTTTTAGCTTTGCAGTATTTATCGACCATCGATGTAAGTGAAACGGTTTTGACGACGGTTCCGCGTTTCTTTTTCTGCTCGTACAGATATTTGAGCAAAATCATAAATACGCGATGAGAATCAACAAAATTACCTTCGTTGTCGATTAGCCCGACGCGGTCGGCATCCCCATCAGTAGCAATACCGATGTCGTATTTACCTTCCTTGACTTTTTCAGCTAAAATGTAGAGGTTTTCAGCAATAGGTTCGGGGTGGTGAAGCTCACCAAAAGAAGGATTGTATTCATTATGAATAACGTCAGCATCGGGGAGAAGCAGATGAATTGTGTCGATACCAGCACCATACATAGGGTCGTAAAGGATTTTAAAGTTGGCAGCATTTACAGCTTGCATATCGACTTTTTTCTTAATCTGGCGGATATAAGACTCTTTTGCATTGAAGAGACGAATTTTCTTCTGTTCGATATATTCATCAAGAGTTTTCAAATCAAGCTGAGGTGGTTTTTTCATAATAGATTTGAGTTCATTCTCTACCATAGCGATTTCGTCAGTAGTAGCAGGACCACCGAAACTACCCTTGAGCTTAAATCCATTGTATTTTGGTGGATTGTGAGAAGCAGTAATTACAACTCCGAGTTGCGAACCTTTTTGCTTGGTATGGAAAGAAACTTGCGGAGTAGAAGAGACAGAATCGGTAAGGTGAACAGTAATTCCCTGACTTGCTAAAATAGCGGCAGTTTCTTCGGCAAAATCTCGCGATAGAAAACGCGTATCATAGCCGACAACGACGCTGGGATATTCTACATCTTTATAGTGATTTAGAATATGCTTAGCAGTTGCATAAGCAACCAACCGAACATTATCGAAAGTAAAATCACGAGCGATAACGCCACGCCAGCCATCCGTTCCAAATACAATTGTCATAGTTTCTATAAAAATTAGTTTAACATCAAATAATAATTAAAGTGAGTAGCTATAAACACTTCTTCCGGCATAAATTGCAGCGTCGTCGAGCATATCTTCAATACGAAGGAGTTGATTGT
Organism: Eximiradius proteiniborus; assembly: GCF_058546985.1. NCBI lineage: Bacteria > Pseudomonadati > Bacteroidota > Eximiradiia > Eximiradiales > Eximiradiaceae > Eximiradius > Eximiradius proteiniborus. Next base: position 2,098,076 of record NZ_CM178592.1, on the reverse strand, counting down.
ATTTAGCAACTCTGTCGGTTCTGCTTGGAGCACCGGTTTTGATTTGACCAGCGTTAGTTGCAACTGCAATATCTGCAATTGTGGTATCTTCGGTTTCACCGGAGCGATGCGAAATAACGTTGTTGTAGCCAAATCTCTTAGCAAGAGAAATTGCTTCCAAAGTCTCAGTAAGAGTTCCGATTTGATTAACTTTAATCAGCACAGAATTAGCAATATTTTCTTTGATACCTTCGGCAATGATTTTTGGATTAGTAACAAAGATGTCGTCAGCAACAAGCTGGATGCGACGACCTAATGCTTCTGTGAGTTTTTTCCAACCGTCCCAGTCGTGTTCGCCGAGACCGTCCTCGATAGAGATAATCGGATATTTATTGCATAGACTAATATACCATTCAATCATTTCTTCGGAAGTCTTGTATTCGCCGGTAGATTTAAACATTTTATATTTGCCGTTTTCCCACATTTCGCTTGCAGCAGTATCAATTGCCAAAAGCACATCATCATTTGGTTTGTAACCTGCTTTTTCTATAGCTTCGAGAATTACTTCGAAAGCTTCTTCGTTTGATTTCAAAGATGGAGCGAAACCACCTTCATCACCAACAGAAGTATTATAACCTTTGGATTTAAGAACAGATTTCAGATTGTGAAAGACTTCGACGCCAATACGCAAAGCTTCTTTGAAAGTGTCGGCACCAACGGGAACAATCATAAATTCCTGAATATCAACTGTGTTATCAGCGTGTTTGCCACCGTTGAGAATGTTCATCATCGGAGTAGGCAAAAGTTCTGCATTAATTCCGCCAATGTATTTATAAAGTGGTAGCCCGTGGTACTCTGCAGCAGCTTTTGCAACAGCAAGAGAAGCAGCAAGCATAGCATTAGCGCCAAGATTAGTTTTATTTTCTGTGCCATCGAGTTCTATCAGAATAGAATCAACCTGTTTTTGTTCTGTAGCATCAATTCCTTCCAAAGCGTCGGCAATAGCATTATTCAAATTATCAACTGCTTTTGTAACACCTTTGCCTAAGTAACGGCTTTTGTCGCCATCGCGGAGTTCGCAAGCTTCTTTTTCGCCGGTGCTTGCACCGCTTGGAACAATTGCGTGTCCGTAAGAACCATCAGCAAGGATTACCTCGCATTCAACAGTTGGGTTGCCACGTGAATCAAGAACTTCACGACCATAAATATCAACAATGTAGGAACTCATTTTTATCTCCAAATTATTAATTAATTAAAAAGTCAATTTCTTTTGCTAAACTGAAATCTCTGGAAGTAATTCCGTTAGCAGCATGCGTCGAAAGCACAACACGCAATTTATTCCATCCGTATAGCAAAATATCGGGATGGTGGTCGTGCTTCTCAGCTAAAATAGCGATAGAATTAATTAAGCCAACGGCAGAAACAAAGTTTGAAGCAACAATTTCACGGACTAACGAATTATTTTCGATAGTCCATAACGGATTTTCTTCAAGAAAATCCCGGATTTCGGTTTCTGTAGCAGTAACTAAATTGCTCATTATTAAATATGGTTCTTAATTCTTTCAACAAAATGTTGTTTCGGAACAGCACCTAAGATACGATCGACTTCCGTCCCGTTTTTAACAATAACGACAGTCGGAATGGAGCGAATACCATACATCATAGCAACTTTTTGGTTGTTATCAACATCAAGTTTGCAAACTTTTATTTTGCCTTCGTATTCAACAGCGAGTTCTTCAATAATAGGTGCAATCATACGGCAGGGTCCGCACCAGGTAGCCCAAAAGTCGATCAAAACCGGAATATCTGATTTTACAACAACTTCATCGTAAGTATCATCAGTTAAATGAATAGGTTGAGCCATAATTTTCTCCGAAAATGTAAAATAACAAACAGTAAGATTTTTTTTTGACGAATTACATTAAGTGTAATTTTATAAATATTTAATGTTTGCAAATAAAATATTTTTTGTAATTTTTTGTCAATAAATTGATTATTGCGTAATTTTGCACAACGCTGTTGTGCTTATTTTGAAATAAGTTAATAACCAACAATATAAGGTACTCTCTATGAACCAAGGTCATATTGTTCAAGTAATCGGTCCAGTAGTGGATGTCGAATTTCCAAATGGTCAAGTTCCAGCGGTCTTAAATGCATTAGAAATAATGATGAAATCTCCGGAAGATGGAAGCGAGAAAAAATTAGTCTGCGAAGTACAACAGCATTTAGGTGAAGATCGTGTTCGTTCTGTTGCAATGGATTCTACTGATGGTCTTGTGCGTGGAATGCCTGTAATAGATACCGGCGAACCGATAAAGGTGCCGGTTGGTCCGGAAGTGTTAGGCCGGCTTTTGAATATTATCGGCGAACCGATAGACAACAAAGGTGAGATAAAAACTAAAGAACGTTCCCCAATTCATAAAGCACCACCTCAGTTCACAGCTCTTTCGACGAAAAAAGAAATGTTCGAAACAGGAATTAAGGTTATAGATTTAATTCAGCCATTTACAAAAGGTGGAAAAACAGGTTTATTTGGTGGAGCAGGCGTTGGCAAAACAGTAATTATTCAGGAACTGATACATAATATTGCTAAGCATCACGGTGGTTATTCTTGTTTTGCTGGTGTAGGCGAACGCACTCGTGAAGGAAACGACTTGTATCTGGAAATGACCGAATCGGGAGTAATTGATAAAACAGCTATGATATTCGGGCAGATGAACGAACCACCGGGAGCCCGTTCGCGCGTAGCACTCACGGCTCTCACCGTTGCAGAATATTTCCGCGATGTCGAAGGACGTGATGTGTTGCTATTTATCGACAATATTTTCCGTTTTATTCAGGCAGGTTCGGAAGTGTCGGCACTTCTCGGGCGAATGCCATCAGCGGTAGGTTATCAACCGACTTTGGCAACTGAGCTTGGTTTCCTGCAGGAGCGAATTGCATCAACCGACAGAGGTTCTATCACATCAGTTCAGGCAGTGTATGTGCCGGCAGACGACCTTACTGACCCGGCACCAGCCAATACATTTACACATCTTGATGCAAAGACAGTTCTTTCGCGTCAGATAGCTGAGCTTGGAATTTATCCGGCGGTAGATCCACTTGATTCAAGCTCGCGTATTATGGACCCACTTGTAATAGGCGAAGAGCATTATAATGTTGCTCGTGCTTGCGTAAATGTTCTTCAAACATATAAGAACCTGCAGGATATCATCAATATTCTGGGTATGGAAGAACTTTCCGACGAAGATAAATTAACAGTATATAGAGCACGTAAAATACAGAAATTCTTCTCTCAACCATTCTTTGTTGCAGAACAGTTCACTGGTTATCAAGGACGTTACGTAAAGATAAATGATACAGTAGCAAGCTTCAAAGCAATATTGGATGGCGAATGTGATGATATTCCCGAAACATTTTTCAGTTATGCAGGGACTATCGACGAAGTATTCGACCGATTCAAGAAAAGTAGAGCATAGTAGAGGTGCATAAGTTGAAAACTAAGATGTTGTATATAGAGCTTGTTACCCCCGAAAAGAAAATCTTTTCGGGAGAGGTGCAGTCTGTGTGGTTTCCCGGCTCGCTCTCACCTTTTCAGGTGTTGCCAAATCACGCACCAATAGTATCCTCGCTCGATGCTGGAATACTAAAATTTCTTGATGGACAAAACAAAATAGTAAAATATGCGATAACTGGCGGTTTTGTTGATTTGCATAACAACAAAGCAAGCATAATGCTCGAAAAAGCAGTTTCATCAGATGAATTAAAGCTTGACGAAGCAAAATTGCTCTTGGAAAAAGCAAAAGCCGCTATAAGTGGTGCAAAGCAATCTGAAGATAAAATAAAAGCACAGAAAGAGTTAGATTTTGCAAAAGCTTGCTTATCGATTTTGCAGGAAGATAATTGATATTTTTGATTGAAAAGAGGCGTTTATGGAAGAAAAAATATTATTTGAAGGGATTACATACGACGATGTTTTGCTAATTCCGGGATATAGCGAGGTTTTGCCGAGGGACACAGATGTAAGCTCGCGCCTTACGAAAACTATAAAATTGAATATACCTATACTTAGCGCTGCGATGGATACAGTAACCGAAGCTGAAATGGCTCAGGCTATTGCCCGCGAAGGTGGGTTGGGCGTAATACACAAAAATTTAAGCATTCAGCGACAAGCAGACCAGGTTGATAGAGTCAAACGCTCCGAAAGCGGAATGATAAAAAAACCAATAACTTTGACAGGCGACAGAACTGTTGCCGACGCTCTCGAAATGATGGCTAAGTATAAAATTTCTGGTATTCCTATTGTTGATGAAAATAAAAAACTTATTGGCATTGTTACAAACAGGGACTTGCGGTTCAATCCTGAACGAAGCGAATTGCTTAAAAACATTATGACTAAGGACAATTTAAAAACAGTCCCGGTTGGAACAACATTAGAAGAAGCTGAAACACTTCTACAGAAATACAGAATAGAAAAACTTCCTGTTGTTGATGATAATTACACTCTTTGTGGATTAATTACTTTTAAAGACATTCAGAAAAAGAAGCAATTCCCTCGCGCTTGCAAAGACGAACAAGGAAGGCTACGAGTAGGTGCAGCTGTCGGTATTTCGGCGGATACTATGGAACGTGTGGCTGCTTTGATAGAAGTTGGAGTTGATGCAGTATTTGTTGATACTGCACACGGACACAGCCGCGGTGTTCTTGAGATGGTGAAACAGATAAAAAGCAAGTATCCGGAATTGCAAGTAGTTGCCGGGAATATAGCAACTGAAGAAGCGGCAAAAGCACTCATTCGTGCAGGTGCAGACGGACTGAAGGTTGGCATTGGACCTGGCTCGATTTGCACAACAAGAATTATTGCAGGTGTAGGTGTGCCGCAGCTCAGTGCAGTGATAAATGTAGCGAAAGTTGCGAAGGAATTCGACATACCAGTAATTGCTGATGGCGGAATAAAACAAACTGGCGATATTGCCAAAGCAATAGCAGGCGGTGCCGATAGCGTAATGATTGGGAATTTGTTTGCCGGGCACGAGGAAAGTCCCGGAGAAAAGATTATCTATGAAGGTAGGGTTTATAAGATATATCGGGGGATGGGCTCGCTCGGTGCTATGAGTCAGGGCTCAGCAGACAGATATTTCCAGGACGTAGAAGAGGAAATATCTAAGTTCGTTCCGGAAGGAATAGAAGGAAGAGTTCCATTTAAAGGTAATGTCGGAGATACCATATATCAAATTGTAGGTGGATTGCGGGCATCGATGGGATATTGTGGATGCCGGACAATTACCGAGATGCAGCAGAAAGCAAAGTTCAACAGAATTACTTCTGCCGGATTGCGGGAATCGCACCCACACGATGTAAGAATCACCAAAGAATCGCCAAATTACTATGTATAATAAATTATGAAATTACAATGACTTATTCTCAACCTAATTTTATAACACAATACCCAAAAATAGTAGACAAACGTTTTCATCAATTGCGTTTCAATATTGAAGAAAACAAATGCGAAGCAGCAGTAATCACAAAACTTTCGAATATCAGATATTTAACTAATTTTTCGGGTTCGTCTGCTTTTTTGTTTGTAACGGACGATGAAGTGCATTTTGTTACGGACGATAGATATGAAGAGCAGATAAAAACAGAACTTTACGATCTGCCAAATTTACAGGTGCATATTACAAGAGATGCGTGGGGATACCTCGCAAAAAGCAAATTTTTGAACAAAGTAGAAAATTTAGGTTTCGAAGCAGACCACATTCCATACGGCGATGCAGTTGAAATACGGAACCGGATCAGACCTTTAAAATTCAAACCAATCAATAATTTAGTAGAACGTTTTACATATCCCAAAGCACCGGAAGAACTTGAATATATAAAGCAAGCTTGCAAAATTGCCGAGAAAGTTTACGAAGAAATGCTTGGTTTCATTCAGCCCGGAATGTCGGAAAAAGACATAGCAATTGAAATTGCATATCGCACACGCAAGCTTGGAAGCGAAGGCGACCCATTCGATATTATTGCTGTATCGGGACCACGCACGGCACTTGTTCACGGCAAACCATCAGACCGAAAAATAAAGAAAAATGATGTGATTTTGCTCGATTTTGGTGCAAAAGTGCAGGGATTTGGTTCGGACATCACCAGAACTTTCTGTGTAGGAAAAGCAACAAAAGAGCAAAAAGCTATATATAAGTTGGTTTACGATGCAAAAAAAGCAGCTTGCGAGGCTGCCCGCCCCGGAATGAACGGGAAATTACTCGATGCAGTAGCACGCAAAATGATTGACAACGCCGGATATGGAATTAACTTTCAGCATTCATTAGGGCACGGAATCGGTCTTGAAGCGCACGAAGGACCAATCATTACTTTCCGCCGCGACGACCAGATAATTCCCGAGGACGTTGTGCTTGCAATCGAGCCGGGCGTATATTTCCCGGATAAATTTGGTATGAGAGTAGAAGACGATATTTATATTACCCGGAATGAAGTAACGATGCTAACTAATGCACCTGAAGAACTAATTGTCATTTAATTATGGATTTTGAAACTGACGATAAATTAGCGGGAAATAATTCAAGCAATCTTAATACACTTTTTATTGCTTATTATTTCCCGCCAATGGGACTTAGCGGTGTTCAAAGAAGCGTAAAATTTGCGAAATATCTGCCGGAAAACGATTGGGATGTGTCGGTGCTCACAACAACGCCATCTGTGTATTACGCTTACGATGAAACATTGCTTGAAGAACTGAACAATCCTAAAATAACAATATACAGAACACCACCAGATGCAACTCGTCTGGCTAAAAAAAAAGGTTCCAACCTAATACGCTATCCTTCGCATTTTTCGCAAAAGTTTAAAAGAATTATCCTGCAATCTTTTTTGCAGCCCGATAGCCGTATTGTTTGGAAGAAAAAAGCAATTAAGCTTGCCGAAGAAATAATTGAAAACAATCACTTTCACGCACTTCTTGCAACTGCCCCACCGTTTACTGATTTTCTGATTGCAAATGAATTGTCAGAAAAATATGATATTCCATATGTAATAGATTACCGCGATCTTTGGGTAGATAATGCATACTACTACTATCTGACACCATTTCATCGGATGAAAGCAATAAAGATGGAAACAGAGGTGCTGACTCGAGCCAGACGAATTGTAGTTATCAACCGATTTATGAAAGAAAAATTGCTCCAAAGATATAAGTTCTTATCTCACGAAGATATTACAATTATTCCACACGGTTTCGACGAACAGGATTTTGCACCATACCGACATTTGTCGCCCGACCCGAATTATTTCACTATAACGCATTCCGGTTTGTTTCCGGACGACCTTACCCCAAAATACTTCCTTAAAGCTTTGTCGATGTATTTAAAGAAAAACAATGAAGCGAAAAACAAAGTCAGAGCTGTGTTTATTGGACTTATGCGGAAACCGCACGAGAAACTAATAAAGAAGTATAATTTAGGCGATAATGTTGTGCTCAAAGGTTATTTACCGCATACTGATTGCGTTAAAGAGCTTATGCAGTCCGATGTATTGTGGATGATGTCCCCAAATAACATAGTAACACCTTCGAGATTATACGAATATATCGGTGCCCGAAAACCAATATTAATTTCCATACCAAATGGAAATATCAAACAAACTGCACTTGAAACAGAAGCTGCAATTGCAACAGAGCCTCGCGACACAAAAGCGATAGCAGAAGCTATCGACGCCTATTTCGAAATGTGGAAGAAAGGTTCTCTGCCCCACCCCAACATTAAAAACAGCCAGAATTATGAACGCAGATATTTAACAAAATTACTTGCAAGAGAATTGGCTTTTTCTGCAAATTATTAATGTGGAAAAGTTCAGTTTTATAATCTCTGCAATTATTATTAACTTGTTAATAATCAAGGAAGTTCATTGCTTAGAAAGCGTTTCAGATAGTTAATCAAAAATTAACAATACGTTGTAGAAGAATTAAGAAAAAAGGATTAATTTGCGTAAAATAAACTGTTTTATTTTTCATAATAAAAGGGCATAATATGCTTAAAAAAGTATCCTTAATTATTCTTGCTTTTATAGCAATAATCAATTTTGCTTATTCGCAAGGTGGCACAACCGCATCAATAAGCGGTCGGGTTACAGATGCCGACGGTAAACCACTTGCAGGGACAACCATCAAAGTTGTGCATCAGCCGACGGGAACAACCTCAGGTGCAGTAACAAACAATGCCGGAAGGTTCAACATTATCGGTTTGCGAGTTGGCGGACCATACACTGTTACAATTTCGATGGTTGGTTACGAATCACAGGTTAAGGAAAATATTACATTAGGTATAGACCAGAATTTTAGTATGAACATCCGCCTTGTGGAAAAAGGCGTTAAAACAGGGACAGTAGATGTAGTAGCGGACAAAAACGAAATAATCTCATCGAACAGAACTGGTGCATCGCAATCAGTAACTGAAAGTGAAATCAAGAGCTTACCTACTATTGCCCGCTCCATTCACGACTATTCGAGATTATCTCCTCATATTATTTCTTCAACTTCGGAAGGTTCGAACGTTGGCGGAAGAAACAGTAAATACAACAACATACAGGTAGATGGCGCGATAATGAGCGATGCATTTGGCTTATCGACAGCAGGCACCCCCGGCGGTCAGGCAGGAACAGAACCTATTTCGCTCGATGCAATTCAGGAATTTCAGGTAGCAGTTGCACCATTTGACGTTCGTTTAGGTGGTTTTACAGGTGGTTTGATAAACGCAATAACTCGTAGTGGTTCGAACTACTATCACGGCTCAGCATATTTTTATGGTAGAAACGAGAAATTAGTTGGTAATGCAGTAATAAAAGGTCCAGATGGCAAATATGCTCAATATCCAGATTATACAGATTATCAGGCTGGTGGACGTATTGGCGGTCCAATCATAAAAGACCAGCTTTTCTTCTTTGTAAACGGTGAAGTGCGTCAGCGTGCAGAACCGCAAACACTCGCATACAAAGGCGAAAGCGGTCCAAATGTGTTCGGGCTCACAAGAAACGAACTTAAAGCATTGCGTGATAGTGTAATAGCAAAATATGGCTACGACCCAGGTTCATATGATAAATACACCCGCGATGTAAATAACTACAAAATCTTTATGCGTTTGGATTACAACATATCAAATCAGCATAGATTAACACTGCGTCATAATTTTGTAAATGCAGATCAGGATAATGCTGTTACCCGTTCAGCCACATTCTTCTCATATTCAGGGCAGGAATATATATTCAAGAGTATTCAAAATCAGACAGTATTACAGCTAAATAGTGTTTTGGGGAAAGATTTTGCAAATGAATTTCGTGTTGCATATACCCAAGTAAACGACAAACGCGACCCTCAATCAACGGATTTTCCAAGCGTTACAATTTCATCTCTGGGAGACGACAAGCGTAGTTCGGTAAGTTTTGGTGTGGAACGTTTCTCGCAAGCTAATGCTTTGGACCAGAGCATTCTTGAAATTACAGACAACCTCAATTATTTCTTAGGCGACCACGTAATTACGATTGGAACGACTAATCAATATGTTACTTTCAGCAACTTATATGTCCAAGATGCTTTCGGAACTTATACATTTTCCGGATTAGATAATTTCTACAACAATAAACCCAATAGGTATTATTACAGTTACCTATTGCCAGGAGGAAAAGAAAGAGCAGAATTTTCATACTGGCAGTTAGCATTTTACGCACAAGACGAATGGAAAGTTTTGCCAAATCTTAAACTTACATTCGGATTACGCGGCGACTTATACGCTTTTCCAGATGATCCATCTTATAATGCAAAATTTGATAGTGTTTTCAAAATGAAGACTTCAGAGATGCCAACTTCATTTGCATTTTCTCCACGATTTGGTTTCAATTATGATGTGTTTGGTGATAAAAACACACAGGTGCGTGGTGGTGTAGGGCTTTTTGCTGGTCGCACACCCGGCGTATGGATTGGCAACCAATATGCAAACACCGGTGTTGATTACGGACGCGTTGATGTTACAAGCAATGTGCCTGCATTTGAACCTGATCCAAAGAAACAGCCTAAGCCAGGCGACCCCGGAACAACACTTCAACCAGTAAAGACAACAGAGGTTAATATTACAGATAAAAACTTCAAAATGCCGCAAATTCTGCGTTTTAATGTTGCCGTTGACCATCAGATAACAGAAGGTTTAATCGGAACACTTGAATTTATTTATGGAAAATCAATTAACGAAGTATTATTCAAAAACATTTTGCTGGTGGACTCGCTCGATAACAGTGGCAACAGAGTTACCTCAATAGACGGCAGACCGCTTTATCTAAGATACAACAGCAATGCAGTGATTAAAAGCAACGACTATACTAACGTAATTTATATGACTAACACAAACAAAGGCGACCAATTAAGTATTTCAGCACAACTTCAAAAACCATTCAATCAAGGTATTTTACCAAATTTGAGTGCAAATTTTGCTTACACTTATTCACTCGTTCGTGATGTGAATAGTGCAACTTCGAGCCGTGCAATTTCAAACTGGATGTATAATCCAGCCCCAGATCCAAACAATCCGAAACTCTCCACTTCTTTGTTCTCTATTCCACACAGAATTTTGGCTAATATATCATACAGATATACTTACTATAAGAACGCAGACATTACTGTTGGTCTATTCTACGAAGGGCGTTCCGGTTCGCCAATGTCGTTCTTATATTATACTCAAAGCAATATAACCTGGGACAGAGACGTGCTGATTGACACAAGAGTTCGCGATGCAAACAACGACAATGTATGGGGCAACGACCTTTGCTACATTCCAAACAAATTAACAAATGTAAATGGCGTTTGGCAGGACGACAAGATGATACTTGTCAATGGTGACCAAAATTATACTGCACCCGATGGCACTCAAATGAAATACGTAGAAGCATTCGAAAAATTCTTAAGCGACTGGAAAGACCTAAAACGTGGCAAAATTATGGACAGAAACTCATTAAATCAACCCTGGCGCCATCAGGTTGATTTAAGAATTAGCCAGGAAATTCCAACTGTGGGCAGACAAAAAGTTGAACTCACTCTTGATATTTTGAATGTACTGAACCTGCTCAATAGAGAATGGGGACACGTAAAATATATCAGCAATGGAACATATAGCTTGTTACGTTTTGAAGGATACGACAAATCTGGCAAAATCCGTGCAAGCTACCTGCCTAACACAAGAGGATACAGAGGCGACGACATTTTCGAAACAAGCGACTTCTGGTCTCGCTGGCAAATGCAAGTGGGCATTAGATACACATTCTAATACTTGACTATTACAATAAGTTTAGCAGAGGCACAACAAAAGGTTGTGCCTCTTTTTTTGTTCGGAAAATCACACTTCAATAATTAATTTGCAGTATTAGTGAATTGATGATAAAGGAAAAAATGCCGGGAAAAACAAAAATATTTCTAAATTTAACAAATGGGATAGAAGCAATAGAAAGATTTGGGTTGAAACTTGAAGACGTATCCTTTATTAGGTTGCAGTCCTGCCATTGTGAAAGCAAAAAGTTTGTAGATATTCTGAAAGAATTAGATTATAATTTTCTGATGCATTTGGCGATGGGTTTTCGCTGTGTTGTTTATGATTTCGGGGCTAAAAGCCCCACAAGCAAAGCATTGTATATAGGGCTTACTTGGGTAAAATATGCTTTATACAGGCGTTGGTTTGGGAAAATCATACCAGTCGAGATAAAGGGATGGGATTTAAGCCAAAGATTTGATATGTTTTATAAGAAAATTGATGATAAAACTAAAAGAAAATTAGATTACTTCAAGAAATATCTTTTCACAGAAGAAATTTTAATTGAAACTGTTTCGGATGCCACAATTAATGATAATAAACCGGAATATTTCCGTTCAATTTTAGAAAAGGAACTGTTCAATAGCCAAAAGATTTGAGCTGTCGCTGATTTTGCCGCCATTTGGGACGAACCTTCACAAACAAATCCAGATAAACCGGAGTGCCAAGATGGTTTTCAATGGCAACTCTCGCAAGCTCGCCAATTTGTTTGATTCGTTGACCGTCTTTGCCAATGATTATTGGTTTTTGAGTAGGGCGTTCGACGATGATTTCTGCATTAATGTACCACTTGCCTTTCTCTCTTTCCTTAAATTCAACGATAGAAACTTCCGTAGAATATGGAATTTCTTCTTCACATATCAGGAAAATTTGTTCTCTAATTAGTTCCGAGACAAAAAAGCGTTCGTTTTGCGTGCTAAGCAAATCTTCATCATAATAAAACGGAGATTTTGGGATATATTTGGCAATTATTTCAATAGCTTTTGCAACATCATCTGGTTGATAAGCAGAAATAGGCAAAATTTCAGAGAAAGTATCGGTTTTTGCAAAATAGTCAATTGCAGGAAGCATAGCTTTTTTGTCTTTCAGCAGGTCAATTTTGTTGAGCAGAAGTATTTTAGGAGCAGGCGATTTCCCAAGTAATTCAAAAAAAGTGCTATGAAAAGGTTCTTTGTGGGCAGAATACTCCGAAACATCGAACATCACAAGCAGCACATCAGACGAAAGAACTTCTTCTGTAACATATTCCATCATAGCTTCGTGCAACGCATAGCGTGGTTTGATAAAGCCGGGAGTATCAACGAATACAATCTGAAGATTATCTTTTGTGTAAATACCGAGAACGCGTTTGCGTGTGGTTTGTGGTTTTGGGGTTACAATTGACAGCTTTTCATTGAGCACAGAGTTCATAAAAGTAGATTTGCCGGCATTCGGTTTGCCAATGATAGCAACAAAGCCGGCAAATGTATCTTTTGCAGGAGTATTATTCATTATTGATTATTCTCTGGTGAATTCTTCTTTTTTGAAAAGAATTTTATTAAACCCAAAGGAATAACAACGCAATATCCAATTACAAGCAAAAAAGGAGCAACGACAGTAGCTAACGGGTTGTTCCATTTGCCATCTGGAATAGCCGGCTCCTCAGTAATACCAGTAGCCATCAGCAAATAACCGAGCAAAACAATAGCTATACCAACCCCGATAACAATTAAATCCTTTTTTTCGAGCGGGAATTCCCACTTCACAGCTTTCGACTGAACATTAGAGCGAATATTTCTTTTCTTTTGCATAGCTCACCTACTGACTTTGATACTTTTCTTTCATAATTAATTCAGCAATTTTTAAATCAAATGGAGTAGTGATTTTAATATTTTCATCTTCTCCATCTATGATAGTAACTTTATATCCAATGAACTCGACAAGCGAAGCCTCGTCGGTGCCAAAGAAACTTGCTTCTTTAGCTTTGCGATAGGCAGAAGTAATCACATCAGTCCAAAATCCTTGTGGAGTTTGAATAAGCGAAAGTTTTTGTCTTTCGAGTGTTTTCACAACAAGCCCGGTATTTGTCTTTTCTTTCACAGTTTCTTTGGGAGCAATTCCGGGAATAACTGCACCAAAATCTTCGGTTTCGTTTATAATGCGTTGCACAAGTTTCGCAGAAGCAAAAGGACGAACAGCATCGTGAACCAATACAATTTCGGAATTTTTAACTGTATCTGAAAGCAAACCGTTATAAACACTATCCTGACGCTCCAAACCACCGATAATCACTTCTTTGACTTTATCGCATTTATATTTTTCGATAAGTTCTTTGGTAAAGGTAAACCATTCATTATGAACAGGAATAACAATAGCTTCCACATCCTCGACAGTATCGAAAATGCGAATTGTGTGGACAATTAATGGAATGCCACCCAGCTCAGCAAATTGCTTTGGCACTTGCGAGCCGAATCGCTTCCCCACACCTCCGGCAGGAATAATAACACTACTTTTCATAAATATTTTTTTAATTTTTCAATTTATTACAATTAATAAATATAACGATTTTTTTCTTAAATTACTGTAAATTAATTTTATTTTCTAAATTGACAAGCGATAGATGCAATTTTGTTAAGAATAGTTCTGCTTCGTCTTTTGTAATTGTAAGTGGTGGAACAATTCGTAGAACATTTCCCGAAGCAGCGTTGGCAATGACCATATTTTTCAGAAGTTCATCCACAAGCAATTGAGCGTCGAAAGAAAGAAGAAGCCCAAGCATAAGCCCGTGCCCCCGCACCTCAACAATAAGTTTAGGAAAATTCTCTTGCAGATTGAATAATTTGTTTTTCAAATACTCGCCAATATTAAGAACATTTTCCATAACACCGTTGGTAAGTTCCTCGACAACGGCAAGTCCAGTAGCACACGCAACAGCATTGCCACCGTACGTAGTGCCGTGATTGCCGCGGTCCCACACTTCGGCTAAAAATTCTTTTGCAAGAATCACCCCAAGAGGTAGCCCGCCGCCAATTCCTTTTGCCATAGTAACAATGTCCGGGCTCACTCCAAAGTGTTCGAAACCGAAGAATTTGCCTGTGCGTCCAGTTCCACATTGTATTTCGTCTGCAACAAGCAGGAAACCGTATTTTTTTCGCAATTCTTCTAATTTATCTACAAATTGTTGAGTTGGAGTTGCTATTCCACCTTCTCCCTGAATAAATTCAAGAAATACAGCGGCAGTTTGGTCGTTAATGTTGCGTTCAAGTTCATCAATATCGTTAAATTTCAAAACCATAGTATCAGGCAGGAATGGTCCCATATTTTCCTTGTATTTTGGTTTGTCCATAATTGAGAGAGCTCCGTAGGTGCGTCCGTGAAAACCACCGGTAAATGCAGCAATTATTTTCTTATCACGCCCAAACGAATATTTACGGACAAGTTTAATGGCTCCATCGGTGGCTTCGGTGCCGGAATTAGTGAAAAACACGCGAGAATATCCAGTAAGCTGAGTAAGCTTCTCAGCAAGTAATATTTGAGGTTCCTGGTAGAAGTAGTTCGAAACGTGCATATATTGAGAAATTTGCTTTTTAGCAGCCTCAATGATTTTTGGATGACTATGCCCAAGAGCATTTACTGCAATTCCGGCAAGGAAATCAAGATACTCGTTGCCGTCGCGGTCCCAAATTTTTGCACCGCTTGCGTGGTCTATTTCTATTGGCAAACGTTTATACGTTTGAAAAAAAACCTGATGTTCACGATTAATTAAATCACCCATATTTGCTCCGAAATTACATTTAAAAAAAACAAAATTATGAAAAAGTTAAGTATTTCGGCATTTAAATTGGAGATTAAATAAATAAAACATACAAATAATATTGAAATTGTTGAAAATAAAAGGAATATAGAAATGAACAGCAGAATCCAATACAGTAAATTATGGAGAATATCAGCAGTATGGCTGATAATATGCATATTTTTGTTTGTTGGGTGTACTCCATCGGCAGTGCGTACCGGGAACAAATCCATAAAAAAAGCAAGTGTTGCGAAATCGCAGAAACAGGAAGTGCCAATTGATGATAAAATTGCTGAATTTGAAAAAAATATTAATTCTCAAAAAGCTGAAAGCAACTCGCAAAACAGGATATTACCAACACTGGAAGAGCAGCTTGCCGCAATAGGCAACGAGCAAGTTATAATGAAAAATCAAATTTCCAATTTGCAAAAAGATGTTGAAGAATTGCGTTACACACTTGATGAAATCAAAGGTTCGCTCCAAAAATCAAATGTTGTAGAAAAGAAAAATGCTGTAGCAGGCATTCCTGCAAATAAAGAAGAATCTGCAGAAAAAGCAGAACCCAAAACCAATAACTCTGCTATTTTGCTATCGGACGAAGAGGCTGGTAAGAATTACATAAAGAGAACTCAAAAAGTTGCATCTGAAAGCACCCAAAAAGCAACCAACACAAGACACACAAGTTCATCTGTCAATAAAACTGTTCAACAAAGCAGCAATACAGTAAAGCAAAAGAAAACGGTTCAGACTGCTGAAAAGCCGCAGGATAAACCAAATCAGGAAATCAAGCAAGAAATCAACGATAAAGCCGAAATGACACAATCATTAGCGTTAATAAGTCAAAAACAATACGATAAAGCTATCGAAGAACTGGAAAAAGTAGCAAATAATACAAAAAACGAAGCAGTCAGGAACGAAGCTAAGTATTTGCTTGCTGAAAGTCATTCACAACTCGGCAACTACGAACAAGCAGCAGAAATATATGCGGATTTAATAAAAAAAGGCAACAGCGAAAAATCAGCCGAAATAGCCATTAAGCTTGCAGATTGCAAAATAAAGCTTGGGCGGGTAGCAGAAGCAAAAAACACATACCGCGAAATAATAGAGAAATATCCAAGAAGCGAATATGTCCCCAAAGCACGAAAGATGTTGCAACAAATGTAGAAAATGAACCAACAAATTGCATAATCCAATTTCAGTTAAAATAAGTCGTTAATATTTAGTAAATTTGTAAAATAGAATTTTACAATTGATTTAGGATATTTAAATTGGGAAACAAACCGAAAAAAGGAAAGCTTTTTATTGTATCGACACCTATTGGCAACAAAGAAGATATAACTTTACGTGCTTTGGGAGTGCTAAAAATATGTGATTTTGTTATTTGCGAAGAACTAAAAGAAGGCGCGCGATTACTTAAAAACATAAATCTTGAAAAAGAACTTGTTCCGCTCAACGAACAGAACGAAATTGAGCAAACATTTATAGTATTGGAACGGTTAGAAAAAGGCGACCGTGCTTGCTTGGTGTCTGATTGTGGAACGCCATTGCTTGCAGACCCAGGACACCATTTGCTTAAAGCTGCATTGAAAACAGATATAGAGATTGAAGTTGTGCCGGGAGCATCAAGCATATTAACGGCTCTGGTGCGTTCCGGATTTGACGCATCATCTTTTTTCTTTGCAGGTATGCTCAGCCGCAAGGAAGAAGAACGCGTGCACGAACTAACGCAGCTTTCGCATTTTCCCAAGACAGTAATATTGTTGGAGACTCCTTACCGGTTGAAGCCATTGCTCGAAGCTGCAGCTCGGGTAATGCCGGAGCGGCGCGCCTATATTGGTATGAACCTTACAATGTTGTATGAAACACACCATTATGGCACTTTTGCAGAACTATACGAAAAGTTCAAAGATGAGAATATTAAAGCTGAATTTGTAATATGCTTCGAAGGACATAAACAAAATACTTTTTCGAAAGCGGCAGATAAACTTTATCGTCAATCTGATTATTCAAGTCGCCCACGTAATAAAAATTATGGAAATTTCAAGTCGGACAGAAATTTCAAATCCGATAGAAATTTTAAATTTGATAGAGATTTTAAATCCGACAGGAAATACAAATCTGATAGAGATAATAAGTCTGACAGCAATTTCAAGTCTGATAAAAATTTCAAGTCTGACAAAAAACGTTCGTATAAATCAGACAATTATAAAAGACCAAAGAACAACTCTTCATTCTAAAAATTGAAGTGTATAAACATTTGTTCGAAAGAATTTGCATTTTATAAAAAAAAATGTTATATTCTTTTGAAACTTGATTTTTGTTAATTACCTCAATAAGTAGAATGAAATACAAAACATATACAAGAAGCAATTACAAACAGATACCGGAAATATCCAAATTGACAGAAAAGGAGATTTTCGATATTGATGTGGTAAGTACCATTTTCCCATTCAAAACTAACAATTATGTAATTGAAAAATTAATTGACTGGTCAAATTATAAAACTGACCCTCTTTTTATTTTAACTTTTCCACAAAAGGGAATGCTAAAGAAAGAGCATTATCAGGAAATTGCAACAATGCTTAGAAGCAATGCACCACAAGAAAAAATTAAAAAGAGAGCAAACGAAATACATATGCTGCTAAATCCGCACACTAGCGGACAATTAGAACTGAATATCCCGCAAATAAATGGCAAAAAGTTGTTCGGATTTCAACATAAATACAAACAAACTTTATTGATATTTCCAAGTCACGGACAAACTTGCCACGCATATTGCACATTTTGCTTTCGGTGGCCTCAATTTATTGGTGTAGATGAATTGAAATTCGCCACTCAAGAAACTGAATTAATGGTGGAATACATAAAAAGCAATCCGCAAATCACAGATGTACTTTTCACAGGGGGCGACCCTCTAATAATGAAAGCAAGCAAACTACGCCAGTATATTGAGCCTCTGCTCGATGATAGCATATCGAATGTGCAGACAATACGCATAGGTACGAAATCTCTTGCTTTTTGGCCATATAGATTCACAAAGGATGATGATAGCAAAGAATTGCTCGATGTACTTCGAACAATTGTATCAAGGGGTCGAAATCTTGCTATTATGGCGCATTTCTGCCACCCAAATGAGCTTGAAACCGAAGAGGTGCAGCAAGCAATCAGACAAGTTCTCTCGACTGGAGCGATCATAAGGACGCAATCACCTGTACTAAAACATATCAACGACCGACCTGAAATCTGGGCTAATATGCTGCGAAAGCAAGTTAATCTGAACCTGATACCGTACTATATGTTCATTCCCCGAGATACAGGTGCAAAAGATTATTTCTCGGTTACTCTTGAGGAAGCTTGGAATGTGTTTAGGAAATCATATCAAAAAGTAAGTGGGATTTGCCGAACGATTCGCGGACCTGTGATGTCGGCTACTCCGGGAAAAGTGCAGGTTTTAGGAACTACCCAAATAAAAGAAGAGAAAGTTTTTGTGTTGAGATTTATTCAAGGAAGAAATCCCGACTGGGTATGCAAACCCTTTTTTGCCAAATACGACAATAAAGCACAATGGCTTACTGATTTAGAACCAGCATTTGGCGAAAAGAAATTTTTCTTTGAAAGTCAATTAGAGAAATTTTACCATTCTGCGATTGAAGATATTGAATATTACGATTTCGAGTAGAGTTTATAATTTTTTTTTGCATAATAAATTACTTAACACCATTAATATCAAACAATTTGCATTTGATATTTGCAGAGAAATCGATAAATATTAGCTACAACAATATTGTAGCTTGAAAACAAACATTTAGCGCTTTCGTCTTATCACTAAAATCAATTTCGAAGATTATTTCGGGAATGAATTGAAGAATATCACGCGAACGGTATGGATCTTATCGGTAGTTAGCCTATTTACAGACATAGCAAGCGAGATGCTATATCCGATTCTTCCGATTTATCTTAAAACAATTGGATTTTCAATATTATTCATTGGAATATTAGAAGGAATAGCCGAAGCAACAGCCGGACTTAGCAAAGGCTATTTCGGAAAACAATCGGATGTAACCGGAAAGAGAGTGCCGTTTGTTCGGATGGGATATGCTTTGAGTGCAATATCAAAGCCAATGCTTGTAATGTTTGCACATCCGCTGTGGGTGTTTTTGTCGCGGACACTGGATAGATTTGGAAAGGGAATACGTACCGGAGCAAGAGATGCTTTGCTCTCTGACGAAGCAACACAAGAGACCAAAGGCAAAGTGTTTGGGTTCCACCGTTCGATGGACACACTTGGTGCAGTTATCGGACCTCTATTAGCATTGCTATATCTTTATTATTATCCGCAGAACTACGTAACGCTTTTCCATCTGGCATTTATTCCGGGAATAATTGCAACTCTGTTCACTTTTTTTCTGAAAGATAAGCAAAAGACAACCGAAATTAAGCAGGAAAAAACAAGTTTTTTCTCATTTATTAAGTATTGGAAGGAAAGCCCGCAAACATACCGGAAAATAGTAATCGGATTGCTATTATTTACTTTATTCAATAGTTCAGATGTGTTTTTGCTGCTCAAAGCCAAGCAAGCCGGGCTCGACGACACAATGGTTATTGGCACGTATATTTTTTACAATTTAATATATGCAATATTTTCGTTCCCACTTGGAATAATAGCCGACAAAATTGGTCTTAAAAGAATTTTTATTCTTGGATTAGTCATTTTTTCAGTTGTCTATTTCGGCTTTGCATTGAACGATAATTTATATGTATTTTATGGTTTGTTCTTTCTTTATGGGATATATGCAGCCGCAACCGAAGGAATATCGAAAGCGTGGCTTTCGAACGTAACAGACAAAAAAGACACAGCAACAGCAATAGGTGCATATTCGGCATTTCAGAGTATTTGCACAATGCTTGCAAGCACAATAGCAGGTCTTTTATGGTATAAATTCGGCAGCTTTGCTACATTTTTTGCAACAGGAGGCGTTGCATTGATTGTAGCTGTATATTTTACTTTAATAATAAAGTCGGATGGGAAATAATAACCAGCTCGGGAAACTTTTTCTACTATTATCTTTGCTAATCATCAAAAAATCTTTATTTTTGCTTAATTACATATAACGTTTGGATTTACTATGAAAGATATTCAACTATTTGGATTAGGGAATGGTCTTGTTGATATTCAATACGAAGTCGAGGAATCCGAGCTTGCAGAATTAGGGTTGAAAAAAGGCGAAATGCGACTTGTCGAAAGCGATAAGCAACGTGCATTGCTCGAAAAATATTCTCATCGCAAATTCAACAGGTGTAGCGGTGGTGCAGCAGCAAACACAATTATTTGCTTTTCGCAGCTTGGCGGCAAAGCAGCATACTCAACTGTGTTAGGAAAAGACGAATTCGGGCAATTCTATGCTAATGAATTTATTGAATTAGGTATAGAACTGAAAGCTGAAATGCTCGACAACTATCCTACGGGAACTTGCTTTGTGTTTATAACACCCGACAGCGAACGCACTATGCATACTTCGCTTGGAGCGACAGCATTTTTTGGCAAGCATAATATTGACGAAACAATAATATCTCGTTCTCAATGGATTTATGCCGAAGGATATAAATTCACTGCGCAAAGCAGCACCGAAGCACTGTTCTATTCCGTAGAATTAGCAAAAAAGCACGGTACAAAGGTTTCGTTAACGTTCTCGGATGTATTCATCATAGATAGTTTTCGCGAAAACTTGCAAAAAGTAGTAAATCAATCCGACCTTGTTTTCTGCAACGAAAATGAGGCACTTTGCTACACAGGCAAGCAAAATGTAGAGGATGCAGTTGAAGCATTAAGCCGTGAATGTCCAAATGTTGTTGTAACTCTTGGCGGAAATGGTTCGATAGTAAAATGGGAAGGAAAAATTTACAGGATACCGTCCTATCCGGCTCGTCCGGTCGATACAACAGGAGCAGGAGATTGCTTTGCGGGTGGCTTTATGTATGGAATTATCACAACGGGTAATCCCGTTATTGCCGGGCATATAGCTTCGGCAGTTGGTGCACGTGTTGTTTCGCAAATGGGAGCCAGAATTTCTGGTGATATAAAAGAACTTCGTGATGAAATATTGTCGAAAGTAAAATGAGAAAACTGGTTTGCCTAATATTGTTCTTGGTTGTCATCAGTGAATTTGCATATTCACAGAGCGGAATACGTTTTCCTGAACTATCCAGACGATTGGAAAATTATTTCAACAAAGAGATGATTCAAGATTTGCAGAGCGAATTCCCACAGGGAAGTGATTATACAATCTGGGGATGGGATGTAGGCGACTTTTCGGGTGACGGTGTGCCTGATGCGGCTTTCTCTGTGAGGATCGCCGGACAACGTGGGCGAATTATGCAAGTATATTTGTTTGTAGATATAGATGGATATTTTGTAAAAGCCGGACAATTTGCTTATGAATTTGTGGAACTTCCGCTTGAAATCGGAGTTGTAATCAGAGACAATGCTTGCTATGTTACTCAGAAACATAAGCAATTCAACTGGTTAATACGAGGATATCGCTTTGATAATGGTGCTTTAATTATGTTGGACGAGTTTCTAACAGAACGAATTGGTGAATACACCTATGAATCATATAAAAATTATCAAAATTTGAATAATACAGATAAATTCATTGAAACAAATACAGGCAAAACACGATTTTTTGCCGAATATACAACTATTCCATCTTATAGAAGAGGTCGTCAGGTATATAAAGGTTATAGTTCGGAAGTTTATATTGATAATATAAATTTTGTTCCGAAAGGTGCCTTTTGGTGGGGCGGAAGTGAAGATTTGTCGTTTTCAGTAAGTTCTGCGTGGGATGAAACATATTTATATATGACGGTGAAAGTGAAAGATGATAAGATTGTACCCCAAAATTGCGACACCTGTATCTGCGATTATGTGGAAGTATGGCTCAACGTAAATACCGATGGAAGTAATCGTTTTGCAAATCTGAAAGGGGATAAAGTAACGTTCAAAGAAAGCATCGAAAGCGGAATATATAATATTAAAATATTTCCGGGTAACTTTTTAGATAGAACTGCATCGGTAAAAGTAAGCACAACAGACGAACTGGAACCATATCAAAAAATTGCAGCACACGATATTATGGCAATTTCCGACATCCAGGATACTATATATGTAGTGCGTTTCAAAGTGCCATTTGCATTTTTTGGAATACAGGGCAATCCGGTTGAAACAGGAAAGTTAATCGAATTTGGATGCACAGTATCAGTGCATGATTACGATAATGAATTTCGTCCGGAAGAATATACACGCAAAAACAGTTCTGTATTTGACCCGCAAAATCCTTCTACATACGGTTCAATTGTGCTTGTCCCCGACGATAAATGGTATGGCTCATCGAGGAATATTTATTTAGAGGACATACTTAAAACGCTCGTGGAGTATGGCTTCTAAAAACAAACCAAAAGTAAAGGATGCACTTTTCCGCTCCATAAGAGAAATGGCTCCGTTTATGAATTTAGGGATGCAGATGGCAATTCCCGTAGTATTATTTACGTTGCTTGGTTGGTGGATAGATAAAAAATACACTTCTTCCCCGCTTTTCATATTAATATTCGCAGCAATTGGTGTATTTGCGGCATTTTATTATTTTTTCAAGGCTATAAAGAGAAAATGAGCGAAGGATATATCAAATACAATACAATTTGCATAGGGAACGAATATCCCGAAGCAATTAATATAGTTGATTTGCAAGTATTGAGAAATGAATTGAAAATTAAAAACTTAATCGGAATGCTACCGAATGGAATCGGATACGGCAACGTAAGCAAGAGATGGAACGACAAGTTCATCGTTAGCGGCTCTCAGACTGGTGGCGAAGCAATTCTCAGTTGTAGCGATTATTCAATTATTCACGATTACGATATTTTACAAAATACATTAGTATATAGCGGCTTGCGACTACCTTCGTCGGAAACTATCACTCATTTAGGGATATATGAAGCGAAACCTAAAACAAAGTTTGTTGCTCACTTCCATAATAAAAGAATTTGGGAATTATTAATCGAAAATGGAGCTAAAACTAATGGATTTTCTGAGTATGGTACAGTGGAAATAGCACTCGAAGCAAAAGATTATGTTTCAGGTCTTTCAGACAACGAAGGAATTTTTGCGTTAAGTGGGCACGAAGATGGTTTAATTGCTTTTTCAGATGAACTTAAATCAATTATCGTTCTGATTAATAAACATATTAAGTAGTTTTTGCACATCAATTATCATTACGGGCTTGTTGTTGTAAACTGATGATGCAGCAATAAATGGAGTATCACTGAGAAGTTTGTTCGGTGGCGAAGGCACAAGTTCCGCTTCCCCGATAAATTTATCGAAAATCAAGGCGAAATTGCAATTAACGTCGTTTACTAATAGAACAGGTTTATTCTTTGCAATATATTCGGCTTCAATATTTAAGACTTTTCGAATGTCTATAGAACTGGTATTTGGATATTGTTTGCGAAAAGTCTTTTCGTCTATAAGAGCCTCGCAATTGAGAATTTGGACTGCATAGAGATTGCCAGCAACATCAAAAACGAGAGATTTCAGCAAAACATAATTCATATTGAATGAAATAGTAAGTTTGGTGCCGAAATCTGATTCAGAACTAATATCAATTCTGCCGTTGTTGTTGCTAATCAAATTAATAAGCCCTTCTAAGCGACCTGCAACAGCTGTAGCGTCTTCTCCTTTGCCATCATCAACAATTTCAATAAGGAGTTTACCGCTTAAAGTGCGGGCAGAAAGAGAAATTTCAGCCATTTCCGGCTTTTCTTTTCGCTGATTGGGCGGTTCGATATTGTTCATAATAATATCGCGAAGCAATTGAGGAAGCAAAATTTCAAGCAAAGTATGCAATTCAGAACCAATTCGAACAAAGCGACCTGCAATTTTAAGGCTTACTTTTTTGTTTGAATAATTTGCCAAATCATTTGCAAGTTCATTGTAGCCGCGAACTATATCGCCAAAAGCAACTGAACGGAAATTGTAAAGACCGTTGTAAATAGTATTAATTCTGTTTTTTATGTTTTGCAGATATTCATCAGCAGAAGAAGAGAAAAGATCCAATTGAGAAATAATATCATCAAGTTTTTTTGCGTTGTTTATTGCAATTTCAGTAAGCGTTTCGGTATTTGTGATATTATACAAGATGTTATTATTATCGAGTTGTATTTGTCGGATAAGCGATTTCAAAGATTTCAGATTTCCGATAGAATTAGCCATTGGAACAAGGTTGGAAATAATATTAACAGTAGCATCGAGCAATCTGTTATACTTAGAATAATCATTGAATTGAGAAGATTTGTAGCCAAAATAATAGAGTTTATCGTCCGCAGCAATATCAGCTGTATCACTACCAGAGCTGACAATCGGAAGAATTTCGTCGCTTGATAATTTAGCCGAAGGCGTTGGTTGCATTTGTTCCTGGTCGGTCAGGAATGAACGGAGAAAATCAGAATAGGTGTCGATATAATCGCTATAGTCTTTGATTTTGTCGATGATTGCGATGGCACTTGTAGCGGCAATTTCTTTGAATAATCGATTACAGCTCAATAATAAATCCATCTGGTATGGATTAATCGGAAGATTGTGGTCGGCAAGAAAACGAATGAAGTCGCTCAATGCATCAGCAAGATCGAATGCTTTGGAAACTCCGGCACTTATTGCCGCGCCTTTGATTGTATTCAATGCCTGCGAAATTGGAACCACATCTATTGTTTCTTTTTGCGTTTCAGACTGTTCCAACACGTGTTCGATTGTGCCTACAGAACGAACAATTGCATATTTGAATTTTTCAAGCAATATTCCTTTGCTTTGCTGTTCGTCGGAAGATGTTTCGGATTTGGCTCTGGCTGGCTGCATCTTTTTAATTCTATGAGGTGCAGCAATCGATTGCAATTCGCTCGTAATTTCATTGATAATTGCAAATTCGGAATTCAGCAATTCGAGAATTTCAAAAGAGGAAAACTGAATGATTGAATAATAGAAATCATTAGCACGCAAGACAATATCAATATCGTTCGGGAGTAAGTCTAATCGTTTTTCTTTTGCAAGAGAAACTATTTTGAGCATTGCATCAGCAATAAGAACAGCATTGTCAACTGACAATTTCTTTACCGACAGTCTGATTTGATTAATAGAATTAGCCGCATTTGCCAAAAGTTCCGATATCCGATATTTTTCGTAATCAAGCAAACAGGTTTCGATAATGTCGCAATGGCGGCGGCACGCTTCCCTGAAATATTCAATATGTTGCTCAATATTACTCAAATTCGAGTTCTTTAATTAATTCAAATATCATTTCAGAATTTAAAAAATAATAATCTCTTTGCTGAATGTTAATCTTGCCATACAAAGAACTATCTATTGCTGAAAACGTGTTGTGAGCAAACGGAAAACGCACAAAATCAACTTCTATACCAAACCGAAAAGTCCCGTTGTTGAAAATAATAGTGCAAAACGTCTCGGAGTTTGCTTGAAAATCGCCCAATTGCTTTAGGTCAACTATCGGCAAGATAGTTCCTTCGTAAGCAATAAGTCCGGAAATCCATTTGGGGAAATTTTGGTTAGTGTACTTTTCTCTGTTCGGAATTACGATTTCAATAAACTTGCTATTAGCAACAAAGTTAATGTTTCCTATTTTGAAAGGAAGTAAAGTTATTTTTTTGTTTAAATTAGTTAGAGGCGATTCTTCGAAATATTGATTTGTAGATAGTTCAGATTTGAAAAAATCATTATCAGTAAATCTTCTTTTATAATATTTAATTTTACGGACTGCCATTATATTTTCTCAGAAATATCATTCAAATCTTCAATAATACCATCAAGTTTTGCAAAATCGCTTTTTGCGTTCTCAGTATTTTTGAGAATATTACGAAAATCATCGACCACAGAATCAAACTTAGTCGAAATAGAAGCAAGACGTTCGTTGAATTTGGAGTATTCAAGAAGCATTTTGGCAATATCAGATTGGGTTGGAGTATTTTCCAGAACAATTTCAATAGTTTCAAGGTCGTTGCTGCAAGCATAAATTGCGTTGCGTGCTTCGGTAGCAAGATAGTAAAGCTGGTCCTGCGAATTAAGAAGATTTTCGGAAATTTTCTTAATTTCGTTCGATAATAATTCCATTTTGCTTGAGCTTAACTTTTCAGCAAAAATGGAAGAATTAACAGCAATAAGGTAAGTATGGTCTGATATTTTTTTCAGATTGTTTAATTCTGCAAATAATTTATCAAGTTTGTCGGTAAGTAGTTTTGCTTTGGTCTGAATAGTTATTGCTTTTTGTTTGACTTTTTCTTTTGCCGAATTATTGTCGAATTTAGAAGATATTTCGGCTGGAGTTTCCCATCGGGCAAGTTCGTTGGCTGTGGTAGCAAGTTGAGTGATTTTAACAGTCAGACTGGCAATATGTTCAATAGAGGCATCGAAGGCAAGCTCGGCATTTGTCTTCAGTTGCCCGATTTTATCGGCAACGTCAAGCAAGCGATTAATTTTAATTTCAATAAAATCCTGCAAATCAGATTTATCCTGTTGCAAATCGTAAATAGTTTTATTTATTCTGTTTAGCGATTTAACAAACTCATCGTTAGCAATTTCGCCTTTGAATGATTTTTCGATAATCTCGTTTTCAAATTCACGGCTTTTGCCCAAAGCAACATAGTTAAGAAATTTGAGTAAGTGCTCTTCTTTCTCGTGCAGTTTGTGAGCAAAATAGTCCGAAGCACGCACAGAATAAAAAACAAGCACTGCCATTACAAGAATTGCAACAGCGAGAACCAATTTCAGCCCATTTGCCCGCAAACCGGATGGCATAATTTTGGGTTGTTGCGGGAACTCAGACAAAATCAGCAAGTTCAATTTGCCTGAATATACGGCAGAGCGTCCCCAGTCATAGCTGCAAGTCTGAAAATCAATGCCTGTAAGTCGCAAACTATCAGCCCAGGCTAATGTGCTTTTGCGAGGCGAAGCCCCAAACGACAGAAGAACATTTTTTGTGAATGCATCATAATAAGTGATATTGTAATTTAGCTTAGAAATGTTGAAATCGATAAAGCCTGAAAGTTTGTTGAGAATACCCATCATACCGAGAATTTTGCCCTGTCGGTTGATTAGCCGGCGGAATGTAACGGAATAAATATTATCGTTAATATTTTGCAAGATAGTGAAACTTTGACCTTTGAATATTTTTTCAATAAGCAGAGCAGCTGAACGATTTTTTTCCGGACTAATCAAATTAAGATTGAAATTATCAGGGAGATTGTAGAAAGTGTGGTTTACAAGATACATATCGCCGGCTTCGCTTATTCGTTGAAAAATAAGAAAATCGTTGCCAGAAACAGATTTTAAAGATTGAAGGAAAGGGTGTATTCTGTTTTTTTCGTTACTGCTAAGATTAATATTGCCAAAGTACAGAGATGGAATGCTTTCGTAATACATTTTATCAAATGGGATATCCGGAAAAAGTCGCCATCCAGAGCCCAATTTTAAATTTTCGTCAATTGCATAAGCAGTTTTTTCGAAATTGACAGAAACATTTTGCTCTATATATTTGCAAAGCAATTCGGCTGTTTTGTCAATTTGTTGCGAAACTTTGGTCTGGTCGGAACTTTGGTTGTCCGGTAAATTGCTCGAAAGAGCATAAATCCCGATTGCAACAATAATTCCGAAAAGAAATACGCCCCAAAAATTAGCTTTCAGCAGCGTTCGCATAAAGTATTTTTTTTCGTCGAAATTCAATTTAATTTCGCTCCGTAATTTATCAACCAACAATTTATCAAATATCTTGCCAAAAATCGCAATCAAATAAATCATTGTTTTTCAACGACTTGCGATTTTATATTTTTTGTGTTATTTAGAAACAATTAAAGGTAAATTATAATGATTTATTTTTAATTTTGTAATAGAGGAATATCAAAATGGTGTTCGATGCAATTAGCAGCAGGGATTTGCATAGGTGCTTCAAGTGTTAAATTAGCAATTATCAACCGAACAAGCTCGGATGGTTTTGCTCTTCAAAATTGGGAAGTTCAATCGCATAATGGTACTCCGCAGAAAATAATTAAAGAGTTTTACGATAAGTATAATTTACACAAAATTCCGGTTACCTTCACTGGAAGAAAGTTCAGGTCAATTATCAATACAGCAAATATATCAGAACCCGAAGCAACAGAAATAGCTTATAGCAAATTATTCAGTGCAGGCAGATTTGATGCAATTGCTTCGCTCGGAAGCGAAACTTTCCTTGTTTACACTCTCGACCGTTACGGTAAAATCTCGGGTGTCATTACGAAAAATCAGTGTGCTTCCGGAACGGGCGAATTTTTCCTGCAACAAATAAAACGAATGAACCTTTCGCTCGACGAAATTAATAATATAACGAAAGATGCCAAACCTTTCAGAGTATCTGGACGCTGTTCGGTCTTCTGCAAGTCTGATTGCACTCACGCACTCAACAAAGGTGTGCCAAAAGCAGAGGTTGCTGCAGGTCTTTCGCAAATGATAGCAGAAAAAGCTCAGGAATTGTTCGAAAAGCAAAAAATTGAGCGAGTGTTGCTGCTGGGTGGAGTTACGCGCAATAGTGCTGTAATGAAATTTTTGCAAGCTAAATATCCAAATGCAGAAGTATCAGAGTATTCAGAAATATTCGAAGCCTTTGGTGCTGCCCTGTACGCTTCCGAGAACGAAATCGAACCTATTGCTGATTGCGAACAAATTTTCAGGCACAAAGAAAGTTCGTTTGCGTTTCTGCCACCACTCGAAAAGTATGCAGATAAAGTTCAATTCGAGCAAATTGCTGTTCGCAAAGCAAAAGATGGCGAGCGTTGTATCATAGGGCTGGATGTAGGCTCGACAACTACAAAAGCAGTAGCAATAAGTATCGAAACTAAGGAAATCCTTGCAAAATCTTATCTTTATACGTACGGCAATCCAATTGAAGCTTCCAAGAATTGCTACCGCGAGCTTCGGCAGCAATTGCCTGATAGAATTGAAATTATTGGGATTGGAACAACAGGTTCGGGACGTCATATTGCCGCTTTGCATGCCGAAACTGAGGCAGTAATCAACGAAATTACAGCACACTCTACAGCCGCTGTGCATTTCAACAAAGATGTGGACACAATATTCGAAATTGGCGGTCAAGATGCAAAATACACTTACATCGTCAATCGTGTGCCTGCAGACTATGCTATGAACGAAGCATGTTCGGCTGGCACCGGGTCGTTTCTGGAAGAAGCTGCAAACGAGAGTTTAAAAGTAGCTCTGCACGAGATAGAGCAGCTTGCGATGAATGCAGACAACCCACCAAATTTTAGCGACCAATGCGCCGCCTTTATCGGTTCGGACATCAAAACGGCTCAACAAGAGGGAATTTCGCGCGAGAATATTGTAGCAGGACTTGTATATTCCGTTTGTATGAATTACGCAAATCGTGTAAAAGGAAATCGCCCGGTAGGAAACAAGATTTTTATGCAAGGCGGGGTTTGCTATAATCGCGCCGTTCCGATTGCTATGGCAGCAATCACAGGCAAAGAAATTATTGTTCCACCGGAACCCGGTCTGATGGGAGCTTACGGAGTTGCTCTCGACGTCCTGAATAAAATAAATCTTGGTATTTACTCAGAAAAAAAATTCGATCTCGACGTTCTTATCAATCGTGAAGTAATCTACAAAAAGCCATTTATTTGCCGTGGTGGCAAAGAAAAATGCGATCTTAAATGCACAATAAACCTGATACAAATCGAGGATCGCACCTATCCATTTGGTGGTGCTTGCGATAAATATTACTCAATCAACCTTAAACGCGATGCAAACATTAGCAGATACGATTATGTTTCTTTGCGAAATCATTTGTTTTTTGAAAAGTATGCGCCAGAAAGCGATTTTCCTTCGGATGCAAAAACAATCGGAATTAACAACTCGTTTCTGACGCATTCGCTCTATCCGCTGTTTTACAACTTTTTCACTCAGTTAGGCTTTCGGGTTGTAATTCCGGAAAATCCAGACAAAAAAGGGTTCGAGCGGGAAATTTCATCGTTTTGTTTTCCTGCACAGCTTTCGCTTGGTTTGATGGAAGAATTGTTAAATCTCAAGCCCGACTATGTATTTCTTCCGGCTGTTTTCGAAATAAATGCTGGAGACCGGGAGCCGCAGAGACTTGATTTTAATTGCACCTGTGTATTTGTAAGTGGCGAGGCGTTTTATTTACGACAGGCTTTCAAAGATAGATTGCAAAATATTCCACTTCTGACAGAAAATTTCAATTTTGCTAACGGATTTGAGCGAGAATTCGATAAATTTTATAATATTGCTGTAAAAATTGGGGTTTCGGGCAAGGAAAAAGTTCGTTCAGCTCTCGAATACGCAATAGAAATGCAGCACCGCTGTCAGCAGGAAGCGTTTGAACTCGGTCGCAAAGCACTAAAAGAAATAGGGCAATCACCCGACAAATTCGGAGTGGTGCTTGTAGGTCGGCATTATAATTCATTCCCGGATTTTGCAAATAAAGGAATACCACAGAAATATGCTTCGCGTGGAATTTACGTATTGCCGTTCGATTTGTTTGACTGCTCCGAAGAAACAATCGACGACAATATGTTCTGGGAAGCAGGCAAAAGAATACTTCGGATTGGTAAGTTTATAAAAAAGCACAGGCAATTATTTGCAACTTATATTACTAATTTTTCCTGTGGTCCCGATTCGATGATTATCAGTTCGTTTCGGAACATAATGAAGGACAAGCCATCACTAACACTCGAATTAGACAGCCATTCAGCCGACGCCGGTATAAACACACGTATTGATGCTTCGATTGATATTATCAACAACTATTTGAGAATAAATAAAACTTCACAACCCAAGCAAGTAAATTTAGCGCGAATTGAATTTGCCGAACCAGTTGCACGTTTTGTCAGGTCTTCGGGTGAAACTGTGCCACTGAACGACCCAAGCGTAGAAATACTCATACCGTCGATGGGCGAGTTTTCGGCAAAATTATTTGCTGCTGCACTGCGATCGTTAGGTTTCCGTGCCAAAGCTCTGGAAGTGCCAACACCTGATATATTGAAACTTGGCAGGGCAAATTGCACAGGCAAAGAATGCTTGCCGCTAATTATAATGGTTGGCTTGCTAATGGACTACATCGAAAATCACTGGGACGGTCGCACAAATCTTGCCTATTTCACTGTGCAAGGAGCAGGCAACTGCCGGCTTGGACAATATCCGGTGTTCATTCGTCAGTTGCTTGAACGGCGCGGCATCGAGAATGTAGCTCAGATGGTCTTGATGAACGAAGATGGTTTTGCCGGACTTGGCGAAAATTTTGCACTACGGGGAATTCAAGCAATTTTGGCGGCTGATGTTATCGAGGACATTAGAAATGCAATTCTGGCTAATGCAGAAAACCCTGACAGAGGAATAGAAATTTTTGAGAACGAGTTCGATAATCTAATTCATCATTTTGAACAGAACCCAGAGCAGATTTACAGTCATCTGGAAAATTTTGCTTATGCCTTGAAGAGCAAAATTCCAGCAAGAATACCTATAGAAAAATCCCGTTATATTGCGTTTGTCGGGGAAATATACGTCAGACGCGACCATTTTGCTCACAAGTGGTTAAACGAGTATTTCGCGAAACGTGGATTTGTTTTGCTTCCTGCCCATATTTCCGAATGGATATTTTACGTTGATTATCTGCTGCAAATAGATTTGCTCGAAAGCGAGAAATCGCTTCGCAAGAAGTTTGAGCGTCAAATACGGAATTTCTTTATGCGTGATGCAGAAAGAAAAATCAAGAAAACACTCGAAAAGAGCGGCTTCTACAAGTTTCATCGCACCGAAATCGAACCGATTTTGAAACATAGCCGACATCTGCTGCCATACGAATTCAAAGGCGAACCCGGATTAACTCTCGGAATTGCTCTCAAAGACGGACTGGAAAAATACTGTGGCATTATCAATTTCGGACCATTCACCTGTATGCCCACCCGGTTTACAGAAGCAGTAGGATTGCCAGAAATGAACACCAAAGGGAAATTGCGGGCAAAAACAGAATGCAATCAGGATGTTTCATTTGCAGGTATTTTCGATGGAATTGAGAACATACCATTTTTGACAATAGAAACAGACGGAAATGTGTATTCACAAATAATCGAGGCACGGCTCGAAACATTTGCACTTGCTGCAGAGAGAGTTGCCCAGGCACGAGAGCGTCGCACAAACGGGGTTCAAAATTTAAGTTTTCGGCAACGAGTTAGCAAATTTTTCGGTGATTAGTTGATGCACATATTCTGGCTTAATTAATTTCATACAGTTGTGATGACCAAGCGGACAGCGGCGGCCGCCGTGTTTGCTGCAAGGACGGCATTCGAGAGCTACTTCGAGAATTTTGTCGTTTTGGCGATACGGAAAGCAGCCAAACTGCCTGACAGTTGGACCAAAGAAGGCGAAAACGTCTGTTTCAACAGCATTAGCAATATGCAGTGGGCTACTATCGTTGCAAATTAGCAAATCCATTTCGGCAATCAGCGCAGCAGATTCAAGTAAATTTAGCTTACCTGCAAAATTATAAGCATTTTTATTTTGTGAATGAGAAATGATTTTTTCGCAAAGTTCGGTTTCTTGCTTGCTTCCAATGAAAAAAACATCGACATTATCGGAACGAAGTAAATTTGTCAGCTCGGCATAATATTCCGAAGACCATTTTTTTGTTTCCCAGACCGAACCGGGAGCAATTGCGATTTTTCTATTGTTATTATTACTATACTTTTGAATAATTTCTCTTGCTTTTAATACTTCCGATTCGGATAGAAAAATTTCTGTACTATCAGAAAAAGTATTATTGCTAAGCGGTTCGAGCAGTTTTAATACACGCAAACGGTTGTGCAATCCTTTTGGAAGTAGCACCTTATCTGTGGCAAATGGCAGACGTCTGTAACCAATACGGCGAACAATTCCCGAAAGTAGAAGAATAAAGGCACTTGTATATGAACTCTGCACCGAGATTCCGATGTCGTATTTTTCTTTGCGTAATTGATGAACGATACGAAAGAAGGAATAAATTTTTCTGGCAAAACCGCTTTTTTTGTCGAAAGTGTGTATATTATCAATATAAGGATTGTATTTAAGAATTATCGAGGATTGAGGAATTACAAGCGTATCAATTTGAGCTTTTGGGAATATTTCACGCAAAGCACGGTAAATAGGTGTCGTCATAATAAGGTCGCCGATGAAAGCAGTTTGAATAACCAGAATTTTCATATTACTCATTTAAAATTTCGTAATACAGATTAATATTTGATTCGACAGTTTTATTAATGTCGAATTCTTTTACAAGATCGAGCGCACGAGCACCAAATTGGTAGCGCAGTTCGGCATTTTCTACAAGCAGGCGAAAACGTTCTGCAAGTTCATTAGGATTGTTGGGAGGCACAAGAAAGCCATTTTCACCATCACGCACAATTTCGGGAATACCTCCGACAGCAGTTGCAACAACCGGCAACCCCACAGACATTGCATCGAGCAAAGATGTGCCAAGCCCTTCTTTTTTGGAAACGAGAGTAAAAATATCGAAAGCTTTCAGATAATCGCCGATGATTGTTTGGTACCCTTCGAAATGGAAATTATTCAGGGAACGTTCTGCTGCAAGATTTTTCATTTGTTCGAAAAGTTCACCGTTGCCAACGGCAACAAACGCGACAGGTTCATTTTTAAGCAAAGTAGCTGCTTCGAGCAAAAGTGGATAATTTTTGTGTCGGGCAAAAGCTGCAACAGTGCCGATAATTATTTTGCCCGGAAACTTTTTGCGAATAGCCGAACCGTCTGAATTAGAAAATTTATTTAAATTTATTCCGCTTCGGATAGTAACAAGGCGATTTTCCGGGAAGCCGCAATCAAGCAGGACATTCCGAATAGCATCGGAAATACATATTATTTTAGCAACCCGCTTATTGAGATATTTCCAGCGGTTGAAAACAGTCAGTTTCACTGGAAAATCCACACGACGCGAAGCGACAATTTTTACATCAGAATTGAAAAAAGTTGAAAGAACAGCAATGCTCAGACTGTGCGAGCAGTGGCAGTGCAAAATATTGTAGCCATTATCTTTTGCAATACGAGCAATTTTACGAGCTGAAAAAACATCTAATTCATTACGCAGTGGTAGTTCGCACAATGGATAGCCTAAATTTTTCAATTTCTCTGAAAAAGCAGAAGCAAACGCAACGCATATATTTGTTGAAAAGCCCTTTTTTAGCATTGCCTCGTAGAGATAAAGGGCTTGCTGCTGCCCGCCGCGCCAGGTGCGACCGGTGTCGATATGTAGCACACGAGGTGTCATTTGCTTTGCTTTTCGATAATTTTCAAATATTTGAGGGCAACTCCGAAAGCAGAGATAAAGGAAAGAACAAGCCCTTTGTACCCATCCAAAAATCCCCTATCGAGAAAATACATTTTACAGAATTTAGCAAAGAAGCTCAGGAATGGCTTGCAAATACTGTATTTTTTCGCTGTGCTTTGGTCTGCGGCAATATCGGTGTAGAAATCTATTTTTTGCAAATGAGATTTTATCGTTGGGTAAGTGTAATGATAGATTGGTTCGTAGATTGTGCCGATTGGGCAATTGCCAACAACGCTTTCGTGAAGTGGCTTCTCGTTGAAATTAGCTTGCTTGCGATTAAACAGACGCTTTGGAAAGTCGCGCTGCCAACCGCAATATTTAATCATTTTGCCCAAGTAAAAGGAATTTCGCTTAATTCGGTAGAGAAAGAACTCCGGATTTTCCAAAATTTGCTGGATACGAGGCCGTAACTCGTCTGATACAACTTCATCGGCATCAATTGAAAAAATCCAGTCGTTTGTGGCAAGCTCGGTAGCCCGGCGTTTGGCAAGCCCAAAGCCTTCCCATTTTTCAAGACGAAAGACTTTTGCACCGAGAGATTGAGCAATTTCGCAGGTGCGGTCGGTCGAGCCAGTATCGAGCAGAATTATTTCATCGGCGAATTCGAGCGAACTCAAACACCGAGAAATATTTTTCTCTTCGTTCTTTGCAATTATAACAGCAGAAAGATTAAGCATAATATTACATCAAACTTATCTTATTTTTATTTGCATCTGCTTTTTGCTGAACAATTTCGTAGTGCAAGTCTGCAATTTTGCGAGCAAGACTATCCCAGGATGCAATTGATTTATATGTTTGGATATTTTTGCGATATTTTTCGAGCAAATTCTGCTGGAACGCAGTTTTGATAGCCTCAGCTAAAATCAAAGCATCAGGTTTTGCAACGAGATAGCCTGTATCGTGAGGTTCTACTGCTTCGCGTAAACTACCGACATTTGTAGCGATAACGGGCAAATCAAAATGGTAAGCAATAGCAACAATTCCACTTTGAGTAGCCGAGCGATAAGGAAGTACGCACGCATCAGCAGCCGAAAAGCAAAGAGGTACTTCACTATCAGAAATATAGCGAACGTGTTTTGTGATACGATTTCCCACTCCGTGCAGTTTTATGAGCCGTTCATATTTATCGAAGTTGCCATAGGGTTCCCCAGCAACGAGCAGATGATAATCTTCGGGCAAATATTTCAACGCTTCGATAAGTATATCGAGCCCTTTGTAGTCGCGAATAAAGCCGAAAAACAGCAAAATCTTTTTATCGAAAGGTAGAAATAGCTTATCCTGTGCAATTTTCTGAGGAACTTTTTCACCAAAGTGGTCGTAAAGCGGGTGAATATGTTCGATATATTTTGCATCTGGCTTGAATTCTAAAAGGTCGTCTTTCACAGTTTCGCTCATTACAACGAAAGCATCGTTGTATTTAAGGAAATATTTTGTCAATTTAATATCGCCGGGACGTTTTTCATGTGGCTTGACGTTATCGAGAATAGAAATTTTTGTGATTTTTTCAGGCAAATACTTGCACACAGTGCCAAGTGAAGGTGCGAAGAATGGCATCCAATATTTAGTTAGCAACAAATCGGGATCGTAACGGCGTATTTTCTGTGCCGAGCGAAGATAGCTCATCGGATTTATTGTGTCGAGAATACGTTCGGCAATAAGTCTATCGACTTTATCAGAAGGCGAAACAAGTTGTGTTTGCCCTGGAAATAATACTGATGGATACTGCCGTGAGAAAGTATAGGCTTTGCCTTCTGCAAATTTTTCAAATGCCCTGAAAAGAGCGGCATTGAATTGGGCAATACCACCACGAAAAGGATAAAATGTCGAAAGATACGCTATTTTCATATAAAAGCAATTAATTATTATAAATTTCGTTTTTTGATATTTAAATTTAACTAATTTATTAAAAATATCCGATTAAAAATAATGGCAGATGAAATTATCACACAAGCGGAACGAAGCGGTCTTGGGAAGGCTGATTTTTACTATTGGCGGTATCAATATGAATTAGGCAGGGATATTATTGTGCCATATTTTCAAAAAAACATCTGCGAGATAAAGGACAAAAAAATTGTCGAGATTGGCTCTGCCGAGGGCGGTGTGCTTCATTCATTTGTCCGGGCTGGCGCCAGCTATGGTTTAGGCACTGATATTGCTGAAAACAGATTGGAAAGCGGAAGAAAAGTATCAGCGGCTACGCAATTAAATGTAGAATTCACTTCTCACAATATTCTTACCGATGAAATTCCTCAGAAATGGCAAAACTACTTCGATATAGTTATTTTGCGGGATGTCATTGAACATTTGCCCGAACCCGAACTTGCAATTCTTAAAATCCGGGAACTATTGCGTGATGAAGGATTTCTCTACGCTACATTTCCGCCTTACCGTTCGCCTTATGGTGGACATCAGCATACGCTTGCCGGCAATTTTCTGACAAAATTGCCGTATATTCATTTATTTCCGGACTTTATTTTCCGAAAAATGATAAGCTCCGGAAGACAAATCGACCAGGAGGAAACACTACGATTACGCAAAATCAGGCTTTCTTCGAAAAAATTCAAAGAATGCGTATATTCTGCTGGCTACAAGATAGCTAAGGAAGACTATTTTTTGTTGCGTCCCGTATTCAAAAAGAAGTTCGGATTGCCGACCGTGAAAATCGGGGCAATTGGTAAGATACCGTTTTTGGGTGATTTTCTGTCGCTTGAATGTATGTATGTTTTGAAGAAATAGATTTGGTATAAAATTTGCCATAATTATCGATAAATGAAAGGGAAAAATATGTTGATAAATTTGAACAAATACAATATTGCACGCTTTGCGGTTGTCTCGCCTGAGGTTAGAATTGCGGATGTCCCGTTCAATGTGGAAAAAATCAAGGAAGCAGTAGAAACAGGTTTAGAAAACAAGTGTAATTTTTATTTATTCCCTGAATTGTCGATAACGGGATATTCCTGCGGTGATTTGTTTTTTCAGGACAACTTAAATCGGGCTGTCGGGCAAGGACTGTTGGATTTGCAGAAATTCACTCAGCAACAAGCCGTTACAATTGTGGTTGGTGCACCTTTGCGTTCGCTCGGAAAAATGTTCAACTGTGCTGTTTTTATTTCAAATGGGCAAATTCTGGGGGTTATTCCTAAAACATTTATTCCGAATTACGATGAATATTACGAAGAACGCTGGTTTTCCGGCGATGGAGACAGGAACTGCTCAATTATTGAAATAAATGGAATGGAAATTCCGTTTGGAGCGGACTTGGTATTCGAAGCAAAGGATTTTCCATTACTTCGCATAGGAATTGAAATATGCGAGGATTTGTGGTCGGTAGTGCCACCGAGTTCGGATTTGGCTCTTGCGGGTGCGAATGTGTTGCTAAATTTGTCGGCAAGCAGTGAGTATCTGGGAAAGGCAGAATACAGGAGAAATCTGGTGGTATCGCAATCTGCACGTTGCCACGCTGCTTATCTTTATTCATCGGCGGGACCGGGCGAAAGCTCAACCGATTTTATAATGTCCGGGCACTGCATAATAGCAGAAAATGGGAGAGCATTGGAAGAAAGCCGTCGATTTTCTTTTAATACACAAATGATTATCTCCGATGTGGATATTGAAAAGCTTAATTCAGAACGTTTGAAAAATAGTTCATTTGCAACGGGACGCACACAAAAACAGTATAAAACAATTGGATTTGAGTTTGGAACAGTATCCGCAACAAAACTATTGCGACATATTCCAAAGTTGCCGTTTGTTCCTCGTTCTTATCAGCAGAAAAAAGAAGTGTGCGAAGAAATATTAAACATACAAATTACTGCTCTTTCGAAACGCTTAAAGCATATCGGAATACAAACTGTTGTGCTGGGCGTTTCCGGCGGGCTGGATTCAACTCTTGCGTTGATTGTATGTGCCAAAACTTTTGAAAGACTTGGATTAAACAAAAATGGTATTCTGGCGGTCTCTATGCCTTGCTTTGGGACTTCGAGCCGAACAAAGATAAATGCACAGAAATTATCAGAGGCGCTTGGAGTTAGTTTTAGAGAAATTGATATTACAGACACTGTTCGGTCGCATTTTAAAGACATATCGCACAATGAAAATCAAACTGATTTAGTTTTCGAGAATGCACAAGCACGAATAAGAACTTTAATATTAATGGATTTAGCAAACAAGCTGAATGGTATTGTCGTCGGAACAGGCGATTTATCGGAAGCTGCATTGGGATGGAGCACATACAACGGCGACCATATGTCTATGTATAACGTTAATTCGGGAGTTCCAAAAACACTTGTGATGTATTTGATTGACTGGGCAAAAGACAATTTATTTGCGGGAGAGGTGTCGCAAATACTTGGGAACATTATGGAAACTCCGATTTCGCCGGAACTATTGCCTACAAGCGAGGACGAACTTGTTCAGCAGACTGAAAAGATTATAGGTCCGTATTTGCTACACGATTTTTTCCTATATTATTTTGCCCGATTTGGTTATTCGCCAACAAAGATTATGATGATGGCAAAAGTAGCATTTGGCGAAAAGTTTAAAAATTATGAAATCAAAGATAGTATGAAAAAATTTATTACACGGTTTTTCGTAAATCAATATAAACGTTCGTGTATTCCTGATGGAGTAAAAGTAGGAACAGTCGCTTTGTCTCCGCGGGGAGACTGGAGGATGCCAAGCGACGCAGTGATGGAAATCTGGCTTTCAGAGATAGATGGGTTCGAGCTATGAACGATTTTTTCGATATAAATAATCCGCTATTGATAGTAATAGCAGACGACCACGAGATAGTCCGTGCGGGACTTAAACGTTTGCTGAATATCGAAAAATCTTTCAGAATAATTGATGAAGCACGTAATGGCGAAGAAGCAGTGGAGCTTGCGAGCTACCACAAGCCAAATGTAATGCTGCTCGATATTCTGATGCCAGTAATGACAGGAATTGAGGCATTGCCGATGATTAAGAAAATGTCGCCATACACAATGGTTGTGATGCTTACTGCTTTCGAGGACTCATTGCATATAGAGCAAGCAATTGAAGCCGGAGCGGACGGGTATTTATCAAAAGATATTTCATCTGCTGATTTGATAGATGCAATAAAAAAAGTCGTGTTGGGCGAAAGAGTATTCAGCAAGTCCATTCTGAATATGATGCAACATAAGTTATTCAAATCCCAGACAGAAGCCAATACAGTTTCTATTACCAAACGAGAGCAGGAAGTGTTGAATCTGATTGCTGAAGGCAAGACCAACGCAGAAATTGCAGAAATACTATTTTTAAGCGTTCGCACTGTAGAATCGCACCGTTATAATTTAATGCAGAAGCTTCAATGCTCGAACACTGCAAGTTTGATTCGTTATGCCATAAAGAATAGAATTGCCAACGTTTAGTTTTTAATGAATTAATATATAAAAAACAGGCTGCACTTTTGGAAAAAGGCAGCCTGAATAATTATTTTTATTTTTTAATTTTTATGCAGTTTTTCTCTTGAAAATTCCTTTTATTTTGCCGAACACAGCTTTACCGAATGCGTTATTTAAATAATCGGCAGAAGGAATAACATAAATTGTAAGAATTGTCGAGACAAGCAATCCGCCCAAAGAAACAATACCAAGCGGCATACGCAATTCTTTGCCGAAATCACCAATACCAAGAGCCATTGGAAGCATACCCAAAATAATAGCAGCAGAAGCCATAATTTGTGGTTTTAGTTTTGTTGGAGCTGCTTCAATCAAGGCATCGCGGTGGCTCATACCCTTGCGAACTAATTGGTTTGAGTAGTCGAGTAAGAGAATTGCGTTATTAACCACAATTCCCACCAGCATTATTATCGCCATCATAGAAATAGTATTCATAGTTGAGCCCGTGATAACCAGGATTGCAAACACACCGATAAATGATAGCGGCAAAGTGCTCATAATAATTAGCGGTTGGACTAAATCTTCGAGCAAAGCAGCAAGCAACATATAAGTAAGCACAATTGCTATTAAAAACGCACGCAACATTTCGGCAACTGTTTCTTTCATCATCTCGGCACTACCACCCCATTTGTAGTAATATCCTGCTGGCATTTCAATTTTGGCAAGGCGCTTCTCAATTTCGTCTGTAACCTGCCCTAATGGCACACCAGCTGCGGGCGACCCTGTGAACTTAATAGTAGTAAGTTTATCGCGGTGCAGTATTTTTGCAAAACCTTTGGTGAAACGGACTTCGCCTAATTGGGACAGTCGGTATGCACCATTTGGTGTTGCAATTGGAATATTGCCAACTTTTTCAGGAGTGTTGTATGCGTCGTCGAATAGTTTCACTTTGATATCGTATTCCTCGCCTTTTTCTCTGTATGTTGTGGCAACAATCCCTTCCATCGAAGCACGCAGCGTCATTGCCACATCCATAACAGTAATTCCAGCTTCTTCGATTTTCTCACGATATGGGAAAATTGTAATTTCAGGTTTGCCCGAACGTGATGAATTATCGAAGTTAATAAGACCTGGGACATCAGATATTTCATCAACTACTTTCGTTTTCAGTTCTTCAAGGACAAGAGCGTCGTTGCCCATCAAGTAAAATTCAATCGGAGCACCAGGACCGCCAGCATTATTAGCAAAATCAACTTTAATTTTAGCATTTGGAATGTCTGAAAGCAGGTTTGTAAATTCAGTGATGAATTCTTGAAGTGTGGTTTCGCGTTGGTTAGCGTCGGTAACTGTTACATCCATCACAGCAAGGTTTGTGTTTTTGTCGATTTCGCTTTGCTTGCCCAGACTTGTAATAATTTTGGTAACGTCAGGATATTGACTGATACGGCGCTCGATTTCTGCCATTACGATAGCAGTTTCGTCTATATTATATCCGTCGGGCAATTCAACGTTAATTCTAACTTGGGAATCGTCAATACGGGGGAAATTCTCGAAACCGATTTGCGGACCTAACACAATGAAGCTAAGAATGAGCAGAGTAAACGAACCGAAGGCAACAATCGAAGCATAAAGTTTACGGCTAAGAACCCACGCAAGAGTACGTTTATAGAATTGTTCCACTTTCGACCAATATCTTTCTATCGCGGCACCAATCTTCCCTACTTTTATTTCTTTTGGTAGAATTAATGATGCAAGCATAGGAGTAACTGTAAAGGAAACCAAAAGTGAGAACAAAGTTGCATAAGTAACGGTTAAAGCAAATTCGCGGAAGAAAAGTCCTACCATAGAAGTCATTTGTGCAATCGGAAGGAACACGACTAAGTTTGTCATTGTTGCAGCAAGGACTGCAACGACGACTTCATCAGTTCCTTTGGCAGCTGCTTCTTTGTTGTCGGAGCCAAGTTCTTCTTTATGTCTGAAAATGTTCTCAATAACAACAATTGAGTTCGAAACAAGCACGCCGACCGATACCGATAGCCCCATAAGTGTCATCGTATTCAATGAAAAGCCCGAAACCTGCATTAAGAAGAAAGTCGAGACAATGGAAATAGGCATTGCAAGAGCAACTATAAATGTTGTTCTAATATCGTGCAAAAAGAACAGTAGTACTAATCCTGTTAGCAATACACCCATATATATATTGGAAAGAGCGTCGCTGACGGAGCTTTTAATAAACTCAGAGCGGTCCAGGGCGATGTCTAATTTCATCCCTTTTGGCAAGTTTTTTTCAATTTGTGGAAGTGATTTTCGAATAGCATTGGCAACATTTACAACGTTTCCTTCGGGCGACTTGATAATACCGATATTAATCACGTTATCAAGGCGTTCCTTAGCTTTATTGTCGAAAAAGACTGCGCGTTCGCGGACATCTTTTCCTTCGTCGAAGACTTCGGCAAGCTGCCCGATTTTTTTAAGTCCGCCACTTGTAGGAATTTGAAGTTCTTTTATTTGCTCGGGTGATGAATATTGCCCCTGCATACGAACAGTATATTCCTGACCTTGAAGTTTAAAATATCCTGCCGGAATATCTATATTGTGAGCTTTTAATACTTGAATAAGCTGAGGCAGCGAAATATTGTTTTCGTAAACAGTGCGGTTGTCGAGCTTCACTTGAATTTCGCGTTCTTGTCCGCCGGTGATAGTAACATTTGCCACACCTTCGATTTGCGAGAAGCGGTCGCGAAGCACTCTATCGGCGTAAAAGTACAGGTCGCGTGGGTCAGTTTGTTCGGCCGAAAGAATAACATTTACAACAGGGAATGCCTGCAAATCTACTTTTTGAATGATTGGTAATTCTGCGTCATCTGGGAGCTGGCTCAAAATTGCATCGACTTTGTCCTTAACCTCTTGATTGGCAATATCTATGTCTTTATCGAGTTCGAATTGGATAATAGAGATTGAGATGCCTTCGAGAGAATAGGAATCAATAACTTTAATTTTGGAAACCGTAGAAACAGCGTCTTCTATTTTCTTGGTTATTTGTGTTTCAATTTCTTTCGGTCCTGCCCCTGGATAAACAGTTGAAATTGTTACATACGGAATTTCAACATCGGGCATCTGGTTGAGAGTAAGGCTGAAATATGCCAATCCACCGAATAACACGAATACGATGATAAGCATACTCATCATTATAGGGCGATTGACAGATATATGAGCAATTTTCATATTTGCACCTCTAATTTACGATTTTAACTTTACTACCATTGCGAAGCAGGAATATACCGTCTGTGATAAGACGGTCGCCGGGGTTCAAGCCTTCGGTAATTTCAATATCGATGCTGCTTTCGATGCCAGTTTTTACTGTTTGCTTGTATGCTTTGCCGTCTTTTTCTACGAAGACGAATTTTTCGTCTCCATCGAAAACAATATAGCGGCGAGGCACAACAATAGCGTTGTTTCTTTTGTAAGCATTTATGCGAATATCAGCTGTAACTCCACTGCGAATTTTGCCGTGATAATTATCGAAGACTATTTCCACACCATAAGCATTGTGTTTTGGGTCGATGGACAAATCAACGACAGACACTTTTCCCGTATAGACGTCTCCGTTTATTTTCATAGTTGCGTCCATACCAGGCTTTATGTATTGAACTTCAATAGGTGAAGCCCAAACTTTTGCTTTAACTTTGTTAAGTTGGGCTACAGTGAAGAGATTATCGCCTGCTTTCACCTTATCACCTTCTTTTACAAGCATTTGAGTGATGGTGCCACTGATTGGCGATTCAATATTGATTAATTTATAGATAGATTCCCAGTTGCGTTTAGCCACTAAGAATTGAGCTTCGGCATTGTCGAAATTCTGCTGTGAAGTTTCGCCGGCAGCGAGTAATTGCTTCATACGCTCATAAAGCTTTTTAGCGTTTTCGTAGCCGACTTTTGCCTGGTCGTATTGGATACGAGGATTATCTTTCGGGAACTCGACAATTACCTGACCTTCGCTAACACGAGAACCAACTTTTGCGTTAATTTTGACAATTTTATCTTCAATCGCAGCTTGTTGCATAGTTTCTTTGATGCCTGTTACTTTGGCGAAGAAGCTCAGGTCTTTTGCAAAGTCGCGTTCGCCGATTGTCATAATTCGGACAGGGACGCCGGATTCGGCACGAATTTGTTCGATACTTTTGCCTGGTTTTACTTTCTTCTGGCAGGCAGAGACCGACAGGGCAATTATTAGAGCGAAGAAAAGTGTTTTAGATAAATTAAAGCATTTCATAATTTATATTACTCCTTGATTTATTAATTTTCATCAATATATTTAGAATAAATTGTGAAATATCGCGAGTTTATGTTTCCAAGCAAAGCTT
The DNA here is from genome assembly GCF_058546985.1 of Eximiradius proteiniborus. Lineage (NCBI taxonomy): Bacteria > Pseudomonadati > Bacteroidota > Eximiradiia > Eximiradiales > Eximiradiaceae > Eximiradius > Eximiradius proteiniborus. Next base: position 2,053,808 of record NZ_CM178592.1, on the reverse strand, counting down.
CGAGTTCGTTCTTTGCGATAGTCCAATCGTAGTATGATTGCAATAGATTAGTTTTTGCCTGACGAAGAGCAAGGTCTGCATTCTCTATTTCGAGTTGGCTACCTGTTCCTTCGCGATAACGGGTAGTTGCAATTTCGTAGCCACGTTCCGCAAGTTTCACATTGCGTTCCTGAGCTTCAATGTTGGACTTAATCCGAGCTAAGTCGTTAATTTTGGATTTCACCTGCATAGAAATCGCCTGACGAAGTTGCATAATCTGGTAGTCGGTTTTTTCAACATCTATTATGCTTTGCTGAACTTTGTTTGTTGTTCGCATACCGTTGAATAGGTTAATGCTAAAACTTAAACCAACAATAGCACTTCTGTAATTATTAAAATTCAAATTGTCGGAAGAACCATTAAATGAATAGTTCCCAAAAGCTACGAGCGAGGGCCAATATTCAGAGCGACCAACTTCTACATATGCCTTATTAACACGGCGAACGTTTTCCAGAGTAAGCAAATCATAGTTGCTCTTCATTGCTTGTTCAATTGCAGATTGTTCGGAAATGATGTTGCTGTTGTCGTAGTCAATTTCGCCTTCGACGTCAATTTCCTGCGACTGTGGGATTGCCATCGATATTTTGAGACCTTCTTTTGCAAGTTTCAACGCATTCTCCATTTGAAGCACCGCGGGACGAATGTTTTCAACACGAACTTCGGCAGTGAGTGCATCGAATTCCGAAACAAGTCCTTGCTGGCGAAGTGCCTTGACATTCGACAAATTCCGTTGAGCATTTTCAAAGCTTTCGCGGGTAATCTCTAATAATTTTTTAGTAAGGATTACGGAATAGAAATTCTTCTTAATCTCTGTAATTTTAGATACAATACTCGATTTCAAAGAAACTTTCGAAGTTTGAAGGTATGTTCCGGATGCTCCAATACCTTCAAAAACTGTCGAGTTAAAAAGAATTTGAGAAACCTGTATTTTTGTTTCGTATGAGTTCGCCTGAGAAAACGATTGAAGTTTAGTTTTCATTGGAAGAAATTTTGAATTATCGCGCGGCAATAATCCTTCGTCAAACAAAACGCCATAGGTTGCATTTGTAAGCATTGAACGGAAATCCGGGAATGCCATTTTCGGTTTTTCGACAAAATGATTGAACCCGGCTGATAAATCAACCGAGGGCATAGCATAGCCGTATGCTTCGCGAACAGCTGCGCGAGCTTTCTCGATTTCGAGAACTGCTTGCTTTATGTCGTAGTTGTTCTCCAATCCTGTTCGGATAGCGTCTTCGAGCGTATAGACTTTCACTTGAGCGGAAGCAGCCAGCGAGCAAAAAGCTAAAATGGTTATAAAAATAAGTTTTTTCATCAACTTTCTTGAAAATTTATTGGACATAATTTATTACGATAATCAGAATAATTTTGACGAGCAGAATCAGTAAGCACACCTCTAAAAATAACACTGAAAATGGTTTCCAAAATTTCTTTTGGAGAAGCTTGCAGACGCATTATCATAGTTGGAGTAACAAGGTTCTGAACAAGAGTAAGATGCATATGAAAGAGTACTTCGGCATTTACATCAGAACGGAAAAAACCTTGTTCGACACCAATTTTGAAGATACGGGAAAAGTTCCTTTCAATAACTTTTTGTCGGAACTGATAGATTTTGTCCCAGAGATGCGGAGTATATTTTTGCATATCGTCGAAAAATTCTCGGGTAAATTTAATCGCAGAGTCGGCATCTAATTGCCATATTTTGTTAATCTCTTCAATCAGGTTAGCTTGAGGGTTCCGTTCGACATATTCAAGAATGTTTTCGACAAACGACCTCGTTTTCTCTAATTCTAAATCAATGATTGATTCGAACAATTCCTCTTTTGTCCGGAAATGTTCGTAGAGAGTGCGTTTACTAATACCAATTTTTTGAGATAATTCGTCTGTGCGAACATTCCGGTACCCAAGACGAGCAAATTCTTCGCGAGCAATTTTGAGTATTTTATCTTTTACTTCCAACACAAACTCCGAAAACTTAAAAAACGAAATTGGTTTTTTTGACGCACAAAAATAGAAAATATTTCGGAGAAAATACGTATATTTTTTATGTAAGTTTCAATTATTTTTAAAAGATTGGTGGAAAAGCAATACAGCAGAGAAAAAAAATTTTTGGAAGAAAATAAAAAATGAGTTAATTTTGTAATTCAAGACGCTACGGAGGATTCGCATAATGGTATTGCAGCGGTCTTGAAAACCGCCGGGCGCAAGCCTGTGGGGGTTCGAGTCCCTCATCCTCCGCAAATACGGGGAAAGATTTCTATTTTGATTTTGAACTAATTCAACTATATCAGCGAAGAACTTTTTTTACAAGTGAAGTAGTAACTTCTGTATTTTCAGACTTGCTGAAATATATATTATTTCTATCGATACCCATTTCGGTAAGCCATTTGCTCCAAACTTTTTTCAATAAATCGAACTCATTCCAGAAATCATTTGGAGCAATTTCTAAAACGCAGACTTTCAAATTCGGGAATTGCTTATTTAGAGGAATCAAGCCCCAATCTTCCTTGTCGAATTTTTCTTCCCAATTTTTATTTCGGAGTTCGGACAAAAATTGCATATCGGGTCGGCGATTTGTTTGCTTAATATTTTCCTTGTAATTCTCGAAATACAAATAACCATCAGTTATTATAAAAAGATAATTAATTGAATTATCATCATCTGAAATCAAATTATCCAAATCTTCACTGAAAAATTTCCAAATATCAGCACCGTGGTAATCCTTCGAATTATCGCTAAATTTTGCTGCGTTATACAGATTATCGAGTTCAGTGGAAAGTTGTTTTGGAAAGTCTTGAAGAATGAATTTAGCATTATTGGCATCTTTGCGAGCAAAATCAAATTGCAGAATGTTCTCGAAGTGTTGTTTATCGTAGGGAATATTTTTCTGGTAGGCAATTCTAACAGAGAATTTATCGCTTATTCGGTTAAATTCTTTGTCGTAGGCAACAATTGTATCTTTTATTGAATTCAAGTAAGTCTGGAAAATTGCATTAATTGTAGATTTATCTCTGGCTATTTGGTTTTCGAGCAAAATTCTATCGGACAAATCGAGCAAAATAATGACATTGCGAGAGACGGGCTTTTTTTCGAGTTCAGATTTATTGCCACAAGAAGAAATTAATATAAGCAAGAGGAGCAAAGAAGCAACATTTTTCATAATTTACCTATTGATACAAATTGTAAATATTTGTAAAATGTTTATCTGATTCCTTCAAAAATTCATCATATTCTAATTTGCATAGGGAAAGGAGTTCAGATTTACTTTTATTATATTTTTTTTCGAAAGAACTATTGAAGAAGTTAGTTATCCAGGAAGTCCAGCCATCATAGAAATAGAATATACGGACGTCGAGCTGTTCTTTTGGCAAAAGTTTCAGACTTTTTGGAATAGCATCTTTTTTATTAAAAAGGCGTTGTAGTTCTTCTTTTTCTGCGATTAGTTCTTCGGCTTTGCGCTTTCGGTTCATTTCCTTTTCACGCAATTTGGCAACTTGTTCGAGGAATGGATTTTTGGATTTTTCTTCAATAAACTCGCGCGAATTTTTATATTTAAAATGATGAACTATGGATAAAATAATTACGGGCACTGGACCGAGAAAAATCACAATCCAAAAATTTGTGTCTGCCAGAAGCGAAGGCGAAGGAAGTCCAAGAAGTTCATTTGCCTGAGCAATTCGTGTATGAGTTGAGTAAGCAATAATAAAATCTAACGCAAATGTAAGCAAAACAATAGGAATAATAGCGAATATTTTGCTTTTTTTCTCTGAACGCCATAGCATATCAAAAACAAACCCCAAAGCAATTGGAACGATTGAAATAATGCAAGCCAACCAATAGTATTCTAATAGGACAAGGAATTCACTAATTGGAGGAATTATTTTTGTCGAAGGGGGCGCAAACAAATGCATAAAGAAAATGCTGTAAACCAAAACCAAGACTATCACAAGTAGCCAGCTGATAACTTGCAAAGTTCGATAAAATCGTGGATTGAAAGTAAGTTTTTTGTTTTCGAGGTCGTATTTGCGAGCTTTTTCTTCAGTTTCGATTTTCTCACGACGGTATTTTTCTTCATCTTGGCGGACATCCGTGATTTTGTCGTCGAGTTGCTTGATTTTATTGAGCAGATTTTCTTTTTCATTTTCAATAACATTGTTCAGAGGGTTTGGTTGCACAATAAACTGAGGTTCGACGATAATTTGCTTATATATTTGTTCGAAAAATGTCCGCAACATTTCGGGATTGCCGTGGTGTGTTTCTGCTTTTTCCGAACCTAATTGAGTAAAGAAATCTTTCATAAAATCTAATTAGTAGTTATACAAAGGTGATAATTACTTACAACAAATATAACAAAGAGATAGATAATTCCAAAAATAATATTGGAGAAGTAGGAACACTTGAAAGGAAGGGGCAAAATAGAAGAAACTAATATAGTACAATTAAGAGATTCACGTCTCCAGCTCCAAGCAAATTTACGCCATTTGTCGCGATACTAATATAGTACAATTCAGAGCTGTAGCAACTGTTACAGCGCGCGGCGACATAAAAGTAAGACAGTCGCGATACTAATATAGTACAATTCAGAGCAAAAAATCAGGCGACCAAATAGACGTCCTTATGGGTCGCGATACTAATATAGTACAATTCAGAGGAAAATTACAAAAACAAAATCGCCGAGTTGGAAGTCGCGATACTAATATAGTACAATTCAGAGTACAGATTTGACCGCATATTTGCTTATCGTTTAGTCGCGATACTAATATAGTACAATTCAGAGTGTTATACATTGTCTAAACTTGGGTTTACAAGGAGACGTCGCGATACTAATATAGTACAATTCAGAGTGTTATACATTGTCTAAACTTGGGTTTACAAGGAGACGTCGCGATACTAATATAGTACAATTCAGAGTGTTATACATTGTCTAAACTTGGGTTTACAAGGAGACGTCGCGATACTAATATAGTACAATTCAGAGAGGACAATTCTTTTAAAAAGGATAGGGAAAATGGGTCGCGATACTAATATAGTACAATTCAGAGAAGCAGGCAATTTATATAAGGCGTGCTGGACATTGTCGCGATACTAATATAGTACAATTCAGAGTAAAAATAGAAAATGGGCGACCGCAAAGGGTGATTGTGGTCGCGATACTAATATAGTACAATTCAGAGCAGCAAAAATATAAAACGAACTGTTTGTTATACATTGTCTAAGTCGCGATACTAATATAGTACAATTCAGAGACAACAAGCTACACTTAAGCGATATAGACGTAATGTCGCGATACTAATATAGTACAATTCAGAGTGATAACGTTAACGCATATTTGCTCGAACCAAAGTCGCGATACTAATATAGTACAATTCAGAGAACAATCATAATCGACACAGTTGACACGTTTTTAGGTCGCGATACTAATATAGTACAATTCAGAGCGGTAACGGCTGCAATTGAAAAAGCCACCTGCTACCACGTCGCGATACTAATATAGTACAATTCAGAGGGATGAAAATGAAAAAGACATTTGTTTTGGATTTGGCGTCGCGATACTAATATAGTACAATTCAGAGGGAAGATAAGATTAACGAATTGGCAACGATAATCAGTCGCGATACTAATATAGTACAATTCAGAGTAAATGATACTATCAATAATGCTGCATCTCATAGGTCGCGATACTAATATAGTACAATTCAGAGCAAACCCGTTTAGTAAGGATAAAGCTAAACTCGTCGCGATACTAATATAGTACAATTCAGAGAAATACCTATAATGTATAATACATTTACGCAATTAAGTCGCGATACTAATATAGTACAATTCAGAGATGCATAAAATGAGTTATATCCAGCAAAAGTAGTCGCGATACTAATATAGTACAATTCAGAGTGATAGATGCAAAATATACCTTATCATATCCGTATTGAGTCGCGATACTAATATAGTACAATTCAGAGTGGGAGTAGAAAAATGAAAAGATTTTTTATTGTGTCGCGATACTAATATAGTACAATTCAGAGCAGGAGGCTTCTTGATGTTTTATACACCAAAAAGAGTCGCGATACTAATATAGTACAATTCAGAGCTTTTACAACGAATTTTACAACGAAATCAAGGAAGGGAGTCGCGATACTAATATAGTACAATTCAGAGTTTACAAGAACTCAAATAGCAAACTTATGTAGCATGTCGCGATACTAATATAGTACAATTCAGAGAACAGTGGTTTATACACTGTTCAATCTTGGACTAGTCGCGATACTAATATAGTACAATTCAGAGTTTAATGAATATGAAATATCAAACAGTATGTTCAGTCGCGATACTAATATAGTACAATTCAGAGGAAATTGCAAATTTAACAGGCTTGCACCGCTCAACGGGTCGCGATACTAATATAGTACAATTCAGAGCTTTGTCATGGACAAAATCTCTCTCCGTCAAATAAGGTCGCGATACTAATATAGTACAATTCAGAGCATACGAACTATTAGGGGATTTAGATTACACACTAGTCGCGATACTAATATAGTACAATTCAGAGTGATGTTAAATTGATGGTCGAATGGCAAGGGAGTCGCGATACTAATATAGTACAATTCAGAGTGGAGGAAATAAAATCCTCCATTACAGCCCTTAAGTCGCGATACTAATATAGTACAATTCAGAGCGAAGGAGATGAAAATGAACTTGCGAACATATTATTTGTCGCGATACTAATATAGTACAATTCAGAGTCTCTGAAAGTATAATGCATACTTCCAGCAAGCATAGGTCGCGATACTAATATAGTACAATTCAGAGTGATACTATCAATAAAGCTGCATATTATATATTTGATGTCGCGATACTAATATAGTACAATTCAGAGACTCCAAATTTCGCTTTTCTCTTTCGTTTTGCTCCGAGTCGCGATACTAATATAGTACAATTCAGAGAAAAATAAAAAAATAACAAGGTTTCTTCAAACAACGGTCGCGATACTAATATAGTACAATTCAGAGCGGATATCCAAATGTGAATGGAAAAACGTGGTTCAGTCGCGATACTAATATAGTACAATTCAGAGAGGACAAATTTTCAAAGAACGCTTTCGACTGCACAACACTTTTCAGTCACAAAAAATCAGAAAGTTCTATTTTTTGTCGTCGGCAATTTAACACTTTTTTTCTTTTTACAAACTTTTTTTATTTCCATAGACTTACACATTTTTCACCCAAAATCCTCGACGACAAGACCTAAATCGCTATATTCCAATGAATTACAAAAATAAAGAGAAAATATCATCGAATTGCTGTCCTCGTAAGTTGTATTTTTCTCTGAGCTCGACGACTAAATTTTTACCCTGTTTTTTGTAAGTCATTTAATTACAAAATGTTAGACGAGAGCCAGCTTTTATCAATTCCAATGTATTTTTTTACTACATATTTATCATTTGGATAAATGTAAAACACGACAGAATCATAATTATGCTTAACTATATCGTCGAGCTGGCTAATTAATTTTTGCATTTGAGAAAGTGAAATTTCTCCTTCAAAAACAGAATTGTGAACCCAGTGCAAATATTTTTTTACAACTTTATGAACTTTATGCACTCTTTTACGATGTACGTCATACGATAGAATTACAAACATTGATAAACTCCTGAAAAAAAATTATCACCAGTTCATTCTGAAAGGCTTATAGTCTGATTTATTTTGCAAGAATCTGATGAATTTATAGAACTCTTCTCTAATGATAGTTCTATAAGACTGTTGTTTTTGATTTTCTCTATTAAAGATTGTTGTTTTAATTTTTTTATCGTATTCGGAAACAACTTTGTGGCGGCCAATTTTATTAAGCAGGCATTTATCAGCAGATTGATCGAACATATCTGGTTTAATAATGTTTGTATTAAGCATTTTGAAGAGAAGCCTGTCGCAAACAACGGGTTTAAAAATCTCGGAAAAGTCCCAAATGAGAGACATTTTATTATTTCCAGGGGAATGCAAATATGAAATGAAAGGATAAATTGGAGTAGAAGCCATTTCGGTAAGCAAGGTGGAATAAAGCAAAGCATTGAGAAATGAAATCAGAGCATTAACAGGATCTGGAGGTGGGAAATAGACGCGTTTTTCGAAATGAAAATTGTCGTTTTTGATAATCTGGTTGAAAAATGAGAAGTAGAGCTTCTGAGCTTGAGCTTCGGCAAGCAAAAGTTGGTTTACATCACTGCATTTGTTCGCCTGGCTAATGATTAAAGTAAATTTGTTTAAATCAATATTAGAAATAGCACCTCGATTGTAATAATATGAAAGATTGACAATTTTATTTGCAATAGCTCCAAGAACAAACTTTCGAGCAATGGATAGTCTTTTAGAATTATTAGCAAAGTGAGCTGCTTGCAAAACTGTAAGATTGCCATCAGGCTTGGAAAAATTACTGTAAAAGTAGCCCGTTGGGATATAACTATCAAAACTAATAATCGGAATATTGTATTTAGCGATATAATTAAGGATAGTTGAATCGAATTGAACAAGAGTAAAACAACAAATCGAAGAGGTTGTCTCTATAGGTATTGATTGACGTTGCTTTACAATCTGGATTTCTTCATCATCATTATCGTGTTTGAATTTTTTGGGGATATCGCAATCTTCGTAGAATGGTTCGAAATATAGATTTCCGTTATCTAAATACAAACTCCCTTTGCTAACGATGTAATAGATTTTTTTCATAAGATAACCAAGTTTTTTAATAATTCCCATTCACAATTTCATAATGTTAATAGAAACTATCAAAGAAAAGAACATTCCGAGAACCTTCTCATAACATTCTTGTTCTTGCAAACGGCTGAAAAAGAAATTATGTTTGAGTAAAATCTTCATTCAACAATTTTTTGAGGTTCAAAATGAAAACTAATTTACTTATTTCATTAATTGTAGTTCTTGTTGTATTATTTTTAAGTGGGTGTGCAACACCTTATAAGCCACCACAAACATACAAATTTGAAAAGGAAAGAGTAGTCAATAAAAGTTACGACAAAGTTTGGGAAATGCTGATAACTTTCTTTGTAGAAGCAGATATACCGATAGAACAAATGGACAAAACAAGTAACGTAATCAGGTCAAAAACAATGAAATATGGCAGTTCTGGAAAATTATGCGATTGTGGTGTGCCTGGGAGCGGTTTTGGTTGGCAAGGTAAAATCGAGGAAGTTAGTTGCAATTGGAATATTTTGCTAACGAAGATTAATGAGAACCAAACAAAAGTGAGAGTGGTAGCTAACTATAACGCATTGCATAATTTATACGAGATGGATTTTAATACAAAATTGTGGTATATAACAAAGGCAACAACAATAAATTGCAATTCAACAGGTAATTTCGAAAGTGCTATATTAGAATTTTTGAGTAAATAAAAAAAATTTTTGTTTTGTTAATTAATTTTTAGTACAATAGCGAAAGATGAATGTAGATAACGTATTAATATGTTTGGCGGGCAAAAGTCCGCAAATATTGACGGAGGCGTTATATTTTTTAGAGTTCAAGCAGCGACAGGAAATTCAAAGAATAATTATCATAACAACGAACGATTGCCGGGGAAGCATAGAGAAAACGCTTTCGTTGAAATTAAAGGAATTCCAGGGTTATTACAATTTGAAAAAAGAATGGAGTGTTGAGTATTTATCAGCAGATGACGAATTATACAACAAAAAATCGAGCAGTTCTTTGACAAAGTTAATATTCGACGTAGTAAAATCCGAGAAGCTTCGAGGCAACACATTGCACTGCTTAATTTCCGGTGGCAGAAAAACGATGAGCGTTGATTTGGCAATTGCCCTATCGGTGTTCGGTGGCGACGCAGATAAGATGTATCACGTTGTTGCAAGCGAAAAATTTGCCGCAAGCAAGAAATTTTATCCCGAAAGCGATGAAGAAGCAAATGAGATTGTTTTTTTCGAAAAGCCTTTTATAAAATTGAAGTTTAATCCGGGTAAAAGTGGCAATTTAGAGGTCAACGACTTAATACAAACCGCACAGGAAGAACTCGATAGCCGTATCGAATTGCCAATACTCGAAATTTATCCGAACACAAGGCGAATATCAATAGGTAACAAAGTGGTGCAAATGCAGCCGTTGCCTTTTGCAGTATATTTCTTTTTTGCAAAGAAGGCGGGAAAATTTCTACGTGGTGGCAAATCGTTTTCCGATAAGAATTTATCTGAAATATGGGAAATATACTGCAAATACACACCATCGCAAGGACATTTGCAGAGAGCACAGTCGGGATTGTTCGAGAAAGGGAAATTAAATTTCGAGAACTTGCAAAAATCAATTTCGGTTATCAAAAACCAAATCACACAAGCGTTAGATAATGAATTAATGAGCGATTTCTATATTATTAGCACTCTTGGAAGCTACGCCGACAAAAAATACGGGATTAAATTAAGTAAAAATAGAATAAAAATAGTGAAATAATTTATGAACCAAACTGATATTACTTATCTTGGCGGACTGCTTCACGATATAGGGAAGTTCGCCTTTCGAGCTAAAAAAACCCAAAGAGGCGTCGACCACGAAATGCTTGGCGAAATGTTCGCAAGCGAATATCTGACAACCAAGTTTGAATGCTTCAAACCAAAAGGTAATGAAATACTAAAAGCTCTTGTAAGAGGCAATACTTTTGTTCGCGAAGCTGACCACGCTGCTGCAAGCGAACGCATAAAACAAGAGAGCAAAGAAACTCGACGTCCTCTGATGTCTATTTTCAAGTATATTGATATTGGTATTGGCGATGCCCCCAGCGAAGTGTATTATTTAGAGCCCAAGCCGCTAAAACGCCTAATTGAGATAACAAGACCTGTGCACAAAAGGAATGTTACCGAAAAGAGCTGGCAACCAGATGAAGAGGAAATGATTGCTTTGCATAAAGATAGTTGGGAAGAATTTACAGAAGAATTAGAGACAATATACAAGAATGGCTGCACAGACCACAAGCAAGCTATGCTTAGCACATTATTTTCGCTATTGTGGAAATACACTTCTACTGTGAGTTCAGCAAGTTATCTGACAAACCCCGATATTTCGCTATTCGACCATAGCCGAATGGTTGCAGCTGCATCGGTATGTATGTCGCAAGCAGAGGAAAGCATTGATAAAGTGATATTGCTTAAAGGCGACATTTCGGGAATACAGAATTTCATTTATTCCGAGATAAAGGACACCGACAAAGCTTCGAAAAAGCTTCGGGGTAGGTCTTTCTTTGTGAAATTGCTTGCTGATACAATTGGCAACTATATTATTAGAGAATTCAATCTATACGATGGGAACATTGTATATAATAGCGGTGGCGGATTTGAGATATTAATTCCTGCAAATACTGAAAATCGGAAGAAATTAGAAGAACTTGAAAAAAGAATAAATCTGTCGCTATACGAAGTATTTCGAAGTTCTTTGCAAGTTGTTCTTGCCTGGGTGGAAGCGTCAATAAACGAAATTTTTGTTGAGTTCGATGAAGTTCAGAGAAAATTGGGCAGTGAGTTGAGGCAGAAAAAATCAAGAAAATCTTTGAGTATTCTTGAACGTATCTTCCCCGAAACAGTTGAAGAACAGCTGAGTGAAATAAAGGGAATAAGTTTTGATGAAATTGGAGGTGCGATACCGCACACAAAGTATATCGTGGAAATTGTATCAACAAAGGAAATTGGTTTTGAGGAAAAATTCAGCAGACGCGTGGTTAAATTGCCTCATTTTTGCACTTACTGGTATCTGGCGGACAGCAAAGAGCATTGTAAAGAGTTTATCAAAAGTATATATAATCAAAAACCTGAATTTGCAACAATTTATTCAATTAAGGACACTGAAATAGCACAAAATGCCGATATTACTAGGGAATTCTGCGATATTCCGATAGCTTTGTCTTTTAAGTTTATTGCAAGAAATGCGCCAAGAAATCAGAAAAATAATTACGAGTTGTTGGAGTTTAGCGAAATATCCGAGTTGAAGTCAAAGAACTACCCGTTGCTTGGGGTTCTGCGTATGGATGTGGACAATCTTGGGTATATTTTCAAGAAGGGGCTAAAATGGACGCAAAAACAAGAAATGGAGAATAAAGAGGAGAAAAAGAGATATTCTATATCGCGGCTTGCTACGCTTTCGCGGCAGATGGATATGTTCTTCACTCGTGATGTGGATTTGCTTGCGAAAGAGCACGATATATACATTACATATTCGGGCGGGGACGACCTTTTTGCAGTCGGTTCGTGGGTAAATATCATTGAATTTGCAAAAAAAGTGAAAGAAAACTTCGCTGAATACACAACAAAAAATCCAAATATTACTCTATCGGCAGGAATTGCCATTACAAAGCCAACATACCCTATTGCTAAATCCGCATTGATTTCGGGGGCAGAAGAATCAAGAGCAAAGAGAACTGCAATACACAGGGAAGACACTGAAAAAGGCAAAAAAGATAAAATTTCGGTGTTCGAAACGGTTGTCTATTGGAAAGAACTGGAAGACAAAATTGAGTTCGCCAAAAGCCTGAACGAGGCAATAGACAAAAACAAGTCATCTTCGAAAGGGATAACGTCGAGTTTTGTTTATCGCCTGCTATCGAATGTGAGGCAGACTTTCGACAAAAAAGGCGAGCTGAACACAGAAAAAATATACAATCTTACTGCAAAACTTCATTATCTATTCGCACGCCGCGAATTGTCGGAACACGCGATTAATTCAAAAGACAATAAAGATGACAAAGAAATTAGAGAAATCAAAAATACACTTCTGCGACAATTTTTGAAAAGCGAAAAGCTCGAAAGGCAACGCTGGTATAGCACATTCCCGATTATTGGAAATTATGTAGTATTCAAAAATAGAGGTAAAAATGGGAAATAACTTTAACGACAGCAAAAAAGGAAATCATAACGAAGTCTTCACTGAAAAGGATTTCGCTCTGGTTCCTGCTGAAAGAATTAATGAAGTTGCGGATATGAAAGGACACGATTTTTCGCAAACAATTAAAACGAACCAAATTCGTAACTTTTTCTCTCATTTCAATACTTTGAGAAACGAGTTCAAACAGAGGAAAATTACCAAAATGGAATTCCAGGAACTCGACGCAAGTTTAATTCTTATCAAACCAAAGTTGGCTTACGCAAAAGGGAGAAACCGGGAAGTTGAAGACTTCAAAGAGTTAATGTTTGAAGTGATAGACAAAGTGTATAAATCAAATAACAAAGAAAAAGCGTATGAAAACTTTTTCGAATTTGTAGAGGCAATAGTAGCATATCATAAATATTATGGTGGAAAAGATTAATAAGGAGTAGTTATGAAAATAGAATTTTTAGGAAATATTATTCTTCGAGGCAAAATAGAATGCCTAACGGGACTGCACATAGGCGGTTCGAAAGATAAACTTGAAATTGGCGGTGTCGATTCGCCCGTAATTCGCGACCCATTTACGCAGTATCCTTATATTCCAGGTTCATCGCTTAAAGGAAAGATGAGGACGCTGCTTGCGTATCATCTTGGTAAAGCGGACATAGACCCTCCTGAGAAGAAAAATTTCGATAGCAATTCATCATTGCAGCGAATATTTGGTGTGCCCGCCGAAGTAGCGCCCAAAGAAGAAGCAATTGGACCAACTCGATTGATTGTCCGCGATGCTCACCCCGACCAGGAAACAGTAATGATGTGGAAAAACCTTGATTCAGAATTGATGTATACGGAATACAAGCCGGAGAACACGATTAATAAAATCACTTCCGCTGCCAATCCAAGATTTCTCGAACGTGTTGTAAAAGGTTCGTGCTTCAATTTTGAGATGATTTTTGGCGTCTATAAGCTGGACAATTGCGAAAAACAAGATATTGATTTCTTCAAAGATTTATTATTATCGATGAAACTACTCGAACACAACACACTTGGCGGAAGTGGATCGCGCGGTTATGGCAAAATAAGTTTCAAACTCGAAGAACCATACGTTCTGACAAGAGCAGATTATCTGAAACCAGATGAGCGATTTAAGAATTCGCTTAAAGATATCGATGTAACATTTGATAAAGATAAATATTTGCGTTTATCTGATTTTACTGATGAGAAATTAGCGGGAATTATGAACAAATTCAAAAATTTGTAAAATGAAGATAGTATATTTATATCCAAAAACGTCTTTCTCAAGAATATATGATGCCGACTTTCTTTTCGGCATAACTCTCACGGTGATGAGATATTTGAAAGGCGAAGAATTCACTCGCTCGGTTGTCGAGAGCTTCGAAGCGGGTTCGCCCCCATTTCTTTTCTCTAATTGCTTTGTATTCAACAAGATAGACAGCCGCAAGCGAATTTATTTTCCAAAACCGAAGTTGCCAACTGATGAAAAAGAAATTGAAACAATAAAAGAATACAGCAAAACAAAAGAGTTTAAGTCGTTGAGATATTTGGATTTGGAAACTTTCAGCAGATTGATTAAGGGAGAAATTACCATTCAAGATATTTTCGAGATATTTGTAAACTCGAAGGAGAAGCTCGCTCAACCGCAAATTAGGGAAGTTTCCGTTCCGCACGTTCAAATAAATCGGCTGACAAATTCATCAGAGGAAGAACATTTTTATCATACAGATGATTTATTTATAGATAATGGTGGGCTGTATTTCCTATTTGAAGGTGATTTCTCGCTTGTAGAGCCCGTGTTCAATTTTTTAAATCATTACGGGCTTGGGCGCGATGCCTCCACTGGTCGAGGGCAATTTAGTTACGAAGTCGACGAAATTGTACTGGAAGAACCATCAGATGCTAATGCATTTATTAATCTTTCGTGCTATTACCCGACTGCTGACGAGATAAAGTATTATCAGGAACACACAAAATTATTGTTCTACGAGCTCGAAACGAAAGAAGGAAAAATATTCAGCAACAATTATTCGTGGAATGTATTCCGCAAGAAACCAGTAAGCTACTTTGCTGCGGGTTCGGTCTTCCCAATCATAAACGGTAAGAAACACTACGGAAGCATAAAAGAAGTTGCGACAGCAGATAATATTTCAATAAAATTCAATGGTCTGTCCTTCCCAATTAAAATAAAAATTCGGGGATAATAAAATGAACACAGAAAGCAATAAGTTTAGAATTACAACACTTACTCCAATTGCAATTTCCAGTGGAGAACAAATAGATAGCTTCGAGTATTTAATTCAAGGAAATTACTTTTATCGGCTAAAAACTGACGAAATATTGAGCTACGTAATCAAGGAAGTGCCGCAATCAATAAATAAAATATCGGAATGGGTCGAAACAAAAGATGAAAAACTCAATAATCAATCAAGTTCCAATTTGAAAAAGAAGGGAACATACAAGCTCAATATTTTCGATTTTATCTCCAATCATCTCAATAGAAAGGACTTAGAACATACAATTCGCCAGAAGATAAAAGAAGGTAAATTTATTAGATACAAAATGCCTACAAACGAACCAAACGTTTCAAAGCTTGTCAATTCACACATTAAAACAGCAGATAATAAAATTTATATCCCCGGCACAACTATTAAAGGTATAATTCGGACAGCAATATTGAATGAGTATTTTTATAAAGTATTCACAGACAAAGAATTTGCTTCGGAAAAAATCGAAATCCTTGATAAATTAAAATCAGAATTGAGAGAATGTAAAAGTCAAGATAATAAAAAGAAAAAGGACGCAAAAAATTTTTTCGAAGATGAAATTAATGAAATATTCAACTACACAACAAAAAAATATGATGCAAAATACGATTTGATGAAGTTTGTTCGTGTGAGCGACACAAATTGCCGATTGCCCGAGGAAGTTTGCGAACTGGTTTTGCCAAAAACTTTGACTGCAAAAGGCACTGCACAAGGGCAGCTAAATGCACTCGAAGTGATTAAGAAAGGCGTTTCGTTCGATTTTACTATAGATTTCGATATTGAATTTTTGCGAGCAGTCGAGAAATCAATTGATAATAAGCAAGAAAGAGATATGTTTTATAGCAAATTGGAGAACTTGTTTGGAATAAGCAAGAAAAATATGAATGAATTAAGTAATAGCTTAATAGTCGAGATGTTTTCAGAAAACATTATGGATTATTTGAACAACTATCTTGTTGGAATTGAAAAACTTGATGATGGATTTTACGATAGATATCCTAAAAATTCAAAGAAATTAATTTTCCCAAAGATTGGCGATAAAGATATTGCCACAAAAATCGGATGGGGTGGCGGTTTCCACAGCAAAACTGTTTTGTTTAACATACTTGATGAAATTTCACAGAACAATGGTGAAATTAAGAAAATATACGAGGAAATTTTTGATTTATTTAGAATAGGTCAAACACCTGGGAAAAATGCAAAGCCAAAAAAGGTAGATTTGCATAAATTCCCCACTTCTCGCAAAGTGTCTGAAATAAATAATTATTATGAACATTTAGGATGGATAAAAATTGAACAATTGTGGTAAAATCAAGTTTAATGTTGTCAGTACTGAAAAAAACTATCAAATATTGGATATTAAGATTTCCGAAGACGGAGTGATAGAACCTGCTTTGCTCAAAAGCGTCAAGTTGCCACAAGAATTGCGTACCGATCTGGGAGTGATTATCAACGGGAAAGCGCCGATATGGCTTTATGCTTTTCTGGTGCACGAACTTCACCCTTTTGCGTGGGTTGCTACATTCGACCCAAGGATTGGAGCGATAATTGTAGAAAATCACGTTGCAAATGGGAAAAGCGTGGGCGACACTATTGCCTCGGTTGAGGAAATCACTCAATATATTAAACACGAAACAAATCAATCAAGCAAGAAACGCAAGGAAAAGCAAAAGTTAGAAAAATTAATAACAGTCGTCGGTGGTCCGCCACATAGTGGGAAAAGCGTGTTTATCCAGGCACTGAGAGAAAAAATCAGAGCAATGAAGCCCGAAAGATTTTATGAGGATTTTTTTATCATTCGCGCTTGCCCTGATGGAGAAGGCGATTGGTTCGGAGAAATTCCGGAAAATCAAGGCAAGGTGTTCCGCTATAAAGGCGAGTTTACTGATGAATTTGCAAGTAAAATGGCGCGTTTCATTGAAAATACGGCAAAATCGAAAAAAGTTGTGCTGGTTGATGTTGGCGGTCGTTTAGACAGGAAAAATTTGACAATTTTTTCGAATTGCAATAGCGGAATAATAGTTTCTCGCGACAAAGACGAAGCAAAGAAGTGGAATGGAACGTTCGAACTATGCGAGCTTGAAACACTCGCATTAATCCACACAGTTCAGAACGGAGAGAACAAAACTATTTCTGCTGAAAGAAGGGAATTTGTATTGACAGACTTAGACAGAAGTAACATAAAGAATATAGTAATTCCTGATGAATTAGTTGAAATATTTATGGAGCATCTAACTTGAAAAACACTCTATTTCTAATTCTTGGGACAGGGCAGAATGTTTTGCGAAGCATAGACAGCCGCAATTATAGGCGAACGAAATATTATCTGCCATCGAGCAAAAGCGATGAATACGTCGAATCTCCATTTGTCGGCGAAGCAATCATAAAGCTTAGCCCAAAGAAATTTCAGGAAGTGCATATTTTTGGGACTTCGTCGTCGATGTGGGAAACTTTGTTTGTTCACACTATCCCGGAAGAAACAGACAAAGAACATCTTCTCAAAGAATTCTCATTGATATGGAAATCAGTGGAAGACAGCAGCATAGGCGAAAAGCCGGAAGTAATTGAAGCATTGAACCGTCGATTGACAGATTACTTCGAAATTCCCACTTATTGCCACATTATTGAAATTGGGGAAAACGTAGAACAGCTGTGGTCGATTTTCAATAAAATTTTGCATCTCGATATAAAAAGTTCTACCGTATCGTTCGATATTACACACGGATTGAGGTATCAACCATTTTTCTTTCTGTTCAGCTTATTCTATTTTAATGCGATTACGAATGGAAAAGTAAAGTTGGGAAGCATCTACTATGGTGCATTAGAGCTAATGAACGACCCGAAACACAACGGACGAGCACCAATTTTTGAGTTTAATCTATTCACAGAGCTGAATAAATGGGTAACTGCCGCCGAAGTATTACGCAAATACAAAGACCCCGAGCAAATTGCTCAGCTACTGAAAAGGTACAAAAGCACAGAAGAATTAAGTAAGTTAATAGAAGACTTTTCGTCTGCGTTCAGCGTGAATTCTTTTACTAAAATCATCGAGCTTTCGAAAGAAATTTCCCAAAAGATTGACGCTGTAAAAGAACCACCCAAACCATTTCTTTACGTTAAGCCAATAATCAAAGAGTTTGCAGACGAGATAAACAATGGGAAAACAAACGTTGAGAAAATACTGAAAGTCGCACGCCAGCAACAGCGAAACCACAATTACTCACTTGCAGTAATTGCCGCTTACGAAGCAGTTATCGAGGCTTTTTGCACTCAGAAGAAGATAAAAGACAAGGTTGAGGCAAACGAAAAACTCTCAAAATTATTAGAAAAGAACGATGATTTGCTTGTTGAACCAATTAACAATTTTAAAGAGAAGCTCATTGAACTGAAAAAAATACGTAATAACATAGCCCATCTGGATAGGAAAGGGAAATTCGAACTGAACAAAGATAGTATAAGAAATCTGGTAAACTTTTTTCACGATAATTTATTAAACGCAAAATTTAGATAGTTGCTTATTTTGCAACTTCGAGCATACCGAAGCCAAGCGAATTTTTCTCGCCGAGTCCGGCATCGTAAATCAGTCGGTGGATAGTTTCATCACTTTGAATATAAAGTGGCAAAAGAAATCCTTTTATTTTTGCAGAATTTGCTTTGCCTACTTTCACATTGATTAATCTCATTACCTCCGAGACGTCGCCTTTTTTCGACAAATAATCTTCATCGAAAGCAATATCTATTGCATAAGGGCACTTTTCTCTATAAATGGCTTCGTATTTTCTCACAATATTGTTTCGCAGGACTTCGATTGTTCTGCTGTCGGACGGGTCGAGATATATTACTCTATCCTGATTGTTTTTTATGGAAGCAACTGTTGGCGAAAGCATAATGTATTTAGTATTATGCTCAAAACGAGGATAAGGAAGAATATTAACTCTAACAATCTTTACCTTTGTGCCAACTTGTTTATTGCCAAGGTATAATCCTTCGGAATTTTCCATAATTCCAGAAACAAAGTTTGTGAGGACGCTTTCGTCGATAGGTGTGCTAAATATGAGCTTAAAATTGCCCGAAGCTTTGATTACGTCCCCCTGTATTTCTTTTTCGTGGAAAAATAACCTGGAAAAATTGAAGAATTTAAATCTTTTCCCACCATCAAGACTAAAGCCACGCGAGTGCAACCAATTGGAAAACTTTGGACCACTCAAAGACATAATATAATAAATCATAGAGCTTAATTCATAGTTATAATTTGTTGGAAGCAGGAAAATATTCCGTTCGGGCTTGAAAGCGATAGAAATTCTCATAGCAAAATAAGAAAAATCGATGATAATAAACTACAATTTACATTAGATTGGAATATTATAAAAGAGTTTTCTTATATAATTGCTAATTGCACTATTTGCAAAAAATTACCATATTTTTACTATATTTGTTGTTTTGTGATATATCATTGAAAAATTTATGGATAATAGAGAAAACAACAACATATATTTCCTGGTTTCAACTTTATTGATAATATTCGACCAGTCGACAAAACTAGCTGTGAAAGGGTTCAATCTGTTCGGTTGGCAACACGAAGGAATGTATTATGGCGAATCCATACCGATATGGGGGACATTTCTGCAACTTACATATATTGAAAATCCCGGTATGGCGTTCGGAATAGAATTCGGCTGGGGTAAGATATTTTTGAGTTTGTTCTCGATTTTTGCCTCAATTGCACTTGGTTACTACTTATACAAAATCACTTTCGCACACAAAGCAGTGAAAATTGGAATAAGCCTTGTGTTTGCGGGTGCGGTTGGAAATTTAATCGATAGAGTGTTTTACGGTGTATTCTATGGGACACAACCGCTATTTTACGGGCACGTGGTCGATTTCATTCAGGTAGATATTCCGGACATAAATTTTATGGGCATTCATTACACCCACTTCCCTATTTTCAATATTGCGGATAGTTGCGTTACTTGCGGAATTATTCTGCTTATTTTATTTCACAACAAATTACCTGGAATAAAGGAAATACTTGGGAAAAACACGCAAATAGAGGACTTGCAAAAGGAAAATGCAGGCGAACAATAATTATCCCGACAAAATTGAAACCGTTTATAAATTCAATATCACATCGGGTCAGAAGCCCGAACGCGTTGATGTATTCTTGACGCGGGCAATTGCCGGGGCAACCCGCAACCGTGTTCAGAAAGCCATAGATGCAGAATGCGTTCGTATTAACGGCAAGCCTGTCAAAGCAAGTCGAAAAATCCAGCCTGGGGACGAAGTCGAATGCGTTATTCTGAAATTGCCGCCTATTGAGCTTATTCCCGAGCCGATACCGATTGAAATAGTCTATGAAGATGAGCATCTTGTAGTGGTCAATAAGCAACGCGGGCTGGTTGTTCACCCGTCGATTGGGCACAGAAGCGGAACGCTTATCAATGCTTTGCTTTATCATTTTGGATTGCGAGACGCAATAAAACTTGAACTTGACGATGAAGACGAGGAAATTGAAAACGACGACGAACTCACAGACGAGCAAATTTTTGCAAGCGACGCTGTTCGCCCGGGATTAGTCCATAGAATTGACAAAGACACTTCCGGGCTACTTGTTGTTGCAAAAAATGCTGCTATACACGCAGAACTGTCCCGGCAATTTGCCGAAAAAACGACCGAACGCGAATATCAGGCAATAATCTGGGGCAATCCAAGGCAAGAGAAAGGAACAATAGTAGGCAATATAGGACGTTCGCCCAAAAATCGGAAGCTTTTCACTATTCTTCCAAAAGGTGGGAAATACGCAAAAACAGATTACGAAGTGCTTGAAAATTTTAAATACGTGTCGCTTGCCCGGTTTGTCTTGCACACGGGACGCACGCATCAAATACGCGTTCATTCGCACTATATCGGGCATCCCATTTTCGGGGATCCGACCTATGGCGGGACGTCTATTATATTTGGAGGAGAGAACCCAAAATTTCGTTCCAGAGCAGAAAAATGCCTGCAGATTGCAAACGAGCGTCAGATATTACATGCTAAAACGCTTGGGTTTTACCACCCAGCGTTGAAGCAATTTATGCGTTTCGATAGTGAACTTCCTGAGGACTTCCAGCAAATTCTGGAATTATTCAGGGAGGTAAGTTTTGATTATTGATTACGACAGTTTGGTAATTTAATTGTAAATTTACTTCCTTCGCCAAGTTTGCTTTCAGCAAAAATATCGCCATTCATTTTTTCAACAAATTCTTTGCAGATAACAAGTCCGAGCCCTGTTCCAACTTCTTTATTTGTTCCGAGCTTAGAATGAGTTTGATCTAATTTGAATAGGTTGTTTAAAGTCTCTTCGTCCATACCAATACCGTTGTCTTCGACTGTAATATAGGTAAATTCATCATCCATACGGCAACTTACAGAAATTTTCCCACCATAATTTGTGAATTTAACAGAATTGGAAAGTAGATTTCGAATAATCGTAGTAAGTAAATTATTATCGCAGCAAACAGATATGTCGCAATTTTCTGAGAAATTGAGAGTAATTTTTTTAACTGCTATTTGCGAGGATACATCGCTAGCTGCTAACTTAATAATATTCATCAAATTATGTTTATCAATATGGACAGAAAATTTATTTAACTGCGAACGAGACCACGTGAGCAGATTTTCGAGTAGCTTATACGTGTGAGATGAGGAATGCTCGATTTCATTAATAATATCTATAATATCTTCTTTGCTGAATTGCTCAATATTATCTTTAAGAATTTTAACAAGTTTATATTGGGCAGAGATAGGATTTATCAAATCGTGGGCAATAATGGAAAAGAATTTGTCTTTTGTAGAATTAAGCTGCTCTAATTTTTTTGTATATTCTTTTAGTTTTTCTTCTGCTTCGATACGACGATTTAATTCATCAATAGCCTGGTTTTTTATAATTCTATATTGCTTAACTTTATTGAACAAAGTAGCAACGTTTTCAATGGCTATGATGACATTATACAAACCAGTTTCATTAGTTGGAATTGACGAAAGAGTAACTGTTTGAGCCTGGTAGTTGCCTTCGGTGTCATTTATTGGGATGAAATACTCATTAAGCATTGGTGAAAGCACCATCGGAGGGCGCCCGGAAAGCATTAATTGCAATCTTGATTTATATTTTGGTGTTTGCAAATGTGGAAACAATTCAAATATATTTTTAAACATAATATCATCGCGTTGGATATTTGTCCACGCTTCGAGAGTTCTATTCCAGAAAATAATATTGAAATTATTATTAATAATGCAAATGCCAATTGGGATATGGTCGTAAGCAATGAGGGGATTTTCATAATAAACATCTTTGAGCATAGCATCACTGAGTAATGTTTAACTAATTTTATTAATATACTGGTCGATAATACTTACGAAGTATTGGAAGGAATGAATATTAAAGAAGAGGATAATATCGCCAGAGATTTTAAGCTCCTTAATTACAAATATTGCTTTTCCAAGAAGAACAACTTCATCGACAAATTTAAGCCGTTGTTCGAAAAATTCTTTTTTGTAGTTTTCAAAAAATACAGGCACATAGAATTCAAACTCGTGTTCGAGAGAATTACTGAAAGTGGCAAGAATAGCATTAAGAATAATATTCCCGATTTCTACCAAAGCGCCGGCTTTGATTTCGTCAAATTCGTATGAGTCGAGCACTTGTCGGGAGAACACATCAACTAATTTATTTGCACTTTCCTGCGAAAAGACAAGCTGCGAAATACCAGAAAAACTATTGTGAAATTCCATATTTACAGCTGAATAATCTTCTTTTCCCAGATCCTGTAATTCTTCTATAAGGCGGTCGGATGGAATTATTCTAATTTGGGGGATAGAAAGCTCAATCTCAACATTTAGAATATCGCTTAGAATATTGGTGCTTTCGTTTACTCCAATATTAAGAAGTTCAAGAATAGCTTCTTGTTGAATCAGCGTAAGATCGTAGTTCATAGCTAACCTCCGCAGGAAGAGAATGCTTTTTCGACAGCTTCGAACAAATCTTGTTCTGCAACTTGCTTTTTCAAAATGGCAACAACCCCAAGTTCATTGAATTTGTCTAAAATAGATTTCTGCTGGTTGGCAGAAATAACTATAATAGGAGTGTTAATGCCGATTTCACGTAAAATTTTGATTGTGGTAATTCCATTAATGCCCGGCATAAGGTAATCGACAAGAATGCAGTCAAATTGCTCGTTTTTTAGTAAATTAATAGCTTCTGTCCCACTACTTACTTCTTTGATCGAAGTAAATTTTTTTGATAGAATTTTTTTAATTGCCATCCGGGCAACTATGGAATCATCAACTATTAATATTTTTTTGTTGTTGTCCATAAAAAGCCTTTTATTTCTTTATTTCCCAATAAATTTCCTTACGCAATTTTTGAATATAGTCGTTATATATTTTCATTTTTTTATGGTCAAGGGCAATACTGTTAATATAATCATAATCCTGTTCAATAGTAGCGAAATGCTCCGGAATAGTTGCTTTTTTGTAAATAATATGGAAAGCAGGCTTATTTTGGACAACATTATACGAAAGAGGTTCCGAAATACCTCCATCTTTGAGTTTAGTAATTTGTTCACGAAAATTGGACGGAATTTCTTTTATTGGCAACCTACCAATAAGGCCTCCGAAACCTCGTGTTTCTTTATCGTCAGAGTGAAGGCGAGCAAGCTCAGGGAAATTATTATTTTCTATAGCAACCAAGCGAAGCGAGTCCAAAAATGCTCGAGTACGTTCATAGTCTTCTGTCGATTGCGAAATTTTAAATAAAATATGACGAGCGTGAATAGCATCCTTCTTTTTTTCAACCACTTGAATTAGATGAAACCCGAAAGGAGTTTCAACCGGGCGCGAAATATCGCCAGGTTCGAGCGAAAATGCCGCATTTTCAAACTCAGGGAAAAACTTACCACGAGCGACCCATCCCAAATCGCCCCCTTTCGATGAGGTGGCAAAATCCTGACTATAGCGGGCAGCAAAGCCTTCGAAATCACCCACTCGGAGAATGGAGTCCCTAACATTGCGAGCAAGTTCAAAAGTGCGTTTTTTTTCGTCAAGCCGGACATCAACGTTTTTTACAAGGTGATAGATTTCATAGGTTTCCGGCACTTTTGGTATAGAATCGCGATAAGATTTGTAGAATTCCTCAACTTCTTTCGGAGTAATTGAAACATTTCCAATAAGTTGCTGAACAAGATTAGCAGAAAGTAATTTATTGCGAATATCGTCGCGTAATTCAAATTTAATCCGATTTATCGATTTTTTATAAACCTGCTCCACCCGCTCTTCTGAACCGAATTGCTGAAGCAAGGTTTGCAGAAATGCCTGCCAACGAGCTTCGATTTGTTCATCGGTAACAACTATAGAATCTTCAATTGCCTTTGTGATAAGTAGTTTTTCGTTTATCAGGGCATCAAGTAGTTCTTGAAAAAGCTGAGGGTCGTTTGGATTAACACGTGGATCCTGCTGAGCCATCATAAGAAGTTGCCCCCGAACGTCGCTAAGCAAAATCACCTCGTTGCCAACAACTGCCAGCACTTTGTCCATTGTTTCTCCTCGGGTAAGCTGGCTATGCGCAAATTGTGAACTAATAAACAGAAAACATATTAACAACAGTATTTTTTTCATACAAAGCACAAAAATATTGAAAATAAATAGAATATAATTTATAACAAATAAATGATAAATTCAAATTTATGACGTATTAAAGCATAAAAAAGTCGAGAATAATTAATTATTTTTATTGTTTGCCAATAAATATTCCTGCACAGAGAATGGTTTAGCACCTTTCGACGGGGAAATTTTTTCGTAAGAACCGTCTGGGAGCAATCTCCAGGATTTAGTATTGTCTTTCCAGTAAAGATTGAGAAGTTCGATCAGTTGTTTTTTTATTTGAGTTTGATAAACGGGGAACATAATTTCAACTCTGCGGAGCAAGTTGCGTGTCATCCAGTCGGCACTGGACAGATAAACTTCTTCGTTGCCACCATTTTTGAAGTAAAACACGCGACTATGCTCTAAGAAGCGACCGAGAATAGACCGAACTTCGATATTTTCGCTAATGTTTGGAACGCCGGGTTTCAGACAGCAGACACCCCGACAAATCAGATGGATTTTGACACCTTTGGAAGATGCTTTGTAAAGTTCCGCAATAACTTCTTTTTGAGCAATTTGATTAAGTTTTGCAATAATAAGTCCGGGATTTTCAGGGGTATGAAGTTCAGCTTCGCGTCGAATCAAAAAGATCAATTTATTATGCAGATTAATCGGAGCAACAGAAAAATGTTTCCAATTGTCGTAGTGAGAATAACCTGTAAGGTAATTAAACAAATCAACAGCGTCATCGCCAAATTCATCGTTAGAGGTAAACATAGCAATGTCTGTATAGATGCGAGCAGTAACTTGGTTGTAATTCCCAGTGGAAAGGTGAAGATATTTTTTTAGTTTTCCACCTTCGCGACGCACAATCAGGGCAATTTTGCAGTGGGTTTTTAGTCCCGGAACTCCATAGACAACGTGAACACCTACATTTTCAAGTTCCTTTGCCCAGATAATATTGGATTCCTCGTCGAAACGAGCTTTAAGTTCAACGAAAGCAGTAACATATTTTCCGTTTTCGGCTGCACGTTTTAGAGCCTCGACTATAGCGGAGTATCGACCTGTTCGATAAAGAGTAATCTTGATGGCGAGGACGTCCGGATCGTCGGCAGCTTGATTTAAGAAACGCAAAGTGCTGTTTGTGAATGAATCGTATGGATGATGCACAAGCAGATCAGACTGGCGAATAGCTTCGAAAACACCTGGACCATCCTGCTTGAACTGTGGCAGGTCGCGTGTGGAAAACGGTTTATCTTTAATATCCTTAAGCTCAAGTTTGAGCAGTTCCATAAAATCAGGGAGATTTAGCGGACGGTTAAGATTATAGACGTCTGTTGGTTCCAAATCGAGTGATTTCATAAGAATGTTGGCAACAAAGTCAGGCATATTGGAATTAACTTCGAGACGCACAGCTGCGCCGCCCCAGCGGCGTTGTTTGACTTGTTCTGCGATTTCTGAAAGCAAATCTTCGGCTTCGTCTTCTGCTATTTCAATATCAGCATCGCGTGTTACACGAAAAGTGTTCGAGGAAAGTATAGTCATTCCGGGATAGAGTTGTTCAGCAAATGCACGAATAACCTGCTCGACCAGAATATAGTTGTGCTTGCGTTTGCCGTTGAGTGGGATAAATCTTGGCACAACAGAGGGAATTTGCAGAAACCCAATACGACGATCCTCATCGTCAGCTAAATTATCCTGAAAAGCAAAAGCAATATTAAGGCTACGATTAATCAGTCGCGGAAAAGGATTAGCCGGACCAAGAGTTAGCGGAGTAAGCACCGGCATTATATTTTCGCGGAAGTATTTCTCCAAATATGATTTATCTTTTTCATCAAGTTCGTCGAAACGATGGAAAACAACACCATATTTACGAAGTTCCGGCAATATTTCTTCGTTTAGCAATTGTTCCTGCATCTGGTATAGCGGAAGCAGAGCGGTACGAATTTCTGTTAGTTGCTCACGCGGAGTTTTGCCGTCGTAAGAGTATTCAATAACACCTTCGGCAATCTGGCTTTTAAGCCCAGCAACTCGTATCATAAAAAATTCGTCCAAATTGGAGCTAAAAATGCAGACAAATTTAAGACGTTCGAGCAGCGGGTGCTGATTGTCGGTGGCTTCGAACAGCACTTTTCGGTTAAATTCAATCAGGCTGAGTTCACGATTTATATAATATTGAGGAGCGAAATAATCTATTTTGTTTGTTTGAGCTTTGTTTGATTTATTCATTGTGCTTCCTACTAAATTGCAAATAAGTATATAAATTAATATTAATATTTCGAAAAATCAAGTAATTATAGGAATAAATTTACTCTTGCAAAAGAAATTTATTACAAGTAAATAATTATTATCATAATATAAAATAAGTATTTTTTCTGAAGTGTATTATTCTTTTAAGATGATAATTTTGTATGCAATATTCTGATATTAACAAAGTCAATAATAAAACATAAAAATAATTAAAAAATTATCACGATAAACTATGAAAGAAAACTCATTAAAAATCATTGCTGACAACATTGCTGACTGGATATATTGGGTGGATGCAGAGGGCAAAGCAATGTTCCACTCAAAATCAGTCGAGCAGTTTACGGAATATACACTAGAAGAGATAGCCGCGAATGAAAATTTTTTAATAGATGTTATTTATGAAGAAGATAAAGAGCAATTCATTGAACATAAAAAGACAGCTTATTCGGAAAACCCGGAAACAAATGAAATAGTATTCAGAATTGTTACAAAAAGCGGAAAAATTAAAACAATTTCGCATATATGCAGACCTATATATGAAGATGGAAAGTACATCGGGAGAATAGCAGACAATCGAGATATTACTCTTCAGAAGGCACAATCGGAAACTATTTTAACTGAAAAGAAACGATTTGATTTGTATATGGAAAGTATTCAGGATGTGTTGTGGGAAGTTGACGATAATTACTTAATAAAATATGTTTCTCCTGCATTTACGAAGATTTCGGGGTTGCCTTGCGAAGTAGCAGTTGGAAAATCTGTTTTTGAATTATTGAATATTACCAAAGAAAGCGAACTGTATAATGTTTTAATGAATAGACGCAATGTTTTTTTGGAGAAAGGAATTATTGAAGATGCAATTTTTGAAGTCCCCTTTTCGAATAAAGAAGGAAAAATTATCTGGCTTGAAGTATCTTCTCGACCAGTAATTAAGGACGATATTTTAATGGGTTTTGTCGGTGTTGCAAGAGATATTACAATACGTAAAAATAATTTAACAAAGCTGGAAACAATCACAGATATTATAGAAAACAGTATTCTGGAATTTGATATTGTAAACCGGAACATCAATTTTAATAATAAGTTCTATCAAATGCTGGGATATACGCCCGATGAATTTGAAAACAGCGTAGAAAATATGATTGAACATATTCATCCACAAGACAGAGAAAAAGTATCAACGTCAATTCAGGAATTAATATCTGATAAAAGCGGAAAGTTTAGCCACGAGTATCGGATGAAGACAAAAGACGGGAGTTGGAAATGGGTGAAATGCAACGGTAAAATAACCGAATGGGACAAAAATGGCAACCCAACAAAAATAATTGCTGCCCATATAGATATTGATAGAGAAAAACGCCTGCAAGAAGAGAAACTACTGCTTCTTAGTTCTGCTATCGGTGCAACTTCGGAAAGTGTTGTAATTACAGACGTCCGAGGCAACATACAATATGCAAATCCTGCATTTATTGAGCTCACAGGCTATTCTCTGGATGAAGCAATAGGAAAAAATCCGAGAGATCTCGTTAATTCCGGCGAGCAGGATAAAGAATTCTACAAAACAATGTGGAGAACCATAGCAAACGGCAAAACCTGGAAAGGAGAAATAATAAACAGACGAAAAGATGGTTCTAAATACGTCGAGTTTTTAACAATAACACCAGTTAAAAATGATAATGGGAAAATTATAAATTATGTTGCAATAAAGCGTGATATTACATACGAACGAGAGTTAATAAAAGAACTTAACAAAATAAATTCTGAATTACAGGCTATTTATGATAGTTCTCCGGTTCTGATAAGTTTGTTAGACACAAGTTCGAGAATTGTTTACGCCAACAAAACAACAACTGACTTTTTGGGAATACCACTTGAGGAACTAATCAACAAGCGAGCTTGTGGTTGTTTTGGTTGCATTCACGAGGATGATTCGGAGCTTGGATGTGGATTCGGACCAAATTGCGCCGAATGCCATCTGAATAAAGCAATTCAAAAAACACTTGAAACAAAACAAAGCGTTACCGGAATAGAACACGAAGCCAAATTGATGGTTAACGGAGTTCTTAGAGAATATACATTTCTGGCTACAACCTCTTTTATTCAATCCGGTAGTAGTCAATATGTATTATTAAACTTACTTGATATTACGCAAAAGAAAACAAATGAGAAATTGCTTGAACAAAGCTATAAAACATTCAAAACTTATATCCAATCTGCACCTATGGGCATTGTATCTCTTGGGAGAGATGGCAAAATACGTGGATGCAACCGGGCATTTCAGGAACTACTCAAAACATCGGAAGAAAATTTGCTCGGGAGCAATATTGTTTACTATATTTTCCAGAAGCAAGATTTGTTTATAGATACAATTGCTCATTTAAACGGTGAAAATCAAAAAATAGAAGTAATAATGCAAGATGCAGATGAAAAGATATTCTGGGCAAATATTTCCACAGTATTGCTAAAAGATGATGAAATTTTATGCTTCATTGAAGATATTGACGCCAAAAAGCGATCCGAAGAGGAGCAACGAGCATTGTTAGACGCATTAAGACTTTCGAACCAAAAGATAGAGCAAACTTTGCAAGAAAAAGACAATCTGATTAAAGAGCTTGAAGAAACTCAAAAAAGACTTCAAGATACAATATCGGCAAAGGATAAGTTCTTCTCGATTATCTCTCACGATTTGCGTGGTCCGTTCAGTGGCTTCCTGGGGCTTACAGATATGATGGCAAAAGATCTGGAAGATTTGTCGTTGAGAGAACTTAGAAAAATGTCGCAAGCTATATACAAATAAGCAAATTCAGTATATAAACTACTTGATGATTTATTGCAATGGTCCCGTTTGCAACTTGGGAAAATACCATACAATCCTGAAACAATTACATTAAAGGAAATCGTTAATAATTCTCTATATACATTAAGAGAACTTGCCAATAATAAAGAGATAAATCTATCTATTGATGTGCCTGATGATTTTGCAGTTTATTGCGACAGAAATATGATAACCGGAGTAATCCGGAACCTCGTAACGAACGGTATAAAATTCACTCACCGTGGTGGTAGAATCAAGATATTCGTAAATAAAGTGGAAGGAGACTTTGCTGAAATTGCTGTCGAAGATAATGGAGTAGGTATCCCTGAAGAAATTAAAGATAAATTATTCAGGATAGATTCGCAAGTTTCAACCAAAGGAACAGAACAGGAAACGGGCTCGGGACTTGGACTAATCTTATGCAAAGAATTTGTTGAAAAACACGGCGGAATTATGTATTTTAACAGTAAGGAAAATGAAGGAACAACATTTTTCTTCACTCTTCCTATTGTTAAAAATTCTTGATTTCCAATGAACTTATGCATAACAACAACAGCAATATCGACGAACTTATTCTAAGAATAAGGAATCTCGAAAGGGAACTAAGCAAAGCTAAGAAAATACAGAAAGCGTTAATTGAAAGAATTGAGAGAAGTCAGTCAATTGATGAAAACGAATTCGGGCTGTTCGAAACAAATGCGTTGCTGAATGAAATTTTAGAGAAGAAGAATATTGAATTTCAATCCATTTATTCCGAATTATTGCATTTTGCAGAAGAAAAAAAAACGTATGAAAATACACTGAAAGCCAGAGAAGAAAGACTTTATGCTGTAATTAATTCGCTTGATGATATAGTTTGGTCGGCATCTTATCCAGAGTTAGATCTATTATTTACAAACCAAAGTATAGAAAAAATATTTGAGTTTCCGGCGGAAGATTTCAGGAAATATCCTCAGCTGTGGCTGGATATTATTCATCCCGAAGATAGAGGTGATTTTGAACGAAAAATTGAACTTGCGAAAGGCGGTGAACTTCAAGAAACAACATACAGGGTGTTTCTTCCAAGCGGTAAAATATGCTGGATAAGAAACCGCTTCCGGATGACAAAAGACGAAATGCTAAACAAATGTAGGTTAGACGGGATTGCATCAGATATTACTTATCAGAGAGAAGCCGAATTAAAGCTACTTAGCAGCGAGCGAAAATTCAGAACACTTGCTGATTACACTTACGACTGGGAATACTGGATAGACCCGGAAAACAAATATGTGTATATCTCTCCATCCTGCGAACGCATTACCGGGTACCTCCCTGATGAATTCATCACAAATCCTGATTTAATATTTAATATAGTTCACCCAGATGATTATGATTTATTTTCTGAAACAGCTGATGTTGGTGCAGAAAACAGAACACTTGAACTCGAATTCCGAATAAAGCGTAAGGACGGCGAAATAAGATATATTCAGCATATTAACAGACCAATTTTTGATGGACAAGGTAATTTTTTAGGACGAAGAATTTCTAACCGTGATATTACAGAAAAAAAACTCGCAGAAATCAGTTTAAACCAGCAAAAGAAATTAATAGAATCAATATTAGACAATGCACCAATTTTTATCTGGCTTAACGATCCGGAAAGCAATACTATTTTCGAAAATATGCTTATGCGAATAAGCACAAGACAGGGTGGTGAATTATCCTTTACAGAAGATGAAGTAAAACGGTTGCAAGAGACGGACCGGCAGGCAATTCAATCGCAAACACCTATCGAATTTATCGAGGAAGTAACTTTCAATGATGGGCAAAAACACTACCTCCAAATAGTGAAGTCCCGAATGACAGACGAAGAGGGGAAAATCATCGGCGTGCTCGGTCTGGGATTAGATATGACAGAAGGCAAACTGGCACACGAAGCTTTACGTGAAAGTGAGGCGCGAAACCGTGCACTTCTCGATTCATCTCCAGACCTTGTATTTATTCTGACGCGAGATGGTAGATTTATTGATTATCATACATCAAATCCTGAGCAATTGCTAATCCCTCCAAGATTTTTTATCGGTAAAAAATTAAATGAAACACTTCCGGAAGATATTGCTAAAAATCTTTTATATTATTTCGAAAAATCTTTGGAAACAGGAAAGCTTCAACGATACGAATTCGATATAACTTACAGAAATAAATATAAATACTATGAAGTGCGGATTAGTTCGTTTGGAAACAATTTAGTAATGGCTTTGGTCAGGGATATTACAGAAAACAAGCTATCCGAGAAGAAATTAGAAAGAATGTATAGATTAAACTCAATAATTAATGAACTTTCCTCAGTATTAATTCAATCTACAGCAAAGGATTTGCATAGCGGTATAGTATTTTCACTTGAAATATTGGGTCGCTTCTCCGAAGCAGACAGAGTATATATCTTTTCGATATACGAATCAAGTCAGCATATAGAAAATACATACAGCTGGATGTCGGAAAATGTGTCAAAAGTAATTGAAAAAATTAGTTTGATACGCTATAGAACAGTTCAGCGATGGATTGAAATTTTCAAGAACAATGATTTTGTTCAGATACAAAACGTTAATAAACTCCCCGATGAATTCGAGGAAAAAGCAACTCTTCTTGAGATCGGAATTGTTTCTTTACTCAGCGTTCCGATGTATTACGGGAATGAATTGATTGGCTTCATAGTGTTCGATACGTTGCAAGAAGAGAAAAGCTGGGATTTCGACACAGTGTCATTATTCAGGCTTGCAGCTGAAATTATTGCAGGAGCATTAGCCCGAAATCAATTCGAACTTGAAATCATAAAGCAAAAGCAAATAGCGGACCATGCAAACCGGGCAAAGTCTGAATTTTTGGCAAATATGAGCCACGAAATACGTACTCCGATGAACGCTATTCTGGGATTTTCTGATATAATGATTAAATCAATACGAGAACAACCTTTCAGAGGATACCTTGAAACGATTCAGAAAAGTGGAAGAACACTACTTGCATTAATCAACGATATTCTTGATTTATCTAAGATTGAAGCGGGGCGGATAGAACTTCAACCCGAGCCGGTAAATATTTCAGAAACATTAAATGATATATACCAGATTTTCTTCGAGCAGGCAAACCAAAGAAAATTAAAGTTTGAACTCAATATACAGGAAAATCCGCCAGATAATCTATTTCTTGATGAAGTTAGAATTCGTCAGGTACTTATCAATTTAGTCGGAAATGCTATTAAATTTACAAAAGAAGGTGGCGTGTTCATCTCACTTTCGCACAATAAAGTAGATAATCAGCACTACAACTTGAAAATTGATGTAAAAGATACAGGAATTGGCATCGCACCAGAGGACAAAGATTTAATATTTGAATCTTTTCGTCAGGCAAGCACTGTTAGCGTAAAGCATTTTGGAGGAACCGGACTTGGGCTTGCAATATCGAGCCGATTGGTTAAGATGATGGGTGGAGAAATCACAGTTGAAAGCGAGCTTGGGAAAGGCTCTACTTTCACTGTCCGGCTTTATAACGTTCAGCGACTCGATGAGTTCAAAAAAACAACCGAGCAGATAGATTGGTCGAATAAAACAATAGACTTCAAAGGAGCAAAGCTGCTGATAGTAGATGATATACAGCAAAATATAGATATTGTTCGGGCATACCTTGAAGATACAAATATCATTATTCTGGAAGCAAACAGTGGTCGAAAAGCAATTGAATTGCTTCGCACAACTCAGCCAGATCTAATTATGATGGACTTACGAATGCCGGAAATGAGCGGATACCAGACACTCAAGGTTATTCGTGATGAGCTTGGGCTCAAGAACTTACCGATTATTGCCTTCACAGCCTCGTCGATGAAAGAAGATGAAGAAAGGATTGGGGCACTTTTCAATGGATTTCTCCGAAAGCCGGCTAATCGCAATGAGATAATTTCTGAACTTGTAAGGCATCTTGATTTCTCTGCAAGCGAAAAAGAATCGGTGCAAGAAGAGAGAATTGCTGAAAGCGACATTAATGAATTATTAAATTCAATTAATTCGGATATTTTCAAACAATTTTCTATATTATTTGCAAATCAAGTTGAAAATTTGGTTAAATATACAGATTTGCAGGAAGCGGAGGAATTTATCAACAGATTAAGAGAATTTGCAGAAACAAATAATAATGAAAAATTAATTAGTTTGGTAAGCATTCTAAATAATTATTTTGATAACTTCGAAATTGAAAATCTGTCGAAAGCATTCAGTGAGATTTATCATAAATTAAAATAAATTGGTGAATTTATGAATAATATTCCGCACACTACAAGAAAAAATACTATTCTTGTTGTGGACGACCAGCCACAAAACATTCGTTTGATAGGCACTTTGTTGCGTGAGCATTACAATCTGTTAATAGCTGACAACGGACCGAAAGCAATAGAAACAGCTCGTGGTAAAACACCCGATTTAATACTACTCGATATTATGATGCCCGATATGTCTGGTTTCGAAGTGTGCGAAATATTGAAAAATGATGAGCTAACCCGTGAAATACCAATTATTTTTCTTACAGCAAAAACTGAAACAGAAGATATTCTTAAAGCCTTTGAAATTGGTGGGGTGGATTACGTTACTAAGCCTTTCAATGCTCTTGAAGTAATGGCAAGAATTAAGACGCATCTTGATCTGAAAAACTCAAAAGATTTGATAAAAGAGCAAAACACTGAACTACTTCAAAAAAACGAACAGATTACCAAAGCATATAAAGATTTAGAAACTCAGTCGCAACATTTGAATAAATTATATTTACAACTTATTCAAAATGAAACATTTCTGCGGAAAAGCAATGAAGAATTGAAAAAACTAAATGAAATGAAAGATAAATTCTTTTCGATTGTTTCGCACGATCTAAAGAGTCCTTTTGCCGGGATATTGACAATGACAGATATTATTAATCACCACTTAGATGAATTTAGCAAGGACGAGTTAGCAGATATGGTTCGTTCATTAAATAACACTGCACAGCAAACATATAAATTTCTTGAAGATTTGCTTGAGTGGTCGCGTTCGCAAATGGGACGACTTCAGATGAACATCACAAATGAAGATCTGGCATCTATTATAGGTGGAACACTATTAACACTAAACCAGCAGGCAGAATTGAAAAACATTACTATTGAAAATAACGTTCCAGTTAGCACTTATGCACTCTTCGACAATAATATGATGGCTACAATTGTAAGGAATCTTGTTTCTAATGCAATAAAATTCACTCACAAGGGCGGGAAAGTAACACTTAATGCTGAGAAAGTTTCAATCGATGGGAAGCCGTTTGTTCGCTTATCTGTTTCTGATACAGGAGTTGGAATGGATGAAGCGAAAATATTGCAACTTTTTTCGCTTGAAAAGGTGCAATCGACACCCGGAACAGAAAAAGAGAAAGGAACTGGTCTGGGCATTGTAATTTGTCGTGATTTTATTGAAAAGATGGGTGGGAAAATTGCAGTTGAAAGTAAATTGAATGAAGGAACAACTTTTTTTGTAGATATTCCGGCAGAGGATTAAGCAATCGATGCATCAAAATCAAAATAATGAAATCCCCAATCCTATTGCTGAATTACAGAAAAAATTGAAGCAAGCGGAGAAAATTATTTCTGCTCTTATGTATAGAGTTGAAAAATCCTCTCTTATTTATGAAAGTGATTATTCGTATTTCGAAAGTATTGCAATTCTTAATGAAACTATTGATAAAACACAAGAAAAGATAAATCAAATTACTCAGGAGTTGTATGAAAAAGAATCTAAATTAGAACAGATCGAGAGAGAACTCCGCGCCAAGGAAGAACATCTCAACGAAATTTTATATTTCATCGACGATATTGTGTGGTCAGTTTCATATCCGATAATGAAGCTGTTATATGTTAACAAAGCTGTCGAAAAAGTATATGGAATTGAAATTGAAAATCTTTCTAAAATGAACAATTTATGGTTTGGATTAATTCACCCGGACGACTTGAATATTTTTTATAATGCTATAGCGAGGCTGGAGGACACACCTCAACTCGAAGTTGTTTACAGGATAAACAGATTAGATGGACAGATTAGATATATTTTAGATAAATTAACAAGAAAAATTGACAAGAACGGAAGAATATATCAAATTGACGGAATTGCCCGCGACATTACTGATTTGAAGCAGGCTCAGATGCAAACCGAAATAAGTATGCAGCAGTATCAGATGATTTTTGAATCAGTGGTCGAAGGAATTGTAATAATTGACACAAACGCTACTGTAGTTGCAATTAATCAAAGTGCTTGCAAAATGTTTGGATACAAAAAGGGTGAGCTAATTGGTAAAAAAGCTGAATTGTTTTTAAGTTCGGATTTACTGAAAAAGCTATTTGATAATTACTACTCGAATGTTCTAAATTATGAGTTTTTTGTTGAATCCAGTGAAAGAAAGAAGAACGGAGAGGAGTTTATTTTAGAACTTTTTTCAAAGAAACTCAAACTCAATAACGAAAATTTCATTATATGCTCACTAATTAACATTACAAATCGAAAGGAAGTCGATAGAGCCTTACTCCAACAACAGCAAGCACTTGCAGAATCTGAACGAAAGTTGAACGCAATTTTGAACAACACGCGTCAGTCTTTTGTCCTGCTTAATACTAATTATAACATTATTGCTTTCAACAAGAGTTTTGAAAAAGATGTAAAGAAATTTTTTGGTATCGAGTTAGATAACACAAAAAGAATATACGAAATATTTCCTGCACATCTTAAAGATTTGCTTTTCGAGAAATTATTAAAGGCTTTTGGCGGTGAAAGTTCGCAGGTTGAATTGGAAATACCGGCAACAGATGGACATTTTGAAAAATTCATCTATTTCATAGATCCAGTAAGACGGGAAGATAATCAAATTGAATCCCTTGTAGTAAGTTCAATCAATTTAACTCAATTATTCGATAAAACCGATTAGTACTTCGTAATTTTTCCATTTATTCATCATTAACAATTATTAACTTTCTATTAATTATGTATTAATTTATTAATAATTATATTGAAGCATAAATATTTTCAGTCCTAAAATGAAAAATCACAAAGGGCATACAAAAAAATCTAATAAAAACCTTCAAACAAATATTGAAGGAGAAGAAGCGAATATGTCTAATTCAGAGATTTCAGCTGAGATTCATTTTTCATTAGATGATTTGCCAGTAGGAATATACAAGTCTAAGCCAGACGGAACAATCGTTTATGCAAACAAAGCATTAATTAATCTATCAGGTTATGAATCGTTTGAAGAGCTCAAAAAAGTTAATGCTTTTAGCCTTTATGCTGTGCCTGAATTACGGGTTGTGCAAACTGCACAATTCGGGACAACTGATATGATTGCGGAAGAATATAGATTTGTTCGCAAAGACGGGTCAATTATCTGGGTAAGAGATATAGGCAAGAAAGTAGTTGATGAAGATGGAGATTTGTATTACGAAGGGACAATAGAGGACATAACGGAGAGAAAGATTGCCGAAATGCGGCTTCGCGAAAGTGAAGAAAAATACCGGGAACTAATAGAGAAAATGGATCAGGGACTGGCTCTTCACGAAATTATTCTCGACGATGATGGAAATCCGGTTGATTATATGTTTCTTGATGTCAATTCAGCTTTTGAAAAATTAACAGGTTTGAAAAGGGAGAATATTATTGGCAAGAGAGTAAAAGAAGTGCTCCCGGAAACTGAGTTTTACTGGATCGAGAAATACGGAGATGTCGCACTAAATTCGACAGTCGAAAAGTTTACGAAATATTCGCAAGAATTAGATAAATACTTCAAAGTAATTGCTTTTTCACCACGTAAGCTTCAGTTCGCAACGCTAATCGAAGATGTTACCGAAAAAATGCTCATTGAGAGTGCTTTGCAGGAAAGCGAGTTGAGACTGCGAACTTTGATAAATACAATTCCAGATATAATTACTTTTAAAGATGGTGAAGGTCGATGGATAATTACCAATGATTTCAACTTGAAGCTTTTTGGATTAGAAAATGTTGATTATCGCGGAAAGACTGATGCAGAACTTGCTAAATACGCACCATTTTATAAAGATGCACTCGAATATTGTATTTTCTCTGATGAAAAAGCGTGGAAAGCAGCCAAGCCAATTCGCGGTGATGAAATAATACCAACTCCGGATGGCGAAAGCAGAATTTTTGACGTAATTAAAATACCCATTATTGAAAATGGTGAACGCAAAGGCTTAGTTGTTGTCGGGCGCGACATAACAGATAAGAAAGCATTTGAGAGAATGCTTAGCGAAACTAACGAACGCTATAAAATGATTTCGGAGATGATTACCGATTATGTTTATCTGGTGAAAGTAATGCCCGATGGAGAGATAGATGTATTATGGCTGCTGGGTGGTTTCGAAAAAATAACGGGCTACAAATTAAGTGATTACAAGGATGCTTATAGAACAATCTTAAAAATAATACATCAAGAAGATTTAAAGAAATTTAGGGATGAAATTATTCCTCGTTTAAATAACTTAGAAGAAATAAAAGCTGAATATAGAATATTGAGAAATTCTGGCGAAATACGCTGGATTTTAGACCACATCAAACCATTTACAAAGCCGGACGAGCCTGGTGTAATCTATCAAATTGGGGCAGTAACAGACATAACAGAGAAAAAGCAATATGAAAATGAGTTAATTGAAAGTCGTGAAAAATTGAAAGAAAATATTGACCAGAAGGATAGGCTATTTTCGATTATTGCTCACGACCTAAAAGGACCAATTTCTTCATTTGTCGGTATGTCCAAATTGTTTTCCGAGAATCTTAAAGAACTTACGCTAACAGAATTGCAGGAATATACCGAGAATATGCACAAATCTGCTTCGAATATTCTCGAATTGCTCGAAAATCTGCTCGAATGGTCAAGAGTGCAAAGAGGAAAAAAACAATTTAACCCTGAAAGGCTTAATATTCGATTGGTATTAAAAAATGTTACTGATTTACTTATAAATAGTTTCAAATTAAAGGAAGTAACTTTATATCTTGGAATAGAAAACGATGCTTATGTGTTTGGCGATTTGCAAATGCTGAATACAATTTTCCGCAATTTGCTTTCGAATGCACTCAAATTTTCGTTTCGAGGTGCAAAAGTTGAGATAAGAATTACTGAAAGTGGGAATAAATATGTTATTTCCATCAAAGATTATGGTATCGGAATGGATGACGAGCTCAAACGCAAGTTGTTCAACCCTGCCGAAAAAGTTTCCCGCACCGGAACCGAAGACGAATCAAGCACCGGACTGGGACTGCTGCTTTGCAAAGAGTTTATCGACTACCACAAGGGACGAATCTGGGTGGAAAGCAAACCTAACGAAGGCTCAATATTTTTTGTAGAATTAGACAAAGCAGAATGAAATTGTTTCGCTCTTTGTTCGTCTTCTCGTTTTATTACTGTATAATTTATTAATAGGAAGAATATGAATGACCAATTAGTGCCAATTGTAATCGAACAAACAAGTCGTGGCGAACGTTCTTATGATATTTATTCACGGTTGCTCAAAGACCGGATTATTTTTCTTGGCGGACCAATTGATGACCATATTTCGGAGCTTGTCATAGCCCAGTTGCTTTTCTTAGCGAGCGAAGACCCTAAAAAAGACATACACTTATATATTAATTCTCCGGGTGGAAGTGTGAGCGCCGGACTTGCAATATACGACACAATGCAATACATAAAGCCAGATATTACAACTATTGCTATTGGGATGTGTGCTTCTATGGCTCAGGTTTTGCTGTGTGCCGGAACCAAAGGCAAGCGGTATGCGTTGCCAAATTCCCGTATTCTTATGCATCAGCCATCGGGCGGAACGCAAGGACAATCAGTTGATATTGAAATTTACACTCGCGAAATTATCAGAATGCGTGATAATTTATACAGCATTATTGCAAAACATACAGGCAAGGATGTCGATAAAATCCGCAAAGACGCTGACCGCGACTATTATATGACACCCGAAGAAGCTCTTGAATACGGTATTATTGATAAAATTTTGATGCCAAACAAAGACAGCGAGCAAACGGAAGAAGAAAAATAATTGAACATCTAATTTATAACCAAGTCAGGGCAAATTCAGTCCTGACTTTTTTATTTGCATTTGCCTTATTTTAAAAAATTGAGATAATAAACTCGTGAAATCTATTTTATTGATTTTTCATATATTTTTTGGTAGAATAATTTTTTTACTTAAATTTGTAAATATAAACGAAATAACGTAAGTTATTTAGTTTAAACTAAATACGAAATTTTGTAAAACTAATTAAAGTTGTTTAGGAGGATATTAAAATGGCAATGTTCATTAACGATGAATGCATCTCCTGTGGTGCTTGCGAACCTGAATGCCCAGTTCAAGCCATATATGACGGCGACGAGCATACAATGATTGATCCAGATAAGTGCGTTGAATGCGTTGGTCATTTCGACGAACCACAATGCGTTTCTGTTTGCCCTGTTGATGCAATTCACAAACTCTAATAATTGAAATTATATTTTTGGAAAGGAGACGCTATTATTTGCGTCTCTTTTTTTATATACTGAGATAATTGCATTCCTACTTATTTTTTCTTGCATTTGAGCAAATTCATTTATATTTTTATACTTTAAATTACATACGAGAAAGTCTAAAATGAAAAAAAGCATAATTTTAATATTAGTGATTTCAGTAATTCTTTCATCTTGCGGCAATCCGTTCAAAGAAGGTGTTTTCAATGTAAGCGGCAGTTTCACGCGCTCGAATGATTATTCCGGATACAAAAGGTTTTCCACAAACGTTTTAGAAGCCAAAAACTTCAATGGCAAATCCGACACAGCTTTGTATGCAGGAAGCCAGATTGAACCGCTCGTAGTTGGAAACAACGATTATTACTTGATAAGTGCAGACGGAACAATTGCATTTATTTCGAAAGATATTCTCAAATCAACATTTATTGTGCCCGATAGCACACCAGTTTCGACCAGACCAGCAGCAGACCACGAACAGAACATATATTTTGTTTCGCTAAAGCCAATACTTTATTCATTCAATAATCGGGGAGAAAAACGCTGGGAATATGAATTTTCTGATGATTTCGACCCGTTCGAAATGTTTTCTGATGTGTTGGTTACCAAAGATGGAGTGCTCATAGGAACAACAACCGGCAAACTGCTGAAAGTATCGTTCGATGGGAAATTGATATTTCAAAAGCAATATAATACTTCAATTTCGAGGTCCTTTGCCGCGGACGAAAACGGGAATGTATATTTTGTCCTGACAAAGAATACATTTGGAGATACAGATAATTTAGTAATGATAGACAAAAACGGGAAAGAGAAATATAACAAGCCGATTGATTTTGTAAGAATAATCAGAAATCCGGTGGTAAGCGGCGACAATATTTATCTTATTGGTGTTATGCAAAATGCGGGCAAAAGCGGCTCACTTCTTATTTGTTACGACAAGCGAGGTTTTGAGAAATGGCGTCAGGAATTGCCTGTTTTCCCAAGATATTTATCAGCAAGCGAACAAAATGCTTACGTAATTGGCTATAATACCGGAGTGGGCGAAACAATGAGCGGCATTTTCTCGTTCAGCAGAACAGGCAAGCAAAACTGGAGGATTTTTCTTTCGATGTCTGCTACTTCTCCACTACTTATCGGCAAATCAAAATCAGCAATTGTCGGAACAAATCCAAACGGAGCTGCAATATTTTTCTTGGACAACGACAACGGAAAGTTGATTGAAGACCGTTCACTGAACGAAATTGATACATTTTATACTGTGCCTGCGGTAACGGGCGATGGAAGCATAATCTTTGCTATGTCGTCGCGTCGAGGAATTGTTCGGCTCACTGATACTGCCTTAAATAAAATACTTCCCTGGTAATTGGAGCAATATTATGATTAATACAATTGTTCTGCGCGACCCAAAGGAGTTGGAAAACTTATACCCGTTTTCTGTTCTTCATCCTTCGTATGAATTTTTGTGCGGTTGTTTGAAGAATTATGAACGCTGGAAATTGCTCCTTCCTGATATTTCGTTTGCTTACGAAAGTGAAGAATTGCTGAAGTCCTCGTTTTTAGAGCGAAATGACATCAAAAATCCTTCGTTCAGGAAAAACGTTTTATTTATTGATGGAAACATTATTCCAGACTTTTCGCTTATAGAAGAAATTAAATTTATCATTTCGGCAAATCACTCAAAAGATATTTCGTTCAGTTGCAAAAACAAAATAGTTGCAGAATTCAAGCAGTTTTCTGATAAAGAAAGCGAAAAAATCAATGTCGAGATTGAAATAAAAACTGTTAATTATATCTGGGAAATAATTGACTTAAACGGCAAGCAAATTAATTATGATTTGCTACTGATCAGAGAGCGACTTCAACAAATAAAGAACATTACAAACCCATTTTTTGGCACTCATCTGATAGGAAATGAAATTTACGTTGGTCGGGATGTTGAAATTATGCCGGGCGCAGTGCTTGACGCAAGCAAAGGGGCAATCATCATAGACGACGAAGCAAAAATTATGGCAAACAGTGTAATTATTGGTCCTGCATACATCGGAAAGAAAACTCTCATTAAAGCAATAGCAAAAATATATGAAAATTGCTCATTCGGTGAATATTGCAAAGTGGGCGGCGAAGTGGAAGCAGTAGTATTCCAAGGATATTCCAATAAGCAACACGAAGGATTTTTAGGTCATTCGTTCGTAGGTGAATGGGTGAATTTCGGAGCAGACACAAACAATTCCGATTTAAAAAACACATATTCCAATATAGTTATGAGATTGCCCGGCAAGCGAGTCCCTACGGACAAGATGTTCATTGGACTGATGGCGGGCGACCACACCAAAACAGCTATCAACTCGCAATTCACTACCGGAACGACTTGCGGCATACATTGCAATTTGTTTCATTCAGGATTTTTCCCAAGCCAAATACCGTCGTTTACGTGGGGCGGCGGCGAAGGAAGCAGGATTCACAATTTCGAGCAAGCCATCGAAACAGCACAGGCAATGATGAAGAGGCGCGGAAAATCACTCAACAAATTTGAAATAGCGTTGATGAAAGCAGAATACGAAAAAGTTAGTTAGAAGCAAATTTGCGTTTTATATAATTCGATATTTTGAGAAATTCAAGAGTTTCGTAGCTTGTGCGAAGAGTTAGAATAATTCCTATAATACCAATAATAATATTCCCAGCCCACATAGCAAGCCAAGGATCAATGTAACCGCGATCGGCTAATTTTTCCCCGCCAATAAGGCAAGCCCAGTAGAATATGTAGAAACCGAGACTAATGGAAGCACTAATTCCGAAATTTCCTCGACGAGTGATAATTCCCAGCGGACAACCAACAAAAACGAAAACAAAACAAGCAAACGGAATAGCATATTTTTTGTAAATCTCGACCAAATATTGATTTGCACGTAAAGTGTAGTCCCTTTCGGCAAAGGAATTAGAGCGAACAGTTGTTTCCAGAAAACTCAATCTTTGAGAAATTCGGCTGGTGCGAGCCTGCCACGCTGTATCAACATAAGCAAAATTGCTGGAAACAACACGAGACTCGTCGGTTTCCAATGGTGCTTTGCTATGAAGAATGTAATCAAGGTGCGCGTTAATAGTTTTTGATTTGTTATTTCGGGCAATTTCAACGTATTTCATAGATTCATTAACAATTTGCTGCATATCGCTTATTCGCATTTCGCGGTCGCCACGTGCAGTGCCGTCAATATCTGAACGCTGGAAGGAAAAACCGCTTGCGTTCATCATTATTTGATAATCAACAAATTCGACAATCTTATAGTTGCTGGCTCTGCCTGATTGAAGTTGATGAATTTCGCCATTGCGAAGCTTCAGAATAAGTTTGCTATAGTCCGGCGTAAAATTCAAAGTTCCGGTATCGGCAGAAATAATATTGCGAGAAGCCATTCCGGTCAGATCGTAGATAGTAACCCCGCGAAGTAGCCCGGTTAATGAATCGACGTTGCGAGCAATAATTGTATAACCCTCGATTTCGGTGGAAAACTGCCCCGACTCTAAAATGAAAGTTGGTTTTGTGCGAGTAATATCGCCCATAAGAGTTTTAGCGCGGAGGTTGGTCTCCGGAAGAATTTTATCATTGAACCAAAACAAAGCAACCGTTAAAAATGCAGAAACAATAACAATCGGAAACATCATTCTGATAAGGCTACCGCCACTTGCTTTTATAATAGTTATTTCGTGGTTGGAGGACAAATTGCCGAAAGCCATCA
The DNA here is from genome assembly GCF_058546985.1 of Eximiradius proteiniborus. Classification (NCBI taxonomy): domain Bacteria; kingdom Pseudomonadati; phylum Bacteroidota; class Eximiradiia; order Eximiradiales; family Eximiradiaceae; genus Eximiradius; species Eximiradius proteiniborus. The sequence goes on along the minus strand of NZ_CM178592.1, from coordinate 2,009,662 downwards.
AAGTTGAAAACAGCACTCCCATAGGTGCAGCAAGCACCACCATCCAGGCAATATTATAAGCGATAAGTTGCAGAATAACCCAAACGTCTATTCCTTTGCCAACGAGCTTATCCAGATACTTCATCAAAAACTGCATAAGAAACAGAAAAATCACTGTGCAGAAACCAAAGAGAAACGGGGCAATATGGGCTCTTAATAAATATCTATCGAATATTTTGAACATTTGCTTTCTCGATTATTTTCAATAAACGCAAAGTTATTTCATCGCAAATATAATAACCTTTTGGCGTTAGTTTTAGTGTTTTATTTTCAAATTCTGCTAAATTTGAAGCAACTAAAATTTCAATTTCCTTATTCAAAATTGTTGATAAATCAATACCGAATTGTTCGTGAAAATCCTGAAAATTCAAGCCAAGAGAACGAAGTGAAAGAAAGATACTTTCGGTTAAGCGTTCATCAAACGTTAGTTTCTCGCAAAATTCATCCGGAAGATTTCCTTCATTCAACAAAGTGAAATACTTTGATACATCGGGCACATTTTTATAGCGAAAACCGTCGAGCATACCAACAGCAGAGGCTCCGAAAGCAAGAGTGTCCGAGCAAGTCCAGTATTTTATGTTGTGGCGGCAACGGAAACCCAGACGAGCAAAATTTGAAATTTCGTAATGTTCGTAACCACAGGATCGTAGAGTGTTGCTGATTTGTAAATAAAAATCGGCACTCTCTTCGTCGGAGATTGGCAGAACTTTGCCCGAAAGCAAATCATTGTGCAACGGTGTGCCTTGTTCATAGATTAAAGCATAGTATGAAATATGTGGCAATTCAAACGCTATTGCTTGCGAAAGCGACTTTTGGAGATCAGCGAAAGTTTGTCCGGGTAGCCCGAAAATCAAGTCTATAGAAATATTGTTGAAATATTTTTGTGCTGTTTCGATAGTTGTCCTTGCTTCAGCAGCTGAGTGCAGTCGCTGCAAAAAACGAAGTTCGTCATCAATGAATGATTGCACACCTATGCTAATTCTATTTATTCCAAGCGTAGCATATTCAGCAAAGAATTTTGCATCGCTTGCGGCAGGATTGCATTCGAGAGTAATTTCGGCATCCGAAGAAATAACGAAATATTTATTTATTGATGAAAGTATTTTTTCGATATTTTGCGGATTAATCAACGATGGAGTGCCGCCACCAATAAAGATTGAGTTGATTGCTCTGTTTTTTACCGAAAATTGTTCAGCAATTGATTGGGAACGACGATGTATTTCCAACAGCAAGAAATTAATGTAATTTGGAATTTCCTGAAGATTAGTAATTGAATAAAAATCGCAGTAATGGCATTTTCTTTTGCAAAAAGGGAAGTGAATATATACGCCAAGTGGTGGCACTTCATTGAACCGTAATGTTGTTTTTAATTTTTTCGAACTTTTTCGGTCCAATGCCTTTAACATTCATGATTGCTTCAGTTGAGTTAAATTTTTGTTTGCTTCGGTATTCAATAATTGCAAGAGCAGTTTTTTCGCCAATACCGGGAAGTTTCATAAGCTGAACTTTCGAGGCTGTGTTGATATTAACAATTCCGGTGAATTCAGATTTTTTTGAAGATGTGCCCGAAGCTGGAAAAAACGTTTCCTTTGGCTTTAAAGTGTCGGCAGGAACAAGTGCAGGATTTGGGTTATTCTGGAAATCAGTGCTAACGAAGGTGGAACGCTCCACCTTCATAGCACTATCAATTGCTGAATTGTATGTATCAGTAGAAATCAACAACTTGTTTGCATCAAGCAATTTCAAGCCAAAACCAGCCAATCCTGAACCAAAGATGAACAGAACCGCCAAAATTTCATTTTGGGTCATATTTGTAAGAGTCTGAATTTTTGCTATGAAATTGCGCAAAAACATAAATCAGAGCAACCCTTTTTCTTTCTGTTCCACAAAGAGGTCGAAGCGTTCTATACATTCCTGTTTTCCGAGCACTTCCATTGTTTCGAACATACCAGCACCAACAGATTTACCGGTAATCATCACACGGATAGGATGAATAACATCTTTTAGCTTAACAGAACGACTTTCAACGTATTTCATTGTTTCGTCGTGTAGCTGCTTGTGCTCCCAGATATCGACGGAACGAAAAACGTCAATCAGTGGTTTTATAAGTTCAAGAGTAGTGTCTTTCCAGTGCTTTTGCAAATAATCCGGGTCGTAGCTCTTTGGTTTATCAAACATATAGTCGCCGAAAGTAAGCACGTCGCGAAGTATGTCGATTCTTTCACGCAAGAGAACAATAACTTTTTCTATATATTCATCATTGAATTTACCAAGTATCTCTTCGGACATATAAGGTTTGAGACGTTGAACAAGTTCAGCAGGCTCGAAGGCACGCAAATACTGCGAATTCATCCAATCAAGCTTCTGTGTGTCGAAAACAGCACCGGCTTTATTTACTTTTTCGAGGGAGAATGTTGCTATAAGTTCATCCATAGAGAAAATTTCGCGGTCGGCAGTAGGATTCCACCCAAGCAGAGCAATAAAATTAACGAAAGCTTCTTTGAAATAGCCACGTTCCACAAAATCTTCCACAGCAACAGAACCTTGACGCTTGCTAAGTTTGGTTTTGTCCTTGTTCAATAGCAATGGCAGATGAGCAAATTGCGGGCGTTCCCAACCGAAAGCATCGTAAAGCAGAACGTGCTTCGGGGTCGAGGGTAGCCATTCTTCACCACGAATAACGTGTGTGATTTTCATCAAATGGTCGTCCACAACATTAGCAAGGTGATAGGTAGGGAAGCCATCTGATTTCAGTAAAATCTGGTCGTCCACGTCCTTACCCGAAACAACCACCTCGCCACGGATTAAATCGCTGAAACGAATTTCCCCGGTAATCGGCACCTTCATTCTAATAACGTAAGGAGCACCGCTATCGATCAGGCGTTGAGTTTCTTCCTGACCGAGTGTGAATTGATTTCGCATAGTTGAACGGTCGTATTTGGGAGCAATTCCAGCTTTTTGCTGACGCTCGCGCATAGCGTCCAGCTCTTCGGGCGTGTCGAAAGCATAGTATGCCGCGCCACGGTCTAATAGTTCAGTGGCATATTTGCGATATAAATCAAATCTTTCAGATTGCACATAAGGACCATAAGGACCACCGACTTCGGGGCTTTCGTCGAATTCAATCCCAGCCCAGCGAAGAGACTTAATCAAGTTTTCTTGTGCATTTTCGACGAAACGAGTTCTATCGGTATCTTCTATTCTCAGAACGCATTGCCCACCGTGATGACGAGCAAAAAGGTAGTTGTAAAGTGCTGTTCGTAGCCCACCAACGTGAAGATATCCAGTTGGGGAAGGAGCAAATCTTACTCTAACGCTCATTATCCATTCCGTAATTAATTCAAAAATAGCAATTTAAAAGAAGTGCAAATTAATAAATCTATGAAAATTAATCAATTGATATATTCGATGAGTTATGCAATAAAAAAGAAAAATAATGATTATTTTTAAGAATGGAACCTATTGAAGTTTTAGAAAAATATTTTGGATATAAATCATTTCGCTCGGGGCAAGAGGAAATAATCAGGTCTATTCTTGCCGGGAATGATACACTTGCAATTATGCCAACCGGTGGAGGAAAATCCATTTGCTATCAAATACCTTCACTTATGCTCGATGGCACAGCAATCGTAATTTCTCCATTAATTGCATTGATGAAAGATCAGGTGGATGCATTAGTCGGGCGTGGAATACCTGCAACCTACATCAATAGTTCGCTTCCATTCGAGCAGTTGCAGGAAAGAATGCGAAATATCTTGTCAGGGCAATACAAGATAGTATATATAGCACCAGAACGATTGGAAAATGACTTTTTCAAGAAATTGCTCGTTCATATTAATATTTCATTTCTTGCAGTGGACGAAGCTCATTGCATATCCGAATGGGGACACGACTTCCGTCCTGCATACCTGAACATTTATAAATCTCTGGAGAATTTGGACATACGCCCGATTTCGGCTTTTACTGCAACTGCTGGCGCAGAAGTGCAGGAAGACATAGTTCGTTATCTGCGAATGAAAAATGTGAAAAAATTTGTAAAAGGGTTCGACCGACCGAATTTATCTTATCACACAGTGGAAACAACCCAGAAAATTGAAAAAATAAAGGAAATACTAAAATCGACCCCAAAAGGTTCGACAATTATATATTGCGGTTCACGAAACAGAGTGGAAGAAGTAGCAAAACAATTGGGAAATTTGCGTTTTCAGTGTGTTGCATATCACGCTGGAATGCCAGCAGAGCAAAGAACACTTTCTCAAAATTTGTTTTTATCTGGCGAAATACCGATAATTGTAGCAACAAACGCATTTGGAATGGGAATAGATAAGCCAGACGTCAGAAACGTTATTCATTGCGACTATACGGGCACACTCGAGGCATATTATCAAGAAGCTGGGCGAGCCGGCAGGGACGGTCGTCCAGCAAATTGTTATTTGCTACACAATAATCAGGATGTCGCTTTGCAGGAATTTTTTATTGCAAATCGCTATCCCGAGCAAGAGGATATAGAAAAAGTTTTTATTACGCTAATCAGTTGTGCCGACCAAAGCAAGCGAATTGCTTTGCCAGTGGCAGAACTGGCAAATCAGGCAGCAATTAGCGAAGGACGCTTTGCGTCGTCGCTTGAAATTCTTGAAAGAGCAGAAATAATTGAATTATCGCGCCGAAACGCTTCAGCCCAGATACAATTTCTTGCGACAATGGATGAGGTAAGAAATTTTCTGCAAAACACAACTGAAGAACGCCGCACAGCTCTGACTGCAATATTAAAGCAAGTTTCTGCTGAGGCATTTCGTCGCCCTGTGGAATTAGACATTGCTCAAACTATTATGAAATTCAATGTCCATCAGAAAACACTCGAAGATACATTGAAAACTTTGTCTGTTCTACGTTTTATTGAATTCGATAACGGCTCGCTTGCCGGAGAAATAAAATTGTTAGAGACTTCGAAAGCAGTATTAGCAAACAAAATCAATTACAATGAACTTCTGGAAAGACGCAAAATTGCTTTTTCGAAATTGAATAATGTTATCAACTATGCATATACAACAAATTGCAAAAGAAATTACATACTTGACTATTTTCGGGATGACAGCTACAGTTCAACTTGCGGGCGTTGTTCATCCTGCACAAGCAAAAGCCATACGAAGGCTACTTTGCAGAAACGTGAGTTTATTTTAAAGACTTTGCTTAATGCAGTTTGCCAGATTAACAATAAATTTGGGAAAACGGTATTTATTCAATTGCTACAAGGCAAAAGCAACGCGAAATTAAGAAAATATCAGTTGGATGAAGTTGAGCTATTTGGTGCTTTGAGCGATTTTTCCGAATACGACATAAAATACGCGATAGAGAATGCAATTTCGAGACGACTGCTTCAAGTATCTGCCGGAATGTATCCTATATTGAGTATTACTCCTGAAGGTTTGCATTACATAGGAAAAGCTTTGGATGAGCCAATATCAAACAATGATTTTATGGAAAAACTAAAGGCTATCAGACATCAAATAGCAAAAAGCGAAGGAATTACTGAACGTTCGGTTGCAAGCGACAAAGCACTTAGAGAAATAGCCCTCAAACCGCATATTAGCTACAAAGAGTTTTGCCAGGTGCCCGGCATTAGCCGTTACATTATGGAAAAATATGGGCAGGATTTTTACAGAGCGATAAATCAAGATTTCGAGCAAAGCGAGGAAGAGCAGATTATTGACGAAGAACTAATTAAGATTGTAAAGTTGTTCAAAGAAAAATTGAGAATTGAGGAAATTGCTAAAATTTATAACACTGATAAAGGAACGATTGCAAGACTTGTACAGGATGGAATAATGAACGACCAAATTTCATTCGATTGGCAACTCCTAACAAATAGCAATACTTTTAACAGAATAAAGCAAATAATATACAAAAAGCCTGCTATCACACTCAGCAAGCTTCGGGATAATTTAGCAGAGGAAATTGATTATGCCGTTTTGCGTATACTTGTGGCAATTGCACGCAAAAGCATTGATTAATCGATGATTGACTTATCACCTTTGAAATGCTTTTTAGGGTATTCATAGAAAAGCAATTTACCGTTTTCATCATCAATTTTTTTCCAGCTATCAATATCAAAGGCAACACCGAACACACCACAAGTAGGAACATTGTCGATATATTCGCCGGTAAGCCGGGAGAATAGCGAAGTAATATCGGGATTATGTCCAAAAATCATAACTGAAGCAATATTTTCATCGAGTGATGAAAGAAGATTTAAAATATAGCGAACGCCATTAGAATAAATGTTTTCATCGTAAAGAATTTTACTTTCGTCGTATTTCAGAGCATCGGCAAAAAAGCGGCAAGTGGTAGCAGCCCGGACAGCCGGGGAACTGATAATTAAATCGGGTTTATCGATTAATTTAGCTACAATTTGTGCCATAAAAGGAGCATCCCGCAGTCCGCGATTATTTAGCGGACGTTCAAAGTCGTTCCAATCTGGATTGTCCCAACTGGATTTAGCGTGTCGGGCTATTATCACTTTCTTCATATTTATCAGAGATTTGCTTGTTTTTCAATAATTTATTTTCAATTTCAATAATATTTCTAATTTTATTTGCTTCATCAGTTTTCTTTCTTTTGTGATAAGCCGCAATTAAAATTTCAGCCATTTCGTTACGCACTCTGGTGCGTTCATCCAAATCGTCAATTTGGTACCAGGAACGCTGGTCAAAGTAAGTTTGAAGTTTGTTGATAGAGGCTTGAGGATTGCGGGCAGTATCTGCAGCAGCAGAAGCGATTGCTTTTTGCAAAACACGAAGTGGATTTACAACAAAATTGCGATCATTGCTATCGGCGTTTGCTTCGTTGTAGCGATAGAACCGATCGATTTTATTTCGGAGTTCGGCAATTGTTTCTTCATCAGTAAAATCATAAACTTTATAGTCAATAGGAACCGGAGGACGCACAAACACTTTAATATCAGATGCTGAATGAGGAAAACCTTTATCTTTCATCTGTTTATAAAGATCGTTCACAACATCGAAAGATAGATTTGTCTCGACAAGAGCAAGCCCGGCACGAATGAGCAAAGCCCCGAGTTGTCCATCGAGTTTTGCAAAATGGCGGAGAATAGATTGGCGAATAAATTGCGATTGGTTGTAGACGCGTTGGTAGTCGTCTCCGCCGAGCCCTTTACGAGAGCGAAGCACTCGCAAAGTAGCTTTAGGATTGCTATACCCGAGCAGTTCAATTAATCCCATAGCCTGAGAAAAACCGAATTCTACCCAGTAGTGAATTTTGTCAAGTCGGGCAATTCTGGCAAGTTCGCACAGATAGCGTTCACGTCCGGCGCCAGCGCGCAACACGGTTAGTTTGTTAAGTCCGGTACTATCGTCGTAGCCGCAGTCCACATAGGTATCTCTTGGAATGGCAAATAGCTCGACTTTGCCGCTATCAATAAGTAAAGAAATAATGTGGTTTGCATCTGCGTGCCGTGTGTTCGTTCCCAAGCGACTATCCACACCAGTAACAGCGATATTAATACGGCGACCGTTATAGATTTGCTTAACTCCTTTTCCGGCAGAATTGTCGATTGCAACAGACAGGTCGTCGGGCGAACTAACTATTACATATTGTTCAGTAGAATCTACGATTGGAATAACCGCTTCGATAAATTCTCTGTCGTCATTAATTGAATCTGTGCTGGTAGTATCGGCAATAGTTGAATCATCAGTATTGGAAGAAAAATGCTGATAGCCGAGATAAGCCCCAAGAATAATCAACAACACAAACGCCGGGAGAATAATTACACTCTTTTTGCGTTTCGATACAATTTCGTCATCCATTTTTCAAATGTGCAAAGAAAATAAACTGAAAATTAACAAGAATTTAAAAAATAAGCAAGTTAATAAAGGTAGGATGAATAAACTTAATTATTCACCAACAGAATGAAAAAAGTGAGGAAATAACTATTTATTTATTTCAACGCTATAGCCCGCTTCTTCGATTAATTTTTTGATTTGGGCTAAATCGGGATTACCTTCAATTATTGCAGTTTCTGTTGCAAGATTAACTTCCACTTTTGAGGTACCGGGAACAGATTGAATAATTTTTGTAACATTGCTGACGCAATGATTGCAGTTCATTCCTTTCACTTTGAGAGTTATCATATCAATTTCCTTTGTTTTTTGGAAATACTTCCTGATATATATTCTATAAAAAGACATAGCAAGAAATACAAGAAAAACAACCGAAACCACAACATAGAAACTGTTTATTTCTGAGGTGTGGTGGTGTTGCGTAGAGGACAACTGCGACAATGGGTTCACACCCGAAACAAGGAAGATATAATCCAGCAGGTAGCCAAAAAGTATAGCGGTAATAATTAATAATAGCAAATAAGAAAAAGCAACTTTCCTGCCTAAGACTTTCATCAAAATTACGAAAGAAGCGGCATTTGTTGCAGGTCCGACAGCCAAAAAGACGAATGCTACACCCGGCGAAAAGCCTTTAGCAATCAGGCTCATTGCAATCGGAATAGACGAAGTAGCGCAAATATACATTGGCGCCCCAATTAGAATAACAGCGAGCATACCCGGCAAACCGTCCTGAATAATGCTACCGCTGAAAAAGTTGTCCGGAATAAAATACGTTATGGCAGCAGCAATCAAAAGTCCCAAAGCAAATTGTGGGGCAATATCATCTAAAAATTCAACGAACGAATATTTATAAAATGCGGAAAGTTTGCTTTTAATTGAAGTTTGTTTTTCATTCGGGGAATACTCATCGATAAACAATGCGTTGCCCGGCTGCTCTTTAATAAACATCCTGTTAATCAGCGAGCCGTTTATTATGCCCATAAACAGTGCTGCAAAGGGACGAAAAACAGCAAAAATTGGTCCCATCATTCCATAAGTTGCGATAATTGAATCGACGCCTGTCTGTGGTGTTGATGTAAGAAATGAAATCACAGCACCTTTGCTTGCTCCGCTTTTTGCAAAATATACAGAAGTTGGAATCACACCACAAGAACACAAAGGAAGCGGCACGCCAAACAATGAGGCTTTTATTATCGACGAACTGTTGTTTTTCCCCAAATGTTTTGAAATAGTCTCTTTTTTTATCAATAGATTAAGCAATCCGACAAATATCAACCCCAACATAATATAGGGCGACATTTCAACAAAAATCTGTATTAGAATATTTAAAAAATCCATTTTTAAGTTTAATTTTTTAAGTAAGACGAAAAATTTCTATTTATATTAGTTAATTTTTTTTAATATTAAAAAAATCGATTAATTTGCAAATTGTAACAATTACATAATTATAATAACGTCAATAAAAATTTGTTAATTTTTAAATGAATAAGTATGAGCGAAAGAATAAGCGATAAGGAAAAGATTGCGGAGCTTGCAAAAGCAATTAAAATGGTGAAAAATGAAATTTCAAAAGTAATAATTGGTCAGGATGAAATAATTGAGCAACTGATAGTATCCTTGTTTGCACGTGGGCATGTGTTGCTTATTGGGGTGCCCGGTCTTGCAAAAACCTTGTTAATAAGAACTCTGGCAAAAGCTTTGGAGCTGAAATTCAACCGAATTCAGTTCACACCCGACCTTATGCCCGGAGATATTAGCGGTAGCGAAGTAATAGAAGAAAATATCTCAACCGGTCAGAAGGAATTCCGTTTTATTCGTGGACCGATTTTTGCAAACATAGTGCTTGCTGACGAAATTAACCGAACACCACCAAAGACACAATCAGCATTGCTACAAGCAATGGAAGAATACGAGGTTACCGCCGGGGGCAAAACTCACAAGCTCGAGTTGCCATTTTTTGTGCTTGCAACGCAAAACCCAATTGAGCAGGAAGGAACATATCCATTGCCCGAAGCACAGTTAGACCGTTTTATGTTCAATATCTGGCTTGATTACCCGAGTTTCGAAGAAGAAGTGCGAATAGTAAAAACAACAACTGCTGAATGGCGTCCCGAAGTTGATAAAGTGTTGGACGGAAAATCAATCGTTGAGTTTCAGGATTTAATCCGTCGGGTGCCTGTAGCGGATAATGTCGTAGAATATGCTGTCGGGCTGGTGCGAGCGTCGCGTCCGAAGCAATCGAGTAGTAAATTCATCAAGGAATTTATCAATTATGGAGCTGGACCGAGAGCTTCGCAATATCTGATATTAGGTGCAAAATCTCGTGCGGCTCTTCAGGGACGATTCACACCCGATATTGATGATGTGCGAGCAGTTGCATTGCCGGTGCTTCGCCACAGAATAGTTACAAGTTTCAATGCTGAGGCAGACAATGTTTCTGCAGCAGACATAATCGAACAATTAATAAAAGAAGTATAAAAATTCAGTTGCATTAAGGCAATGCAAAAAAAGTAACAGATTATTTCAGAAATAAAAAAATAAAAAAGGCTGCTTCCCGAAAGAAGCAGCCTTTTATCTTTAAAGATATATTATTTCTTTTCTTTTTGTTCTTTGTTTTCTTCTTTAACTTTCTTTACTTCTTTTACAGTTTTTGGTTTTTCAGTAGCTGGAGTTGCTGGTGTAGCAGGTGTAGTAGTTGTCTTAGCAGCTTTTACTTCTTGTTTGGTTTCTGGTTTAGTAGCAGCTTTTTCAGTTGCAGCCGGAGCTTTTACTTCTTTCTTTTCAACAGCTTTTTCAGTCTTTTGAGCAGGTTTTACTTCTTGCTTTGGTTGTGGCTGAGCGTTTTGAGCAACTGCAGTGAAAGTGAATGCAAGCAGAGCAAGCAACATCACTTTGATTTTCATAATACACCTAAAAAATAATAAACATACAATTTAATTAATTATGTAATTAACTGCTGATAATTATGATGCAATTAATTACAATACAAAATTACGGTCAAATTCTGAAGATTTTCTGAAGATATCAACTATTTTTGGGAATAAAGGATAATTCAACAGTGTAGATATTATTATCATAGTAATTTTTGATTTTAATATTGTAGATGGTGCAAATTTTCTTAACAATTGCAAGCCCCAACCCAATAGATTCGTAAGTATCTGATTCTTTGTAAAATCTATCGAAAAATTTATCTAAACTTTTGGGTTTATCGCAATAATTACTAATAGAGAGAACCAAGTATTGCTCCTTTCTGGCAAAATATATCTTGATTGAAGAGTTTTCATAACTATACTTAATGGCATTGCTGATAAGGTTACTAATCAGAATACCAAATAGCGACTGATTAATTTCAATGTTGCAGTTATTTGGAGAATCGTTAATAAACTCTATACTTAAATTTCTAAATTGACCGAAACTTTCGAAGTTTTTTATAACATTATTTATTTCAATATTCATATCGACTTCTGAAACTTCGAAAACGTCTGTGTTTTCAAGTTTATTTAGTAGCAGAATAGATTTATTGATTTTTTCTAATTTGTTCAGATTTTTGAGAATAGCGTCCAGAAAATAATAATTATCGGCTGTAAGCTGGGTGCTTTGAAGAAGTAACTCGATTTTTGATTTGATGACAGAAATTGGAGTTTGAATTTCGTGGTTTAGTTCTTCAGTGAATTCCCGTAAAATCCGGTATTCTTTTTTAGCTTTTTCGGCAAGAAACGAAAGAGCATTGTTAAGCTTTTCGAACTCTATTATATCTGATTTTTTCAGATTCAGGTTTTTTGGGTCAGAAATAGAGAACTGTTCAATTTTGTTGATTGTATCATAAAAATCTGAAAGGACGTATCGCGAAACTCTTTTGTTAATTAAATAAAAAGTAAATAGAAGCAAAAGAATTCCAATAAAAATGACAAGTGCTATATCTAAGAACAATTCATTTTTTTCCTGCATAGAAGTGCGGGCTATGATTTCGTATTCCTGACCTTTAATATTGGCGTAGGTGGTTAGCTGGCGAAAAGGTTCATCTTCTTCGGTATCGTAAAATTTTATATAAACGTCCTCGTAAAAAGGAATTCTGTTTGGAATTGTGTCGGCTTTGTTGATAACAATAAATGGAGGATAATCGACGGCTCCACCCTGTTTCAATTCATTAACAACTTTCTTTGAGATGTTTTTTAATTGTTGGTCTGCTTCTTTTCTAATCGACCTATCGATTATGAAAAACAAAATAAGATAAATGAAAACAAATAACAGAATAGAATTAATTATAAAATACTTGTTTATTTTACTTAAAAGATTCATTTTTTATATTTAAGGAAAATTTATAACCAATACCATAAACAGAATGAATATAATCGGAGCACCCATTTTCAATTAATTTTTTTCGCAAATTTTTAATATGAGTATAGACGAAATCAAAATTATTGAAAATATTAGAATCTTCGCCCCAGACGTGCTCTACAATTGTTTCTTTCGTTAGAACCCGTTCTTTGTTAGTTACTAAAAACAACAAAATATCGTATTCTCTTTTGGTAAGGTCGATTATTTTATCGTTTATTTTGACTTCTCTTTTGTTAGGATCGATAGTAATTTCATTAATGATTATTTCGTTAGTGCCTTTAAAATTTTTTCGTCTGATAAGCGATTTAAGTCGTGCGTTGAGTTCAGCAAGGTGAAAAGGTTTTGTAAGATAATCATCAGCTCCGATATCGAAGCCAAGAATTTTATCATCGAGTGTGTTTTTGGCAGTGATAATAATTATACCACATTCTGGTTGCACCTTTTTTAGTATTTTGAGAAGTTCAAATCCTGAACCGTCCGGTAGCATTAAATCAATCAGAGCACATTCGTAGCTATGAGTAAGAATCAGATCTTCAGCTTCACTATAATCAAAAGCAACATCTATTTTGTAATTTTCTTTTGCAATATACTGCACAATAGATTTTGCTAAATCTTTTTCGTCTTCGACAAGAAGTATTTTCATAAGAATTTATCTATTTATTTGCATCAAAATTAATAAAAATATAGATAAATAATATTAAGCATGATTATTGTATTTTATTGAAGTATTTGGTTTAGCTCAATCTTTATGATTATTTTGTATAAAGATTGTATATTTGTAATTAACTAATAATAGAGAGACTATGAAAATATCGATAATAGTAACAGTCTTCAATAGATTGGCATATCTGGAAAAATGCCTATCGAGCATTTTTAATCAGAGCCTGAAACCTGATGAAATAATAATATGCGATGATGGTTCAAGTGAGGACATTTTAGGCTTTCTGAAAAGTATTTCAAAGAATACTGAAATAAAGATTAAATATGTAAGGCAAGAGCACAAAGGTTTTCGTGCCGGACGCAGCAGAAATAACGGAGTGGCTATAAGCGAGGGAGATATTCTTGTTTTTTTTGATTCAGATGTTATTGTAACAAAAAATTATTTGAAAACAACAGTTGATTTTTTACTGAAAAATAATAATTATTTTATTAGCAATTATCCGGTAAGACTAACTAAAGAGCAAACAAATCTACTGACATTAAACGAGGTAGAGACTTTTGATTTTAGAATAATTACTTTTAAGCAAAGGTTCAAAATAATCAGACAATATATTGAGGATAAATTTTATTCCGCTACAAACAGGCTGAGGAAGAGAAGCAAAAGAAAAGCACCAAAATTACGAGGTGGGTTTAGCGCTATATTAAGAAAGGATTATTTTGAAGTGAATGGATATGATGAGCGGTTTATTGGTTGGGGAAACGAAGATGACAATCTCGGCAAGCGATTATATATGAAGGGACTAAACGGTGCCAACACAGGACTGTTTGAATTTCCAATACATTTGTATCACGAACCATTTCATAATAATGGTGAGCGAGTAAATAAGAACATAGCTAATGAATTAAAGAAAGAAATCAATGCCGGGAATTTTAAAGCAGAATATGGACTAAATAACAGATATCAGCACGATGATGTGGAAGTTGTGTATTTATAACATAGTTGATTAGCACAAAATTTGAATAGCAAAAGCAATAAATGGGTTCCACCTATGAGGTGGAGCCCATTTAAAAAACTCATCCGATGACTTCAAGTCATCGGATGAATAAACAGCCTTCCGAAGGTTCACACAAAAACATTGATTTTTTAATAATAATAATTAATGTGAAGATTGAGGAATTTACCTTGATACACCAAACTTCCCTTTTATATTCAATTCAGGAATATAGTAAAAGTATATGCCGTTCTGCAAGTTACTAATAGGAACCAATATTGAATTATCATCTGTTTTTAATTTATATTCACTTACTTTATTCCCAATTACATTATATAAGCATAATGTAACATCGGTATAATAATTATCGGGTAAACTTATAGTTGAATAATCACCACTGAAATATTTTGAGATATTTGTATTTAATACTGTGTTGTTCTCTCTAACTGATGTCGGAAGGTTTATTATATACTTTTGTAGAGTAAGTCTGTTATTTTGATTGCACATTAATGTTAGATTATAAAACATTTCATTAGGCATAAGCTTTTGTTTCAGAAACAATTCATCGCAATCCAAACATTTAATTGTTGAACTTCCTCTAATAGGTTCTAAATGAGTTACGGCAGAATTAAAAAAATTGTTGTTGTTTTCACACAGATTATCGCCCAAAAACATATTTCGATAAAAATAAATTCTAAATGATGGTCGTGGTTCATAAATAAAACTGTATTTTCTCCAATCAGGTACTTCTCCCCATTGTGCTGTGTGCGTTGGTAATATCTCTAATTGATTAAGTTCAATGTTCACCTTGTAAAGACGTTCCGGTGAACTATTTTTCAATTTTGCTACAATAGTCCAAAAATTTTCAGCACTTCGCCACATATGAACAGCATCCTGAAGTAATTTATTAACAGAATCAGATAATCTGCATATTTCATGAAGATTTGAATCAAACACACTAATTATAAAATTATAATGGCAATCTATTTTATTATACAAGGTTAATACAGCGATTTCACCATTTTCAGCGATTTGAATTTGTTTAGCTTCAAGTGAATAATTATCGTCTTTAATATTTGTGCTATGAATGATTTCTCCGTTAGCAGTAAATTGAACAACTTTTACATATGACTTTTCACCATCGAACTTCTCTGTGTAGATACCTGTAAATACTTCCCCATAATTCTCTGCCGTCATATCCATATTTTCTGCTATTATCAAATCTTTGCCGAACGTTATTCCTAACTCTTTTTCGAAAATCACCTGCCCTTCTGTATTTACGTCTATTATTCTGATTCTGTTATGGTAATCGTCTTCTCTTTGTTGAAGAACTAATCTTAGATTTTCGCCCTTGTTGAACAGCAAATGACCTTTAGGTAAATAGTAGTTGTTATTATCTCCAAAACACACATTCCACTCTATGAAATCATCCCTATAGTCTCTGCCTTTATGGTTTTCAGTTCCATCAATAATTTTAAATAGTTTAAGTATACCGACATTACCAGTATCTATCAAAATATAAAGATAACCATCCTTAACTGTGAAGTTTGAAGCATAACCATTTGGCAAATAATTATCTCTATCGGTTACATAGGCATTTTTGTATGGCCACTTTATCCAGAAATTTTCCTCAAAAGGATCGCGAGTGTATTTTAACAGATAGTCATCAGATACTAATAAATTAAAGTTAAAACAAAAAAATATAATTATAATAATTGATTTAAGAATACCGGTTTTCATATTTCCTCCCTTTAGATTAATCTTGAGGATATTTAATGTCAATTTCGCAAAATCTCTTACAATCGCTAATATTTGTAACACATTGATGTGAAACAAAATATTAACATAAATTGATGTAGCGGATCTATTTTGAATGTAATAATTTCAAATGTAAAAAACAACAAAAATCATCTTAATATTCCAAATTTACCTCTAATATTTAATTTGGGGATATAGTAGAAATAAATACCACTCTGCAAATCGGTAATATCGATGCTAATCTTACTATCAATGATATTGAAATGTGAACTCTTAACTTTTATGCTATTTACGTTGAAAATTTCGCAATATATTGTTTCATTCGGTGCGGGCAATTTATTTACTTTTATATTTATTAAGGCATTATCTTGAAAGAAGAAATATTGATTGTTATTTTCAACAATGTTATCATCATTAATGCTTGTCAAAGTATCTTGCAAACTTATCTCATATATTTCAAGATTGTTACCAAAATATCCAGCCAAATAATAAAGATATTTGTCATACTCATATACGAAATCAATTCTATTGAATTGCGTTGAATTACTGCCTTTTATTTCGTAAGTTCTGCTCTCATCAACCGTTTGTAAAACTGTCCCAATATCAACAAAAATCTGGTTAATAGATGATTCGATTGAACACCAGTCTTTAAAATAGTCGAATATTTTTCTTTCAGAAAATTTAACAAAAAAGTCTTCATTTAAAAACATAAACTTGTTGAAATAAAATTGTCCATAATAACCTTTATTAATAAACATGGGACGGGTTAATGAATCAATTACAATGAAACCATTATCTCTTGCTGCTCCATAGTCGGAACCGGCTGTACGTAAATAACCAAATAAATCAAAATATCCATATACAATTAGTAGATTTTTATGGAGAACACTTTTAAATGTGTAAGAATAGATAGTATTCAAATTAGTATCTAATAAAACAGATTCAAAATTCCAATAGCATTTATTATTCTCTGTAGCAACTGATATACCTACTTCATTTTTCTTATTTAAAATTAGTTGATGAAGAGATGGATTGGTACTATTGAAAGTAATGTTTCTTTCAATTATAATCTGATCGTCGATAGTAAATTTATCAATTTTTATATATGAATTATTCTCATTGAAAACTGTGTAAGCACCAATTAATGTATCTTGACCGGCAAAATCGAATATCAAATCTATACCGAAATCAACATTTATCAATTTTTGTTTTATTATTTGACCATTTGTATTTATATCATAAATTTTTATGTTACATTTTTCATCATTTATTTTTTCTTTTATTGCTAATCTAATAATATCGCCTTCTAAGTATTTCATTTTTGTATTTTCTTTTAAGAAACCCATTTGGTTCGAATTAATATTTAGTTTCCATTTTATATAATCGTCTAAATATGAATTACTATAAGCATTTTTCTCAATTTTGTATAAACTTAAATTTCCATTCTCCGAAGAATCAATTAATAAGTAAAAATATTCATCTTTAACCAATAAATTTGATACATATGAATTTTTAAAATTATAACTATCTGATTTAAAAATATTTGTTATTCTAACCGGCTCAAATATACTATCTGCATAACAGAAATAATTTATTAATAGAGATATGAATAAAAAAACACTCTTTTTCATAATAATCCCTTTTTTATTATAAGCAAAAATCATTGTCAATATTGTGGACATTACCTTGATACACCAAACTTCCCTTTTATATTCAATTCAGGAATATAGTAAAAGTATATGCCGTTCTGTAAGTTACTAATAGGAACCAATATCGAATTATCATCTGTTTTTAATTTATATTCACTTACTTTATTCCCAATTACATTATATAAGCATAATGTAACTTCGGTATAATAATTATCGGGTAAACTTATGTCAGCAAATTCATTATTATAAAAATAAAATCTATGTTCTTCGTTATGAAAACTAATATCATTTTCTATAGAAGTTGGTAATGTAAAATAATTAATATCTATACAGAGTTTGTTTCTTATCAGACAACAATTATACACACTATCTCTTGAACGTTGCTTAGCTTTTATATTACGAATTGTTAAGTCATTTGAAGGCTCAGATGAATAAATCTCATTTCCAGTTGGAGTAATAAATTTGGACGCAGTAATCCAAAAAGTGGAATCAATATCACAAATAGTTTCTGAACTTTTCTTTCGAATTAACTGATAATAGTAAAAACGATATTTGGGATAAGGTTCGATTATTGTAGTAAAATGAACATAATCATATCTTACATCAAAACTAAAAGACCCGCCTACTTCAATGATTTCAAAAGAACCTAATTCATTAAATAATTTTAAAATCATATATTCTAACTTATTATCTGTCCTCAGGCGATATATTGCAAACAGCCATTGATAATTATCAACACTTCTCCACATATATACCATCTTATTGACTAAATCAATACTCGGATGATGGTATTTTCCTAATGGATTTAAGCTATTATCAAAAGTGCTGACTATAAAATTCCAGAAACAATTATATTTATTATAAATACTTACAACAGCGATTTCACCATTTTCAGCGATTTGAATTTGTTTAGCTTCAAGTGAATAATTATCGTCTTTAATATTTGTGCTATGAATAATTTCTCCGTTAGCAGTAAATTGAACAACTTTTACATATGACTTTTCACCATCGAACTTCTCCGTGTAGATACCTGTAAATACTTCCCCATAATTCTCTGCCGTCATATCCATATTTTCTGCTATTATCAAATCTTTGCCGAACGTTATTCCTAACTCTTTTTCGAAAATCACCTGCCCTTCTGTATTTACGTCTATTATTCTGATTCTGTTATGGTAATCGTCTTCTCTTTGTTGAAGAACTAATCTTAGATTTTCGCCCTTGTTGAACAGCAAATGACCTTTAGGTAAATAGTAGTTGTTATTATCTCCAAAATACACATTCCACTCTATGAAATCATCCCTATAGTCTCTGCCTTTATGGTTATTAAACCCATTGATGATTTTAAACAACTTTAGAACACCTACATTTCCTGTGTCGAGAAGAACATAAAGATAACCATTTTTTACAGTGAAATCGACACCATTCCCATTTGGATATATATTATCTCTATCAGAGACATATGCATATGCTTCCTTTACAGCATAAGCATTGAATTGATTGATAACGATTAAGCCCAGAAATAGCAGAAAAATACAAATCGCATTTTTTATCAACAACATACTTTTCATATTGTTTCTCCTTATAAATTATTCTTCTAAGTCTTGAAAGTCTGTTTCATTTATGATATCGCACAAACGCATACATTCAGAAACATTAATTGCTCCAACTGGTACTGAAATAGGACTAATTTTGTTATTTCTTTTTAAGTTGAATTGACATTGAATAATGTTTATTACATTAGTAGTATCACTGTATTCGTCATTTGAAGTAGGTAAAAAATGGCAATCACTTTCTCCTTTTAAGTAAACAAAAAACTTAGAACAAACAACATAAGAAATAAAGCTAAAGGCAACATTTACTTGTAATTGACTACATAGCATCCTCCTTTTAGAAATATGTTAAGAGATGTTAAATTAAATGCTTAGATTCTACTACAAAAATAATAACATTTAATAAAGAATAAAATTACATTTTTTTATTACTTTTTTTTATCATTCTCAATTCGGAACTATTTTGATTTAATTGATAGCATAATAAATTGTATCCGTCTTGCATTTCGATTGAATGTTATGCTATTGAGAAAAATCTATATTGGCAAATAATTGTATCGATTGTTGCGATTGTATCTTCAAGGATTGATATTTTGTTTTCGCGTGCCGAATTTTTCATACAAAGTATGCTCGCTAATTATTTATCATCCTATTATTTGTAAGCACATTAACAAATTATTGCTTGATTGCAGATGTTTGAAGTAAAGCAATTCCACACTCTTATTTTTATAAGTGGTATTATTGAAAGAATTGTTCTTTTTCAATATTTCTTTTTTTGCTTTTCATTTAATTTCAGATAAAACAAAAAAAGCGTCCTAAAGAACAGGGACGCTTTATTGCAAAATAATGCGTTGAAGATATATTATTTTTGTTCTTCTTGCTCGGCGGTATCGTCGAAAGAGATTTTTTGAGGTGCTTCCGGATTTTCAGAAGCTTGCTCTTCGTTGTTGGTTTCTACTGCAGTTGCAGTTGGTTCTTCGCTTGCGGAAGTTTCAGCAACTTCATTTGCGATTTCTTCCGGAGCTTCGGTTTTTTCGACAACTTCAGTTTCAGCAACCAGAGTTTCAACAGGTTTTTCTTCAACAACTTCTTTAGGAGCAGATTTAGCTTCATCTGCTTTTTTGGAAGCTGGTTTAGAAGCTTTTTTAGCAGCCTTTTTCTTTGATTTAGTGCTGAAAGCACCATCCTGCGGAGCAGACCAATCAACAAGTTCAATCACCGCAAGCCGAGCAGCATCACCACGGCGAGTGCCAAGTTTGATAATGCGGGTATAACCACCATTGCGGCTTTCAACAACAGGAGCGATAGCGTCGAAAAGTTCCTGAAGCACAGCTTTTTTGCGAATAACGCGACCAACAATACGGCGATTATGAACATCGACTGTATGCCCTTCGGGAAGCAATCCCTGACGTTCGCGCATAAGAGCAGTGCGGGCTTTAGTAATTAAGTGTTCAGCATAAGGACGCAATTCTTTAGCCTTAGCCAGAGTGGTGGTAATTTTTTTGTGTTCAAAAAGTGAAGTAGCAAGATTTGCAAGCAAGGCTTTGCGATGGCTTGCAGTTCTCTTTAGTTTTCTTCCTTTAACAAGGTGTCTCATTTTTCTATCTCAAATTAATCAATAATCAAAATTAATCAATAGCGTTTTTAGGTTCTTCTTTAAGATATTCTTCAACATTCATACCGAATTCTAAACCACAGAGGCGAACAACTTCTGCAAGTTCGGAGAGAGATTTTCTGCCGAAGTTACGGAACTTGAGGAGTTCAGATTCCTGAAGTTGCACAAGTTCGCCCAAAGTTTTGATATTAGCAGCTTTGAGGCAGTTGTGAGCACGAACAGAGAGTTCGAGTTCATCGACAGGGGTAAGCAGAATTTTGCGAAGTTTGTTCTTTTCAGCAAGTTTAACTTCTTCTTCTGCAGTTTCGACCTGTGGAATTTCTTCTTCGATAGCGCTGAAGTTAATAAAGTATTTCATATGGTCGCTTATGATTTTAGCAGCGAAGTGAACTGCGTCGCGAGCCGAGATTGTGCCGTCGGTACGAACATCAAGGACAAGTCTTTCGTAGTCTGTTCTTTGCCCGACGCGGTAAGGTTCGACGCTAAAGATAACATTTTTAATAGGTGTAAAAATAGCGTCAATAGGAAGCATACCGACAGGGAAATCAACAATTTGATGTTCTTCGGCAGGGACATAACCTTTGCCGCGACCCAAACGAAGTTCGACATCGAAAGAAGCATCATCCGCAAGAGTAGCGATATGATGTTCGGGGTTGAGGACTTCGATTTGAGGGTTAGCGTCCTGGATATTTTTAGCAGTCCATTCGCCTGGACCATTAACCTGGAAATAAATTCTGTTTAATTTTTTATCAAGAAGTTTGAAACGAACTTCTTTAAGGTTCAGAATAATTTCAGAGACGTCTTCGTTAATGCCGGGAATGGTTTGGAATTCGTGAAGCACATCGCTAATTTTAACACCAATAATAGCCGAACCTGGGATGGAAGATAGAAGCACTCTACGGAGAGAATTTCCGAGAGTAACACCATAACCAATTTCAAGAGGTTGAAGAATGAACCGGCCGTGGAAGTCGGATGTTTCTTCAATCTGAATTCTATCGGGCATTTGCATTTGAATATTCATAAATTTAGCGCCAGATTTAGTTAATCAAAATAAAAATACAAAATTAAACTCTTCTTCTTTTAGGTGGACGGCAGCCATTATGGGGGATTGGAGTTTTATCGATAATAGAATGAATTTCCAATCCAGCCTGAGTAAGAGCTCTGATTGCGGCTTCACGACCCGAGCCGGGACCTTTGACGACAACGTCAACTTTGCGTAACCCCATATCGTAAGCTTCTTTAGCAGCTTTTTCAGCAGAAACTTGCGCGGCATAAGGAGTATTTTTCTTACTGCCACGGAAACCGTTTTTACCAGCTGATGACCAGCAAAGCGAGTTACCATACATATCCGCGATAGTTACCTGAACGTTGTTAAAGGTAGCGCGGATGAAAGCTTTGCCGTGAATATCGGTTACGGTCTTTTTCTTAATTCTTTTCTTAGCCACAGATTCTACCTGTATTTATTTCAACAATAGTTAACAAAAACAAATTATTTCTTAGTTGCCTTTTTCTTGCCGGCAACAGTCTTTTTGCGACCTTTGCGAGTGCGAGCATTAGTGCGTGTGCGTTGACCGCGAACAGGCAAGCCACGACGATGGCGAAGACCGCGATAGCAGCCAATATCCATCAAACGTTTAATATTCATTTGGATTTCGCTGCGGAGCGCACCTTCAACTTTGTAATTATCAATTACCTGGCGAAGACGTGCAACTTCGTCGTCTGTCCACTCGCTAACTTTTTTAGTTGGTTCAACGTTCGCTTCCTGAAGAATTTTTTCAGCGGTTGTGCGACCAATACCATAGATATAGGTTAAACCTATAAAGCCTCTTTTGTTTTTTGGTAAGTCAATACCTGCAATACGTGCCACGTCTCCCTCCTATTAACCTTGTCTTTGTTTAAAACGTGGATTTTTTTTGTTAATAATATAGACCCGACCCTTTCTTTTAACAATTTTATCGTCGGGATTTCTTTTTTTAACTGATGCAGTAACCTTCATTTTGTATCTCTCTATATTTTGTTATTTATATCTGTAAATAATTCTACCTTTTGACAAATCATAAGGAGAAATTTCAACAGTAACTTTGTCGCCTTGCAAAATTTTAATAAAGTTCATTCTCATTTTACCAGAAATATGAGCGAGCACTTTATGTCCGTTTTCGAGGCGGACAATAAATTGAGTATTAGGCAATGTTTCCTCGATAATACCATCAACTTTAATTAAATCTTGTTTACCCATATTCCTGTTAATCTCTCAAAGTTAGAATAATTGCTTTATTTTTATCAACAATAACAGTATGTTCAAAATGAGCTGCTGGCATTTTGTCGGCTGTCATAATCGTCCATCCGTCGCTTGCAGTTATTATTTCTTTTCGTCCCATATGAACCATCGGTTCAATAGCCAGAGCCATACCGCTCATAAGTTTAACATTTGGGTACCGGCTACGATAGAGCAAAGGGGGCACAAAATTCGGGATTGGAGGCTCTTCGTGCAGACGGCGACCAATTCCGTGACCAACGAGCTCGCGAGTGAGCGAATATCCGTTTTTCTCGCAATGCTGCTGGACAGCATTTGATATGTCATAGACCTTTTGCCCTTCGATAGCGTTATCGATACCGAGGAACAGAGCTTCTTCGGTAACTAATAATAGACGTTCAACCGAAGTCTCTATTTTACCAACCGGATAAGTAACAGCACTATCGCCGTAGAAACCATCGAGTTCGGCACCGCAATCTATCGAGATAATATCGCCTTCCTTCAATTTGTAGTCGCCCGGAATACCGTGAACAACTACTTCATTAACGGAGGCGCAGATAGTGCCGGGAAATGGTATCAGGCTTTTATCCGGCTGATAACCTTTGAAAGCGGGGCGAGCGTTACGAGAGCGGATGCAATCTTCTGCAATTTCATCCAATTCTTTTGTAGTAACCCCGACTTTCACATAATTTTTCAAAGTACTAAGAGTATCAGCAACAACTCTGCAAGCTTTTTCAATTTTGCTAATTTCGTCTTTGGAGTTAATTTTTACTCTCACCTGATAATTGTTGCTGATTTTTTTATTCATTATTAGAAACCACCTGCTCCAACTCTTCCTCTGATTCTACCGCTTTTCATAAATCCGTCGTAATGACGCATAAGCAAGTGAGATTCGATTTGCTGCAAGGTGTCGAGAGCAACGCCAACAACGATAAGCAGGGAAGTGCCGCCGAAGAACTGAGCAAATCCCATACTTAGATTAAATATGTTTGTAACAAATGTTGGCAAAATTGCAATTAACCCCAGGAAAATCGAGCCGGGAAGAGTGATTCTTGTAAGAATAGAATCAATATATTCAACAGTATGCTGACCGGGACGAATACCGGGGATAAATCCACCTTGTTTTTTCATATTGTCTGCGATATCTTTCGGGTTGAAGATAATCGCGGTATAGAAATAAGTAAAGAGAACAATCAAAGTAAAATAAAGTATAGCATAAACAAACGAATCATAGTGGAAAAGTTGAGCTAATGTTATGATAAATTTACTTTCAGGGAAAAAGCTAAGAATAGTATTTGGGATAAACATAAGAGCTTGCGCAAAGATAATCGGCATCACACCGGCAGTATTTACACGAAGTGGAATATACTGGGTAGTGCCACCGTAAACTTTGCGTCCCACCTGACGTTTAGCATATTGAACGGGTATTCTGCGGGCACCTTGAGTAACGAGGACAACAGCTGCGATAATAAATACAAGCATAGTAATCACAACAATCTCAACGAGCCAATGTCTGGAACCTGCTTGAATAAGCAGCCATTCTTGCCATAGAGAGGCAGGCAGACGAGCAATAATACCGATAAAGATGATAAGCGAGATACCGTTACCGATACCGCGTTCGGTAATTTGTTCGCCGAGCCACATCATAAAGACAGTGCCAGCAGTAAGTAAGAAGATAGTAGAGATAGTAAAGAGAAATCCACTATCAGGAACGACAGGCACACCGCCAGCAGTTTGCTGGTAAGCAAGTTTAATACTTAAACTCCAGCCTTGGAGTGCTGAAATAACGACAGTGCCAAGTCGAGTATATTGATTAATCTTACGTCGTCCTTCTTCGCCTTCCTTTTGCATTTTTTGAATTTCAGGGATAACCACCCCGGCAAGCTGGAAGATAATCGAAGAAGTGATGTAGGGCATAATACCTAAAGCAAAAATTGCAGCGTTCGAGAACGCACCACCGACAAACAAATCGAAGAGACCGAAAAGGGTATTTGATGCAGCGTCTTGGTTAGAAATTGCAAGAGCGTGAACATCGATACCCGGAAGGGTGATGTGAGCACCCAACCGGATAACAATTAAAATACCCAAAGTGTAAAGAATTCGCTGACGAAGTTCTTCGATTTTGAAAATATTCTGTATAGTTTTAACAAAGTTAGCCATTGATTACCGCCTTGCCTCCAGCATTTTCAATCTTATTTTTAGCAGACTGAGAAAAAGCATGAGCGTGGACTTCGATAGAGGAGTGAAGTTCTCCACTACCTAATATTTTAAGTGGAACGCGGCTTTTCGAGATAATGCCTAATTCCAGAAGGGTATCGAAATTGACAGAGCCCGAAATTTTATTATCATCGATTAATTTTTGGAGCGTTCCAACATTAACGACTTGATATTCTACACGGAATCTGTTTGTAAAGCCGAATTTAGGTAGGCGTCTGTTGAGAGGCATTTGCCCGCCTTCGAAGAAACGAGGGATAACAGCGCCGCTTCTTGATTTTTGTCCTTTATGACCACGTGTAGCAGTGCCACCGTGCCCGGAGCCAGGACCGCGACCAATACGTTTCTTTTTATGTTTAGCGCCTTCGGCTACTTTTAGGTTACCAATGTGTTTCATTTTATTACTTCTTATTCTGAAACTTCTTCAACTTTAACTAAATGCTTAACAACATTAATCATCCCACGAGTTTGAGGGTTATCGGGGAGTATGTTACAATAATTTGGACGACCCAACCCGAGCGCCTTAATAGTGCGTTTTTGGTTTTCCAAGCACTTAATAATGCTACGAGTTTGAGTAATTTTTAATTTTTTCATATTAACTACCTTTAAAATACGCGCTAATATTAAACCAATGCAAAAAGCGAACTAACCGCGCACAACTTTTTCGACCGGGATACCGCGGCGAGCGGCGACCGATTCAGCACTTTCCATAGCGAGCAAGCCTTGGAGAGTAGCTTTGATAGAGTTGTGAGGGTTAGACGAACCGAGACTTTTAGTTAATACGTCTTGAACTCCAGCAAGTTCCAAAATAGCACGTACACCGCCGGCGGCGATAACGCCTGTACCGGGTGTAGCTGGGCGGATGAGCACCTTAGCCGCTCCGAATTTACCAATTACTTCGTGAGGAACGGTAGTTCCCTGTAATTGAACTTTATGAATATTCTTTTTAGCGGCTTCGGTAGCTTTCGTAACTGCATCTACTACTTCGCTTGCTTTACCCAAGCCATAGCCGACATGACCGTTACCATCGCCGACAACTACAATTGCCGAGAAGTTAAAACGACGTCCGCCTTTAACAACCTTAGCGGTTCTGCCGACGTAAACTAATTTGTCTCTTAATTCTAATTCTGATGCTTTAATCTTTGACACTTCTACTCCTCAGTTCTATTAGAACTTATCTTAAAAAATAAGACCGCCGTCGCGAGCTCCGTCTGCGAGTGCCTTTACACGACCGTGGTAGATGAAACCATTGCGGTCGAAAGTAACTTTGGTGATACCGGCAGCAAGAGCGCGTTTGGCTAATTCTGAACCAACAAATTTTGCAACTTCTGATTTCTTCATCTCGGGTTTGATTTTGGGAGCAATTTCTTTATCAATCGAGGATGCAGAAACCAGAGTTTTACCTTCGTCGTCGTTAATAAGTTGCGCATAGATATGAGTAAGGCTACGGAAGACGCTTAGGCGTGGGCGTTCGGCGGTTCCGTGAACCTTTTTACGGATGCGCAATTTACGACGGATTTTTCTTTCTTGCTTTATTCTTTGTTTTCTCATTTTAAACTCTTAAAACAAACATTGTTACATTACACAACATTATTTAGCAGAAGCTTTACCAGCTTTGCGGCGGATATATTCGCCTTCGTAGCGGATACCTTTGCCTTTGTATGGCTCAGGTGGACGAATAGAGCGAATTTTCGCAGCAACGAGCCCCAGAGTATTTTTGTCGATACTCGAAATTTTGATAGTAGTCGGGTTTGGAGCTTCAATAGTAACGTTATCGGGCGGTATGAACAAAATTGGATGAGAGTAGCCCATAGAGAGGAGCAGGTTTTTGCCTCTCATTTCAACTTTGTAGCCGACGCCTTCGATAAGCAGGGTGCGGGTAAATCCTTCTGTAACACCGACAATGCGGTTATAGACTTCTGCACGGGTAAGTCCGTGGAGTGCACGGATGTGTTTGAGGTCGTTTTGGCGGCTGAAAGTAAGGGTATTATTTTCGAGAGAATAGTCAATACCTTCGGGCAATCTAAAAGAAAGCTCGCCTTTTGGACCTTTAGCTGTAAGAAGTCTATCTTCGATTTTGACCTGAACTTTGTCAGGTATTTGTATAGGTTTTTTACCAATTCTGGACACGACAGGCTCTCCTTAAATTAGATTACCAAATTGAACAAATAAATTCGCCGCCAACGTTAAATTTTTTCGCATCTTTATCGGTGAGAACACCTTTGGAAGTCGAAATAATAGCGATACCGAGACCGTTTTTAATGCGTGGCAAATTATCGACCGACACGTAAATACGGCGTCCGGGTTTGCTGATACGTTTCATTTCGCGAATAGCAGGTTCGCGGTTATAATACTTCAAAGTAACTTTTATTTGATTTTGTACTTTGTCTTCGATAATTGCATAGTCTGCTATAAAGCCTTGATCTTTGAGGATACGGGCTATAGCGATTTTCAGCTTCGAAGCCGGTGCTGTAACAGTTTTATGACCAGCACGGCCGGCATTACGAATGCGTGTTAAAAAATCAGATATTTGATCTGTTACTGGCATAATTCCTACCATATTAATATCACCAACTGGCCTTACGAATACCTGGAATTTTTCCTTCCAGAGCTAATTGACGGAACATATTGCGGCAGAGACCGAATTTACGGTAGACGCCGCGACCACGTCCGCTGATAGAACAACGGTTGCGCAGACGTGTAGGCGAGCTATTACGGGGCAATTTTTGCAAGCCTTCCCAATCGCCGGCTGCTTTGAGAGCCTCGCGTTTAGCTTGGTATTTTTCTACCAGTCTGCGTCTTTTTTCGTTGCGCATTTTTACACTTACTTTAGACATAGTTCATTCTCAATCTTTTTTACGGAATGGAAAACCAAATTCTTGTAGTAATGCATACGACTCTTCGTCTGAGTGGGAACTCATTACGAAAGTAATATCGAGCCCACCGATTTTCGAAACTTTATCTACGTCGATTTCTGGGAAGATAATTTGCTCTTTGATACCGAGCGAATAATTTCCGCGTCCGTCGAAACCTTTTTCGCTAAATCCACGGAAGTCGCGAATACGTGGAGCAGCAATATTGATGAATCTGTCGAGGAATTCAAACATTCTTGCTCTTCTTAGCGTAACGGAAACACCGATTGGCATACCGGCGCGTAGTTTAAAGTTCGAAATAGCTTTTTTAGCTCTTCTTACCACAGGACGTTGTCCTGAGATAAGTTCGAGTTCGTTCATAGCACTTTGCAAAAGTTTCAAATCCTGAACAGCGTCGCCGATGCCCATATTGAGGCAAATTTTTTCGAGGCGAGGCACCTGCATAATTGACTTATAGTTAAATTTTTTCATCAATGCAGGCACAACTTGTTCCTTGTAGAAGGTAAACAGACGAGGAGTTGGGATTTGTTTGTCCTGTACCTCTTCGAGGCGTTTACCTTCGAAGGGGAAGTCTCCGCGTTTGCTTACGCCGGGTTTTGCAGGTGCTGCTGGTTTTTTAGTTGTTTTAGTTGCCATAATATCTATTACTGCCTAATATTATAAATCTTTATTATTAGTACGAGCAAAGCGAATAGTTTCTTTGCGACCGCCTTTAATTTCGTGGCGGATACCGATACGAGTTGGCTTTTTATCAGAATCGACGATCATTACGTTGGAGTAATGAATAGGCAATTCTTTCGATATAACACCACCGTTAGGGTATTGCTGATTGGGGCGAGTATGTTTTTTATGAACATTAACTTGTTCGACTAAGATTTTCATAGTTTTTGGGTAAACTTCCAATACTCTGCCGATTTTACCTTTGTCGTCGCCAGCAATAACTTGAACGGTGTCGCCTTTTTTAATTTTAAGTTTAGCCATAGTAGTCACCTTATAATACTTCCGGAGCGAGTGAAACAATTTTCATATAATTTTTTTCACGAAGCTCGCGGGCAACAGGACCGAAAATACGAGTTCCACGAGGTTCGCCTTTATCGTTCAGGATAACGGCTGCATTATCATCGAATCTGATGCAGGAGCCATCTTTGCGACGAATTTCTTTAGCGGTACGAACGATAACAGCTTTATGAACGCTACCTTTTTTGACGGGAGCACCGGGAATAGCGGCTTTGACGGAGACGACAACGAGGTCGCCAACAGTTGCGTATTTTTTGCCGTGACCGCCGAGCACTCTAATGCAGCGAATTTTTTTAGCACCGGAGTTATCAGCTACCGTCAAATTTGTTTCTTCTTGAATCATAGTTTATAACCCTTTAATTACTTAGCACGCTCAACAATTTTAAGTAATCTCCATCTTTTGCGAGCGCTTAGTGGGCGCTCTTCGATAATGCGGACAGTATCGCCTACGTGCGCTTCGTTATTTTCGTCGTGTGCCATATATTTTTTGGAGCGTTTAAAATACTTTTTATAAATTGGATGAGCAACCTGGCGTTCAACCATCACAACGATAGATTTTTCCGGTTTATCGGAGACTACTTTGCCGGTAAGAATTCTCTTACGCGATTTAACTTCTTGTTCAACAGTCTGAATTTCCATTGCTTATCCTTTAAATTTTGGCATTACGACGTTCAGTTAAAATAGTATTGATACGGGCGATATCTTTGCGAAGAATTTTGAGATAAGCCGTATCTTGCAACTGCTTAAGAGAGTGCTGGAATCTTTGTTTAACAAGAGTTTCCTGCGACTCTTGGAGCAAACGCACAAGTTCGCTATCGGTTAGCTCCCTTAGGTCTTTTGCTTTACGTGGTTTCATTATAAGCCAAATCTATACGTGTTACAAATTTCGTTTTTATTGGTAACTTATGCGACGCGAGTCTGAGTGCTTCCTGGGCAGCTTCGCGGGAGACGCCATCGACTTCGAAGAGGATTCTGCCAGGGCGAACAGCTGCTACCCAACCTTCCGGGCTACCTTTACCGCTACCTTGACGAGTTTCGGCAGGTTTTTTGGTGTAAGGTTTATCTGGAAAGATTCTAATCCACACTTTACCGTCGCGTTTTAGATATCTATTGATAGCAATACGAGCGGCTTCGATTTGGCGGTTGGTAATCCAGTGTTCTTCTAATGCTTTCAAGCCGTATGCTCCGAAAGCGACCAGATGTCCACGGTTGGAGTTACCACGCATAACGCCGCGTTGCGCTTTACGATATCTTATTCTCTTTGGTGATAACATTTTATCTAACTCACTTAATAATTAACTATGATTGTTTGCCGATTATTTCTCCGCGGAATATCCAGACTTTAATACCGATAGCACCGTAGATAGTGTGTGCAGTAGCAGTACCGTAGTCGATATCCGCACGAAGAGTGTGCAATGGAATACGTCCTTCTTTGTATTGCTCGGTGCGAGCCATTTCAGCGCCGCCCAAGCGGCCGGAACACATCACACGAATACCTTGGGCGCCCATTCTCATCGAGGAAGAAACAGCTTGTTTCATAGCGCGACGGAATGAGATTCTGCCTTCGAGTTGTTGTGCAATATTTTCAGCAACGAGAAGAGCATCAAGTTCTGGGCGTTTAATTTCGTGTATAAGAATTTTAACGTCTTTGCCCGTAATTTTCTTGAGTTCTTCTTCTAATTGAGTAATATCTTTACCCGAACGGCCTATAATTTGACCCGGACGAGAAGTAAATATCGTAATACGAAGTTGTTTCGCAGTGCGTTCAACAAGGATGCGGGAGACGCCGGCTTTCTTTTTGCGGTTGCGGATATAGTTACGAACGTTAATGTCTTCTGTAAGTTTTTCAGCGACATTTTTTTCGTCGAACCAATTAGCGTCCCAACTTCTTATAATACCGAGCCTAAGGCCTATTGGATTAGTTTTCTGTCCCAATTTATACTCCTTAATTAATACTATTCTTTTGCTTCGACAACAATTGTAAGATGATTAGAGCGTTTACGCATTCTGTAAGCACGTCCCATAGGGGCGGGCAGAATTCTTTTCATTGTTGGTCCGCAATCAACGTAAGCACGGCTGACAACGATATTTTCGTCCGAGACGTTAATACCTTCTTCTTTTGCTTTTTGGTTCAGGTTAGCAAGTGCTGAACGGAGAACCATTTCAGCGTCGCGGCTTGCGAGCTTTTTGTTGAAACGCAAAATCGTCAGAGCTTCCATTGCTTTTTTGCCACGAATGAGGTCAATAAGCAATCTCATTTTGCGTGGTGATGAGTGAATATATTTTTTTTGTGCTCTTGCTTCCATCATTTATCTCCAACTATTTCTTCTTAGCTTCTTTACGGTTGCCTGCGTGTCCGCGGAAAATACGCGTAGGAGCGAATTCGCCGAGTTTATGACCGACCATATTTTCGGTAACATAAACGGGGACGAAATTTTTTCCGTTATGGACAGCAACAGTGTGCCCAACAAAATCTGGTGTTATAGTAGAAGCTCGCGACCACGTTTTAACTACTTGCTTTTTTTTGGTTTCGTTCAAATCATTAATTTTTTTAAGTAATTTAAAATGAACGAAAACACCTTTTTTTAATGAACGAGCCATATTACATTAGTCCTTACTATTTCTTATTACGAGAACGAACAATATATTTCGATGAATGCTTGCGTTTTTTACGGGTTTTAAGCCCTTTTGCAATTTGACCCCAAGGCGAGCGAGGATGTTGGCGACCGCCGCCGGATTTTGAACGCCCTTCGCCACCGCCCATTGGGTGGTCGATTGGGTTCATAGCCATACCGCGAGTTTGAGGTCTGATACCTAACCAACGGCTTCTACCGGCTTTGCCGAGCAGAATATTTTCGTGGTCTGAGTTGCTTACAACACCCAAAGTAGCATAGCATTTGCTTGGCACCATACGAATTTCGCCGGATGGCATTTTCAGGTGAGCAAATTTGCCGTCGATAGCAAGCAATTGAACGCTAGAGCCAGCGCTGCGAGCGATTTGACCGCCTTTGCCTGGTTTAAGTTCGACGTTATGAACGAACAGACCGACAGGAATCTTGTATAATGGAAGAGCGTTTCCATCTTTGAATTCAGCGTCTGGTCCGGTTTGGATAACGTCGCCGACTTTAAGTTTGTCGGGAGCGATAATATAACGGCGTTCACCATCTTCGTAGCGGACTAAAGCAATTCTTGCAGTGCGGTTTGGGTCGTATTCGATAGTTTCGACAACGGCATTGATACCGATTTTATTTCTTTTGAAATCGATAATTCTGTATCTGCGTTTATGCCCACCGCCACGATGACGAGAAGTAATTCTACCGGTATTATTTCTACCACCAGTTTTTTTGAGAGTTGTAGTAAGTGGTTTATAAGGTTTATCGGTAGTGATTTCGGCGAAATCAGAAACCGAGTAGAACCTTGTTCCGGGTGTTATTGGTTTTAATACTCTAATTCCCATTTTAGTTTCATCATTAATTTAATAATATTATTCTTCAACCGGTCCGGAGACTAATTCAATTGATTGTCCCTCTTTCAATGTAACGTAAGCCTTTTTGATATTAGGCGTACGACCACGCATAAGACCGCGACGAGTTAGACGAATTTTATTCTTTCCTTTAATATTCACGGTGCGAACGCTAATAACATCGACTTCGAACATTTCTTCGATAGCTTTTTTAATTTCGATTTTATTAGCTTTTGGGTCCACGGCGAACACGTATTGGCGAGCGCTCGCAAGCTTCATAGCTTTTTCCGTGATAACCGGTCTTTTTATTATCTGCAACATAGTTAATCGTTTCCATTAATTATTGAATGTCTTTTGAATTGGCTCAACAGCGCCTTTAAAAAGAACAATCTTTTTATGCTTTAAAATATCGTAAGTAGATATTTTGTCAGCAGGTGCAACTTCGACTTTAGGTATATTCCGGGCGGACATATACAATTTATAGTCTGGCTGAGGAAGAAGGAGCAAAGTCGAAGCACCGTCTAATTGCAAATTTTTGAGAATTTGAGCCATTGATTTAGTCTTAATTTCGTCGAACGAGAAGTCTTCGACGACCATAAGATTATTTTCTTTTGCGCGCAAGGATAGAGCAGATTTCCTTGCAAGGCGTTTAATTTTCTTGGGCAGTTTCATTTCGAAAACTGTTGGTTTAGGACCGTGAATAGTGCCACCACCAACCCAGAGAGGAGAGCGGGTCGATCCAGCACGAGCGGTACCACGACCTTTTTGTCTCCAAGGTTTTTTGCCGCCGCCGGACACTTCTGAGCGAAGCTTAGTTTTTCTTGTGCCTTGACGATGGTTTGCAAGATATTGAACAACAGCAAGATGCATTGCATGTTCATTTGGTTCGACAGCGAATACATCATCGGGGAGTTCAATCTGCCCAGATTTTTGACCATCTTTTGTATATACATCTACAAGCATTTTACTTTAGCCTTATTGCTTTATAATTTCTAATAAAGTTTTTGGAGCGCCCGGAACACTACCTTTGACAAGTAGCAGATTTTTTTCCGGGATAACATCAATTACTTCTAAGTTG
Organism: Eximiradius proteiniborus; assembly: GCF_058546985.1. Lineage (NCBI taxonomy): Bacteria > Pseudomonadati > Bacteroidota > Eximiradiia > Eximiradiales > Eximiradiaceae > Eximiradius > Eximiradius proteiniborus. The sequence goes on along the minus strand of NZ_CM178592.1, from coordinate 1,976,306 downwards.
CGAACCGTAGCACGCTTACCACCCATACGACCAGCCATTCTCAGTCCGCGGAATACGCGTGATGGATAGGACGACGAGCCGATTGAACCTGGGTGGCGAACTCTATCTGATTGACCGTGTGTTGTCATACCGACACCACCGAAATGATGGCGTTTTACAACACCCTGGAAGCCACGACCTTTGCTTGTTCCGCTGATACGGATTTTATCACCTTTTGCGAATTGCTCGACAGTAAGCACATCGCCAACGTTGAGTTCGCGTTGAAATTCGCGAAATTCTTTCAAAAATCTTTTAGGTTCGACGCCGGCTTTCTTAAAATGACCGAGCAAAGGTTTATTAGTTCTATTTTCTTTTTTATCAACGAAGCCCACCTGGACAGCTTTGTAGCCGTCGCGTTCAGGAGTGCGAACAAGCACCACAGGGCAAGGTCCAGCTTCGATAACAGTAACCGGTATTGATTTTCCGTCCTCTGTCAATACAGATGTCATTCCGAGTTTCATTCCTAAAATTGCTGATTTCATCCTTAACTCCTACATTAAACCTTAACTTCAACATCTACACCAGCAGGTATTTCAAGTTTCATAAGAGCATCGATAGTTTTTTGAGTAGAGCTAAAAATATCGATAAGTCTCTTATGAATTCTTGTTTCGAATTGCTCACGGGATTTTTTATCAACGTGAGGGGAACGATTAACTGTATAGACAGTGCGACGGGTAGGCAGTGGTATCGGACCTGATACCACTGCACCGGTCTGTTTAACTGTGCGAACAATTCTTTCAGTTGATTTATCAATCAGATTGTGGTCAAATGATTTTAGTTTTATTCTTATTCTTTGTGTTGCCACTTTACTATTCCTCAAACTATCCTAAATTAGGAACAAATTATTCAATAATTTTAGTTACAACGCCAGCACCAACTGTACGGCCGCCTTCGCGGATAGCGAAACGAAGACCTTCTTCCATAGCGATTGGAGTAATGAGTTCGATTTCTAAGTTGTCTAAGTTATCGCCAGGCATAACCATTTCAACACCAGCTGGCAGATGGAGCGAACCAGTTACGTCAGTTGTACGGAAATAGAATTGTGGGCGGTAACCGTTGAAGAATGGAGTATGACGACCGCCTTCTTCCTTCTTCAATACGTAAACCTGAGCGTTGAATTTGTGGTGAGGAGTGATTGAACCTGGTTTTGCAATAACCATACCGCGTTCGATTTCTTTCTTTTCGATACCGCGGAGGAGAAGACCAACGTTATCACCAGCAACGCCTTCATCAAGAAGTTTGCGGAACATTTCAACGCCAGTACAAGTAGTTTTCTTATGCAAGCCGAAGCCAACGATTTCAACTTCTTCGGAAACTTTGATAACGCCGCGGTCGATACGACCAGTAGCAACAGTACCACGGCCAGTAATTGAGAACACGTCTTCGACAGGCATCAAGAAAGGTTTATCAACATCACGTTGAGGAGTTGGGATGTAGCTATCAACAGCATCCATAAGTTCGTAGATGCATTGCAGACGTGGGTCGTCGGCGCCGACACTTGAGTCTGAGCCAGCATCCAATGCTTTCAATGCAGAACCGCGAATAATAGGAATTTCGTCGCCAGGGAATTCATATTGCGAAAGAAGTTCGCGAAGTTCCATTTCGACGAGGTCTAAAAGTTCTGGGTCAGCAATATCAACTTTGTTAAGGAAAACAACTATTCTTGGAACGCCAACTTGGCGAGCAAGCAAGATGTGTTCACGAGTTTGAGGCATAGGACCGTCAGTAGCAGCGCAAACAAGGATTGCACCGTCCATCTGAGCAGCACCAGTAATCATGTTTTTAACGTAGTCAGCGTGACCAGGGCAGTCAACGTGAGCGTAGTGACGTTTTTCAGTTTCGTATTCAACGTGAGCAGTAGCGATCGTGATCCCGCGTGCTCTTTCTTCTGGTGCGTTGTCGATCGAATCGAAGGTACGAACTTCGCCTTTGTTTAATTTTTTGTAGAGTGCCATTGTGATAGCAGCAGTAAGAGTAGTCTTACCGTGGTCAACGTGGCCGATTGTTCCAACGTTAACGTGTGGTTTGGAACGATCAAATTTTTCTTTAGCCATTTTTAGCTCCTAAAATTTTGAACTACATTAGTTAATAAATTTATAAAAAAATCAATAGTTTCCATTTTTTTGCAATGCCGGTTCGTAGTGCGAAAACGTCATCGAATAAACTGCGCGACCTTGGCTGAGCGAACGCAGTTTGGTTACATAACCGAACATTTCAGAGAGCGGAGCTAAGCAATTGACCACTTGCATCGTCCCTCTTTGCGAAATGCCTTCGATTCGTCCTCGCCTTGAGTTCATATCTGAAATAATATCGCCTACATATTCTTCGGGCGACACTACTTCAACTTTGAACACCGGTTCGAGCAATACGGGGTTGGCTTGACGAACTGCATCTTTGACTGCGATAGAAGCAGCAATTTTGTATGCAACATCGGTCGATTCGCCTTCCACGTATCTTGAATCGATTAGCCTTACTTCAACATCAACCATCGGGTACCCGTTCGGACCAATATTAAGTGCCTCACGGGCGCCTTGTTGAAGTGCGATTGCGTATAATTCGTCGAGAGCTTTCTTCGGGATTTCGTTTTTGACTACAATACCAGAACCCTGGGCACCTGGGGCAACAATCAATTTAACATAACCAAACTGATTTTTGCCACCTGTAGATTTATCGAAAAGCCCTTCCTGCTCAACTTCTCTGGAAATAGTTTCGCGATAAGCAACCATTGGTTTGCCGACACGGGCAGCAACGTTAAACTCACGCAGCAACCGATCGACTATAATTTCCAGATGAAGCTCACCTACACCGCTGATGATAATTTGCCCGCTTTCCTCGTCGAATTTATAACGGAACGTTGGGTCTTCGTCGGCAAGTTTTTCGAGCGCTTCGAGCAGTTTATCCTGGTCAGCAAGTGTTTTAGCTTCGATGGACTGGTTAATAACAGGTTCAGAAAAGCGAATTTTTTCAAAAAGAATTGGCTTTTGCTGATCGCAAAGCGTATCACCTGTTTTTGTAAACCGAAGTCCCGGTATAGCTACGATATCACCTGCTGATGCTTGCTGGATTTCTTCGCGGCGATTAGCATAAAGTTTGAGAATTTTCAGAATTTTTTCTTTTTTGTCGGCTCCGGGATTATATTTAGCTTCACCAACTTTCAGAACGCCGGAGTAAATTCTCACGATACAGACGCGTCCGACGTAAGGATCGACCAACACTTTGAACGCAAGAGCCGAGAAAGGTTCATCATCTTTCGGAAGGCGAACAATTTTCTTTTCTGCATCTTTAATATCGAAGCCGCTTGCCGGTTCAATTTCATCAGGAGAAGGCAGGTAATCGATAATGGCTTCAATCAGTGGTTGCACACCAACATTTTTGAGCGACGCACCTACCAGAACCGGGATAGCTTTCAGTTCGAGAACGCCTTTTTTGAGAGCGGCTTTAAGTTCATCTTCCGAAATATCATCGCCGTTAAGATATTTTTCCACAAGCACATCATCCAGTTCGGCAATTTTTTCGACCATAATTTGTCTCATTTCTTCGGCTTTTTGTTTGTAATCTTCAGGAATATCACCTTCGGAGAAAACAGAGCCGTGAGATTCATAGTCGAAGAAGACAGCTTTCATTTTCATTAGGTCGATAACACCCGAGAAGCCATCTTCGGAGCCGATTGGGATTTCAACTGCAATGGGGTTAGCGCCCAAGCGTTGCCGCATCATATCGAGGACGCGGTAGAAATCGGCGCCCATACGGTCCATTTTATTAACGAACGCAATACGTGGGACGCGATATTCATCAGCTTGGTGCCAGACAGTTTCGCTTTGTGGTTCTACGCCGCCGACAGCACAGAAAATGGCAACAGCACCGTCTAAAACACGGAGAGAACGTTGGACTTCGGCAGTAAAATCAACGTGGCCGGGAGTATCGATTATGTTGATAACATAATCTTTCCAGAAGACAGGAGTGCAAGCGGACATAATAGTGATGCCGCGTTCTTTTTCCTGCTCCATATAGTCCATAAAGGCAGTGCCTTCGTCGACTTCACCGAGTTTATGCAGGTAACCGGAATAGAAGAGAATTCTTTCGGTGGTAGTAGTTTTACCTGCATCGATGTGAGCCATTATTCCAATGTTTCTTATTTTTGATTTGTCGGTTTCAGTCGGCATAGTTACACGCAATCAGGCTAACAAATTGACAAAGAACGAAAATAGGATTACCATTTAAAGTGAGCGAAAGCTTTATTAGCTTCAGCCATTCTATGAGTATCTTCACGTTTTTTCACAGCGGAGCCTTCTCCACGAGAAGCTGCCATAATTTCAGCGGCAAGGCGTTGAGCCATAGAGTGATCGCGGCGAGCTTTGGCATAGGTTTTGAGCCAGCGGATAGCCAAAGCGATACGACGTTCTTCGCGAACATCTACGGGCACCTGATAAGTTGCACCGCCGACACGACGGGAACGCACTTCCACCAAAGGAGCCACATTTTGCATAGCTTTGTGGAACACTTCGAGTGGATTTTGCTTAGCTCGTTCTTCGATAATACTGAAAGCATCATAAACGATGCTACGAGCCGTGCTTTTCTTGCCCTGGAGCATTATGCAATTGATAAACTTAGAAACGACAGGATCCCCGAATTTTGGATCCGGTATCATTGGACGTTTTTCTGCTCTTCTTTTTCTCATATCAAACTCTTAATAAACATATCCATTATTATTTTTTACCTGCAGCAGCGGGTCCTTTTGCTTTCGGTCTCTTAGCACCGTATTTAGAGCGACCTTGCTTGCGACCATCAACACCTTGTGTATCGGCTGTACCACGAATTATGTGATAACGAACACCGGGCAAGTCCTTTACTCTGCCACCGCGAACATAAACGATGGAGTGTTCCTGAAGGTTATGACCTTCGCCCGGGATATAAGCAGTAACTTCGATTTGATTAGACAGCCTAACACGTGCCACTTTTCTTAATGCTGAATTAGGTTTTTTAGGCGTAGTTGTATAAACGCGAGTGCATACACCGCGTCTTTGCGGGCAAGATTGCAAAGCGGGCGATTTACTCTTGTAAACTACCTTTTTACGCCCTTTTCGTATTAACTGACTTATTGTTGGCACTCAAAAGTCTCCATTTTTTTATTACTTTTTAACAATTTACTCTCATAGAGCTGACAAAACTATAAAAAAAAATATTTCTTTCCAAATAAATTTTTGATTTTTTTAAATTTATGCGAATTATTTATAAATTTTTTAGTAATTTTTTACAGGAATTATTTTTTTCGAAAAAGGAACTTGATTTTTAAATAATAAATTAAATTGTTTTTGAAAATTAATTTTTATAAATAATTTATATGATGAATGATGAATGTCGAATTCGGATCATTATTTGATATTTGTTGAAGAGTTATAAAATCATTAATTTGTGTAATTATTTATTAGTATTTTTTAAGATGTTCATATATCCTTTTTGTAATAATATTTTATGAATTACTGGACTGAAATAAGTATTGAATTAGCTAATCAAAAAGCATATCTTGATGAGTTATTTGCAGTTTATCCAACGATTCCCGAAGGAATAAGGAAAATTGATAATTCTGTATGGAATTCAATTGAGATATCCTTTAATAATAAAGATAATATTTCATTAATAAAAGATCTTTTAAAACTTAACCTATTTCCAATTAAAGATAGTTATGTTTCATATTTGAGAAGAGACCCTTCGGCAATTGAACGAAATCCTAAAACTATCAACAGGCTATGCGGACGTTTATATGAAATGGGATTAGACAGGATTTATGAACGTTGTAGTGAACCAAAAGAAACAAATCGACAAATTGGACCATTTTTCAGACGGTGGCTTAATTCAAAAGCATTAGGTTTAGAACCTGTTCCTATCGATAAATTTATTGAAAACGATGAAGATGCAATCTTATCTGGAAGCGACAATCAACTAATGGAATTTGCGAGTAAGCATTTAAACTATAATCATACAAAAGGTTTGGATTTGGTTTGTCGCTTCAATGGTAAATATGTAATCGGAGAAGCAAAATTCTTAACTGATTTTGGTGGTCATCAAAATGCACAATTTAATGATGCAATTAGTATGTTGCAAACACCAGCAGTTAAGGCAATAAAAGTAGCAATTCTTGATGGAGTTGTTTACATAAAAGGTAAAAATAAAATGTATCGTGATATTTCAACAAAATATAATAATCTAAATATTATGAGTTGTTTAGTATTAAGGGATTTTTTATATCAATTATGATTTTAGAATATAAAAATAAGAAATCAGATAAAGAAATATTTAACAGAATACCTGATGTTGAATATGAAATAGTAAATTCGTGTAGCAAAAAAAATATGCTTTTTTTATCTGATAATTTAAAAGCACTAAAATATTTAATTACAAAGGCTAATTTAAGTGGTAAAATTGATCTTATTTACATAGATCCACCATTTTCAACAAACAATATTTTTACTTTGACTGACGAAAGAGCTAACTCTATAAGTAACTCAACAAATGGGAAAATAGCATATAAAGATAAATTATTAGGTTCTGATTTTATCGAATTCCTGCGAGAGAGACTAATTCTGCTAAAAATGCTACTATCAGATCAGGGGTCGATTTATCTTCATACTGATTATAAAATTGGTCCTTACGTTAAAGTAATTATGGATGAAATATTTGGTATCGATAATTTTCGTAACGATATTACACGTATTAAGTGTAATCCCAAAAACTTTTACAGAAAAGCTTATGGCAATATAAAAGACTTAATTTTGTTTTATTCAAAAAGTGATAAATTAATCTGGAACGAACCGAGAATTCCTTATTCAGAAACAGATAAAATCAAATTATTCTCTAAAATTGATAAAAATGGGAGACGATACACTACTATTCCACTTCACGCACCTGGTGAGACAAAAAATGGCAATACTGCTTTACCTTTTAAGGGAATATTACCACCACCTGGTCGTCACTGGAGAAGCGACATTCTTACATTAGAGAAATGGGACGAGTCTGGATTAATAGAATGGAGCGAGCGTGGTAATCCAAGAAAAATCATCTATCTTGATGAAATGCAGGGCAAAAGAATGCAGGATATATGGGATTTTAAGGATCCACAATATCCTGTTTATCCAACTGAGAAGAACTTTGATATGTTAGATTTAATTATTAAAACTTCTTCAAATCCGGATAGCATTGTTTTAGATTGCTTTGCAGGTTCAGGAACAACTTTAAAAGCTGCTCATTTAAATGGTAGGAATTGGATAGGCATAGATAATTCTGAGGAAGCAATTAAAATATCTCTTAAAAAATTAGAACTATTGGAAGAAAATTTATTTGAATCTAAAGTTGAATTTAATTATTACCGTGAAATAACAAGTTCATGAGATATATTTATTATATCTGAAGACTTGAAATATACAAAAAGAGGCGAACAAACATTCGCCTCTTTGAATTATCAATAATGCTATTATAATTTGAATTATTTTCCGATGAACATCAGAACTGAACTTTTTGCCCAGAATACTAACGGCGACCAGAATATACCATAATAGAGAGTAGGGATTGCAAAAGCATAAACGAGCAATTGAGCGTAGATAGAGTATTTCAACGGTGCTGAATTGCTATCGACTCCACGCAACCACATATTTCTGAAAACTTTTGCATAATATGCCAGCGACACAACAGAGTTGAGAACGCCGATGACAGCAAGCCATATCAAGTTGGAATTAACCACTGCCTGAAAAATATATAATTTGCCAACAAATCCGGCAGTTGGTGGCAAGCCTGTCAGCGAAACAAGGAAAATTGCCATTGCTGTTCCGAGCAATGGAGAACGGTAGCCGAGCCCGTTATAATCTTCGAGTTCTTCGCTTCCGATTTCGTTAGCAATAAGCTGAATAACGTAGAAAGCGCCGAAATTCATTAAAAGATAAGTAAAGAAATAGATCATCACAGCGAGGTATCCGCCTTCTGTCATTACGGTAACGCCCATAAGCATATAGCCAGCGTGAGCAATACTCGAATAGGCAAGCATACGCTTAACGTTAGTTTGCCAGAGAGCCACAAGATTGCCGATAGTCATCGAAAGCACCGAGAGAACGGCAACGATAAACTTCCAATCAATAGATGAAACTACTGCCCACACTTGCGAGCCGGCAGTTGCAGGATCGATAAATCCGGCTTTAAGAAAACGCATAAATACTGCAAAGCCGGCAGCTTTGGAAGCAACGGACAAGTAGGCTGTAATCGCAACAGGCGCCCCTTCGTAAACATCCGGAGTCCAGAAATGGAAAGGAACAGCAGAAATTTTATATCCAAAACCGACTAATACCAAAAGCGATGCAACGGCAAGAGGCAAAACTGGTCCTTGGTACTGAGCAAGGAAAGAATTAATCTGGAAAAGACTCATAGTTCCGGTAAGTCCGTATAAGATAGAAATACCGTAAATCATCAAACCAGAAGCCAAAGCACCATAGATAACATATTTCAGGGATGCTTCGCTTGCACGTTTAATTTCTTTGGTGTAGCCAGCAAGCACATAAGAGCTTAGCGACATTGTTTCCAAAGCCAGATAGATCAAAATTAAATTGCCAGCACTCGAAATAACGAACATACCGAGAGTCATTCCAAGAATGAGCGTATAATATTCGCCCATAGTGCGGTCGGATTTATTCAGTTCGTTCGAGAAGAACGAAATGAGCACAACCGCAAATCCAGAGATGAGGAAAATATATTTAAAGAAAGTGCTGAATGGGTCGAACACATACATTTGCCAGAAGCCAAATGAAGTATTTGCCGGGCTAAGAATCATAAAGATTGCAGCGGCAGCAAATCCGAGCAAAGCAACAACACCGGTAATGTATTTTGACTTCTGAAAAATCAGATCAACAATAACAAGCAAGACAAAAGCAATAGCTAAAATAAGTTCGGGAGCGAACAGGATAAGGCTACGCTTGAGGTCTGCTACGTATTGTCCGATAAATAAAGAAAGTAAGCTGTCCATATATTTGTCTTAATTATTATTACTCAAACGAAAAATTACATACCGGCGAACTGACCACCGATTTTAACAATTTCAACAAGGTGATTAACCGATGAAGTCATCAAATTAACAACAGCGCCGGGGAACACACCGAGATAGATCACAACGATAGCAAGAGGAACAAGAGCGGCAAGCTCTATACCTTTGATGTCGTCGTGCTTGTATTCTTTGCCGGTTGGGTCCCAAGGTCCGCTCCAACGTTCAGGCAATTTGCCGAAGAACATTCTTTGGAGAGCCCAGAGCATATAAGCAGCGCCAAGGACAACACCGAGAGCGGAAATAACTGTAAGAACCGGATAAGTAGCAAAAGCACCGAGGAAAACGAGAGCTTCGCTGATAAATCCGCTTAGTCCGGGCAAACCAATAGCGGCAAAGAAAGCAATCGCCATAATTCCGGTGTAAACAGGCATTTTGTTAGCAAGCCCACCGAATTCGTCGAGGCCACGGGTGTGGGCACGGTCGTAAATGACGCCCACAATCATAAAGAGCATAGCAGTGATGGTGCCGTGGTTGAACATCTGGAATATTGCGCCCGTAAGCCCATTAGAGTTGAGAGCGGAGATACCGAGCATAACGTAACCCATATGAGAAACGGAGGAATAAGCGATAAGTTTTTTCAAGTCGCGTTTTCCAACTTTATGTTGTCCCAAAGCACACAATGCACCATAAATGATGCTCACCATACCGATGAATGCAATATAGTTATTGAAATAAGCAACTGCTTCGGGGAAAATAGGCCAAGCGATGCGAAGCATACCATAAGTTCCCATTTTCAGCAACACTCCAGCCAGAATAACTGAAATAGGCGTTGGTGCTTCAACGTGAGCATCCGGCAACCAAGTGTGGAACGGAACGGTAGGCACTTTGATAGCAAAACCTACGAATAATGCAACAAAAGCAACAAGCCTCCAGGTAGTCTGGAAACCAGAGAAAATTTCACCGGGCTTGAAGTTTGCCGGGTTCATCATATCAAGCAGGTTGAACGAACCAACCGAGAAATACAGCCCAATCATTACCAAAAGCATAAAGACCGAGCCAAACAAAGTATAGATAAAGAACTTAATGGCTGCATATTCTTTGCGTGGACCACCCCAGATACCGATTAAGAAATACATCGGCAGGAGCATAAGTTCCCAGAAAACGTAGAAAAGGAAGAAATCCAGAGCAACGAAAACGCCCATCATACCCAAATCGAGCAGAAGATACATCATAAAGTAACCTTTATGGGCTTTCTTGATGCTCCAGGAGGAGAAAGTTGCAACAAAGCAAATAAGTGCAGTAAGCAACACCATCGGAGCGCTCAAGCCATCGATGCCGATAAAGTATTCGATATTCAAGTCTCCGAAAAGTGGCAAACCTTTCACGCTAATCCACTTAACTTTTTCGACGAACTGGAAACTGTTCGGGTCGTTTACTCCGACTAAATCTGTTCGGAAATTAGCATAAATCAGCAGAGCAACAACTAATTGGATAAAGGTAATTCCAACAGTAACCCAGCGTAACAGATTAATAGATGTTTCTTTTGATTTTTCGTCTTTGCCTGATGGAATAGCAAGAAGAATCAACATTCCAAGCAAAGGTAGAAATGTAATAAATGTAAGCGGACCTATTCCGAAAATAGTGAACATTAATCCTCCGGATTAAATTTATTTTTTACATACTATTCAAATTATAAAACATAATAAAGCAATACCATAGCAAAAATAATTGTCATAACGATATATGCTTGAATTCTTCCAGTTTGGAATTTTCTAAATACCAATCCAAAGAAAGCAGTAACATTAGCTGTGAGATTTACAAATCCGTCAATAACATACAAATCGAACCAACCGATGAAGTGACCAACAAGTTTAGTGAACCAGCCAACCAAATTGACAATTCCATCGATAATATATAAATCGAATAGAGCAAGTATTTTAGCAAATGTAGTTGTTCCCCAAACAACAGAAGCATCATAAATTTCGTCGAAGTACCATTTGTTGTAGGAAAGCAGATAAAAAGGTTTAATTAATTCAGCTACTCCGTCAGGATTGAATATTTTGAATTGGTAGAAAGAGAATGAAAGAAAGATACCAAGTCCGGCAACAATAAGTGAAATTATCATTGCGGGGAGGTGAGCGTGATGGAGAGCTTCTTCGTATTTATTTAAAGCGTGATGGGCATCTTTCTGATGATTATGGTGTAGTTCATTTCCAGAAGTTGCGGTAGGTTCGCCACAGCAAGCAGTTGAATGAGAATGGCTGCTTTCGTAAGGGACGAAAAATCCCCATTGATGTTCAGCTTGGACAACTGTTGCAGGTGTTTTTATTTTTTGGTAGAACCAGCCGCTACCACCATCGAAAGGATTGAAGGAATAGAAGAACCAGAAAGTAAGTATTGAGAGAACAATCAAAGGAACGGTGATAAGTCTATTGTTTTCGTGAGTATGAGCGGCGATATGAGTTTTGGGTTGTCCGTGGAAAGCTGAAATAAGCAGACGGAACATATAGAAAGCAGTCATAGCAGCGGAGGCAAAGCCCGAGAAAGCAATAAACCAATGACCTGAGAGTTGACCGAATGCCATAGTCCCTGCCAGGATACCGTCTTTGCTTAAAAAACCAGAGGTAAAAGGCACCCCAGCAATTGCGATAGTCGAGAACAAGAAAGTAAAGTAGGTAATAGGCATAGTTTTACGCAGACCGCCCATATTTCGAATATCCTGTGGGTCCATATGATGTTCGCCAGCATGGTGCATAGAGTGGTGCATAGCGTGAATAACCGAACCACTTGCAAGGAACAAGCAAGCTTTGAACCAAGCGTGAGTAACCAGATGGAAGAAACCATAGGAATAAGCACCAACACCGATAGCCATAATCATATAGCCGAGCTGACTAACAGTTGAATAAGCGAGAATACGCTTGAAGTCTGTTTGAGTAATAGCAATTGTTGCAGCGATGAAAGCGGTAATAGCACCAATATATGCAACAAAAAGCAAAGCGTCGGCTGTTAGCATTGGGAAAATACGAGCAGTAAGATAAACACCGGCGGCAACCATAGTTGCAGCGTGAATCAATGCAGAAACCGGTGTTGGACCCTCCATAGCGTCGGGCAACCAGACGTGTAATGGGAATTGAGCAGACTTGCCGATAGCACCCATAAAGAGCAGAATGCCGGCAAGAGTGAGCATTGTTCCGCTATCGAACGGGATGTGTCCTTCGCCGATATGGGAAAATATATCGTCGAACATAAAGCTTCCGTAGGTGAAGAAAAGAATCATTATACCGGCAAAAAAGCCAAAATCACCAACGCGATTTGTAATAAATGCTTTTTTGCTTGCGTTGGCAGCACTATCTTTTTCGTACCAGAAGCCAATCAACAAGTAGGAACTAATTCCAACGAGTTCCCAAAAAATATACATATTTAAGAAGTTATTGGCGATTACAATTCCGAGCATTGAAAAAGTAAATAGCCCTAAATACGCGTAAAATCTCGGGAAACGGATATCCTCGCGCATATATTCGAGCGAGAACACGTGAACAAGGAAGCTAATTAAATTAACAACAATCAGCATAATTGCTGCAAGGTTGTCTAATCCAATTCCAATGGTAATCGAGTGGGAGCCAAGATTGAGCCAATCGAATTTCCATTGGAGCATACCGGCATCGCCAAAGAAAGCCAATTTCTGGTATGCAACAAGCAAGGACAGGAGCAAATTAATTCCCAAGATTGACGAACCGATGTATCCCGCTGCTCTACCTAATTTTTTCTGAAAAAATATGATTCCGGTGAATCCTGCGAGCGGTAGCAGCAAGATTATTGATGATATTTGTAGCAATGTTTCGTGTGTCATAATTATATACTATTATTTAACTTCAATACTGAAACTACTCTTTAAGTTTATTTATCTCATCAACATCAATGTGATGGTAATTTTGATAAATATTGAGAATAATTGCAAGTGCAACGGCAACTTCGGCAGCAGCCAATACAATAACAAACAAAGTAGCGATATGCCCTTCGATGTTTAATCCTTTGAACTTAGAGAAAGCAATAAAGTTCAGGTTAGCAGAATTTAGAATTAGTTCTAATCCCATCAGGACAAGGATGGAATTTTTTCGGGTTACGATACCAAAAACGCCGAGCGAGAAAAGCAAAGCACTTACAACCAGGTAGTGAGTTAGTCCAATTTCCATCGCAAGCCTCCTATTTTCTTCTGGCAATTTTTGCTGCACCGATGAAAGCGACCAATAGCAAAATCGCTGCAACAAAGAATGGCAACAAATATTCAGTGAATAATCCAAAACCAATAAAGTGTGTAGTTGTCGATACTTCAATCTGGAACTGCGAGGTCATCCATTCAACATTCAAATAAGTGAAGAGCAAAATAATGGCAACAATCACAGAAGTAATTGCACCGACAGTAAGTTGAATTTTCCCGATAGTTCCGGTTTTGATGTCCACGCCGGTGATTTTGCTTGTGAGCATCACACCAAAAACGATGAGAACGAGGATACCACCGACATAAACCATAATCTGGGTAACGGCAACGAAGTCTGCACTGAGCAGAACATACAAACCCGCCATACCGAAGAAAGTAAACAGCAATGAGAAAGCCGAATACATCATTTTCTTCGAGAAAACAACACCCATTGCTGAAACAATCACAATAACGGCGAACATATAGAATACAAAATCAAATAGCATATTAATTTATCTTAATTGTGATTAATTACCAGTTTCATTTTTCTGACTTTTAGCAGCGGCATCAGCTTTTTTCTTTTCAGCCTGATACGCATCCCACTTGCGTTTCTTTTCCTCAGCTTCTTCGGGAGTGAGCCGCTCGAAATGGTAGATTAATTTATCGCGTTGATATTCAGAATATTCAAATTCTGCAGTCATTCTATTAGCCTCGGTTGGGCAAGCTTCGATGCACAGCCCGCAGAAACAGCATTTCGCAAAATCTATTGTGTATTTGGTAACCCAGGTTTTAATAGGAGTGCCATCGTAGAACAGAGGCACTTCGTCGCCCGGTACAACGCGAACCATTTCGACATCGATAGCATCAACAGGGCAGGCGCGAGCACACGAACCACACCCGTTGCATCTATCCATATCAACTGCTATACGATTTCGTTCAGTAGGAGGAAGAAGCCCATCGCGAATAGGATGAACCAAATCGGGATATTGCATAGTAACCTTTTTTTCGAAAAGGTGCAACCCAGTTATTTTCATACCGACAAAAATCGTATAGAGAGCGTGAAATATATTTTTGAAATATTCCATTTTTTACCTCAGTAAAAGAAAACAATCTATTTTATCATTGCCCAGAGAGCAACTGCAAAAAATGCGACAAAAGCGATAGGCAACATAACTTTCCACGTAACATACATCAGTTGGTCTACGCGCAGGCGTGGGAGAGTCCAGCGAAGCCAGATTTGCAAGAACACAAATAGCATAGCTTTGCTAACAAACCAGAAAGCCTGCCAAACAGGACCATTCAGGAAGTCGCCGAAAGGAGATTGCCAGCCGCCAAGGAACAGAATAGTAATGATAGCAGAAACTATGAACATATTTGAGTATTCAGCAAAGAAGAACATAGCGAATTTCATACCGCTATATTCAGTATGGTAGCCGGCAACGATTTCTGATTCACCTTCGGGAATATCGAAAGGAACGCGATTAGTTTCGGCAAGCGAACCAATAAAGTAAATCAGGAAAAGTGTAACAGTAAAGGGAATAACCCAAATTTTAGTAATAGCGCCAGGACCACCGAAAATGTTCCAGTTCCAAAAACCGCCACCTTGCTGGTATATAATTTCCTGCATATCGAGCGAACCAGCGAGAGTAGCAATAGCCAGAATAGCAACAGCGATAGGAATTTCGTAGCTAATCATCTGAGCAGCAGCACGCATAGCACCAAGCAACGAATATTTATTGTTCGAAGCCCAGCCGCCCATAACTATTGCAATTACACCGAAGGCACTAATTGCAAAAACGTAGAACAATCCGATATTGATATTGACCGGAACGAATTTCGAACTGAACGGAATAACTGCATAAGCAGCATAAGCTCCGGCAAACATTACAAAAGGAGCTAAATTAAACAAAGGTTTATTGACAGCCGCGGGAGTAATATCCTCTTTCTGCAGAAGTTTAACAACTTCTGCAATAGGTTGCAAAACACCTTTCCAGCCGGTGCGCATAGGACCCAAGCGTTCTTGAATCCACGCAGAAATTTTCAACTCGCCGAGAATTGCAACCAATGCATAAGGAAGCAGAAACGCCATTGGAAGCAGTGCAAGGAGGATATAAGCTACAATATTTTTTCCAAGTAAATCGTAAACAAAATTTAACGATTCCATTATACTTTTATATTTAGTTAATAATATTCATTATCTATCAATTTCTCCAAGTACTATATCGAGCGACCCCAAAATCATGATAAGGTCGGCAATCATATAGCCTTTGGAAATTTCGGGTAAAACACTAAGATTAACAAAGCTTGTAGCACGAGCACGCACGCGCGTTGGCTTTGGGCTACCATCGCTAATAATGTAGAAGCCAAGTTCGCCTTTTGGATTTTCGGCACGGCAATAGAATTCCCCAACTGGTGGTTTAATACGTTTAGGAACCGCCTGACGAACATCGCAAGGTTCTTTTGGCATTTGTTGGATTGCTTGCTCTATAATTTTACAGCTTTCGTAGATTTCGCGGACACGGACAATATTTCTGTCCCAGCAGTCGCCAACGGTGCCCATTTCTCCTTTGCCGACGACAACATCGAAATCGAATTTATCGTAGATAGAGTAAGGTTCCACTTTTCGCAGGTCGTAAGGAACACCCGAACCGCGAAGGACAGGACCGGAGCAACCGTAATTAATTGCAACGTCTGCGGGGAGAATGCCAATATTGGCAGTTCTTTCGATGAAAATCTTGTTATACATCAGAAGGTCTAATGCTTCATCGTTAGTTTTGCGAACTTGTTTAACTATTTCGAGGCAGTCTTCGACAAAAGTCGGATGCACATCGTGCATAAGCCCGCCAATCCAGAAATAGTTATAAAGCAAGCGACCGCCGCTAAGTTTCTCGAAGAGAGTAATAATCATTTCGCGGTCGCGGAAATAATAGAGGAACGGAGTAAATGCACCGGAATCCAGACCAAAGGTTGCAATTGCAATTTGGTGGTTAGCAATACGGTTGAGTTCGGCACAAATAACTCTGATATATTGAACTTTTTCGGGCACTTCGATACCAAGAAGTTTTTCCATACCGAGAACGTATGGGAATTCATTATTCATAGAAGAGATATAGTCCATACGGTCTATGTATGGAATAACCTGTGGGTATGTAACATTTTCAGCGTGCTTTTCGAAGCAACGGTGAAGGTATCCGATGTGTGGGACAACCTCGGTAACAACTTCACCTTCGAGTTCAACTTCCAAGCGAAGAACGCCGTGAGTGGAAGGGTGCTGCGGACCAACATTCAGCCGCATCCTTTCTGAATATACTTTCCCAAAATCAATTTCAAATGTTTTTGTCTCGCTCACAGTCGGACCTTTATATTATAATTAATTATCTTATAATGGAACTTTAATATCTTTGTAATAATCAGGAGTTTTGTAATCTTTTCTCAGCGGGTGTCCTTCCCAATCATAAGGGCAGAGGATACGACGCAAATCTGAATGTCCATCAAACACAATCCCGAACATATCGTATGCTTCGCGTTCGTGCCAATTGGCGCTTCGCCAGACGCGTTCGACTGTCGGAATGTGAGGATTTTCTCTATCGAGATAGACTTTCAGCACGATTCTGTGTTTGTACTTCAGAGAGTAGAGGTGATAGACAACAACAAATTTATCTTTGTCATCGACACCGGAGAGATTAACAAGGTAATCGAAAAGAGTGTTTAGGTCGTCCCGAAGCACAAGGCAAGTTTCGACAATCGAGTCGGCCGAAACGACGATAAACGGGTCGTGATGTTCTTTTTCGACGAGTTCTGAGACGCCGTCGCCAATTTCTTTTTTAAGCAGTTCGAAGATTTCTTTTGGGTTCATTTTATTATCAGCTAAATTTTTACAAAATTATTTAACTTCTTCCCAGCCGTGAGGAAGATGAATATTGCTGCTGTTACCATTTTTAGCATCTTCTTCGGCAATGCGGGCTCGTTTTTCGAAAATTTTCTGTTTATTTATTTTTTCCTGAAGTTTAATCATTCCATCGAAAAATGCTTCCGGACGTGGCGGGCATCCCGGAACATATACATCAACCGGAATAATTCTATCAACTCCTTTGAGCACGTGATAGCCTTCTTTCCAGTAGGGACCACCACAAATGGAGCAAGAACCCATAGCAAGAACATATTTAGGTTCAGCCATTTGTTCATAGAGCCTTTTGATACGTTCAGCCATTTTAAGAGTAACAGTTCCGCTGATGATAATAAAATCAGCCTGACGTGGAGAAGTGCGGGGAATACACCCGAAACGCATAAGGTCGTAGTGCGAAGCATTTAGAGCCATAAACTCAATAGCGCAGCAAGCAAGCCCGAATTGCAGATACCAGTCCGAGCGAGCACGTCCCCAGTTGAGCAGGTCTTCCATTGTTCCGAGCACTATGCCCGGAGAAATATCATAAGGATTGTCTAATCTATTCAAAAGTCCCATTTTAGCACCTATTTTTGTTTCTTCAAATCTTCACGAGTAATAATTAAGTCTTTCAATCTTGGAATATATGGTTTAGGTTTATCCCATTCGAGATAGCCTTTTGCCCAGTCGTAGGCAAGACCTAAGATAAGAATAAGCACAAAGACCGCCATTGCAATAAACGCATACCAGCCCAGAGTCTTAAATACAACTGCCCAAGGAAACAAGAACACCAATTCAACTTCGAAGATAAGAAATGCAAGAGCAATAATGTAGAAACGTATATTAAACTGCACCCAAGGGCTACCGATAGGTTCTTCGCCAGATTCGTATGTAGTTAATTTTTCTGGTGTTGGATTATGGGGTCTGATTAGAGCTGCTGCAAAGATACTGATACCAACAAAAAGAGCACCTATAATAAGAAATAAAAGAATAATCCCAAATTCTGTTACCATATACTACCTGTCTATTTTGTAGATTTCTTTGTGTGCAATTTAATTAATTGAGAAAAAATAAAAAAATTATTTACTAAAATATTTTTAAACTTTAATCGTTTAGCCACGACTAAAATATTTGTAAATTCAAAAAATTCAATAAAATTAATTTTCTAATTCCATTACTTTTTTTTAATTCATTAGGTGTATCGCAAACTTTCGTTTCATTTTCATCATAAGAAATGTTAATTTTGTAGCACAGTAAATTAATATTTGTTAATCAAATATTTAGTAAAAATATTTATTAATTTATTTCGTTTTTATATAGTATTATTTGAATTTAAAATATTAAACTTTATTAATAAATACAAATAGTTATGAGAATAACAAAACAATACACAAACAGAGAAAGTCAGTCGCTTGATAAGTATTTGCAGGAAATCGGGAAAGTGGAGCTATTGTCTGCTGAGCAAGAAATAGAACTGGCAAGGATAATAAAAAAAGGTGGTCCCGAAGCAAACTTAGCTATGGAAAGGTTAGTTAAAGCAAATTTGAGATTTGTTGTGTCTGTGGCGAAGCAATATCAAAATCAGGGATTGTCGCTGGGCGACTTGATAAACGAAGGGAATTTAGGGTTGATTAAGGCTGCAAAGAGATTCGATGAAACCCGCGGATTTAAGTTTATTTCGTATGCTGTTTGGTGGATAAGGCAATCAATATTGCAGGCATTGGCAGAGCAATCAAGAATCGTTAGACTTCCACTTAATCGTGTTGGCGCGTTAAACAAAATCGGGAAAAAATTCAGCGAGTTGGAGCAGGAATTTGAGCGCGAGCCGACTGCGGCAGAGTTAGCCGAAGAACTTAATATGTCGGTAGCAGAGATTGCCGAAACGATAAAGATTTCCGGGCGACATTTGTCGGTTGATGCTCCGTTTGTGCAGGGAGAAGACAATCGCTTGCTGGATGTGCTTCCGAACGAAACGCAACCTTCGCCTGATCAGGAGCTTATGCGTGAATCGCTACGGGTGGAAGTGCAGCAGGTGCTGGCAACACTTTCCCCACGCGAAGCCGAAGTAATTAAACTTTATTTCGGGCTGGACGGCAATCAGCTTACGCTCGAAGAAATAGGCGAAAAGTTCAATCTAACACGCGAACGCGTTCGTCAGATAAAGGAAAAGGCTATCAGAAGATTGCGCCACGCTTCGCGCTCGAAGTCGTTGCGTTCATATTTGGGTTAGGTGAAATTGCCCCCCCAAAAGACAAAAGAAAGGAGAAAATACTATGTATAAAACAATATTTCATATTAAAGAGATGGATTGTCCATCAGAAGAGCAAATAATAAGAATGAAATTAGCAGATAATCTGTCAATAAAACAATTATCATTCGATCTTGCAAATAAGAATCTCACAATATTACATGATGGTGAATTAACTGAAATTAAAATTGCTATTGATTCACTAAATTTTGGGGCAAGTATTATTGAAACAACAAAATACAATGGGGAAATACTCCAGAACAACAATACTGTTGATAATAAATTATTATGGATAGTTTTGATTATCAATTTATCATTTTTTATTTTAGAAATATTGTTTGGCTTAATTGCAAATTCAATCGGATTAGTAGCTGATTCACTAGATATGCTTGCCGATGCTTTTGTTTATGGACTTAGCTTATATGCTATTTCAGGTACAATATTAATTAAAAAAAGAGTTGCACGGATTAGTGGTTTATTTCAATTAGCATTAGCAATAATGGGCTTTGTTGAAGTTCTAAGAAGGTTCATCGGTTTTGAAGAAATTCCCAATCCAACAATAATGATATCAATTTCGTTTCTTGCCTTGATTGCAAACACCACTTCATTAATTATACTAAATAAATCAAAAAGTAAAGAAGTACACATTAAATCAAGTCAGATATTTACATCAAATGATGTAATAGCCAATATTGGTGTTATAATTGCTGGGGTTTTAGTCTTATTTCTAAATTCAAAAATTCCAGATTTAGTAGTCGGATTATTTGTATTTATTTTTGTTTTAAGAGGTGCAATCAAGATATTGAAAATATCAAAATAAAATGGGGGGGCAACATCACCTAACACTGCGTATATATGCTGCGCCGGAGTACCGGCTTTGGCTTCGCCACATTTTGCCTCCGCGAGTACGCTACGGCAAAACGTCATATACACGCAACCGTTAGCGGTAATGTTAGAAAGACGCATTTCAAATAAGGAATAATTATGAATATATTTGAAAAGATTAAAGACGAAATCAAACAAGATTATTATCAACAAAATTTTCCAAACGATGGTCAGCGATTTGTCGCATGGTATTTAAGAAATATTCATCTTCGGGATAGAAATGAAACCAAAGATGATATTACTGATGGAACTGATGACAAGCAAATAGATGCAATTGTAATAGATGACTATAAATCAACAGTTTTTATTATACAAGGTAAGTTTATTGGAAATGGATATGTTGACGCCGAGCCATTACGCGAAGTTTTATCATCGTGGATTCAATTGCGTGATTTAGTTAGGTTACAGGAAGTTGGCAACACAAAATTAAAACGAAAATTATCAGAAGTCGCAAAGGCTCTTGAAGATGATTATGAAATTGCATTTGAATTAATAACCACTTCAGAACTTACGAGTTCAGCTCAAAAAGATTTAGCTACATTTCAAAAACAATTGGCCGAATTATCGGAAAAAGATGACATTGTTTGTTCTATTTCAGTTATTGACCAAGATGAGATAAGGCGAAGATATGATATTGCATTAGAGCAAGAAAATCCAACCATAAACCATACAATTGATTTAACTGGTAGTCATTTTATGCCACTTACTATTGCTGGCACACAAGTTTTGTTAGCCGCTATTCCCCTTAAAGAATGTATTACAATTCCAGGAATAAAGGATGGGACTCTATTTCAAAAAAATGTTCGCCAAAGTTTAGGATTAAACAATACTGTGAACAAAGGTATTCGTCAAACAATTTATAGTGATAAGCATCGTGATTTTTTCTTTTTCCACAATGGAATTACTGCAATTTGTAATAAATTTGATTTAAACAACAATCATTTAGAAATACACGGATTAAGTGTAGTGAATGGTTGTCAATCTCTTAATACTATATTGAGTTGTAGTGAAAGAGTTAAAGAGTTAAAAGATACATTTGTTCTTTTCAGATTCTATGAAATTCCTCAGCGAGAGCGAGCAGATAGAATTAGTATCAATACTAACTCTCAAAGTGCTGTAAAACCAAGAGATTTGAGAAGCAATGACAAGCGCGTTCTAAATCTTAAAAAATCATTTGAACAAAAATATCCAAATGGATATTTCTTAACTAAGCGTGGTGAAACTGCACCAGCGGATAAAGACAAAAGATATATTTTGGATTTGTCTGATTTAGGTAAATACTTAATCGCTTGGCATTCTCAGCGTCCAAATATCTCATATAGTGAGACTAAGATTTTTGATAAATATTTTGAACAATTATTTAAAAGGGAATATAAACCAGAAAATGCTCAAGCACTAAATTTTTGGATGCAAGAAATAAACAAAACATGGGGTAAAGAAAATCCTCTTGGGTTAAATGAAACTTTGCTTGCAATGAAAGCTTATGCACCTTTTCACCATTTATATGCTGTTTCAATGTGTTTTGCAATTGCAAATAATCTTGCTGATAGAGTACCAAATCCGAATAAATGCTGGGAAAAAGCTTGTCAAACTAATATGGTAAACGAGATTGTAAAAATAAGTGGGATAAGTTTAAATATGGCACTTGAAGCAGCTGCAAATGAGCCACAACCACAAAATAGAGTTTTTTCACCGCAAAACTGGATTAAAGCAAAGACATGTTTAGCAGGCATTAATTTTGCGATTAGGAATTATTTTAATATGCTACCAATGATACCAGGTGGACAAGAGATTAAAAATAAACTCAATGAAACCTTACAAATTGGACAGGAAGACTTTGAGTATAGATGGGCAGCAGATTAATAATAAATAACACTACCGCTAACAGCGGCTATACGCCATTAAAACGGCGCATAGCCGCAAACCGTTAGGTGAAATTGCCCCCCCAAAAGACAAAAGAAAGGAGAAAATACTATGTATAAAACAATATTTCATATTAAAGAGATGGATTGTCCATCAGAAGAGCAAATAATAAGAATGAAATTAGCAGATAATCTGTCAATAAAACAATTATCATTCGATCTTGCAAATAAGAATCTCACAATATTACATGATGGTGAATTAACTGAAATTAAAATTGCTATTGATTCACTAAATTTTGGGGCAAGTATTATTGAAACAACAAAATACAATGGGGAAATACTCCAGAACAACAATACTGTTGATAATAAATTATTATGGATAGTTTTGATTATCAATTTATCATTTTTTATTTTAGAAATATTGTTTGGCTTAATTGCAAATTCAATCGGATTAGTAGCTGATTCACTAGATATGCTTGCCGATGCTTTTGTTTATGGACTTAGCTTATATGCTATTTCAGGTACAATATTAATTAAAAAAAGAGTTGCACGGATTAGTGGTTTATTTCAATTAGCATTAGCAATAATGGGCTTTGTTGAAGTTCTAAGAAGGTTCATCGGTTTTGAAGAAATTCCCAATCCAACAATAATGATATCAATTTCGTTTCTTGCCTTGATTGCAAACACCACTTCATTAATTATACTAAATAAATCAAAAAGTAAAGAAGTACACATTAAATCAAGTCAGATATTTACATCAAATGATGTAATAGCCAATATTGGTGTTATAATTGCTGGGGTTTTAGTCTTATTTCTAAATTCAAAAATTCCAGATTTAGTAGTCGGATTATTTGTATTTATTTTTGTTTTAAGAGGTGCAATCAAGATATTGAAAATATCAAAATAAAATGGGGGGGCAACATCACCTAACACTGCGTATATATGCTGCGCCGGAGTACCGGCTTTGGCTTCGCCACATTTTGCCTCCGCGAGTACGCTACGGCAAAACGTCATATACACGCAACCGTTAATCTGTAATTGTGATTTTCTTAGGAAAAGTATAAATTTAGATAAATTAGAAAGTTGTTTTTTGTAGAGGCACGGATTGACGTGCCTTTACTATGTTTTAAGAAAACAAAGAAGTGTTTTAATACGTTAATTATAAATCTGTTATTACTGAAAATGATTAAATGATATGAAAATCGACGAAATTGAAATAGCGGCGAGATTTATAAGGGAGGGGAAAGTTGTAGCCTTCCCTACCGAAACAGTTTATGGGCTTGGGGCGAATGCTTTGAATCCGATGGCTGTTGCCCGAATTTTCGAGCTGAAAGAAAGACCAACATTCGACCCTTTGATTGTTCATATTGCCGATAAGCAGGATATTGCAAAATATGCTTATGCAGATGATGAACGAATATTTAAAATTATTGATAAATTTTGGCCTGGACCGCTTACAATCGTATTGAAGAAGCAATCAATTATTCCTGATATAGTTACTTCGGGGCTAACCACAGTTGGGCTGCGTATGCCCAAAGAAGAAATTGCACTCGAACTAATCAGGCAATCGGGTTGCCCAATAGCAGCACCAAGTGCAAACAAGTTCGGACGTATCAGCCCCACGACTGCACAGCACGTAAGGAAATATCTTCCCGAGGTTGATTTTATTCTCGACGGCGGGAAAACGAAAGTCGGTATTGAATCAACAATAATTACGCTCACCGAAAAAGGTTTTGTAATTTTGCGAAATGGATTTATTACCCGCGAAGACCTTGAATCAATATTACCATACGACGAAACATATGCCGAAAATAAATTGGCGGCACCGGGAATGCTAAAATCGCACTATAGTCCTGCGAAGCCAATTTATATTTTATCAGAAAAAGTGAGCAAGACAATAGACAAATCGAATGCCGGACTGCTGTCGTTTAGCGGGCAATACGATAATGAATATAAAGTTGTATTTAGATTAACAGAAAGCAAATCGCTCAAAGAGTGTGCGGTCAACCTGTTCTATGGTATGCACTTTTTAGAAGAAAGCGATGTCGAGTGCATTGTGGCAGAACCTGTTCCCGAAACGGGAATAGGGATAGCGATAATGGAAAGATTGCGAAAAGCTGCGTACGATTATGAAAGCAAACTTGGGAAAGAATAGGTCGAAATAAAAAAGAGGCTGAGTGTGTCAGCCTCTTTTTTTATTTTTCAACTTGCATTATTTTTCGTCGGTATGCTCGTGGTCGTGCTCGTGGTCGTGGTCGTGATCGTGGTGATGATCGTGCTTATGAGCTAAATTATGAGCAACAGCCTGATAATAAGAAAGGTTAGTAACAATCATTTTCTTCACTTTTTCGTCGGCATCAACGTTGTTGGTGGTAACAACTGATTTCAGGTATCCGATGACTTTATCGGTAAGAAGCTTATTAATTAGGTTAGTGCGTTGTTTTTCATCAAGATTTTTGAGCACTTCGAGTGAACCCATTTCGCGGGGCAAGCCAACCTGCTCGAAGTAATCGGCAACGTCTTCGTCTTCCAAATTAAGCTGCTCTTTCTTGATTATTTCGGCTGAAACAATTTCGAAGACATATTGACGACGAATTTCTTCCTTGAGTGGAGTTAGAAATTCCTCGTTCTGGGCAAGCTCGTCCGGATTCAGGTTGTGTTTTTTAGCGTGCATTTCGATAGCATTTTTTACACTTTCGTTGAGCAGACTTTGAGGAATTGAAATATCTTTGTATTGCTCGACAATTTTTTTATAAACGTTATTTTCAAAATCTACATTTTCGTAATGGTCGAGATGGTTTTGAATGAAAAGAGAAATATCTTCGCGTAGATCTTCAATAGAATTAAATCTGTTGTTGCTGATTTCAGCAATTTTATCTTCGGTAAGTTCAGCAGGTTCAATTTTATCAATTTTGTTAATTTTAATTTTGAAAATTTCATTTTGGCGAAGTGGATCTACTTCTGCAAAGTCAATTTCGAATTGGTCGCCAACTTTTTTATTTAAAAAGAATTGTTTGAATTGTTCCGGGAAATCATACGAGAACAGATAAATCACGTTATTAGGCATATCTTGGAGCACTTTTCCGGTTTCTTTTTCAACAGACTGGAAATCGCCATAGATAATGACATCGTAGTTTTCAACTGTATCGGTTTCTGATTTTTTGCCGAGTTCGAGTTCAAGCTTATGCAAAACGTAGTCAATATCTTGTTCATCCGGAACATAAACGATCTGATCGACGGTCAATTCTTTGAAATCTATCAAATCGAGTTTAGGATGTTGTTCAAATTCGAGGATAGCACTAACGTTTTCCTCATCAATTTTGAAATCTTTCAGAACAGGCGAGGAAACAAGTTCGAGTTTTTCCTGTTCGACATATTTGCTGAAAACGTCCTGAGTATGGTCGAGGCAAATATTATAGAGGACTTCGTTTCCGAAGCGTTGTTTGATGAGATTCATCGGGACTTTGCCTTTGCGAAAACCTTCAATCTGATAGTTACGTTGAAGATTGGTCAGCTCTTGCTCAATTTTGTCATCGACTTCACTTTTAGGAAAACTCACTTCGAACGAGAAGAGGGTATCGCTCAATTTGTTGAATTTAGTTTCCAATTTGTGCAACCTTATTTATTAATAAAAAACAGTGCGGACGGAGAGACTCGAACTCTCACGGGTCGCCCCGCTAGATCCTAAGTCTAGTGCGTCTGCCAATTCCGCCACGTCCGCAACAATTACAAAATACAAAGTTACAGAAAAAAATCTAATTGAAAAAATAAAATATTATAATTATTAAATATAGAGAAAAAAGTCAACGAATCGTGTAAAAATAATTTGTTTTTTTGGAAAAAATTTTTTATATAGACTTGGAATAAGAATTTGAAGTCTGATTTAAGGTGAGGTATGAATAAATTTTTCGAGTTGATAAAGAGATTAATGCCTCCAAAAGGCTGGAAACTTACAGTTGCAATAAGTCTGGGTGTGCTTGCCGGACTATCGGCAACTGCTTTTCATATATCGAATGCAACGTCGTATTTATCGGACGACCCGCGAGCCTGTATAAACTGCCATGTAATGTATCCGCAGTATGCGTCCTGGCAGCATAGCAGTCATCGCGAAAGGGCAAATTGTAACGATTGCCATGTGCCACACGATAATTTTCTTCGAAAGTATTATTTCAAAGCATCGGACGGAAGGCGTCACGCAACGATTTTCACACTAAGAATGGAACCGCAGGTTATTAGAATTAACGAGCCGGGCAAGGCTGTTGTTCAAGAGAACTGCATACGTTGCCATTTAAATCAGATAAATCACGTTACAGCTGTGCAGGTAACCGGGAAAAATTACAAAGAAGGAAAAGGGCATTTATGTTGGGATTGCCACAGGGAAGTGCCGCACGGGCGAGTATCAAGCCAGGCATCGACTCCTAATGCTATTGTCCCATCGTTGCCGAAACCTGCACCTGATTGGTTAATGCAACTAATAGAATAATTCACAATATAGATGAGGAACAAATGAGCGAAAATTCTACAAAAAAAATGAAGCCTTGGGTGTATTGGTTGCTTTTTGCAATCACATTCATTGTTGTATTCATTATTGGAATGCTAACAGCATCGATAATGGAAAGACGAACAGAGACTGTTGCACGGGTGGATTTAGTAAGAAATCTACCGGAATACGAACCAAGAAACGAAGTGTGGGGAGAAAATTTTCCAAGACAGTATGAATCATATTTAAAAACACTCGACACATCATTCAGAAGTCCGTATATGGGGTCGGCACACATAGACTACTTAGAAGAGTATCCTGAACTTGTGGTAATGTGGGCGGGATATGCTTTTTCTCGCGAATATAATCAAGGGCGAGGGCACGCTTACGCAGTAACTGACGTTCGGAATATATTGAGAACAGGCGGGATAGAATGGAGCCCGCAGCCGGCAACTTGCTGGACTTGCAAAAGCACAGATGTGCCGCGGCTAATGAAGAAAGTAGGAGTTGCTGAGTTTTATAGCAAAAAGTTCACCGATTTCGGGAGTGAAGTAGTAAATCCAATAGGATGCCAAGATTGCCACGACCCCAAAACGATGAATTTAAGGATAACGCGTCCGGCACTTACAGAGGCACTATCCCGCAGAGGATTCGACATTAAGAATGCTACACATCAGGAGATGCGTTCGCTTGTTTGTGCACAATGCCACGTTGAGTATTATTTCCAAAAACCGACGAACTATCTTACTTTCCCTTGGGACAAGGGATTTTCGGCAGAAGAGATGGAAGCATATTACGACGAGATGAATTATTATGACTGGATACATCCGCTGAGCAAAGCAAAAATGCTCAAAGCTCAACATCCTGATTACGAACTTTATATGACAGGTATTCACGCACAGCGCGGAGTTGCTTGTGCAGACTGCCATATGCCATACAAGGTAGAAGGCGGTTCGAAATTCACAGACCATCACGTTCGCAGCCCGCTTGCCAATATTGCTAATTCGTGCCAGGTGTGCCACAGAGAAAGCGAGAAGCAATTGATGGAGGACGTCGTTTCGCGGCAAAATAAAGTGATGGAGTTGCGACGGCTCGCTGAGAAGTCTATTGCAGCAGCTCATATTGAAGCTCAAAAGGCTTGGGAAGCAGGTGCGACAGAGCAAGAAATGGAACCAATCCTGAAATTAATTCGTAGTGCTCAATGGAGATGGGATTGGGTGGCTGCAGCCAACGGAGTTGGATTTCACGCCCCGGTTGAAGCTTTGAGAATACTTGGTACGTCTATACAGCGTGCTGAACAAGCCCGCGGAATGTTGCAGGTTGTGTTTGTCCGGCATAATGTGCCAATTCCGGTGAAGCTGCCGGATGTATCGACAAAAGAATTAGCTCAGAAATATATTGGGCTCGATATGGACAAGGCTCGGAAAGACAAAGAAAACTTTCTGCGAACAGTTGTTCCGGAATGGGATAGAATAGCTAAAGAAAGACAAGGAACATTGATGAAATACGAGAGTAAGCGGTAGAAATTAAATTGATTTTGTTAAAACGCAGGGTTTGAATGATTGGGAACCCTGCGTTTTTTATTTTCAAAAACACTTTTTGCTGTTTAGTAAAAATAATTTAGGTCAAACAAATAATAATTCTATTCGTTTTTTAGACATAATTACGTTCGGGCGGACTTTTTAAGCAAAGTAACTTTGCTTATGGAATATTGTCGTTCGGCAATAATTTCGAGATTATCCGGAATAATCAAGGTGTTTGCAATACCGTATTCGATAGAAACAATTGCATCAACAGGAACAAACCGGCTCGTAGATACGCTCGAAACAATATCATTAATCACATTATTTTTGTATGGAGGATCGACAAAAATCAAATCAATATTTTGACTGACTTTGTCTGAAAGCAGGAATTTTTCGGCTCGGTGAAGTGAAATCTGGTATTTTTGACGTTCAATTTTGAATGCTTCGACAACATTTTTTACAAAATCGAGCGATTGCTTGGAAATATCTACAAAATAAGCAAATGAAGCGCCACGGCTCAATGCTTCGATAGCCATAGCTCCTGTGCCACAACACAAATCGCACACAACAAGGTCTTCGAAACCAATAAAATTAGAAATAATGTTGAAAATAGTTTCGCGCATAGCGTCTTGCGTGGGACGCACATTTTGGGGAACTTTTCCCGGAATATTTCTACCTTTGTAAATACCGCTGATAATCCGCATCAGAACAATTTAACTCTTTGGTGGTAAACAGGCAACGCTCCGCCAACGCAAGGCGGGTAAATCTGGAAGGTGCGGGAGCAATACTGACGATCGCGCTCGGAAAGCTGAGTGCGCATCATACGGAATGGGTTCAAACGTTTAGCTTCGAGCCCTAAAATCATAGCAGTTTCCCAGCACATCATAAAATTGTCTTTTGTCAGGTTAGCACCGAAGAAAAAGACAGCGTCAATAGTTGCAGCAGCCTCGGTTAAGATTTTTTGCAGTTCTTTCTCGATAATTTCACTGATTTGGTCGGTGCTCGCAAAAGAAGCAAGGTTGTAGTAGCCGGGAATACCATTTTTGCTTAAACTAATATCAATAAATTTATTCTGAATGCTTGCAAGCACAACGTTTTTGTCCCACAGTTCAGGATAATTATATCGGAAAGCGTTGTGAGCATTAATCTGACTAATATCGATACTATTGGCAAACGGAAGATTTAAATCTTTAAGAAGTTGAGTGGCAGCGCTTAAAATATCGTTCGGGACGATAACACAGAGAAGCATTTTTTTTCCGTTAAGCATCGGGGCAAGCGGAACAACAGTAGTAGCGAAGTCGTCGAAAGTAAATTGTGGGAAATTCTGCCTTATTTCAAAATTCACGAGTTTTTTTATGTCCTGCACAGATAAATCATCGTCGCCGGGGATTTTGCTAACAAAAACGTTATCGGCAGGCAAGGTAATTGAGACGCGGTTATAATCATCGCCGATTTCATATAATATCGAGGACAATTCCTGAATACCGAGCATCGATTCATCTGATTCGATGTTTTCCAAATCGATTCTATTATCGGTTGCGTTCAAATAGACAAGTTCGAGACCGTCGTCTTTCATTTCGACTAATGTAACGTAAGTCCTGTCAATATTATAAAAAACCGAGATTGTTTTGTTCATATAAAAAATAATGTTAATGAATAATTGAGAAATAAATTTACAAAAATATCAAACATTCTTAAATAAAATTTCGGCATTTTTTTTCAAACCTTGAAGTTTTTTTCTTTTAATTGGGCTACGGCGAAATCGTTCGGAGAATTGTTGTTGCGTCATACTCAATATTTCAATCAGGTTGAGGGCAGTTTCTCCATTGCGGGGATAAAATCGTGTCTCTTGTGTGTAATTATTCTTTTTATTGTATGGGCACACTTCCTGACAAATATCGCAACCGAAAAGGCGTGAACCGAATTTGCCTGAAATTTCCTGTGGAGGCGTGACTTCCGGTTTTGCTTCGATATTCCAATATGCAAGACAGCGTCGAGCATCAACAACTTTAGGTTGGACAATAGCACCGGTTGGGCAGGCAAGCAGGCATCTCTGACAAGTTCCACAATAGTCTTTGGCTGGGGTGTCGGGTTCAAGTTCGAGCGAAACAAGCACAACGCACAGAAAAATATAAGAGCCTAATTCTGAATTAATGATATTGCCGTTTTTCCCTTGCCAACCAACTCCGCTACGGACAGCCCAGGCACGTTCGAGAACTGGACCTGTATCAACATAAATTTTATACTCGAAATCCTCTTTTTCGCTTAATTTTTGCATAATTAAGGACGCTTTTTCCTTTAAGACGTCGTGATAGTCGTCGCCCCAGGCATATCGGGCAATGTATCCAACAGGTTCGCTTGCTGCCGGATATTCGAATGGTGTTTTGTAGCTATGGGCAAGCACAATTATGGTTTTGGCAGTTGGCAGAATTTCAAGCGGGTTTTTCCTTTTTTCCAGATACTTGGTCAAATAATGCATATCAGCCTCGAAGTCAAGCTCGAGCCAATGGAGATAGTGTTGAAATTCAATATCGAGCGGGCGAGCAGCAGCAAACCCGCAATGTCCGAAACCGAAATCGTTAGCAAGTTTTTTTATGTAATGTTTCAAATCGTCCAAATTTATCGGCGAACTTTTTTATAATGGTTTATCAGACCGTTTGTGGAACTATCGTGAGAAGAAACATAGCCATCGCCGGCAAGTTCAGGCAAAATTCTTTTAGCAAGCTGCTTGCCGAGTTCCACACCCCACTGGTCGAAAGAATTGATGTTCCAGATAACACCTTGAACAAAAACTTTATGTTCGTAGAGAGCAATCAGTTTGCCCAGAGTATTAGGGTTAAGTTCATCGAGCAAAATAGTGTTAGTCGGGCGGTTACCTTCGAATACTTTGTGGGGCAGAAGCATTTGAATTAAGTTTTCATCATTGAATTGCTGACGTAGTTCGAGCAGTGCTTCATCTTTGGTTTTTCCTTTCATCAAAGCTTCGGTTTGAGCGAAGAAATTAGCAAGCAAAATCGGGCGGTGTTCGCCAATTTCGTTTGGGCTATTAACTGAGGCGATGAAATCTGCCGGCACCATCCGAGTGCCTTGATGCAGGAGTTGGAAAAACGAATGCTGTGAGTTTGTGCCAATTGTTCCCCAGATAATCGGACCTGTTTTATAAGAAACTTTTTGCCCGTTACTATTGATATATTTGCCGTTGCTTTCCATATCGAGTTGCTGCAAAAATTCGGGGAAGCGAACCAAATACTGGTCGTAAGGAATAATTGCGTAGCTTTCGGAACCGAAAAAGTTATTGTACCAGATGCCGAGCAAAGCCATCAAAACAGGAATGTTTTTTTCAAATGGTTCGTTGCGGAAATGACAATCGATTTCGTATGCTCCGCGAAGTAGTTTTTCGAAATTGTCGTAGCCGACGTATAGAGCACAAGAAAGCCCGATGGCAGACCAAAGAGAGTAGCGACCGCCAACCCAGTCCCAGAAGTGGAACATATTGTTCGGATTAATCCCGAATTCGACACAGGCTTTTTCGTTTGTAGAGAGAGCAACGAAGTGCTTTTCGATGTCTTTTTCTTTTGCACCACAATGCTTTAAGAACCAATTTTTTGCTGTATTGGCGTTTGTAAGAGTCTCCTGAGTTGTAAAAGTTTTAGAAGCAATAATAAACAAAGTAGTTTCAGGATCTAATTTTTTTAATGTTTCGACAATATCGGTGCTATCGACATTAGAAACATAATGAACGCGAAGAACGTCTCCCGAGAATGGTTTCAGTGCATTTGAAACCATAGCCGGACCCAAGTCTGAGCCACCTATTCCAATATTGACGACGTCGGAAATTCGTTTTCCTGTGAGCCCAAGCCAGGAGCCAGAGCGAACCGCATCGGAAAATTCTTTAATGTGGTGAAGCACACTTCGGACGCCCGGCATAACGTCCTGCCCATCAACATAAACAGGTTCGTCGGAGAAGTTTCTCAAAGCAACGTGCAAAACCGCCCGGTTTTCAGTAAAGTTGATTTTTTCGCCGCGAAACATTGCATCGATTTTGTCTTTCAGTTTTGCACCTGAAGCAAGGTTGAGCAATAGCTCAATAGTTTCATCTGTAATAATGTTCTTTGAGTAGTCGAAAAGCAAGTCTTTGAGCCTGATTGAATACTTATCGAAGCGGTTGCCATCGGAAGCGAAAAAGTCCCGCATATGATGCTTGCTGATTGAAGCATAGTGTTTTTCAAGGGCTTTCCATTCGTCAGTTTGAGTGATGGGCATAGGACACCTTTATTTTGTTTGGAAAAAATCGGGAAAAAGAAGTTCTTCGATAGCTTCGCACCACAAGTGTGCAATAAATATGTGAGTTTCCTGAATTCTTGCAGTATTGGAAGAAGGGACAATTACTGATAAATCGCATTCATTTTTAATTGTTCCGCCGTCTTTGCCGAGCAGACCAATAGTGCGAACGCCCATTTTGCGAGCAGCGATTGCAGCACGAAGCACATTTTCGCTATTGCCACTTGTAGAGATTGCGATAAGGCAGTCGCCCGGGCGAGATAGAGCTTCCACCTGCCGGGCAAAAATATTATCAAAACCAATATCGTTGCCGCCTGCGGTGAGGATGGAAGAATCAACAGTAAGAGCAATTGCTGCAAGAGCAGGACGATTGATATGACTGCGCAGTCGGACAACAAGCTCGGCTGCGATGTGCTGGCTATCGGCGGCACTGCCACCATTGCCACAGATTAGAATTTTGCCACCGTTGCGTAATGTTTCGACGAGCAGATTAGCGGATTTCTCGATTTCAGAACTACATAATTCGGCAGTTTTTTGTTTTGTTTCTATTGTTTCTTTTAAGCTATGGAATAATTTTTTTTCGAAATCAAGCATAGGGAACTCCTTTAAGCTAAATAACGTTTCAAGATTGCGAGTAATTCATCCCTACCTTGCATTTTCACAGAGGAATAGGGAAGCACTTCAACAGCGAAGTGGCACTGCGAGACAAGATGTTCGAGTTGCTGTTTGCGTTCTTCGACGGCTTTTTTGCTGATTTTGTCGCACTTAGTCAGGATGATAAGATAATTACGTCCAGCAAATTCGAGTCGCTCAATTGTTTCTAAATCTTGCTCCATTGGGTCGTGTCTGGAATCGACAAGGACGCAAACAAGTTTAAGATTGTCTCTATTTTCGAGATAGTGCCAGTTCAAAGCAGTCCATTTAAGCCGCAAATCTTTGCCAACAGCAGCATAGCCAAAGCCGGGCAAATCAGCGAAAACCCATTTTTCATCAACAAGGAAAAAGTTGATTTCTTTTGTTTTTCCGGGTGTGGAGCTTGTTTTAGCAAGCCGATTATTCAGAACAATGCTATTTAGCAGGGACGATTTCCCAACGTTGGAACGCCCGCAGAAAGCTACCTCCGGAAGAGCAAGCTTCGGAAATTGAGCAACGTTGCTCGCACCGATAATAAATTCAGCATTAAGTTGTTTCATAAATTCATCTTTGATTAATGTAAATTAACGATATAACAAAAGTATTATTCTAAATTACTTAATTAATAAATAACAAGTTAAGAATAATAAATCAGTTATTAAGAAAATATAATTAATAAATGAATTATAAGTTAATAAATATTAATTTATAATAATTAACACAATATAGGCATATAGATTGCGTTTTGAAAAGTGTATGCTCAAACAGATTAGTACATATTACAAGTTGTTAGTTGCTATAGCAATTATAGTATTTTCTTTATTTTGTCAGGCTTACGTAGGTTATTCCCAAAATAAAAAAATATTAATATTGCATTCGTATCACAGAGGATTGAAATGGACAGACGAAGAAGACCGGGGCATTCGCTATGCGCTTAAATCACTAAAATACACCGAAATATTCACAGAATATTTAGATACAAAAAGACATTTTAGCGATGAGTATTTAGAGATAAAAAAGAAGGAATTATTATATAAGCTTGCCGATGATAAATTTGATGTAGTAATAACTACCGACGATGATGCATTTAATTTTGCATTGAACTACAAAGACACAATATTCAAGAGCTCGCCAATAGTATTTTGCGGAGTAAATCATTTAAAGAAAGAGACTTTAGAAAAAATCAAAGGAATTGCTACAGGCATTTCCGAAGCTTTTGATATTGGCAAAACATTTGATTTAATGCTCAAACTTCATCCCAAAACTAAACGAATATACATAATAAACGACACTATGTCGGCTACTGGCAAAGGGAACAGAAGAGCCTTGAACGAAGTAATACCGCAGTATTCGAACAAGGTTGAATTTAGATTTTTAGATAATTTAACAATAGAAGACTTGCTGTATGAAGTATCGCAAATACGTTCTGATGAGGATTTGATTTTCTTAATGACGTTTAATCGTGATGCGGCAGGCAAAGCAATATCATACGATGAAAGTGTTGAGTTAATTGCAGCAGCTACGATTGTGCCAATTTACGGAGTATGGGATTTTTATCTTGGGAAAGGAATAGTTGGCGGGTGTTTGACAAGTGGATATTATCAAGGGCAGATTGTAGGAGAAATGGCAATAAAAATACTGGAAGGTGAAAAAATCGAGAAACTTCCTGTTCGGCACAATGGGTTAAACCGATATATGTTCGATTATAATTATTTGGAGAAGTATGATATTAATCTTAATGAGTTGCCACCCAATAGCATAATAATAAATAGTCCGAAGTCATTTTACGAAATGAATAAAGCCATTGTGTGGTTTTTGTTTATAGTGATTTTGCTTTTGCTGATAATAATTTCAATTCTTATACGAAGCCACAGAGTGCAAAAGCAATTGAATTTGGAAATAATGAAAAGCGAAGCTAAATATCGCAACTTGTTTGAAACAATGCCCAATGGGTATTACCGTTCTACCCCAGATGGACGGTTTATAGATGCAAACCCAGCATTTATTAAGATGCTTGGATACGATAGCCTAGAAGAACTCAAATCAGTATATATACCAGAAGCGTTGTATGTATCACCAGAAGAAAGAGAAGCAATAATACAACGAGGCGCAATGTTCAGCAGTTCAGTAGATGTATACCGATTAAGAAAGAAAGATGGGACAATAATTTGGGTAGAAGACCATCCACGATATATCAAAGATGAGAATGGCAATATTATTTTCCACGAAGGTATTTGCAAAGATATTACTGATAGGAAAAAAGCAGAAGAGGAAATCCTTGAACTAAACCGTACCCTTGAAGAGAAGGTGCAGCAAAGAACTTTAGAATTAAAACAAGCATTAGAAAGTTTAGAAGTATCGAATTATGAATTGAAGACATTGAACGAAGAAATTGCACGCGAAGGAATGCGTTTATCTGAACTTAACGATAAACTTTTGCGTTCAGAGGAAGAATTAAAAAAGATCAATGACACGAAGGATAAATTCTTTTCCATTGTTGCCCACGACTTGCGCAATCCGATTGGTTCGTTGAGAAGTATATTAGAGACATTGTTATTATATTATGATGAGCTGAAACCCGACGAACTGAAAAATATGCTGAATGTTATGTATGATACTTCTAAACGTACCTACGACATGCTGGAAAACTTGCTTTCATGGGCAAGAGCGCAGATGAGAAAGATTGAATTCACACCATTTATGCAACCACTTTTTGGAGTGATTGAAAGAAATGTAAAGCTTTTTCTGCAAACAGCAAAAAACAAAGAAATACAAATAAACAATTTAGTTCCAAACGAACTCTTAGCGTATTTTGATACAAATTTGGTTGATACAGTAATAAGAAATCTATTGAGCAATGCGATAAAATTCACTCCGCAATATGGGACAGTTTTAATTGGTGCAGACGAAAATTTTGACGAGAACTATATTGTTGTGTTTGTGAAAGACAGTGGTGTTGGGATAAGCAAAGAGCGGTTAGATAAGCTTTTTGAGATGTCGATGGCTCGTTCTACACAAGGAACATCGGGCGAACGAGGTTCGGGATTAGGGCTTTTGCTTTGCAAAGAATTTGTGGATATGTCTGGCGGGCAAATTTGGGCTGAAAGCGAGCCAAACAATGGCACAGTAATATATTTCACGCTTCCCAAAAAAGGAAGCAACAATAGTATTCAATTGTAATTTTTTTTGGCACAATATTTTCTATGAAGTCGTATAATCTAAATTTTCAACTATTACGACTTGAAATGAAAAAGAAGAAAGAGTCTATTGTTTGGTACTTTGCAATAATTTTAGTTGCGATAATCGGAATATTTGCAGTATATAAATTATTAAAATACGAGGATAGTAAGCTTCGGCAAAATCATCTTACAAATGCCTTATTCATCTCTAAGATAATACAAAATGGCGACCAATTTTTACTTTCCGGAACAAAGGACGATATAAATAATCCTTATTACAGACAAATCAAATCGCGTGCTTACGAAATTTTCAAGATAAACAAAAAATACCGATATATTTACGGATTCAACAGGAACGAAGAAGGTCAGATTTATTTTTATTTCGATTGCGGAAACAATCTTAAACTACGCAAAAAAGAGGCAACCCCGGGCGACATCTATAAAGATGCCCCGGAAGGTTTCTTTGCTGTGTTAGATGAGCAAAGACCAGTAGTGGTTGGACCATACAGCGATGAGTGGGGAACATTTGTTAGTGCGGTGGTGCCAATTGTAAATCCCAATACAGGCGAAATTGACGGAGCAATTGGAGTTGATATAGACGCAAGCACTTGGTATTTTGATGTAATCAGCAGCAGTGCATTGCCAATAGCGGTCGTATTTATTTTCGTTATTGTGTTCCTTTACAGAAACATGAAAAATCAGGCAAAAATCACCAATTTAATTAAAGAAAACGAGGAAAAATACCGGCGTTTAGCTAATAATATAAATGATGTAGTAATTACAATAAACTTAGATAAACAAATTACATACGTAAGTCCTTCGGTTTTTAAATCATTTGGCTTTACAATCAGCGAGTATAAAAGCAAATCATTTAGTAATTTATTCACTGAATATTCTTGTCAGAAAATAGAGAAAGCGTTCGAAGAGTTGATGAAAGAGCGAAACGGAAAGAACAGATTTATTGAAGTGGAGCATTTCAAGGCTGATGGTGAAAAGATATGGGTTTCGCTCAATATTTCATTGCTGTATGATGAGGATAAAGAGGTTATAGGTTTTATTGGCACAATCCGCGATATTCACAGCAGAAAAATTGCGGAGCAACAACTTCAGGAAATCAACAAAAATCTTGAACAAATAATCAAAGAACGGACAAAAGAACTGAATGATACATTGCAGCAGCTCGAAGAATCTAATTATGAACTCAAAATGCTGAACGAAAATTTATCGAATGAATCGAAAAAATTGGTTGAATTGAATGAAAAATTAATGGACTCAGAGCAAAAATTACGATATGCAAATGAAACCAAAGATATGTTCTTTTCAATAATTGCACATGATTTGAGAAATCCGTTTGTTACTTTAATCAACAATGCAGAGCTTCTGGATAGATTCTACGAAAAAATGAGTGATAGTGAACGAAAAAAAGCTATTCACAACTTGAAGAATGCTTCTAAAAACACTTATCACCTGCTGGACAACCTGCTTGTTTGGTCTCGTTCGCAGATGGGCACAATTGAATTTGCCCCGTACGAATTTAATCTGAAAAATTTACTTTTAGAAGTAAAGTTGATTTCACAGCCGCAGGCAACTGCAAAGAACATAGAAATTGATATTGAAGTGCCAGACGACGTAATGGTGTTTGCCGACGAAAATATGCTTGGGACTGTTTATCGGAATCTTGTAACGAATGCGATAAAATTCACGCATCGTGGCGGACGGGTGCTTTTGGGAAGCAAGCCAGCAAAGAAATCGCAGATATGCTTGTTTGTGAAAGACACAGGCATTGGAATAGATGAGGACAATTTACCGAAACTATTCAGTTTAGATAAAAAGATTTCGCGTCCCGGAACGGAAGGCGAAATGAGCACAGGGCTTGGGCTTATTGTTTGCAAGGAATTCATAAACAAGCACGGTGGAGAAATCTGGGCTGAAAGTGAAATTGGCAAAGGAACAACTTTCTATTTCACCCTTCCAATACAAGATATTTCAAAGAATTAGAGGATATAGGAAGTTATTTTGTAGAGATGCAATTTCTTGCATCTCTACAAAACTTCGGCAAATTTAATTGAGACGCTCATAATGCGTCTTTTCTTTTATACGTTTAGTTCACGAAGAAGGGCTTGGCGTTCAATTTCTAACTGACGGATTTTTCTATCAATATTATCGAGTTCCTCTGGCAAAGAATCAATTTCCAGACGCAGCTTGCTTGCAGCTTCGTCGATAAGGTCAATTGCTTTGTCGGGCAAGAATCTATCGGTGATGTAGCGGTTCGATAGTTCTGCAGCAGCAACAATTGCTCCGTCTGTAATACGAACTCCGTGGTGAACTTCGTATTTTTCTTTCAATCCGCGCAAAATAGAGATAGTATCCTCGACATCTGGTTCATCGACGAACACTTTCTGGAAACGGCGTTCCAAAGCAGCGTCTTTTTCAATGTATTTTTGATATTCATCCAAAGTAGTAGCACCAATGCAGTGCAATTCGCCACGCGCAAGCGCTGGCTTTAAAATATTCGCTGCGTCCATACTTCCGCCGGAAGTTGCTCCTGCACCAATCAAAGTGTGTAATTCATCGATAAACAGTATAATTTCGCCTTCGCTTGCTGTTACCTCGCGAATAACGGCTTTGAGACGCTCCTCGAATTGTCCACGGAAGCTTGTTCCTGCAATCAAAGCACCCATATCAAGGGCTACAATTTGCTTTGTTTTCAGGTTTTCAGGGACGTCTCCGGCAACGATACGCTGAGCAATTCCCTCGACAATAGCTGTTTTGCCAACGCCGGGGTCGCCAATCAGCACTGGATTATTTTTTGTGCGACGCGAGAGCACCTGCAGAACGCGCCGTATTTCGTCCTCGCGCCCGATAACGGGGTCGAGCTTGCCTTTCATTGCCTCTTCGTTAAGCAGTCGTCCGTATCGCTTCAGGGCTTGATACTTGTCTTCCGGGTTTTGGTCGGTAACACGCTGGTTGCCACGCACTTCGCGAAGCACTTTAAGCACATTTTCTCTTGAAACGCCTTGCTGATTCAGCAGACTACCGAGTTCGTTCTTTTGCTCGGACAAAGCAATCAGAATATGCTCTGTGCTTACGTATTCGTCTTTCAATTCATTTGCGACTTTGAAGGCAATATCGAAAGTTTGATTAAGTTGCGGAGAAACATACTGGTTGCTACCTGTCGCACCGCTTACTTTTGGGGTTTTATCCAGCAATTCAGTAATTTTTACTTTCAGAAAAGTGAGATTAACACCCAGCTTTGCAAGAATATCGGGAATAATTCCGCTTGCATCCTGCACCATTGCAGCAAACAGATGAATTGGCTCGATTGCTTGATTGCCATTGCTTTCGGCAATTTCGCGAGCCGCCTGAACAGCTTCCTGCGCCTTTAAAGTTAATTTTTGTAAATTCATATATACCTCCTATTATTTTTCTATATAGACGAAAAGAATTATGAAAAAATTTAAATTTTTTATTTTGCTCAAATTAATTATGTGTTTGTTTCGTCAAAAATCATAATTAGTTACAATTAAACAAATTCTCAAATAATTCAAGGATCATAAAATGAAAGTTGATGTTGTAATGCCAAAGATGGGCGAATCGCTCCAAGAAGGCACAATTATTCGTTGGTTCAAGAAAGTTGGCGACGCTATTGAAAGGGATGAAATGATTTTAGAAATTTCTACTGATAAAGTTGATACCGAAGTTCCTGCACCGGTCGGCGGTGTGCTTGCCGAAGTGGTTGTCCCCGAAGGAACAACTGTTGAAGTCGGAACTGTGATAGCACGGATAGAAACAGAAGGTTCAGCAATTCCGGAACAAGTTGCCGAAGCAAAGCCTGCGGCTGAGACGCCTGCACCGGCTTCCCCTGCACCAGCACCTGCACCTGCGTCGGGACAAACTGCAAGTGGCAATCTTGTTGATGTTGTAATGCCAAAGATGGGCGAATCGCTCCAGGAAGGCACAATTATTCGTTGGTTCAAGAAAGTAGGCGATGCAATTGAACGGGATGAAATGATTTTAGAAATTTCTACTGATAAAGTTGATACCGAAGTTCCTGCACCGGTCGGCGGTGTGCTTGCCGAAGTGGTTGTCCCCGAAGGAACAACTGTTGAAGTCGGAACTGTGATAGCTCGAATAGCAACGAGCGGAGCAGTAATTCCAAGTGCCACAGTAGCTAAAGCTCCGGAACCGAAACCAGAGCAAACTCCTGTTGTTCAGCAAACTGTTTCGCAGCCAACAACAAGCGTTCCGTCAGTTGAGGCAAAAACTTTTGAAATACCGGCTCGCTACGGTGAAAAGTTCTTTTCGCCGCTTGTTCGTGAGATCGCCAAGCAAAACAAAGTATCGCTCGAAGAATTGCTTACTATCAAAGGTACTGGTAGCGAAGGCAGAATTACCAAAGACGATTTACTGAAATATATAGAAAACAGAGGCAAAGCTCCGGCAGCACCGCAAACGGCGCCGTCTGTTGCAGTACAGCCGAAAGCACCAGCTACGCCAGCTGTTCGCGAAACTGTTACCATTACAGAAAGCAAGCAACCAGCAAAACCGATTGTCTATAATGATGCTGATGTAGAAATTATCCCAATGGATCGTGTTCGTCAGCTTATAGCAGAGCATATGGTGCATTCGAAGCATACTTCGGCACACGTAACAAGTGTAGGCGAAGCAGATGTAACCGGAATTGTTCGTTTCCGTGAGAAATTTAAGCAGGAATTCGAAAAGCGTGAAGGTATAAAACTTACATACACTCCTTTCTTTGCACTCGCGGCAATAGAAGCCACAAAGAAATTCCCAATGGTGAATGTTTCGGTAGATGGGAAAAATATTATTCGACACAAGCGAATTAATTTGAGTTTTGCAACAGCACTCGACGACGGAAATTTGATTGTTCCGGTAATCAAAAATGCCGAAGGTTTGAATTTAACAGGGCTTCAGAAAGCGATAACTGATTTATCAACCCGGGCTCGTACCAAAAAACTACTTCCTAATGAAATAGAAGGCGGAACCATAACAATAACAAATGTCGGCACTTTCGGAACATTATTCGGAACGCCCGTGATAAATCAGCCGCAAGTAGCAATAATGGGAATTGGTGCTATTAAGAAGCGTCCGGTTGTGAAAGAATTCGACGGAGAGCACTTAATAGTAGTAAGAGATATGGCTTATGTTTCGATAACATACGACCATCGGGTAATTGACGGGATGCTTGCAGGTATGTGGCTTGCCGAAGCAATCAGAATACTCGAAAACATGAATGAAGATACAATTTTGCTATAAATCATTACAATAAAAAAAGAAAACCTGCGAAGTAGTGAGCTTCGCAGGTTTTTTATTAAAAGACTAATCTATTATACCCAGCCACGGAGTTTGCAAGCTTCAGCAACGCGAGAAATTGCAATCATATAAGCAGCATCACGCATATAAATGTTGCGAGTGCGAGCAAGATTAGAAACAGCGTGGTAAGCTTCGGTCATCTTGCGGTCTAATTTTTCAAGAACTTCTTCTTTGGACCAGAAGTAGTTCATATTGCATTGAACTTGTTCGAAATATGAGCAAGTAACGCCACCAGCGTTAGCCAAGAAGTCTGGGATAACCCAAATATTACGTTCTTTAATAATTGCGTCTGCTTCAGGAGTAGTAGGACCGTTAGCACCTTCTGCAATAATTTTAACAGATTTAGCCATCTTAGGAGCAGTAGTAGCATTGATTTGGTTTTCGATTGCAGCTGGGACTAAAATATCAACTTCTTGTTCAATCCAAGCTTCGCCTGGAAGAATTTCGTAGCCGAGTTCGCGAGCTTTGTTTACGTCGATTTCACCGAAGCGGTCAGTAATAGAAATCAATTCATCGAATTTAATACCGCTTGCTTTTTTGTAAGTGAATGATTTTTGTTCGTGATGGTTCCAGCAGGAAACGCAGATAGCAGTGCCACCGAGTTCAGTATAGAGTTTCAATGCGTATTGGCTAACATTGCCGAACCCCTGGAAAGCAGCTGTAGTTTTTGTAATATCTATATTCATTTCTTTCAATGCTTCACGAACAGTGTAGATAACGCCAAATCCAGTAGCTTCTGTTCTGCCGAGCGAACCACCAGCACCGAGAGGTTTGCCAGTGATAAAGCCAGGAGCTTTGATGCCAGTAATTTTTTCGTATTCATCGAGCATCCAAATCATATGCTGACCAGTAGTCATCACGTCAGGAGCAGGAACATCCTGGAGTGGACCAACAAGTGGAGCAACCGCACGCACCCAACCGCGGCAAATTTGCTCTTGTTCTCTCATTGATAAATTGTGTGGGTCGCAGATAACGCCACCTTTTCCACCACCGAGAGGAATATCTACAACAGCTGTTTTCCAAGTCATCCACATAGCAAGAGCGCGGACTGTATCAATTGTTTCGTGTGGATGGAAGCGAATTCCGCCTTTTGCTGGTCCGCGAGCATCGTTGTGCTGGCAACGGAAACCACGGAACACTTTGTAAGAACCATCATCCATACGAACAGGGATATTGAAATGAATTTCGCGGTTAGAATTTCTTAACAAATCACGAGTTGCTTGATCTAAACCTAATTTTTCTGCAACTTGGTCAAATTGTTGCTGAGCCATTTGAAACGGATTGAATGAACCAGTAGCCATAAATTCCTCACAATTTTTTAAAATAATCGGGTAATCCCGTTTATTAATTATAAATTAACAAATTTGTTTATTATAGTAACGCAATTTATGTAAATTTTCGATATGAAAAAACAAAATTTGAGTTATTATTGAGAAACATTATTTTTATTGCTGTATAATGTTACTGTAATTATACAATTTTTTTAAAGCAACTAAAAAATCGAAGAATATTAACAAATCTTAACGGAATTATTAGTCAAAATTAATTTGAATTTTTATTAATATTTCATATTTTCCAATATTGTTAATCAGGAAGATTTTAATTGTATTCAACTTAACTAAATTAAAAAAAATCGTTGTCTTTTTGTGTTAAAAAATTTGAGGTATTCATGAAACTTATTCACAAACTAATTGCTTTTAGTTTCTTTTGGGCAATTATTATTTTTTCTACCACAATAATTAAAGCCCAGGAAGAAGAATCAACAGGTTTAGAATTTACTTATGGTGCTGATTTAGTTAGTCGTTATATCTGGCGTGGTGGAGAACTCGCTGGTAAGAACAACCTACAGTTTCAACCAGCAGTTAATTTAACTTATTCTACTGAAAATGCTGGCTCTTTTAGCTTTGGGATTTGGTCGTCGTTTGGACTAAAAAAGAACTATATTGAAACTGACTTTTCTTTGTCTTACAACATTTCAACTGATTTTGGCGAATTTGGAATTGCCTTTGCAGATTATCATTTCCCATATACCAAGAAGAAGTTTTTTGATTTTAAGGGCGACGGAGAAGGCTCGCACACTATAGAAGCGGCGTTTTCGTATGTGCCGACGCAGGAATTCCCAATAAAGCTATTGCTTGCAAATAATCTGTGGAATGATATTCCAAATGATAATTCATTATACATCGAGGCAAGCTATCCGTTTGAGTTGCTCACTCTATCTTTCAATGCTTT
This sequence comes from Eximiradius proteiniborus, assembly GCF_058546985.1. Taxonomy (NCBI): domain Bacteria; kingdom Pseudomonadati; phylum Bacteroidota; class Eximiradiia; order Eximiradiales; family Eximiradiaceae; genus Eximiradius; species Eximiradius proteiniborus. The sequence continues at coordinate 1,932,507 of NZ_CM178592.1, read as the reverse complement.
TGTCGGGACAGCGAAAGGAAAAAGTTTTTATTATGGAGTGAATACGGATAAATTTTAATTAACAAACGCAGGTATTTCGGTTTCCCGAGCAGTTAATTTTACAGAGGACTTTGCTTTGCAATTTGGACTGGACGAAATTTATAATCAACATTTAAAGAAAAACTATATAGTTTTCAAAATTTCATATTTTAAATAATCATCTGGCAAAAAGCTATGGGTGAATTCATAAAAAAAATCTCGTTAAAAAACATCAGTATTTTGGCGGGAATAGCAACAATAATTGAGTTGTTATTGTTGCTTTTTTCTACAAGTCATACTGCCAGAATAATATCCTCGAACATAGCTACAATTGGTGGCAGTATTTTTGCAATATTTATGATATTGTTTGCTTTAAAAGCATCAGCAAAGAAATTTGATCATTACAGGTTCTGGCTTTTGCTTGTTTTTGCTTTTCTTTTCAATTTAGCAGGGGAAGCAATTTATAATTATCTTGAAATTATTTCTCACCAAACGCCTTTTCCATCCATAGCAGATCCTTTTTATTTAGCTTTTTACCCGATAATACTTATTGCAATGTTTCTTTTTCCATCGGGCAAACATAGCACACATCGAAAATACATTATTATTATTGAAATGCTTGTAGTACTGCTTTCATCACTAATGATTTTTACTGAATTCTTGTTTGGTCCGATACTTAATAATAATGAAAGCCTTTTGGAAAAAGTATTATCAATATTTTATCCGGCAGGAGATTTTCTTGTTCTATGGGCAGTAATTTACATACTTTTCAGCAAAATCAGCAAAGATGATACTAGGATAATATTTCTTCTTGCACTTGGTTTATTGATGTTTGTTTTTGCTGATATTATTTATTCGTTTCTCAATGCAGATAATCTATACTATACTGGACACATATCGGATATTACATATTTTATTGCATATGTATTTTGTGGACTTTCAGCTGTCGCTTTTGTTGAAAACACGCAAAAAGAAGCCTCAGATGAAAAGGCAACAGAAAACATTCAATGGATGGCATATAGTCCTTACATTTTTCTATTAATATCGATTTTTGCTTTCTATTATGTAGCCCGAAAAGAAACATACTTAAATCCTGATATTATAGGAACTTCAATAATTGCGATTGTTGTATTAATATTGCTTCGTCAGATATTATTTTTCCAGGAATTCAAGAAATTAAATATTGAATTAATAGAAAGCGAAAAGAAATACAAATTGATAACTGAAAATTCAACAGATTTAATTTATGTTTATAGTTTTGTGCCTGAACCTCATTTTGAGTATTTATCACCATCGTGTAAGTTGCTAACAGGATATGAACCAGAAGAGGTTTACAGAGAACCAGATTTTTACTTGAAATTAGCAGCTGACAAGGAAAACATCAAGTATTTTGCCTCAGTCTTAAAAAATCAATACCTGCCATCGAAAATAGAAGAGAGATGGAGAAAAAAAGACGGCTCTATAATCTGGGTTGAACAGCTAATTAGCAGGAATTTTGATGAGAAAGGGAACCTGATTTCTTTTCAAGCAACTGTGCGAGATATTACTGAACGGAAGCAAGCAGAAGCGCTTATCAAAGAAAGCGAAGAAAGATTTCGCTCTATTGCTGAAAACTCTACCGATGTGATTGCCCTAACAGATAATCAGGGCATTATTACTTATATTTCACCTGCCTCCAAAGCAGTTTTTGGATATGAGCCAAATGAAATGATTGGGAAAAAATTCACTAATTTTCTTGATACTTCATCTATTCCTCTGGCTCTTGGTGAATTCCGTGCAGCAATAGAATTTCTTGGCAGGACGAAAAACCTCGAATTGCTGATGAAGCGAAAGGATGGTTCTACATTTTATGGTGAGCTTAATGGTGTAGTATATCAAACCTGTTCATTTTTTGGAACACTTGTTACAATACGCGATATTTCTGAACGAAAAGAAACCGAACAGGAAGTTCAGAATAGCCGGGCAATGTATAAATCTGTATTCGAAGCAACTGGAACAGCCACAATAATAGTAGATGAGCACGGTACAATTCTTGAAGCAAATTTACAATGTCTTCAAGATACTGGATATTGCCCCGAAGAACTTGTCGGCACAAAATGGACTAATTATGTGGCAAAAGAATCGCTTGATTTGATGCTAAAATATCATACACTTCGTCGGATCGACCCAAAATTGGTTCCTAACAAATATGAGGTGAAATTAATCAACAAAAAAGGTGAAGTTCGAGACGTACTGCTTTTTGCAAATGTTATTCCAAACACAAAACACAGTGTCGTCTCGATGCTTGATTTAACTGAACGTAAGCGATTAGAGCAATCGCTTCGCAAAAGCGAGCAACAGTATCGCCTGATAATGGAAAATGTTAGCGAGATGATATTTCTTGCAAGAGACGGCAAAATAATAATGGCTAATCCAAAAGTCCTTGATTTCCTCGGTTACTCGATGGAACATATACAAAATACTCCTTTTATTGAATTTATTCATCCGGACGACAGACAAATGGTGTTGGAACGCCATATTAAACGCTTAAACAGACTTATCGATGAAAAAGAGACATATGAGTTTAGAATTGTGCGAAGCAATGGAGAAATTAGAAATGTAGAGATAAATGTTTCGCTTGTTGAATGGGACGAAAAACCGACTACAATTAATTTTCTAAGAGATATTACCGAAAGGAAACGCATTGAGGAGGAACTGAGAGAAAGCGAACGCCGCCTGCAAACATTGATGAACAACCTGCCGGGTATGGTTTACCGATGCAAAAACGACAGGAACTGGACGATGGAATTTGTGAGCGATGGGTGCGAGGAACTTTGCGGATATAAACCAGAGGAACTATTGAATAATAATGTAATTAGCTTCAATGATTTGATTAATACTGAAGATAGAGACTGGATTTGGGAAGGTTGGCAAGACAAACTAAGCAGAAAAGAAAAAATGACTCTCGAATATCAAATCACTTGTAAAGATGGCACAAAAAAATGGGTTTGGGAACAAGGACAAGGAGTATTTAATGAAAATGGTGAGCTTGAAGCTCTCGAAGGATATATTATAGATATTACAGAAAGAAAACGCATTGAAGAAGAACTAAGAGAAAGCAAAAAATATTTGACCGCTATTTTCAATTCTATTACTGATGCAATATTTGTCGATGACGCGGACACAGGAGAAATAATTGACGTCAACAAAGCAACTTGCGAAATATATGGCTATTCTTACGAAGAGCTTCTTAAAACTCCTATAGGAAATCTAAGTCTCGGTGAACCACCTTATTCGCAGGAAGACGCAATTAGATGGCTTACCAAAACACGGCAAGAAGGTCCACAAACATTCGAATGGATAGCAAAGAGGAAAGATGGCAGTCTATTCTGGGTAGAGGTAAGTTCTCATTACATTTCAGTTGGTGATAAAAACCATTTTGTCGTATCTGTTCGTGATATTACTCGACGCAAAAAAATTGAGGAAGAGCTGAGAGTATCTTATGAAAGGTTCGACCTTGCTATAAAAGGAACAAACGATGGTATTTGGGACTGGGACATAGTTGCAAACAAACATTATCGCTCGCCGAGATGGAAAGCTATGCTGGGCTACGCTGAAAATGAGTTACCGGACGATGAGGAGACATTCCATAATTTGATTTACGAAGGCGATTTGCCACGAGTTACCAAGCATTTGAATGATTATTTGGAGGGACGGACAAAAGATTACGAAATTGAGTTCAGAATGAAGCATAAAGACGGTTCTTTGAGGTGGGTTTTAGCACGTGGAGTAGCGATTCGGGACGCCAACAACAAAGCTATTCGTATGGCTGGGTCGCATACTGATATTACTCAACGCAAGCAAGCCGAACAAGAACTATTGATGGCAAAAGAAACATATGAAAGTATTTTCAATTCAGTTGCAGAGGCGATATATATTCAGGATGAAAACGGTACATTTATAGAAGTGAATTTGGGCGCGCAATTAATGTATGGTTACTCTCGAAATGAGCTAATTGGAAAAGGTCCTGCTGATGTTTCGGCGCCGGGTATGAACGATTTAGAAAAGGTTCAAAGAATTTTCGAACAAGTGCAAAAAGATGGAGTTTCGAGAAGCTTTGAATTCTGGGGCGTACGGAAAAATGGAGAAATATTCCCTAAAGATGTTTCAATGAACAAAGGGAAATATTTCGGCAAAGACTGCATAATTGCCATTGCCCGCGATATTTCCGAACGCAAGCAAGCCGAAAAACTACTTCAAGACACCAAAAACACATATATGAGTATTTACAACTCTGTTTCCGAAGCTATATATGTTATTGATGAAAACGGTAATTTCGTGGACGTGAACCTTGGCGCCGAAAAAATGTATGGATATACAAGAGAAGAGCTCTTAGGCAAAAACTATTTTGAGGTGTCGGCTCCCGGAATGAATGATTTGGAACTTATACAGAAAATCGGGTTAGAAGTGCTCACAACCGGAGAACCAAAACACATAGAATTCTGGGGAATTCGCAAAAACGGTGAAATATTTCCAAAAGAAATTTCAATCAACAAAGGGAAGTATTTCGGCAAGGACAGAATAATCGTTTCTGCCCGCGACATATCCGAACGCAAACGCGCGGAACAAGAGCTTATCCGAACAAACGCAGAACTCGAAAGAGCCAACAGCGAGAAAGACAAGTTCTTTTCGATTATTTCGCACGATTTGCGTTCACCGTTTAATTCATTTTTGTCGATTACGAAAATTCTATCTGAGCAGTTCAACAAAATAAAGATGTCGGAAGTTCAGCAATATGCAAAAGATTTAAATAGTTCGGCAGAGAACTTATTTAAGTTGCTCGAAAACCTTCTTTCGTGGTCGCGTCTGAAGCGAGGTGTAATTAATTTCAAGCCAGAGGAGCTATACTTAAAAGAAGTAGTTGATATTTGCGCCTATATGCTAAAAGGACCAATTGAACAAAAAGAACAAGAATTGAGTATAGACATTCCCGACAATATTTTTGTTTATGCAGATAGACCGATGTTAGATACTGTAGTGCGAAATTTACTTTCGAATGCGTCGAAATTCACTCCGCGTGGGGGCTCAATATGCATAAGTGCAAAGACCGACTGCAATAATGCTATAGTATCAATAAAAGACAACGGGATTGGCATACCAGAGGATTTAGTTGATAAACTATTCGATATAGGAGTAAAAACTTCACGCAAAGGAACAGAAGACGAACCAAGCAGCGGGCTGGGGCTAATCTTATGCAAAGAGTTTGTCGAGAAAAACGGCGGCAATCTCTGGTTGGAAAGCATCGAAGGCGAAGGCACTACATTTTACTTTACCGTTCCGCTGATTAAAATATAAAACATTTTATCGTCGGGGAACAGCAACGAATTGCGTCTCAATAGTTCACGTGCGAACATCTTGGTTGAGACGCAATTTTTTATTCCATAACTATTCATATCAATTGCATTTTTTGATGCTCGGAGCATCTCTAAACTATAATAATTGATAAAAAATTCGCTTAATTTATTATTTTTGATTTTTTTGTAGTTGTAAAATTAATTTTTCGTATGGTTTATGAAAATTAAATTAATTACCATTTGTTTTGTGTTAATCGGATTGGTTACTTGCAGGTTAAGTTCGCAGGAAACGCGCCGCTCGCCTGCAAGCTTCGATTTTGATGAGAAAGGCATGCAGTTTATTGCTCCTGATACCTCTACGAAAGTAATGATGCGATTTCGAATTCAAAATTCTATTACTTTGACTACAAAATCGGAAGAAGATTTCGATATAGCAAGTTCGGATCTGGGTGTTCGCCGATTGCGTCTGCGTTTTGGCGGATTTCTATACGACCCGCGACTGACGTTCAATTTGCAACTCTCGTTTGCACGAGGCGACCTCGACTACGAGGATACGCAATATCCCAATATCATTCGCGATGCAATGGCTTTCTGGGCATTCTCGAAGAATTTCCAAATTGGGGTTGGACAAACAAAGCTGCCCGGCAACCGTCAGCGTATTGTTTCTTCCGGCGACCTGCAATTTGCTGAACGCTCGATAGTAAACTCAAGATTTACTCTGGATAGGGACTTTGGAATACAGACAAATTATTCAAACACGTTATTAGGGATGAATTACAATTTGCGGGCGGCTGTTTCCACCGGCGATGGCCGCTATGCACCAAAAATGGACGGAGCAAATTTTGCTTACACAGGTAGAATTGAGTTGCTTCCTTTTGGTAAATTCACTGACGGCGGTGACTATTACGAAGGGGATTTAGCTTACGAACAAACTCCAAAACTGTCGCTTGCCGCTGCATATTCCGACAATAAGAAATCAAGCCGCACTCGTGGACAACTCGGCAAAAAACTCTATGAGCCTCGGGATATGACAGGTGCTTTTGCCGATTTTGTATTTAAATACAAAGGATTTGCACTATACGGAGAATATGCCAACCGCCGTTCAAAAGACCCAATCACTCGAGACCAGAACGGAAACATTCAGTATGTTTATGTTGGGGACGGATATCTTTTGCAAGCGTCATATCTTTTTCACAACCATATTGAACTTGCGGCACGACTGGCAATTGTCGCCCCGCAAGACAAAATCTATGGTCTGAAAGATGCTGAATGGAATAGAAATATTACATTAAATTCAACTTATTATTTGCATTCTCATCGCGCAAAATTTCAATTAGAAATCACACACAACACACTTGAAAACAAGCAAACGTCTGTAATTTCCAAAAACTGGCTATTTAGATTTAACACAGAAATAGGCATTTAATCAGAAATAAAAAATGAATTTTTTTAAATAATTCACCTCCATTTTCGTCTCAATATAAAAAAATGGAGGTATTTATTTTATGGATTCAAAAGAAGTTACGAAAAAACGGCTCGAAGAAATTGAGCAAGAACTCGAACTTTTGAAAAAACAGAAAGCCGACCTTGAAGAAAGGTGGAGAGCAGAGAAAACTTTAATTTCTGAAATCAGGGCGATAAAAGTAGAAATCGAGAACGTCAAGCACCAAGCCGAAGAACTCGAACGCAAAGGCGAACTATCGAAAGTAGCAGAGCTCCGCTATGGCAAGCTCTATGAACTTAGCCGAAAGCTTGATGATGCGAACCAAAGGCTTGCCGAGCTGCAAAAAGACAAAAAACTACTCAAAGAAGAAGTTACTTCGGAAGACATTGCGGAAGTAATTTCGAAATCTACTGGCATACCTGTTCAAAAAATGCTTGAAACTGAGAAAACGAAGCTAATAAAGATGGAGGAACGCATTAAGCAGCGCGTTGTTAGTCAGGATGAGGCAATCACAGCAATAGCAAATGCAATACGGCGTTCTCGTTCGGGTTTGGCAGATGCGAATCGTCCAATTGGTTCATTTATTTTTCTGGGGACAACCGGTGTTGGCAAAACAGAAACAGCACGGGCATTGGCAGAGTTTCTCTTTGATGATGAAAACGCTATGATACGGATTGATATGAGCGAATATATGGAAAAATTTTCCGTTTCGCGATTGATTGGTGCTCCTCCGGGTTATGTTGGATACGAAGAAGGCGGACAGCTTACCGAAGCGGTTCGTCGGAGACCGTATTCGGTAATTTTGCTTGACGAAATCGAAAAGGCGCACAGCGACGTATTCAATGTTTTGCTGCAGGTGCTCGACGATGGACGGCTAACCGATAGCAAGGGCAGAACAGTCAATTTCAAAAACACTATTATTATTATGACATCTAACCTTGGAACGGAAATTATTCAGAGCAAGCTTGGTGAATTCGAAAACGGCAACCGCGAGGCAATTACTGCAGAACTTAAAATCAAGATTATTGAGTTGCTGAAACGAACGCTTCGTCCTGAGTTTCTAAATCGCGTTGATGAAATTGTAATGTTCAATCCGCTCACAAGAGACGATATAAAGAATATTGCGAAATTGCAACTTAAATCGCTTACAGGAAAATTAAATAAGAACGGAATAAATGCTGAAATTACTGATGCTGCAATTGACTGGCTGGCTGCTCTTGGATTTGATATTCAATATGGAGCTCGTCCGTTGAAACGAGCAATTCAGAAGCATCTAACCGACCCACTTGCTGTAAAATTGCTTTCGGGAGAATTTTCTGCAGGAGATACAATTATAATTGATTGCACAAGCGACGGCAAATTTATTTTCAGGAAAAAGTAGAAGTGCGGATACAAAAAAAGAGCAGGGACTGATGGTGTCCCTGCTTTTTTTATCTATTAACGAGAGTTATTATCTTTTGACAAACGTTTCTCTGTAAGAAAATCCATTTTGTGAAGTAATAATTAAATAATAAGTAGAAACCGGAAGTTTTGTAATGTCGCAGGAATGAGCATTGCCAATATTCGCAGTTTCCGAATAAACTAACTGCCCAAGGTAGTCGAAAATCTGGATGGTGCAAGTGCCGAGTTCAGTTTGAGAAGTAATGTTTAAGAAATCAGAAGCAGGGTTTGGAGCAAAATTGACAGAAGAAGCAAGGATACTATTATCGATGCCAAGAATAGGACCTCTCAACGCAATGGCAAAAGCATCTCCGCCGGAAACCATCACCCAATCGGAAAAGAGATTAATTCTTTGAGGTGTGTTTCTGTTTTCATTGTCGCCAAGCCCGAGCTGTCCATCTTCGTTAAGTCCCCAAGCCCAGAGCGAACCATCTTTTTTGATAGCAAAAGAAAAATCTTTGCCGGCAAAAACCTTTGCCCAGTTGGTATCGTTACCAATTTTTGTAGGTGCAAGTTTGTCTTCTTCATCACCAGTACCTAACTGACCGTAGTAATTATATCCCCAAGCCCAAAGTGTTCCATCTATATTAACTGCAAGGCTGTGATAGGCACCAGCAGCAATCGAAACCCATTCATCATTGCTAAGCAAACGCGGAACGGCAACCGGCTCAATTTCTCCGATGCCAAGTTCGCCATAGGAATTTCCACCCCAAACCCACAATGAACCATCTTTCTTCAGACCTAATACGTGATAATCGCCTGCAGAAATAGTGAGCCAATCGTTAGCATTCCCAACCTGAGTAGGGACGTTTCTATCGGCTTTGTCTGCCAAGCCAAGTTGGTAGGACCAGTTGTCGCCCCAAGCCCAAAGTGTTCCGTTTTCTTTAATCGCGTAAGAAAAGCCCTTACCTGCAAACACCTGCTCCCAATCCATATCATAACCTATAGCATAAGGAAGTCTCCGCATAGTGTTACCACCATCGCCCAACTGTCCGTTATCATTGTTTCCCCAAGCCCATAAAGTTTTGTTGGAACGAATACCTAAGGTATGATCAAACTTTGTTGAAACATCGATCCAGTTTGTAGCGCCCGAAAGCTTGGTAGGAGTAGAATACGGGTTTGTATTACCGAACCCCAATTGTCCATACCAGTTCAATCCCCAAGCCCAGAGCGAACCATCGCTTTTAATCCCGAGAGCATAATTTTTGCCAGCAGAAAGCTTTGTCCAGATGTTGTCGTTATCAGCCTGCAAAGGAAAATTAGACTGGGACACCCCAATTTGTCCGCACTGGTTATTAGTATTATTGCCCCAGCCGTAGAAGGTAACGGCATTGGAATTAACTACAAAAACTGCTGAAAAGATGGCAATAATAAACGAGTAAAATAAAAACTTTTTCATCTTTTCTCCAGATGATAATTAATAGATTAGTAAATTAGATAAAAAAAGCACAGGATTTGAAAATAACTTACGAAATATTGTTCACAATTTCACAATAAATTTTCAAAGCTTCGGGAAATGGCGAAAGAGCTCGCTCCAATACACCTTGGGTCATAGAAATAGCGACGCCATAGTTAGTAATCGGAACCCCAGCCTCTTTTGCTTTCATTATGCGAACAATTTTTTCATTGCGAGTGAGCATACAGCTTCCGCAATGAATAATTAATTTATACTCCTTTATGTTTTCGGGAAAATCCCGTCCTGCAACGATAGTGATATCGGGATCGAACCCGAGATAGTTTTTCAGCCAGCGAGGAATTTTTATGCGACCAATATCGTCGATAGTCGGATGGTGTGTGCAAGCTTCTGCGATGAGGATTTTGTCGCCGGGCTTAATATGTTTGATTGAAGCAGCGCCACGGACTTCTTCGAGCAAATCACCTTTGTAGCGGGAGAAAAGTATCGAAAAGGTAGTTGTTTTGATATGTGGCGGAGTGTCTGCCATCATTTTGTGCACAACCTGCGAGTCGCAAACAACAAGGTCAGGGTCTCGCTTTAAAGTAGCAAGCGCAAGTGGATATTCGCTTTCTTTGACTACAACGCAAATACCGCTTGCATCGAGAATATCGCGAACAGCCTGAACTTGTGGGAGAATAAGTCTGCCTTTCGGAGCTTGCAGGTCGATAGGAACAATCAGAACACACAGTCCCTGCTGCGGGATAAGGTCGCCAATCAGTGGTGGAGGAGTGATGAAATCATCAGGTAATTTTTCAACAATTGCGTGCTTAATATCTGTAATGTATTTGTCGCGGTTTGCTAAATCAACCGAAGAAACAGCAACATAAGTGGATTTGTAATTCTGCAGTTTTTCCAGAACTTCATCTGAAATCGGGGTTTTATCTGTTTTGTTGATTATTACAATATAAGGCAATTTTCTATTATGGACAAAATCGATTAATTCTTCTTCGTAGTGAGTGAAATTGTTTGGTTCGATAACAATCAGAACGACATCGGAGCGGTCCAAAGCCCGTTTAGTGCGTTCAATACGTTGCTCGGACAGAAGCGAAACATCATCGATGCCAGCAGTATCGAGCAAATTAACCGGACCTATTGGCAGAAGTTCCATTGATTTTTCGACAACGTCGGTGGTTGTGCCGGGAACCGATGAAGTGATTGCGACATCTTGATTTGCGAGCATATTGAGCACGCTTGATTTGCCGACATTAGTGCGGCCAAAAATTCCGATGTGAAGGCGAAGAGCCTTTGGTGCAGTTTGCATAATACTACCGGGCTAATACAACAAATTGTGTTCTGCGGTTTTTTGCACGTCCTTCTTCTGTTGCATTGGAAGCAACAGGCTTAGCAAAACCAAATCCACGATAACGCAATCGGCTGGGTTCCACACCACGGGCAACAATTGCATCATATACGGCTTTTGCTCTGTTTTCCGAAAGTTGCAAATTATATTCCTGAGTGCCGACGTTATCGGTGTGCCCCTGAATTTCCAGACGCAATCGGGGACGGGTTAGCATTGCATCAACTATTTCTTCGATGATAGGAATTGCGTCCTGCTTTAAATCCCATTTATTGAAATCGAACAGAATAGGGCGAACGAATTCATCTCCGACATCCTTCCACAAATCAGAAGTGTCGTATTCACCCATAGCAATAAGGCTATCGGAGCGATTTGGCAGGTTCAGGTAGCTAAATACAGTGTGCCAGCCCCAATATTTTGGTGGCTTGTATGTAACTAAGTAATAATAGCGAAGGCTGTTGTAGATATCGCGGAAAACATTAATCATTTGTTCCCTGGAATACACTTTATAGAATTTTCCGCCGGTGTAGCCTGCGAGCATTTTCATTTCTTCATCTTTTGTGTAGCCGAAAGCAACGCAAAAGATATTAACGTTGCGTTCTTTTGCAGCTTTAATGATTTCGCCGACTTCTTTTTTGGAGTAGTTTTCGTCGCCATCGGTGAACAGGACAAGCACACGCGGAGTTGTTCGGTCTGTGCCATCGAATAGCTCGATGCTATTGAATACAGCTTCGCGAATGCCGCTAAACAAACCAAAGCCTTGCTTGCGTTTAGCACGGAACAAGTTCAAAATTGTAGAGGTATCACGGCTGAAAGGCACTTTTACGTCGAAATCTTTATTGAAAGTAGCAATTGCAATTTGGTCGAACGGGAATTTAAGTTTCACAAATATTTCTGCACCTTGATGAATTGCCCCCATAATCGGGTCCATCGAACCGCTATAATCAACAGTAAGAACAATGTTGTAAGGTATGGAATCGAGTGCCCCGAACTCACGGACGTTAAAATCGGGGACTTCAACATCTCTTGTATTATAGACTTTGCCGAGAGTTTCGCGTAAACGGACAAAATAGTTTTCCTCAGACTTTTTGTATGGCTTAGCCATCTGAGTAATAAACCGTCCAAGTGAATCATAGACGCGGGTATAGAGCTTCACCGTATCGGGATATTTATCAATTTCTATACGGAAAATATCGTAGATAATCTGGTTGGAGTTTGCCGAATCAATTGGGATAGTGGAAGTAATATAAATAGGTTTTTGAGCTGTATCGAGCGGGTCGTCTATAGATTTAATAAAATCGAAATCTGTCGGGCGATACGAGCGACACGCCGAAACAATCGAGACAGCAATCAGCAACAAAAGAAATTTATTTTTCATTTTTCCCCAAAAGCATATACCAAGTAAAGAACGCAGTGCTAACTCCTAAAAATTCTGGAAGCAATATCGCGAGCTTTCTGACGGTGTTCTTCCTTTACGTGAATGGCAACAACAGCAAGAGCACTGAGCATCATAGCAAGGTCGTCCGAAAAACCGAGCATAGGAGCAAAGTCTGGTATTGCATCAACAGGAGTAATAAAATAACCGAGTGCACCTAAAATTACTGCTTTTGCCCAGTTCGGAGTTTCGCCATCACGAAATGAAAAGAAAAGCTGAAGAGCAGTTTCGACAAGTTTCCGGCCGGCGCGATACCAGCTGGACTCGATTTTGCTTTCTAACTTTTCTTGTGTAAGTTCTAATTCATTTACTTCTTGATTTTCCATACCCAACTCACTTTATTGAATTTTGAAGACTATTAAGCAGCTAAAATATTGCTAATCTGCATTTTCTTCGAACTTTGCCTTGCAATGTGGGCAATGCAGGTATTTTTCGAAGCCGGAAGCAACTTTTTTGTAACGCACTTCAAGATAGTAGTTGCCGCACTCGGGGCATTCTTTGGCAACCGGTTCGTAATTTGTAATATAATTGCATTTGGGATAAGTCGAGCAACCCCAGAATTTTTTCTTAGATTTAGGGCTGTATTTTTCAACAAGATGTCCTTCTTTGCAAGCGGGGCAAGCAACGCTGGAGCTTATTGGTTTTGTTCCGTCGCATTTCGGGTAATTTGTGCAACCGTAGAAACTACCATACCTGCCTTTTCTGATTGCCATAGGACTGCCACATTTATCGCAAGTAACTCCTTCGGCAATAACGGGTTTTGTTTCTTTCTTCAAGGACTTGGTGAAAGTGCAATCGGGATAGCGTGAGCAAGCCAAAAAGCGACCACGTCTGCTAACTTTTATCACCATCGGGGCACCGCACTCATCGCAAAGGACGTCAGTTTCGTTACGATCAGCCTCTGCGAGAGCTTTGCTAAATGGTTCGTAGAATTCGGTCAGAACCTGAACGTAAGTGCTTTTGCCTTCGGCGATTGTGTCGAGCTCTTCTTCCATTTTTGCAGTGAATTCTACGTTAAAAATATCGGGGAAATTGCTTACTAATATTTCGTTAACATCTTTGCCCAATTCGGTTGGAGAAAAAGCTTTACCCGATTTTTCAACATACTTGCGTTCGAGCAGAGTCGAGACAATTTGAGCATAAGTGCTTGGACGACCTATGCCTAATTCGTCGAGTTCTTTCACCAGACTTGCTTCGTTGTATCTTGCGGGCGGTTTAGTAAACGATTGCTTTGCTTCAGTTTCAAGAAGTTCCACATTTTTATTTTTTGCAATATTTTTCGGAAGCAGGGCATCGTTTTCTTCGTCTTTGTCTGAGTTGTCCTGAGTATCCTGATATACAGTCATAAATCCATCGAATTTCACTATTGTGCCGGTTGCACGGAAGAGGAAACTACCACCTTCGATCGAGACAACAGTTTGTTCCAAAAGAGCAGATTCCATCTGCGACGCAATAAACCTATTATATATTAATCTGTAAAGTTTTGCCTGGTCTTTGCTCAGGTGTTTTTCGGCAATTTGAGGAGTAATCTCGACAGAGGTCGGACGTATTGCTTCGTGGGCATCCTGAACATTTGCAGATTTAGTCGAAAAAATATTTGGCGAAGCGGGCAAATATTGTTTTCCGTAAGATTTTTCGATGAACTGACGAACCGAGGCAATTGCTTCAGGACTTATCCGAACGGAGTCTGTACGCATATAGGTAATCAAACCGATTTGCCCTTCGTCGCCGAAAGAAACGCCTTCGTAGAGTTGTTGAGCGATTTGCATTGTTTTCTTGTTGGCAAAACCGAGTTTGCGTGAGGCTTCTTGTTGCAGTGTGCTTGTAGTAAACGGAGCAGAAGATTTTTTCCTAACCTGAGTTGTCTTAATATCAGAAATAACGAACTGATTTTGTTTTATTTCTGCAATTAGTTGTTCGGCTTGCTCTTTGTTTCGAATAAAATGAAGTTTGGAAAGCTTTGCCTGAATTTTTTTCGTTTCTTCGTCGGTTTTGCCTTCGGCAGAGCCCTCAGGATTTTTGATTGATTTATTGTGAAATGCAATAAGCTTTGCCTGAAATGGCGAAGAGCCTTCGAAAGAGAAATCGCCGAAAATATTCCAATATTCAATTGGCTTGAAAGACTGGATTTCCTGCTCGCGTTCGCAAATCAGGCGTAGTGCAACCGATTGCACACGACCAGCCGACAAAGGATCGGTAGTTTTCGAAATCATCGCTTTGGAAACAAACGGCGACACCTGAAAACCAATGAGCCTATCCATCACACGGCGAGCCTGTTGCGAATCGACCATACGTTCATCTATTTGGCGAGGCTGGGAAATACCTTTTTCGATACCGGATTTTGTAATTTCATTAAACACAATACGCTTAATATTATTATTTATGGGCTTGATTTCCTCGGCTATATGCCAGGCAATTGCTTCGCCTTCGCGGTCGGGGTCGGTAGCAATAAGCACTTCCGAAGCTTTTTCGGCAGTAGCTTTTATTTTATTAATAACTTTCGACTTTCCGGAAATAACAACATATTTGGGAGCAAAGCCTTGTTTAATGTCAATTCCAAGATTAAATTTGCTCAAATCTTTGATATGACCAACTGATGCTTCGACAATGAAGTCTTTGCCCAAATACTTATTTATAGTTTTCGATTTGGTAGCCGATTCAACAATAACAAGTTTTTTCTTAGCCATAATTTTTCATCTGAAATAAAAAATAATGATAAATTAAAGAGTTTATTGTTTTAAATCAAACAAATATAATAAAGTGCGTTTAAAATTATTAAAATTATTTTAACAAAAGGAGCATAAAATCTGTTGCTATCGTCTTAGTTCAATGTTTTTCAGCAACTGCCTATTTTTATTTATTATTCATTTCAAATTTCTATTAACTTAATATATATACAATATTTTTGCTATATCTATTTGTTCAATTTTAGAGGAAGAGAGTGTGAGAACATTTATTAAACGCAATTTTATGCTTACATTAGCATTATTCGCTTTTATCCTAAATTCCTGCACCGAAGCAAAATCTACAACTGAACCAACAGACGAACACCTAATTAAAATCTCAATATTTTCTGACCCGCATTTCTACGACAACTCGCTTGGAACCAGCGGCGAGGCATTCGAAAACTATTTAGCATCAGACAGAAAAATGATTGCCGAGAGCGAAGCAATTATGAAATCAATTGTCAATATGATTTCGAAGGACGATTCTAAAATTGTAATTGTAACGGGCGATCTGACAAAAGATGGCGAGCTGAAAAGTCACCAACTTTTCGTTTCGTATCTGAAACAACTGAAAGACAAAGGTAAAAAAATATTTGTCGTTCCGGGCAACCACGATATTGAAAATCCAGCCTCATATTCTTATACTGGTTCTGCACCGGTAAAAGTGCCGAATGTAAGTGCAGAACAGTATAAATCCATATATGCCGATTATGGATACAAGAACGCAATTGCCACAGACCCAAACGGTTCGCTCTCCTACATTGCTGAACCGGTTGATGGAGTATGGCTGTTTTGCTTAGACGCTTGCCGCTGGAAAGACAATGCTGGAAAGCCCCATTCGGTTACCGGCGGAGTGTTCAGCGCAGCAACATTTAACTGGATAAAGGAAAAGCTAACGGAAGGAAAGAAAAGAAAAAATTAATGATAGGTGCAATACACCATAACGTCGTCGAGCACTTTGTCGGACAGAAAATGCTTTTCGGCGAATACGTAATAGATAACTGGGAACAGGTTGCAAAAACATTTGCAGAGAACGGATTAAGCGTAATTTTTTCGGGACATCATCACGCACAGGATGCCAGAATTTACCGTTCAGGAGGGAATTTTATGGTTGATTTGCAAACAAGTTCATCAGTTACATGGCCCTGTGCTATTCGAAGAGTAAGCATAGATAATAATCGGGTGATGCAGGTTTCGTCTGAGAAAATTACAAGCATCAATTATGATACGAAAGGACGTTCTTTTCAGGAATATGCACTTCATAATTTTACAGACGGGCTTTCTATGATTATCCAATCGTATTTGAAACAAATGGGGTTGCCAGACGAGGCGGTTTCAATGCTTCTGCCAATAGTTTTAGAAGCATACAAAGCGTATTCACACGGGAACGAAGACCAATTTTATACTCAAGATATTCAAATGAGAATCGCTCAGGCAAAAGCAGCTATGGGTTCCAATCCGCAACTTGCCGGGTTGCTTATGCTTATGGAAGGAATGTTTCAGGATCTTGATCCAGACGATTATAATTTTACACTTGATTTAAAGACCGGGGAAATCGGCAAGAAATTTGTAGAAGTAACAAAATAAATTTAGAATTAAACTTGTTAAAATAACAAAGGCTGGCAAAAATGCCAGCCTTTATAGTTTATATTCAGAAGAATTATTCAACGCAGTCAAGCAAAATTTCTGCAATATCGCGAACGGCAACGTTTTCTGCGTCTTTGGCTTTAGTTCCGTCGGTGATCATAGTTGTGCAGAACGGGCAATTAACAGCAATTTGCGAGCAACCGGTCGAGAGCAGTTCTTCGGTGCGTTCGATATTTACGCGTTTGCCTTCGGTTTCTTCCATAAACATTTGAGCACCGCCAGCACCACAACAGAATCCACGATCGCCACTGCGAGCAACTTCGCTGATTTCGTATCCGGCTTTTTGGAGCAGTGTTCGGGGTTTGTCGTAAATTTCGTTGTACCTGCCCAAGTAACAAGAATCGTGATAAGCAATTTGTATTGCATTGCCGTTTGGTTTCAGTTTCAATTTACCTTCGTTAATCAAATTCAGTAAGAATTCGGTATGATGAACAACTTCGTATTTGCCACCGAAATCAGGATATTCGTTTTTCAAAGTATTGAAGCAGTGAGGGCAAATGGTAACAATCTTTTTAACGTTGTAACGGTTCAAAGTTTCGATATTAGCTTTTACAAGCATATCGGCTAAATATTCATTGCCGGCGCGGCGAGCGACATCGCCGGTGCACTGCTCTTCGGTTCCTAAAATTGCAAAGTTAATCCCGGCTTTTTGCATAAGAGTAGCAAAAGCACGGGAGATTTTAATAGCGCGGTCGTCGTAGCTACCGGCGCAACCAACCCAGAAAAGGATGTCGAATTCGGGGTGTTCGGCTGCCTGACGGATGCCAAGATCTTCTGCCCAGCGAGCTCTTTCGGATTGCGAGAATGCCCAGGGAGTAGCATTAGTTTCTAAGTTGCCGAAAGCATTTTGGAGAAGAGATGGGAAATTAGCTTCCATCATAACGAGCGAGCGACGCATATCGATAATTGCGGGAACGTGTTCGATCATCACAGGGCATTCCTGCATGCAGGCACCGCAAGAAGTGCATTGCCAAAGTGCTTCGACGTCTTCGTAATCACCAACAAATTTTTTATCGAGAACGGCTTGCTCTTCGGGCGAAATTTCTGCATTTTCTTTTTGTTTTTTCAGCAAAATCGGAGCAACATCGAAAGTGCGATGACGTATTTGCATAATAATTTCGCGCGGGTCTAATTTCTTGCCGGTTGTGTTTGCAGGGCAAACGCTTGTGCAACGCCCGCAGTGTGTGCAGGTATATCCGTCTAACAACTGTTTCCAGGTAAGGTCTTCAATATCGACAACACCGAATTTTTCAACACCTTCGGCTTCAAAATTTATTGGTTTTAGTTTATTGACAGGCGAGAGCGAACCCAAAAACACGTTCGGAACTGACGTCAAAACGTGAAGATGCTTGGAATAGGGCAGATAATTCATAAAAGCAAAGATGAAAAGAATATGCACCCAGAATGCAATTTCGTGAATTGTCGAAGCAGAATTTGGTGAAAAAAGCGGTGCAATAGCTGCAGAAATCGGACGGAAAGCATTGCTTGCGTCTGTGCTTGTAAGTATTGCAGTTGCATTTTCAATCAACAGGGAGCTTACGATAACAAAAATCATCATCAGGATAAAGCCAGCTTCGAGTTGCTCGCCTTCAACCTGTAAACGCTTTACTTTCATCACATATCGGCGGAGCAAAGCCCACACCACAGCAATAATTATCAGCACACAGAACAAGTCAATGAAGAATGTAATTGCAGAAAAAACCGGACCGAGAAAATTGTAGAAATGGTGAATCCCAAATCCGGTGAAAACCGAATTCGAAGCGGCAAACAGCAAAATAAGGAATCCCCAGAATATCCAAGCGTGAATTGTTCCACCACTTGATTCACGCAAAATCTTAGTCTGAAAAATAGCCACTTTCAGAGTAAGCCAAATACGTTTGGCAATGTTGTCTGTTCTATTTTCCGGTTGCCCGAGCCTGAGGTAGCCTATCAGGCGAACAACATTTTTGGCGAAAAAACCAAATGCTGCTAAAAAGATTAGAATAAAGATTAAATTTTTTAAACCAAACTCCATACTTCTCACAATAATTTTTTAGACAAAAACATAAAAAGCAAAAATAAAGTAAATTTAAGTTATTGCAAAATAAAGAATTATTAGGATGGACTAAGAAAATAATTTTTTGATTAAACCTTTTTAAAAATTTAAAGTCAAATGTATGTAATTTGTTTCACAAACACAGAATGGAGAAAAAATGAAATCAAAAACATTGATTATCGCGGCAGCAATATTATTAGCGGTAATTTTCCCAATGCAGGACTTGCTTGCTCAACGCGGTGGTTTTGGCGGACGTGGCAAAGGTGGTAACTGCGGAGCAAACTGCCCAAATCCAGAGCAACGCAAACAAATGCGTGAGTATTGCCAAAATGAAATGCTCCCAAAACTTGAAGAACTCAAAAAAGATCTCGACAGCCGCCTGAATAAAACTGAACTCGAAAAGCTCAACAATCTTCGCAAGCGTGCAGCTGAACTTCGCGAGGAAGGAATGAAAAAACGTGCCGAAAGACCTCAAGCAAACCGCGATAGCAGACCAAGCTACGAAGAACGCCAGAAATTCCGTGCCGAAATGGAAGAACACCGCCAGAAAATGCAAGCAATATTCGATGAAGTAGATAAAATCATCAAAAACAACAATTGGATTTTGCAGGACATTGAACCAAAATTAGAAAAAATACAGCCAGAACCACCAAATTTCAAAAATAATAAGCAACGCCGTCCTAATGCTCCAGACTTTGGACCAAATCCAGATGGGATGAGAATGCACAGAGGATTTGATATTGAAAGATTTATGCTTTGGGATGGAAGCAACTTCTTTGAACAAGCTGAAAAATTCCGTCAGGACGCTAATTTGGGCACTGTTTCGAACTATCCAAATCCATTTTCGAACCAAACAACAATTGCAATCAACTGCTTAAAAGAACAAAATGCTCACATAAATCTATATGATATTAATGGTGAGTTTGTAGGAGAAATCTACAAAGGAAAATTGAATAAGGGCAAAAATGAAATTCCGTTTTCGTCAAGCTCAGTGAAAAATCTGAAACCGGGGACCTATCTTTACATTGTATCTTTTGATGATGGCAAAAAATTAGAAGGCAAGATGATATACTCCAAATAACAGGCATAAAGCATAAACAAACTGAATGGCTGCCCCAATAATTCTAAGGGCAGCCATTATTTTTGCAAGCAACGAATTGATTGATTTTTGGGAAATGGCTTCAAGGGAAAGCAGGCGAAAAATTATACGAATTAGGGGCGTATTGCTCGACGCCCCTAATTTTTGTGAGAAATGCTCTGAGTAAATATTTCACAGTGCAAGCCGTGTAAAGTCTGAATTTATTCTTCCTTCCATTTTTCTACAAGATTAGCGTATTTGTTGCACAAAGAGACGGCATTTTCGTAGTCGTCGGCTTCGCCGTAAACAGTGAAAACAGGTCTCTCTTTCGATGGAAGGAGCAAAGCGCAGGTATTTCCGTCGAAAATTTTCACACCTTCAACCAACTGGCGTTGCATTCCTTCTGAATGTTCCATAGCGTGCCGCATCACAGTGCCTTTGGCATTCCAGGGAACGCTTACATCTTTGCTATAGACAAACCGTTGAGGTATTTTTTCGTCGAGAGTGGATATTTTGCAATTAGTTTGGGCAAGCATTTCGAGAATTTTTCCAAGCGAATACATTCCATCGGAAGCAAAGAGGAAATCGCGGAAAATAAATCCACCCCATACGCCACCTACAAACAATAAGTCGTCGTCCAAAGTAGCATCCATCATTGCTGAGTGTGAATTTTTGATGCGAATAACCTCAACATCGTAATCTTTAGCAATTAGTTCGATTTCCTGCGGGGCAACAATAGAAACAGCAATTTTGTAAGGTTCGCGGTGACGGTTTGTTTCGAGAAAGAGCTTGGTAACAATCGAAAGCAGTCGCATCGGGTGGTACCAGGTTCCTCTTTCGTCAATTATAGAGATTTTTTCTGCGCCGGATTCAATTCTAAAACCGAGTTCATAGCCGAGCGAACGCATAATTTTGCCTGTTTCGTCTGTAGTGGAATGCTGGGAAAGCGGGTCGGGATGAAACATTGTAGAATCTACGTAATTATTTAATGAAATAGCTTCCACCCGAAGCTTGCCCAACAAGCTCGGAAGAATAGTAGAAGCAAGCCCGTAGGAATAATCTACCAATAATTTATATTTACGATTTTTGATTAAATCGACATCGAGCGAATCAAGGAAACGATTAATATAAATTTCGTTGGTTCTTTCGGGATAAGAGATTTTGCCAATTTGCGAATAATGGACGCGTTTAATATCCTCGCCAAAGAAGAAACGCTCTATCTTTTTTGCCATATTAATAGAGATGTCTCTGCCATCTTTGTTGAAGATGATAATATCAGTTTGGTCGGGGTCGCGAGGCGAACGCCTGACGTGAAGTCCGCCATCGTAGCGTCCTGTTCGCAATTCCTGACGGGTTTGGGGAATAGAAGTGGTCTGCAGGTCGCTGATGTTTACTCCAACAGATGCAAGTCCGGCTGTAATAGAGCGTTTCATAATTCGCGAGATGTTCGACGGGTCGCGGGAAGCAAGCAATCGAGCCTTTGTACCAAAAGCAAGCCCAAGCGCTGCACCTAATTTCGTTCCAAAATCGGGGTGTATTTCAATATTCGAGACACCAGAAATGCGAGCATCAGTAAAAATCTCGCGTTGCCATTTTTCTTCCTGAATTAACGAGAACGAAACCGAAGCACCTTCCTCAACGTGTTTGTCGGGCCACAGTTTTATGTTGGATTTCAAAATTGCATTGTCTTCGATTTTGCAATTATCAGATATAAAAACATTCTCGCCGACTACAACGGAGTTGCCGATTTCGACGTTAGAGCAAACTACATCATCAGTCATTTTGACGAAATCGCCGAGTTTGCAATTATTCCAGAGAGTTGCCCTGATTAATTTAACACCGTTGCCAATTACGCAGTTGTCTCCGATAGTGCAGTCAATCAATTCGGAGTATTCGCCGATGGTAACGTTGTCGCCGACGAGCACCTTGCCGCCAAATTTAGCAGTAGGAGCAATGTTGCAGTTGTTGCCGCGAATCAGGTTGCCGTGCTCGATACCTTTTTTCTCAACTTTGATTATGCCGGTAAGAGCGTCGTACTGCCCGATAATGTATTCATCGAGATTGCCGACATCGCGCCAGTATCCATCGGCAATATAGCCATAGAGAGGCATACCGAGTTCGAGCATTTTCGGGAAGAGGTCTTTGCTGAAATCGAATTCCTCGCGATATGGAATCATATCGAGCACATCGGGTTCCAAAATGTAAATGCCGGTATTGATAGTATCGGAGAAGACCTGTCCCCACGAAGGTTTTTCAAGGAAGCGGGTGATTTTCCCTTCGGCGTCTGTCATAACAATTCCGAATTGAAGTGGAGTATCGACGCGGGTAAGTAGAATTGTAGCTTTTGCGTTTTTGCTTTTGTGAAATTCAATTGCTTTTGTCAAATCAAAATCTGTAAGGACATCACCACTGATAATAATAAATCGCTCATCCAAAAATTCGTAAGCGTTTTTAACACTTCCGGCTGTTCCATAGTCAGCTGCGGCTTGGACATAATCCATATCAACATCGAAGCGGCTACCATCTTCGAAGTAGCTTGTAATTTTCTCTGGCTGGAAATACAGCAACGAAACGATTTTATTGATGCCGTGCTTTTTTAGTAGATTTATTATATGCTCCATCATCGGGATATTGACAATTGGCACCATCGGCTTTGGAATATTCATTGTAAGGGGACGTAATCTTGTGCCAAAACCACCTGCCATTATAACTGCTTTTTTCATAAAGACCTCGCTTAAATTTTTGAGTTAGCTTGTGTGCGTTTAAATAGGACGTTTCAAAAAACGCTTTTATTTGTAAATATATTTAACATTCGGGTAAAAATCAAATATTTTTTTGATTTATGTTTCTATATTAAAAGTAATTAATAATTTATTCGATTGCGATGAAAAAACTATTACTTGCATTAATTTTTATTTTGGCAACTCCTGATATTCTTCCATTCGGATATTGGGAGAAGGTGAATCTGCCACCACCGTATAGCACAAATTATTGGCTTGATATATATTTTCATCCCGATAATCCGCAATACGGCTGGGCTTGTGGTTTTAATGGGATGGTTGTGCGGACAACTGATGGGGGGACAACCTGGCTCGGCTCGATTGTGCCTTGGGCGTATCATCTCGAACATATACACTTTCCGACCTTGCAAATTGGCTACACTTCGGGTGTGGAAGGTATTTTCAAAACTGTAAATGGCGGGATTACGTGGTATGATATTACTCCGGACCAACTCCAGTCGTATTGGGGTTGCTACTTTATGAATGCAGACACCGGCTGGGTGGTGGGCGGAGGCTGCGCCGATGACCTTCAGCGTTTTTATAGAACAACAAACGGCGGGGCTTCCTGGACGCTATTCCTTGCAAACGAACCGAATTCGGGTATGACAGACCTCATAGTTTATCCCAACGGCACGGGATACGCTGCAAGTAGCGGGGTAATCTGGAAAACTACCGATATGGGCACAACCTGGCAAATACATTCACGGACAGGTTCTAAAGTGTGGCACGAAGAAATCACCCGCGAGGGCAACTCGTTTCTTATTCCGGCGGCGGGCACTACCTGCTCGGGGGCAGGAAATACAGGCGGAATACTTTTTTCCACCAATGACGGAGCTTCCTGGAACAGAACAATTGTTCGTGCGCCGCTATTCGGCACTTTTCTGACTTCCGGAACTACCGGCTGGGCTTGCGGATACGACCGTCAGGTGTATTATTCAAGCAATGGCGGGCTGACGTGGGCTGAATACAACTGCGGAATTGACGAAGGAAACCTTGATGATATCTGGTTCATTTCACCGACTAACGGCTGGGTGGTGGGCGAAGGAATTTATAAGCTCTCGCCTGCGTCGGCAAAAGCCACTCCTCAAAATATTTCGTTTGGCAATGTTTGCATAGGGCATTTTCCGTTAGATACTGTTTGGGTTAAAAACCTATCATTTTATTCATCGGTTGCTCAGTTTTATATTTCTGGTATTAATGCGACTGATTTCGAAATAATATCGCCGTATTCGACAGAAGAGATGCTCAGCAGCTGCGACAAATTGCCGATAATAATTCAATTCAAGCCGGGCTCAATGGGAATGAAGTACGCCCAGCTAAACATACAGCTTAATGGTAAAAACATTATTGTTCCTTTGGAAGGCAATGCAGTAGAATCCGTATTGCAAGCAGACAAGTATGAAGTCGTGCTCAATCCGGTTGCTTGCGGATACCCGACAATTGCGACATTCTACTGGACAAGTTCCTCAATCGACACATTAGAGCGAATACAGCAAATTTCGGGTAGTCCGGCAATTCAAGTCGCGACGCAGTTGCCGGTTCGATTGTCTCAAATTTCTGTAGCTACCAATTTTTTGATTAATCCGCCCGATACAGGCTGGTATAATGCAACGTTCGAGGTTAGAACGAAGCTTTGCGATAATATTAAATATGTTACCGTAAGAGCTTATGCAGTATCTCCAATAATTGATGCGCCGCTGGAAGCAGTGCAGTCTATCGATTGTGCCACAAGCACTCTATTCCGGGTACCAATTTCGAACAACGGAAATTCTGAACTTGTGATTTCGAGTGTTAATCTGACAGCGAACAATCCTTCGTTCTCAATCAAGGGATTTGCAAGCGGTCAATCAATTCCTGCGACAATATCTATTGGGCAGAGCGACACTTTGCTTGTTGCTTACGATGCAAATTCTGGTGGAGGCAACACTGCCCGAATTGAAATTTTGAACAACGACGGGACACGTAAATTCGGGCAGAAGAGCCCATATTATATAGATTTGCGGGCGAGATACAATTCCCCGTTGATTGCTCCGGGTTTTGTTGAAATTGATTTCGATACAGTTTGCGTTGGCGTTTCTCTGCAAAAAGCTCTTACGTTGAATAATCTTGGCAATCTGCCGGCAACACTGGAAGGCATGTCCATAGAGAGCAAGAATATTTCTTTATCTTCTGAAATTCTCGAAATTTTGCCATCGCAGCAGAAAAGTTATGTGCTCAATGCCACCATAAAGCAAAAAGGCTACTTCTCAGATACAATTACGGTTAAATACGAACCTTGCGAAAAGGAAATTACGTTTATTGTGAGAGGATTTGCAGTTGAAAGTCAATTTGAGGTGTCGCCGAACGAAATTCGCTTGGCAAGCTTGGTAGGAATGCAATCGGGAAGCATTTTTACAATAAAATCTTTGTCGAACATACCGGAAAAAATCACCAGAGTGCAAATTATTCCGCCGGATTTGCCAATAGACGTTGAATTTACTCAGAGCGTTCCCTTTGTTATTGGAGAAAACGAAGAAATTTCGCTGCCAATTAAGGTTCGTTCAGATATTGAAGGAAAATGGAACTTCACGGTTTGCTTATCGAACGACGGAGTGTGCCCGACTGATATTTGTGTTCCTGTTGAGTTTGTGTCCTTCTATAATTTTATTTCCACTGATGCCGACACATTGAATTTTGGGTTAACGACCTGCAACCCGAGAGAAGAACGTCTGCAAATTTCCTTAAAAAATGAGGCTGCCATAATAGACACGATTGCTTCTATTTCGCTTGCAAGCGTCAATACACCATTCTATATTATCTTCCCGCCAACTTTGCCATTGCTATTAGCACCAAATCAAACTTTAAGGTTGAACATCGGTTTCTTCCCAGCCGCGGAAGGGCGTTTCGAAAATATTTTATTAATTACTACGAAAGGAATAAATCCGCAAACTATAGAAATACCGCTTATTGCTGAATTTCGCAAAAGCATTCTGACATCAAACCGTGCATTTATTGACTACGGAAAGGTCGAAAAGTGCTTCTCGAATATTTTTGATACTCTGCTTGTAACAAACTATGGATTGCTTAACGATACAATCATTGTTTCGCCGCCTACTTCGAACTTTATTAAGTTGTTGTCGCCCAATGAATTGCCAATACTTTCGAACTCGACGGCAACGATACCGATTGAGCTCGATATTTCTGCGATGCCGAATGAAGGATTTTACTCGGCAAGCATTACAATTAGAAGCAAAGCTTGCAACACTTCGTTTGATATAAATCTGGTATGCAGAAAAATCGAACCTAAGTTGTCGATTGCCCCTGCGGTGCTTGATTTTGCATCTGTGTGGATGGGCGAGAGCAAAATATTATCGTTCGAAGCTACAAATATTTCGGACGAGCCATTGGACTATAAAATAATTGGCACTGTTCCACTGAGCGATGAATTTGCATACGACGCAACGATTTACAAGTTAGAGCCGAATCAGAAAATCAGCAATGATATTACATTTACAGCAAAAGCAGTTGGGAACAAATCCGCGAGCTTGCTAATAGAAAAGATTACAAATTGTTTAGACACACTGAGTGTTGATTTGATTGCAAGCGTTCCTCCGGAAGAATATTTCCCAGTGTTAATAATAGACGATTACGTTGCCAAACCGGGCGACACTCTCAATATTAACGTCCGACTTGATACAGCGATACTGAAATTGCGACCCGAAAAAGTGGATTTTGCGATTAGTCTGTCGCGACTTTTGTTTGAACCACTCGAACTTAGAGCAACATACGGCGACGAGCAGAAATTGAACTTCGACTATAAGTATAACGTATTAAATTTCGAAGCGAGCCAGCCTCAGGAAATTTTCCAAAAGCCCGGCACTTTGTTTGAAATTAAAGGAATTGCACTATTGGCAACCCCGACCGAAACTCCCATTAAGTTTGAAAATGTATCAATAATAGCAGACAAACAAGCAAAACCTGTTACAAAGGACGGTTCACTGGCAATTTCCGGATATTGCAATGCCCGAAATTTCACAACTATCCAGTATTTGCCGCACTTAAAGAATATTTCGATGAATGTCGGCAAAACTGAAATAATAATTGATTACGAGCATTTCGGCGAACAAACTGCAGAAATATCTGTAATTTCGGCGATTGGCGAAAAAATTGCTGAAAACAGATTTACACTAAAAAACGGGACGAATCAATACATTTGGGATTTATCGAACCTGACGAGCGGAGCATATTTTGCAGTTCTGCAAACACAATCAAATGAAGTGATTTATAAAAAGATAATAATTGTCCGATAATTAAAAATTACAAATATTTGAAAATAATAAGAAATTAATGCGTCTATTAGAAAACTAACAGTGTGTTTAAATTAAAAAAGGAAAATAAAATGGCATTAAGACTTGCAATTAATGGTTTTGGAAGAATAGGCCGTTTGGCTTTCCGTGAGTTTGTAAAAAGAAATGCAGATGTTGAAATTGTTGGAATCAATGATTTGACAGACGCTGCAACATTGGCTCATTTGCTTAAATACGATTCAGTTCACGGTCGTTTTCAGGGTGAAGTTGCAGTAGAAGGCAATGAACTGATTGTGAACGGCAAACGTATTTTAATTTCGGCAGAAAAGACAATAGAAAGCATCCCCTGGAAGGATGTTGATATAGTGCTCGAATCGACAGGTGTTTATACAAGCCGCGAAGCACTTGAACGCCATATTGCAGCAAGTGGTGCAAAGAAAGTAGTGCTTTCGGCACCAGCCAAAGGCGATGTCGATGCTACAGTTGTATTAGGAGTAAACGACAATATCCTGACAGGCAATGAAAAGACAATTTCCAATGCTTCCTGCACAACAAACTGCCTTGCTCCGATGGTAAAAGTGCTACACGACAACTTCGGTGTTCAAAGCGGGTTTATGTGCACAATTCACGCTTACACAAACGACCAGAGAATTTTGGACTTGCCTCACAAAGATTTGCGTCGCGCTCGTTCCGCTGCAATAAACTCTATCCCGACAACAACCGGCGCAGCTAAAGCAGTTGGGCTTGTAATTCCGGAGCTGAAAGGTAAATTGAAGGGGTACGCTGTGAGAGTGCCAGTTCCAGATGGTTCGATTACTGACTTTGCAGCAGTGCTTTCGCGTGAAGTAACTATCGAAGAAGTAAACGAAGCGATGAAAAAGGCTTCGGAAACTTACCTGAAAGGCATAATGGAATATTCAACCGATCCGCTTGTTTCCACAGATATTGTTGGCAATCCGCATTCCTGTATTTTTGATTCATCGCTAACTGATGTGCAAGGCAATTTTGTGAAAGTAGTTGGATGGTACGACAATGAATTTGGTTATTCCTGCCGTATAGTTGATTTGATTCTGAAACTTGGCAAAATGTAATAAATCAGCATTTCAATAAAGCTACGAAATCAGGGAAGAGGCACGCTTGAAGTGCCTCTTTTCTTTTTTTCATAATCACCATTTCTCCATACTCAACAGAAACAGCCAGTCTATTATGTCGGGATGGGATGCATCTCAACACAAAATGCAACAATAGCGTAATTAGTTAATAATAAAGATATTTGTATTTTTCTGTTCCATTTTTGATTAGCCATAATATATTATTATTTCACAAGTTAATTTAGTATATTTGTAGCTTGTAATTATGGCTAAATTTGAAAAATGGAAAATTTTCGCAACTTTTGTATTATTGCTCATATAGATCACGGAAAATCTACTCTTGCCGACTGCCTTTTGATGCGAACCGGCAGAGTAACAGAGCGTGAGATGGTTACAAATCAAATTCTCGACGACAATCCGCTCGAGCAGGAACGCGGTATTACCATCAAACTTCACGCTATTCAAATGGACTATACTGCACGCAATGGCAAACAATACACTCTCAATTTAATCGATACTCCGGGACACGTGGACTTTTCCTACGAAGTATCCCGTTCGCTTGCAGCCTGCGAAGGTGCTATATTGGTGGTTGATGCCACTCAAGGCATCGAAGCACAAACAATCAGCAATCTTTATCTTGCAATTGAACACAATCTGGAAATTATTCCTGTAATAAATAAAATTGACCTGCCGAGTGCCGAAACTACTATCGACAAAGTAAAGCAACAGATAATTGACCTTATCGGATGCAAAGAGGAAGAGATATTGCTCGCTTCGGCTAAGAAATCGATTGGTATTGACGAAATTCTGGAAGCGATAGTCGAACGCATTCCCGCACCGAAAGGCGACCCAACGGCACCGCTGCGGGCTCTGATTTTCGATTCGGTGTTTGATTCCTATCGCGGGGTGATTGTATATATTCGTGTATTTGATGGTGTGCTTCGCGAAAACGACAAAATCTACTTTATGGCAACCGATATGACCTACGACGTGGAAGAAGTAGGTATTCTATATATGAAACGGCACCGCACAGGAGAACTATCAGCGGGAAATGTCGGATATTTTATTGCAAATATACGCGATTTGCACGATACGAAAGTAGGCGACACAGTAACACTATTCAAAAACCGCTGTTCGGAGCCTATTGCCGGATTTAAAAATGTGAAGCCAATGGTGTTTAGTGGAATTTATCCGGCGGATTCGGATGATTTCGAAGATTTACGCGAATCGCTGGCAAAATTGTCGCTAAATGATTCAGCAATTCAATACGAGCCGGAAACTTCAAGTGCTCTGGGATTTGGCTTCCGTTGCGGTTTCCTTGGGCTACTGCATATGGAAATAGTTCAGGAACGGCTTGAGCGAGAGTTCAATCAGAACATTGTTACAACTGTTCCAAACGTTCGCTACAAAGTAATCAAGACAAATTGCGAAGAGATATTTATAGAAAATCCTGCTCAATTGCCAAGTCCGGTAGAAATTGAAGAAATTCAGGAACCATACATCAAAGCACAAATCATTACTCCAAGCGAGTATATCGGAAACATAATGAAACTGTGTATGGATAGACGCGGCACACTTATCAACACACACTATCTTTCTGCCGACAGAGTTGATATGAGCTGGGAATTGCCGCTTGCGGAAGTAGTTTTCGATTTCTACGACAAACTGAAATCAACCTCGCGTGGCTATGCTTCGCTCGACTACGAATTTCACGATTACAAGGCAGGCGACCTTGTAAAACTCGATATATTAATAAATGGCGATCAGGTGGATGCATTGTCCTCGATTGTTCACCGTTCGAAAGCTTACGAATGGGGCAAAAAACTTTGCACAAAGCTGAAAGACCTTATTCCTCGCCAAATGTTCGAAGTTGCGATTCAGGCAGCAATTGGTTCGAAAGTTATAGCCCGGACGAATGTCAAAGCACTACGCAAAAACGTTCTTGCAAAGTGTTACGGAGGCGATATTTCGCGTAAACGCAAACTACTTGAGAAACAAAAGGAAGGCAAAAAACGTATGAAACAGGTAGGGAATGTAGAAATTCCGCAAGAAGCGTTTCTTGCTGTTCTAAGTATTGATAAAGAATAATTAATTGGAATAAATTATGAAAAACTTCATTGTTTCTGCTTATCGTAGATACAAGGACTACAAAGCAAATAAAAAGAAGCCCCAAACTTTTGCCGAACATGTTGTTTCGTGGATCAAAACAATTGTTGGAGCGATTATCTTTGTGATGATAATCAACGGGTTGCTTATTGCTTCGTTTGTTGTGCCAACAGGTTCGATGGAAAAGACAGTTCTCACTGGCGATTTTCTCTTTGTGAATAAATTGATTTTTGGACCTTCGACACCACAAATAATTCCGTTTGTGAATATACCTTTGCCTTTCTATAAATTTCCCGGGCTTCGCAAACCCGAAAAGAACGATGTAATTGTGTTCATTTTCCCCGGTTATCGCGATGAAGTGGAAGCATCTGAATTTCAGTATTATTTGAAGCGATGCGTTGCAACCGCCGGCGATACTTTGCAAATCATAAACAATGTGCTTTATGTAAATCGGGTTGAGCAAAAACTGCCACCAAATGCAGTTATAGCAAACAACGCTTTTCGCGACCCGATGGAAACACTCCGCACTTTCCCCAAAGGACGCAACTGGACACACGACAATTACGGACCAATCCGCATACCTAAGAAAGGCGATGTTATAAACCTGACGCTCGATAATTTAGAAGAATGGGATATTTTCATCAAACGCGAAGGAAACGACGTGAAAGTGGATGGCAATCAAATTATTATCAACGGGAAGCCTGCTAATAAATACACTGTTCAGCGGGACTACTGCTTTGGGATAGGCGACAATCGCGATTTCAGTCTTGATAGCCGCTACTGGGGATTTATTCCTTACGACAATGTGCTTGGCAAACCACTCATTATTTATTGGTCGTGGGAAATTAAAGATGCATATGAACGTCCATATAGTTTAATTGAAAAAATATCGAATATTCGCTGGAATAGAATTTTAAAAACTGTTAGTTAAAATGAGCACAATTATTAGCTCGTTCAAAAATAATGTCGGGCTGGATATAAATTTAGAAATAGTTGATAATAGCAATAGAACGAAAAAGACACTGTTTCTATTTCTTCACGGGTTCAAAGCTTTCCGTAACTGGGGTTTTTATCCGTATTTATGCGAAAAGGTTGCCGAGAACGATATAATTTCTGTTCGCTTTGATTTCTCGCTTTCTGCTGTTGTCGATGGTGAGCGCCTGATATACAATTCCGAACTTTTTGCACAAAACACTGTGTCGAAAGAAGTGCAGGATGTTCAGGATTTTCTTGAAGCTTTGGAAAAGCAAGAAATACCGATTGACTACAATAACTGGAATGGGGAAATTGTTCTTTGCGGGCATTCTCGTGGTGCAGCTATTGCAATTCTAACAGCAAATCTATCGCAACGTATTAAAAAACTTGTTCTGCTTTCGCCTATTGCGACTTTCGACAGATATTCCGACCGTCAGAAAGATTTATGGCGACGCAACGGATACGTTGAGTTCAAGCTTGTTCACTCGCAACAGAAATTACGTCTCAACTATTCATATCTTGAAGATATATTGCTCAATGCTGATAAATTCAACTTGCCAAAGGCAATAGCCAATGTTGAGCAACCTATTTTGATTATTCACGGCAAGCAGGATTTAACTGTTACCCCGAAAGAAGCATACGAGCTTGCCCACAGCGTGAAGAACAAGGAAAAATTCCGCTTCCTGCTGTTGGATAAGGCAGGACACGGTTTCAACTCGGCTCATCCATTTGATGGGACAAACCAGGTGCTTGAGAAGCTTATTGTTGAAGTAGTTAATTTCATTAACGAGAAGTGAGAGGAAAACCGTATATATTGCTGATTTTGATATTGCTTGCAAGCTGCGAGCTGATTGTAATCAAAGCACCACCAAAGGAACGCCAGCAACGTGTGGAACTATCCCAGCGGGCACCGCTTAGCGTTGTGATGCTATTCAAAGCAGAACTCGACAGCAGTAATGTTTTTGGGGCAATGTCGCTTATTGCGTCGCCGGAAAAAACAAAATATCTTGCTGAGCAACGCTACGAAAGAATTACTGATATTCAGCGGGTTCGCCGTATTTTGCAAAACAAAAAAGTAACAGAATATAAAGCAAATTCTGTTGCAGAAGATATTTCAATTGTGAGCTTGGAATTAAACTGGTTAGAGAAAATTAACTTTGTTGCTGCAAAAATTGATAGCCAGTGGTATGTAACAGATTATAAATATCCGGCAGAATAACCTATTCAAGAATTATCTTTTGTATTTTTGTTTCATTTGAGTTGCTAAATTTAGCGATAAGAAATCCTTTCACCCGAACTTTCGATGCAAGATCGATTGCGGATAAATTTCCAATATCTGTTTTATAGACAAGTTCGCCCAATAGATTGTAGATTTCTAAATTATCGTATTTTCCGAAGCAACTATTCAAATAAAACGTATTATTCGAAAAGAATATATCTTGATTTTCGGATTTTTCGGCAACAGAAGTGAAAGCAGATAGTTCGAAAATATGCCCAAAAGATGAAATTCCTCTGAGATTTTTGATTGCAACGTCAGGTGTTTTGAAGTTCGGATTTTTCGGCTCTAAAACTAAATTAGCAACTACACCTGAATTGTTAATCAGGTTTGTTTTGCTGACTGTGCCGATAGAGAATTCAATTGAATTTTGGGTTGATTTCCACATAGAGAAAGTAGCTTTGTTTCCGTCCAAAAGTCCGGTTGGTTCAATTCCCTGAACTTCAAAATCCTGTAAATCAGGAATTTCAATTGTTCCGGCAAGCGACAGATACGGCTGGTAGGTGCTTACATAGATAGGATAAATGATGCTGCTGCTTGACTTCTGAACAACTATTGCAGGCAGTTCAATTTCCTGATTAGTATTATTAATTATGCTGCCGGTGGGATGCTGCTTGTCGTAGTTGTAAGAGATAACTAAATTATCAATCATATTAACTTCTCCGTTGCCATCGCAATCAGCATAAGTAGCAGAGGCGGTGTCCCAGGCAATCACCGGCTGAGGAGCCCAAAGAGTGCTTGCGGGCTCGCGTTTGAAGCTACGCATTTGCTTGGTGTTTGGTCCGAAGCCTAAATAGTAGGAAACTGTTGCAAAATCGAGGTGGTTAACAACTCCGTCGTTGTTTGCATCGCCGGGCCATACGTTTACGAAGCTATGGATTGTGTAGCTAATGCTTGATGTTGGCAAATCAATAAGTTTCAGTTGTCCGTCGGCAACAACAGTTATCCGCGGATTGATCAAACTAAAAGTAACCACGTCGAAATGCGGAGCTGCTGGTATCACAACAAATTTCAGATTAACAACTTTGGGATTGTCGGGTGCGTTTGTGTCGCGGGTGTAGTCCATACCGGAGCTAACGACCAATCTGCCTATGTCATTAGAGGCATCGGGCAGCGAAAGCACAAGGGTTTTGGTAGTGGAACCAAATTCACCGCGTTTCCATTCGGAGAAGCGGACAAACTGAGTTTTATTGTAGCGAAGCTCGAAAGACACGTTTGTGCATTTTTGGATATTTTCGGCAACAATATCTATGCTGAATACATAAGTAGCCGTTACGAACTTGCTTCTGGACGAATCGACGTCGTTTCTCACGAAGTTGAGAGATTGCGTGTGCAAGGCAGTCGAGGCTACCAGAAATAAGGTTAATATGTAAATAATTTTTCTCATTCCCGAAATAACAAGCAATTGATATGCCAGAAATATCAATTTTCGTCCACATTCAGCAATTTTTTTGCTAATTTTGCAACAAGCTTGTTCATTTCTTCTAATTTATCATCATATAATATATCGGTAACTGTTTTGATTTTTTCAACATCTTTTTCGTTAATTTTATAAAGAGAAAGGGAAATTTCGGCGGCTTCGGGCAATTGCTCGTAGCTTCCGGCAATAAAATATCCAACGTTGAATTTGCGTAGTGCGTCTATCTCATTTAAAGTAGGCAAGTTATAATTTTCAACTACGTAAAGCTTGAACAAGCTGTACAAACTATCCCGTGTTTCGAGGTCGTAAGCAACGAAATCTTTGGATTTTTTTGCAACTTCGAAAATTTCTTCGAGAGCAGCAAAGGAAGTTGTAATTCTTGCGTCGTATAAATTCCAGGGTCGCAACCCAATTGGCAGGCTAAAACCAATTCCGGTAAGAACGAGCGTTGGTGCAGGTTTCACATTTAAATTCCCAACTTGATTAGAATATAATTTGCTGTTGTTTTTGGCATCTGCAAAGGCTCTTTGGGTGGCAGTGAGCAACGATGGGTCGAAAAGAGTTTTTTCGGTGGTTGCCTGACGATAGTTCAGATGGGCAAATCCTTCGCCTTTTTGACGTTTTGTCGTATCGCTAACGTCCACCAGAAGCAATTCCACCCGCAGCATATTGATAAATCTGTCGGCACGCATAAAAGCAACTTCATCAGCACCTGCTATTCTGGCAATATCGAGAAGGATAGGCTTTTTCCCTTCGTTGTAGAGATTTTGAGCGATTGTGTCGCGGTCGGGCTTTTCGATGAAATCATATTTGAGAGTAAGCCTTGTCGCAAGCGACAAAGCAGCGTCTGCCTTTATTTCGGGAATATCCTCCACTGCAACGTTTCTTCCCGCGATATAGTTGCCAAGCATAATTTTTCGTTTTTCAACTTTGCCTGAACATCCAACAATAGTAAGCATAATCAATAAAAACAGTAACTTTTTCATTTTATCCTCAATAACTTCTACTAATACTTTGCCTTGTTGCCGCAATAATTGCGTCGTAGCCACCGAAAGCAACATCTTTATAATAGACAAATGCGATGAATGAATGGTCGTTTACGCTTGTGTTGCCTTCGTATTGGTCGGTAGAATACCGCACCGCACGGTTTCGGTAAAAGTCGAATTCGCCGGTAGCATATAAATAATTATGCACACCCCGACGCACCCAAGCCCGAAGTTTGTAGTAGCGGTCTGCTTCGTCGAAATACATAATCCAGCGGTGGTCGGGCTTCCAGTTGTTGAAAGAGCCGATAATAAAGACATCTTCGTTTGTAATCACTCCATCCGGTTCAAGCAGAAATTCCAGATAGATATAGTCGTTTGCATAATTAGGAACGCGGCTTGTTAGCATAACGCCTTCGTTGTCGTATTCGTTGAAAGTGCCGTTGCGGCGTAAGTCGGAAAGAGGAAGGCGTTGCTCGGTTACTCCACGGGGAAAATATCCAAGATTGTTCAAATCCAGCACCCTATATTCGTTTTCGGCAGGAACACCTTCAATTCTAAAATACTTTCGCGCTCCGATAAAACCCGAAACATTTCTGCGGTATTGATATTTATAAAGATATGAATAGTCATCTATATCGTTTCTTGATGAAACAACGAGAGGTTCTTCCCAGCGATTATTTTTATAAAGCACGCAGGTATGCACATTATTATCCAGCAGGTTCAATTTTGACCAAACCTGAACGTCGAGATTATAACTTGTTGATGAAACATTGTATTTAGTCGAATACATACTATTCCAAATGCTCATTACAGATTGGGCTCGTGGCTCGACCACAAAGAATTTTGCTTCTGCAAATTCTTCTTTATCGTTGTCGTAGTTATAAAATTTCACTTTCCAGTTGCCCGAATATTTAATCGGGATGCTAAAATCAGGAAACGAGAAATAGCCTCTGTGCGAGAAATACGGATTTGTGTAGCCGGCTGCATCCCAGCGAATGTTGCTAAACCGGCGGTGGTAGAGCTCCTGATAAAAAATATTTTCCGTTTCTTTCCAGTCAGCAGTGCAATGGATAAACCGGGCATATAAATTCGGAGGAACGCTTGCAAAAATATCTATTTCCACAGTAATTTTTTCGCTACCAATATTTGTCGAATAGCCCGAACTATTGTTCAGAACAAGGATAGGTGGCATAGTTTCGTTGTCGCCGTAAATTCGAACACCTCGCAGCAAAGCCTCGTGCTTAGGGTCGAATTTTTCATCCTGAGCGTTTGCCGGAATCGCAATCAGTAGCAACAAAATATTTATGATTATTTTTTTCATTTCCACTTCTTATACTTTCGGAAAATTTCGTAGCGATTCAAAATTAATATAAAAATATAGACGATTAATTATTGAAGAGATTAGAGAAATTAATGAATAGCAGTAAATAAATTATTTCAAGGTGTCGGAAACAGCGGTTACGCATAAAAAAAGCAGCCCCTTCGAGGAAGGGGCTGCTCCGGTGTTGTTATGAACGTAGAGTATTATTTAACTCTTACAACTTCGCGAGTGATTACGTACGGACCAGCTTCGATACGAACGATATACATACCGGAAGCGAGGTTCAATCCGCTCAAGCTAACAGTATGGCTGCCAGCAGCATAGAACTTGCCGGATACAAGCGAAGCAACCTTGACACCCATTGTATTGTAGAGGCTAACAGAAACATTACCATCAGTTGGGATAGTGAATGTAACTTTTGCTTCGTCTGCAAATGGGTTAGGAACAACTTCAACATTGTAACCAAGAGCGATTGGATCGTCGATACCAGTTACGCTACCTTTGATTTCGAACGGACCTGAACGGTGGTATTCGAGTTCAGGAATGTTAGCGTAGATAGCACGAATCCAAGCGTTCTTAGTATTAACATTTGGCACCATCCAGTCGAATGAACGGAGAGATGCTTTGAATTCGCTTGCAAGAGTATTCCAAGTAGCGCCGTTATCGATAGAGTATTGCAATGTGAATGTATTAACGTTTTCGTGAACCCAGCGAACAGGACGTTTTTCGCCGAAGTTAAGTTTATCGTTTGCACGAGGATTAGTAATAACGAGTGTACCAGAGAGAATTCTGAATGGTTCGGAAACTGCGAGCACTTTACCTGTTGCAACATCAACCATACGAACAACAGCGTTCTTAGTGTTTGCAGCGGGGATAGTCCATTCAACTTCTTCTTTGTTGGAGCTAACCGATCCAGTAACAGCAGTCCAGCCATCAACGCCATTAGCGGAGAATTCGAAACGAACGTTAGCGTTGTCTTTCGAAATCCAGCGGATAAAGTCCTTCTTGCCGCTTGTGTAGATAGGATCAGTGGAAGCAGGACGAGTAATTTCAGCTGGGACAGAGAATATAGTAAATACAGCGTCGCTTCTGTCGAGTTCTTTGCCAGTAGCTGCGTCGAGCAAGCGAACAAGCATTTCGCCGGAATTGAGGCGAGGAGCAACCCAGTTGAAGCTTAATTTGAGAGCATCAACAGGTTCCTGACTAATACGAACCCAGGAAGCACCGTTGTCGGCTGAGTATTCGAGATACAATGAAACGCCTTCTACATCGAGCGGAGCAGTCCAGTTGATTGTGTACATTGAACCACCTTCCCAAACTTCGCCTCCGTTAGGAGCAACAACAGCAAAGTTCTTAGTGATGATGATAGGTTTAATGTCTTCGAATACGCCAACGCCAGTGATAATTTTGCCGTCTGTGGAGAGAACAGCGCAAGTATTGCTCCAGTTGAAGAATATGCTCTGATCTTTGCGTAAGAGTTCAAATCTGAGAGTGCCAAGATAAGTATTAACTCTTGGAACAATTTGACCCGGGCGACGTGTATATGCATCCCAATCAACTTCGATAGAACGTGTGTTTGGCACCGGAATATCAGTTAAATTAGTTGGCGAAGTGTAGATCGGACCGTAGCCTAAATCAGAACGGTTGTCGAAAATAACTTCGTTGAGTTTAACAAGTTCAGCAAAACGAACAACAGTTGGGTCGAAATTGATTGCAAAAGTAGCATTTGCAAGAGCAAAATCAGCACCGGTATTGCGAATGTAGATAGGAACATCTACGAAATTGCCGTTAAGATGAGGCATTGCAATAACACGGTAGGACAAACCACCAGACTGAGTTTGGTCGTATTTGCTGATAGTAGTGGAAGGATGGATTTCGCCACCTTCGTTGAGATATGATTTAGCATCAGCAATGAGGCGTTTCGAAAGTTCAGGAGCAAGAGGATAGTAAACGCTCATTGGGTCTGCATCGGAAATGTAAGCAAATGGGTTGCTTTCGATAGAATTAGTAGTTTGTGGATAAACGTAAGCAGTATTCAAAGCAAGGTTGCGAAGTGATGAAACTTTGTTTGTATTGTTATCAACGATAGTTCTATCGATAGCGTTTGCAACGTTATCGCCGTTTACGTCGTTGGAAGGATCAGTAGAAAGAGCATTGACGCGAACTTTAGCACGGTCAGCTGCATTGATTTGACCATCGCGATAGACGTCGCCACCAACCATAGCTGGCAATGAGTTAGGACCAGTAATGTTGTTTGCAGCACCACCATCGTTGAAGTTCAAGCCAGTTGAAGCCCATTTCGAGTTGTAGCGGTCAGGAGTGTAGTTTTGTTCATCGGCATAAGCAGTATAGCGGGAGCCATAAGCAGGAGGTTCCTGACGAGCTTCTGTTGAAGTAATTAAGTTATTGTCGGTACCGTCCCAAGCCTGGAAGTCCCAACCTGATTCAACGCCCCAAGTAGAGAGGTCGTCGCCAACATAGTAGAACGGAGCAGCGTAAGCCGACATAACAGGCAAGTAGTTCAGGTGATCAACAACTACGAAGTAGCGACCATCAGCAACTTCTGTAAGAACGAAAGGAACGTTAGCGAAGTTGTTAGCGCCAGCATTTCTGTTAGTGATAAGTTTCGATTGAGTAAAGTTGTAGTATCTATCAGTTGAAAGAGCCGTGCTATTAGGAACATAGGCACCAGGAACGCCTGAATTATCTTCGAACAGGCGAATTCTCAAACCTTTGTTGGAGAAGTTAGTACCAATGTTGTTCACAATACCGCCAGCATATCCACCGTGGTAGCCATCGAGAAGGACGCGAACAGTGAAGTTGCTCGGAGGAGTAATGTTGAATTGAGCACTTTCGCTGATAAGAGTTTGCATAAAGCCATCAGCGCCGTTATCATATTCTAATGCATAAGGAGTGTTGATGTTAGCGCGGGCGCGAAGTCTTAATCTTCCGTTAGTCATTGCAGCGCCGATAACGCTTTGGTCGTTGTAGATACCGTCTTTGTTAGCGTCAGGATCTGCAATTGAGCAATTGAGGATACCAGCATATTGTGGTTTTGAAGCAACGCCCATAAATTCATAATCAGCAGTAGCAGTTGGAAGAGCAAGTGCGTTTGTATAGCCAGCATTTTGGTAAATGCTCGAAACAAATTGATAAGGAACGTTAGTGTTGCCAGCGCCACCGCCGGTTGAGAATTCTAAGTCAGCTTGTTGCGAAGAAGAACCATAAGTGAAAGTAGTTCCATCATTACGGTTATAGTCGAAACCAATCCAACGAACTTTGAGAGCAGTTTCAGTGTTTTTAACTGATTGCAGATAAACTGGTTCAACTAATTTAATAAATGGAGTAGTTGATTCGTAGTTTGCAGTCGGGTCTGGATTAATACGAGCAACAAGGTCGGCATCGTAAGGAGTCATTTCGAATGCACGAGCTTTGCCGTAGTTGACCCAGCTATTACCGTTGAATGAGTAAGCAGCAATGAGGTTCTTAGTGTAGTCAACACCGCCGAATACACCGAGTTCACTTGCGCGGACGTTAGCAGCACCCTGAACAAATTTAATCATATCGTCGATAGTGAGTACACCACCAGGATTGCCGCCCCAGAAGCGTAATTCACGGAATTCACCATCGAAACGACGACCGGTAGTTGTTCCGATAGTTGGTTCGTAGCCAATGTAAACAGGTGAAGTGTTTGTTTTATCAACAGTAATGCCAGAACCGAGCTGTCTCATAATCGGGTTAGTTGCTTCTAATGCATCGTTACGAGTCCAGGTAAGCTGAGGAACACCATCAACAAAGAACAGGATTTGTGATTGTGAACCAACTGATGGAATATTTACCCAAACACCAACGTGAACCCAAACTGAATCGAATTCAACTCTGTTAGGATTGAGTATTCTGTAGATTGGATCGCTCACAGCAGTGCGAATAGTTGGAGTTCCGTTGTCGAGTGATGAAACAACGAACTGCAATTGACCTGTTGGGAGAAGTCTCAAAGCATAGTGGAGTGCAGCAGCTTCTGTTGCAGCGTTTGGATTCTTCTTTGCAACTATCGGATAGAAGTTACCTTCAGTATTTTGAGGGAAGCTATAAGGTTTGATCCAAGTTTCAAGGAAGAAAGTTTCGCCAGTGATATTGAGTTTAGTATTCTGAGGAATGCTTACAATGGAGTTCTGACCATTTTTGTAAGCGAACCAAGGAGCAACTTTGAAAGGTTGGGAAATATAATAAATATCTTGCTGATTGCGAGCTTCGGAACCGCTTATTTTCATCAGGACATCTTTTTCGTAGTTGCCAACAAATGGGATAACGCCTTGCAGGTCGTTCATCATACCGGAAGAAGTAACGTTGTTGTAAGGTTCCCACAAAGCATAAGATTCTTCAACTTCTGCATTGTCGATAGGCATAGCAGGAGTTTGATTGTCCAAAGCGTCGAACCAGGTGTTGCCACCATCGCGGCTAATCTGGATCATAACGTCGCCGTAAGTTGCGCTTGGTTTTGGAGTTAAGCTGCCAATACCATAGGAAACCCAGCGAATTTCGTAAACTTTATCAACCAAATTGCTTACACCTTCGCCACCATTTGGAGAAGTCAGTTTGATGTGAGAGCGGTCCGGGCGGTAGCGGATAGCATCATTGTTTGGAGTGGAAGTCAATCCGGGAGTAGTAAAGAAGTTCAAGTCGTTGTTGCTTTGCTGATAGATTTTTTCGTTAGCTTTATCAAGGCGTGAAGCCTGCAATGGGAAGTAGAGCTCGAGCCCGGTGCGCCAATCGTTTGGACCATCAGTGATAGGAGTAATTGTGCCATTTGGATCGTAAACGCCTGGGATATAGCGACGCAATTGACTTTGTTCTAAAGCGTGACGCCAAACTTTAACTTCTTTGATACCGCCATAGAAGTAATCTTGCGAACGCATACCGTTGTTTGGATTGACGCCAACCCAGATAGGCATTTTAACGTTCAACGGGCGAATATTCGGAGCGCTTGTATTTTTGTAGCGGGCAACTTCTTCGCCATCAACATATAATATAACAGTATTATTCGAAACAACGCCAGCAAGATGAGTCCAGGAAAGTGAATGCTGGTCTGTCAGATTAGGATTGTTGCCGTATGGAAGCAATGGAGCCGGGCAAACAACATCGCCAAGCACACTGCCATCAGCAGCAGAAACACGGAATGCCGGATAAATACCATCGCGAAGATAAAGCATCCAGCCCAAACCTGCATCCGATGCCGAACCTGAGCTTGCAGCAACTATAGCAGGTGTGCTGCCAGCACCATTCGAAGTGTTCAGATTAACCCAAGCTTCTACAGTAAATGAGTTTGGAGTGGAGAAGTTTCTAACTGTGCGGAAATAAGTGGAAGCACCATCAAATTGAACGAAGAACAAACGACCAAGGATGAAAGTTTGGTCTGATTCGTCCATTCTTGTTGAACTAGTGTAAGCAGGACGGCTGCTTTCAGCGAGGCTGCCGCTTGTGCCTTCAAGTTGAGTTATTCTAATTTTTGCAATTTCACTTCTGAACGGGAAGTTGTCGTCTGCTTTCCAGATAACACGGAGAACGCCACCGTAGCCCCAACCAGTGAGACCTGGACCATCGGGTTCATCTTGTAATGCACTCGAAGCAACATCATTTGGTAAAGGTTTAACAGTACCGGTTGTAACAAAGTAGTCGTCTGTTGCATCGAGAGAGTCTATCCAGCCTAATCTGTATGTTGGCAAATCAGCAGCAGCGATAAGAGAAGCTTTGTCGCGACTTTCAGCAACGCGTCCAAATTCAGTATAAGTAGCACCACCATCGAGCGAATATTCAAGACGATATGCGAAGCGGCGTGTTCCATAAGGTTCTGCTAACGAAGGAGTAGCAAGACCAGAACGTTCGAAGTAAATCGGATAGCCGCGATTTGTGCGCATTGATTGATATGGAGATTCGGGATAGCGGTTTACTGTTTGATTAAGTTGATTTGGATTGAGAACCGTAATACCACGAATTGTAAACGGAGCTGGGTTTACAAATTCAACCTGGTTTGTAACGTTTGTAAGACCATCACCACTCATTACAACAGTTGTATTGAGCGAAGTGTACGGATTGAACTGAAATTCTGCTAAATCGCTGTCAGTTAAAGCGTTTGCGTTGAGAATATTGAAGCGAAGAAGTCCGATAAACGACCCGCGCCCAGAGGAAGCAGGAGTGAAACCAGGACCTGCAGAACTTGTAAGATTGACATCGAGCACAGCGACATAACGCATAGTTCCGCCCACCAAACCTGAAATGCTTGTTCCGCTGAGAGCTGCGAAACCGCGAGCAGGCTTGTTGTGGAATTCAGATTCAATAATATAATATGGCAGAGGCTCTGGAGCATCAACATCGAACTGAACAGCATCAGTTTTCGATGAGGGTTGATTAACAAGCGAGAAGTTTTCTGCTTGAAGTTTAGAGCCATTATAAGAAACACCAATGTTCATTGCTCCGAGCGGACCCGCATTAGGCGTCAGAGAGCGGACCCAAATTTCAACGCCCAGTTGGTTACCCATTCTTCGGGGGGTAAGCGTCATCTGGTAGTTGTAAGTTTGAGCAAGTGATTCGGCGGCTCCTGCAATGAGTAACAACGCCAGCCAAAATGCACTCAGGAATTTTACTTTTTTCATAATTTGTTCCTTTTATATTTATAAACACAATTTCTTTTTGCTTTGGCTTTGGGCTATGGGTTGCCATAGCATCCAAGCACTTATTGTAATTCCATTTAGTTATTACAAAGAACTTTTCTTTCCCGGTTCGGGTGTGCCTCCCAAAAGGCGGGAGACACACTTCCCGGAAACAAACCCAATGCCCTTACGGTGTTACCGAATAGATTTCGCTACCATAAGTTGATACTTGCAGTATATATTCTTCGCCAGACTTAGTCCAATAAGTGCCATCGGTGCTGAATATACGAACTGTGTAAGTACCAGCTGGCAGACCGTTTATTACAGCCGCTTCACTTGATTTTCCGCTCAAAGTAGAACGTCTGATGCGGCGTCCGGTAGTATCGTAGAATTCTAATGTATAGTCGCCGGCGAGGTTAGTAAGTTTTACTCTTACATTCGGGGTTGTGCTGGCAACGTTGAAGTTGAACCAGTCTTCGTCGGTCGAGCTCTTGATAGTTCCACGGATTGGTGTGTTTGTGCCAATGCCTTTCGAGAGAGCTCTTGTGTTGTTTGTGCCGAATGTTACATCGTCGTCGTAGCTACCAGTTGTTTCGAATGATTTTGGATTGCCGGAAGCAGCTATTGTGCGATAATTTTCGTTGCCATCTGTGCCGTTGTATTCAAATACATAGACGTAATATTTAGTGTTTGGTGCAAGACCAACTATATTTATACTGTTAGATGTTCCATTGTATAGAACTGTTGCACCACCAATGCTCGAACCCAAGCCGACGATTGAATTTCCGTAGTATGTTTCGCCGTTTTGTGGATATTCAGTAAGTTTGAGCAATGTATCTGGCTTAATAAGAACAATTCGAGCTGTACCACCACCATTAGACCAGCTAATAGTAGCAGTTGTAGCAGTTATATTTGTAAATGTAAGAGCTGTTGCCTGCGAAGTTGGTAAAGTTGGAAGAACATCGAAGAGTTGGCTTACACCCGAAAGCACAGCACTTGCAGCAGCAGAGTCTACACGAAGCTGATAGTTGCCACCAGCAGTGGTTATCGAGAGACCGTTCAATGTTACGTATGATTGTCCAGCAGGGATAACACCAGATACAGTTGTGAAACCGCCAGTACCCATTTGTTCAGTGATTTCGAAACTAAACGGAGTAGAAACCGTTACTGCTTGTCCGTATTCGTTTTGCAATTGAACTGTTACGCTGAATGCCTGATTGACAATAATTGGTAGTGGCTCTATCTTAGTAATAACAAGCTTATTGCCAGTTACTTTTATAGCTGCATCTTTTGCTGCATCGGTGTTGGCAGTTGCAACAAATATAGCCCAATCACCTGTTAAAGCTGAGGAGCCTTTTACAGGGAAACTTGTCATAGTTAGTGATTGCGAGCTATAAGATGCATTGTTGCGGTAGTCTGACCAGGACGAGCCAAGCCACTTAGCAGCAAATGTTTGTCCATTTACAGGAGTCAAACCGTTATGTATTGTATTAGGCCATTCGAAGTTTACGCGGATACTATCATTTAGTGCAGTGCCTTCTGCTGTTATGTTCCACAATGCGAGCAATGCGCGAGTTGGGTCGCCACCCTTGCCTACTGTTGGATTCACATAGTTTGGTCTGACGACAACAGCTTGCTGGCTTAATGCTTTAGCAAATCTCATTACCACAGGAATATATATACCACCTATTCCGACATCGAATCTTGTGTTTGTGTTTGTTACATAGCGACGCATATTGCCAATTACATAAGCGCTTGATGAGAATGACGGCAATGTTGCATTTGGACCAAATGTCAATACATTGTCATTTGTAGTAATGCTGTAGGCACCAGATAATGTTCCATTTATACGCAAATCGCCTGCTAAGTTAATAGAGTTAACAATTGTTAAGTTGTCCACTTCATTATTGCGGAACATTGTAGCAGGAATTGTAAGGTTTGCAATACTTGGCAATACAACTGTGGAGCCAGTTCCTGCTTTTATTCCACCAGAGATCATTACAACATTAAATGTAGTATTAAATGTTAATGTATAAGTTCCAAGATCAAAATCATTAATACCAGTATTGATACGTAGATATGAAGTATTGGCAATATTCAAGTTGCCGCCGAGAGTTTCTTGGCGTGCTACTTCAAGTTGAGCTGTTGTTGCAGCAGTACCAACAAAGTATGAATTGCTCAAACCATTTG
Organism: Eximiradius proteiniborus; assembly: GCF_058546985.1. Taxonomy (NCBI): domain Bacteria; kingdom Pseudomonadati; phylum Bacteroidota; class Eximiradiia; order Eximiradiales; family Eximiradiaceae; genus Eximiradius; species Eximiradius proteiniborus. The sequence goes on along the minus strand of NZ_CM178592.1, from coordinate 1,887,520 downwards.
TAACTGTTCCAGAGCCTTGCAATACAAGACGGGAAAGAGTTAAACTACCGCCAAGCAAACCAGTTGTTCTTGTTAAATTGCCATTCAAAATGAGCTTCATTGGATTGACTGCACTTGCACCGGAACCTATTGTAAGGTTTGCTGTTGCAAGATCTAATGTTCCGTTTACTGTGAGGTCGTTTGCAGTGGAATGAGCAGCATTTATTGTTAAGTTGTAAAGTGTTGGCACACCGCTTACAGTGAAGTAAGTATCTTCGAGCAATGGAGATACGTGGTTAGTAGCAACAACATATGTTCCTGTTCCACCGTTGATAACGCCATTGAGGCGGCTAATTGCACCGGCGCCAACTGTAAATGTGCGGCTACCCAAGTTCAAGATACCGTTTGTAAGGACGAGCTCGTGGGCAGCATTTGAAGCTATTGTTGTATTTAATTCGAGCAGTAGCTCGGAGTTGCCAGATTTATTTAGTGTGAGATCTGCAAATTGAATTGGAGTAATAGCGGTTGTATTGCCTGTAATCTTTTGGAGAGTGCTTCCGTTGAAGATTATTCGGCTTGCAGTATTAGCTGTAAAGTCCATACTTGATGTTCCGTTGATAGAAAGATCGCCGGCTACATACAGTTCTTGTGCTTGGTTTGGCACAGTAAGAGCAGTTGCACCTTCTGTGCGGATGCTATAGAACTGAGTTGAGGCTGGTGAAATGCTGGAAATTTGTGGTGCAGCACCAGTGAATGTAATTGTGCCGGCAGTTGCAGTGAATTTACCACCTGCGCCCGAGTTCACAAATGTGCTTGCACCAGTTCCGGTAATTTTGAAGTCCGATGCAGTAGCGACTTCGTTGTTTGGATTTGCAGCGATTGTAATAGTGCCAAATTCCAGACGTCCTGCATCTGATTTAACTATAGTCTTTGGATTGCCAGCCGAAACGCCAGTTCCGACGTCGAATGTGATTACAGAAGCGGCTGAACCAACATAGAATTCACCATTTCCTTCAACTTCGATTCCAGCACCAAGCGGATTTGTTGCATTGTTGCGGATTGTGAAATTGTGGTTTGTTGCAGTTGTGAGCTTAGAGCCATTTGCAACTTTGAGTTTAAAGAAGCGGAGAGTACCAGATGCGTTGATTGATTTTTCCTGAATATTTTCGAATGTGATTGTTCCGCCGTCTGCAAGCAAGGATCCGGAAACAACTAAATCACCCTTTATCTTCCAGCTATCTGATGTATTAACCGAACCGATAATTGTCAAATCGTTGAATTCAAGAGTCTGGTTAGAAGCATTATATATATTTCCATTGCCAGTAAATGTGATTGTTCCGTTGTTTGCTTTCAAAGAGCCGTTGCCTACTACATTTATTTCATTTTGAACCTGGAAATTACTGCTTGTAACAACTTTAGATGAGTTTGCAACTTCGAGTGCGTAGAACACTAGATCGTTATCATTTTGAGTATTTACTATTTCACGCTGACCGAGGTTGCTGAATATCACGCGACCCTCGGTAGGTGCAAAGGCATCACTTCCATATTGATAGAAGTTACCTTGAATATAAGCAGTTCCTAATGGAACAAATGTTTGAGCACCGCCAGACGAATTCAACTCGACATTGAAGAGCTTCAAAGTGCCACCATCTTGAACTGACCATGGGTCGCCACTACCTGAAACAGGAGTAGTGAAATAAGTTGTTCCGCCAGTTGCATTGAATGTGGAACCACTGATGATTTCGAATTTATCTGTAACAGTAATGTTGCTTTGAGTAGAAACATTTGCACTGTTGTCTGTACGAATTGTAGAGAAGCTCAGGAATGCAGAAGCAGGAACGCTGATTGTTTGCAATGCGTCGTAGCCACCCCAGAATTCTGCATTTACACCGGACACTGCACTATTAGCAAGAAGAGCAACATCGCCGCTGACACGGATTCTATTTGCCGAGCCGGTAACATCTGCTGCATTAACAGTAAGGTTGTGCACCCAAAGACCGCTGCCAGTAGTATAGTCATTGTTTACCGAAATAGTTGAGCTTACGCCAGCGGTTGTGCCATCGCCAATGATTAAGTTCAAGCGACCTGTGCCATTTGCACCGAGAATTTCTGAACCTGCTGTAAGGGTAATATTGCCCATAACACGCAACGAAACAACGTCGCCGTTTACTGTATTGTTGGCTGGTTGAACTGTTGCATTTTGATGGTTCAGAACAAGAGTTTTACATTCATAAATAGCACCATTACCGTTCACAGTAACAGTTGCTGGACCGATTACTACTTGGTCGACTTTGCTTGGTACACCAGTCGGGCTCCAGCTATTTGGGTCGCCCCAGTTGCCACTTGTTCCAACAAATGTGCGTAGGACGCCACCCGCACCCGGTGCAGCAGCAAGTGCGTAATAGTTCGCAGTAGCGATACTTACACCTGTTACTGCTAATTGACCTACGCCAGTAACCGGAGTATTTTCAGTAACAGTTCCAGAAACTTCTGTCGGGCTGGTTACAAAGGTATAGTCAGTTGTATGATATAATTTCAAATCTGCAGCGTTGCTGTATAATTCAGTGTTGTCGAATGCAAGTGTAACGGCTGTAACGCTTCCGGTTCCTGTAATATAATAAATTCTATGAGTAGCAAGTCCTACTCCGGCAATAGGAACTGTTCTTGGGTAACGGCGAACGGTAATACCCGTTGGACCACTTATAGATGTAACGCCAATACCGCTAGAAGCAATTTCTGCAGCTGTGGATGAGGCTGTTGTTACATATCCAGTTCCGGAAGTGCTCAAACCAGTGTTAATAAAGGTGTTGCCTGCTGTTTCTGAAATTTGAGCATTAGCATTTGCAAGAGTAACATTGAAGCCATTGAGATCTAAATCGCCGAGAGTAATAGTTATGTCGTTGTTACCACCAGCTCCATCGCCAACAGTTAAACCAGCCATAATTTTCATACCGGCGGGACGATTTAGCGTTAATCTACCTAATGTTGTAATGCCAGCAGGCAAAATAAACTGAGAGGAAGTGCCTTGAATAGAGAGAACAGTTGATGTTCCGGTTGTATATGTTCCACTTCCTATCATTTGACCATATAGAGTAATTGTTCCACTGGCACCGCTTAATGTTAATGTTCCTAAGTTCGATACATCCCCATAAACGGTCAAATTAAATGTTGCTTTATTTAAGGTGGCACCACTTGCAACACTTAAATTGCCATAGAGAGTGAGGTCACCACCTAATGCAGTTGTTCCAGTTGTTATAGTGAGGTTATTCAGTGTTGTAATAGTTGAGTGTATTGTTGCTGCTGCACCCATTTGGAAGTTTGTTGTTTCGTCTGTTATAAGACCATTGGCAGCAAATGTAGGAGCGCCGTTAAATACTACAGTAGATCCCTCAGTTGCATCCATAATAAAGTTTGCAGACGTATTAGGAACGTAAGTACCTGAGAAGGTAATTGTTTTACCATTTAATTCAAATCTACCCGAAGCAAATACTAATGCTGAAATATTATCAGTAATTGTTAAGTTGCTATTTAAAATAACTTTGCGAGCAACATTGCCTCGGTTTATTATCAATGAACTTAGTTGTGTTATGCTTGAGGGAAGCTCTATATCTGATGTTTGAGTGGATGATATTCTTAGAATAGTATATTGATTTGTTAAAATATCGCCGGTAAATGTGTAATTACAACCAGCTGCAATAGTAATCACAGGCTCACCAGCACCATTGCCACCGTTTGCGATGATTTGACCACTGCCTGCTAAGCCAGTTGTAAAAGTGATACCATTGTTGGCAGTTGTAACTGCTGAAAGATCTAATACGCCATTAGCACCTATTGTTGTTGTAGTTGTAACTGAATGTGCTTCATCAGGCAATACAACTGTGCCAGATGTAATAGTTAAAGTGTTAAATCCAACAACATAATTACCTGATACAGTAAAAGTAGCACCGGGGCGGTTCAAAGTAAAATTACCGAAGTTATTATTTGCGGCAATAGTGAAGTTCGCAGGCAAACTTCCGCTGCCGAGAATTTCTAATGTTGTTGTATTATTGGTAATAAATTCTGTTTCGTCTGTACCCCAGCTTGTAACTGGACCATACAGTTTAACTGTGGAGCCAACAGCATCAAAAAAAGCTCCAGTAGGATTGTTGAATGTGCCGTAAACTGTGAATGTAAAAGCGTTTACATCTGTAGTGTATGTTGCAGTATTAGTGAAATTCCCATATACAGTAACGTTTCCTGCAAGAGCGGCGTCGTTGGCAAATGTTAGGTTGTGTACTGTGAGAGCGGGAATTTGATTGCCGGCAGTTTGTGCTGCATTAAATGTTAAATTTGTATTTGAGTTTGTGTTGAGCGTAAGGTTTGTGAATGTTACAGCACCTGTGAATGAAACTGTTGCGCCATACGCATTAATTGTTGCACCTGAGGCAACACCGGCTACTGTTCCACCAAAATCTGAAGTTGAGTTGTTTATTGTCAAAACACCAGTTGCGGGAATGCTAAGAGCGGACGTAAAGATATTTGTAACACTACCACCAGAAGAAATTAAAGTACCGTTGAGAGTGATTATACCAGAGAATGTGCGTGTATTTGTTGCAGTGGAGGCAGCGTTGAGAGTAGCGCCCAAAGCTATGGAAGTAGTAGTTGTAACAGTTAAGTTATTATTACCAACAATTAATGTACCTGCTGTAATACCTAATGTAGTAGTTGTAGTAAGATCATCTGATAAAGTGCAGGTTGAACCGGGTTTATTGACGGTTAATGAATTAAGAGTAGTCAAAGTAGAGGGCAAAGTAACAGCAGTTGTACCAACTAATGATAAATTTGCAGGAGTTGTATTTGTAATTGTAGCGGTGGATGATTTTGTCCAGGTACCGCTTAGTGCTACTGTTGCGGCAGCTGTGCTGAAAGTAACATTTGAGGTGTCGTTTTGGACAATATCGCCACGATAGGTTGCATTACCAATATTTACGGCAACTGCGGCATTGATAACAAGCGAAGAAGTGCCGTTTAGAGTAATGCCGCCTGTGCTTGCTGTTGCAATATCTGCATTTTGTGTAATTGTTAAAGTTGAGTTACCATAAATGCTTATAGTGCGGGCAGTAATTGCACTGCTTGTAGTAACTGTGAACCCGGTTGGGATAATTGCATCATCCGCACTTGTTGGGACTATTGCTGGAGACCAGTTGCTTGCTGTATTCCAGTCGTTAGTACCTCCAACAAATGTTATGGTAGCAGCGGGGAGCAGCCCCGTGCTTAAAAAAGCTAAGATAGCGACTATAAGACTTAATCTTAGCAATCGGTTTTTCTTTTTCATATTTTGACCTTTTATAAAGTTTATAAAACTAAGTTTGTTTAGAGTCGAATTTCCTGCATAGCAAAACGAATATCGGGCAAGCGGATGCTTGCATCTGACGATTTAAGAAGTGTCGGAGATATTAGAAATTCCTTTTCTCATAAGTTTCTCCATAAATTGTGTTACATAAGGCATAGATAAATCATAAAAATAATGTATATTAACTTGTTAATTAAATAGTTGTATATTTAGTTAGCAATTAGAAGCGTAATTTAGCCACACCATACACACCTTTTATTAATTTTGTATACTTACTCAGTTATCATTTTCGGCAGTTTTCTAATAAACTTTAGATTTAATTTTGTTATCAAACTACCAATCAAAAAATCTAAATTCCAGATATTCATTGCTCGACATAAATATTCAACAGACAAAATATTTACAAACATAATGCCAATGAAAATAAATTAATCATAAAGTAAGATTTCGGTTAATCAAATGACTAATATTAACCAAAGTTAAATTGTTTTGGGTAATAGGCAAACTTATTCACATTTGAAGGCATCCATACGCCGCAGGCGAGCCTGATGGCGAGGGCGAACGGTCTTTGAGTGAAGAATTTTTCGCAGAACAGCAAGCACATCAAAGAATGAACGCCAGTTGTGGTGTGGGATTTTCTGTTCGAAGCAGTATCGGGCAAGCGATTTTTTGGCAAACACTATATCGGCATACTGAGCAGCACAAAAATCCGAATATCCATCGCCAATGTAGATGATGAAAGAGTCTGCGGGCACATCTTTGAGCATTGCATTGCGTTTGCACGAGGCAACAAGGCAACTGCAACTTTCGGTTGCGAGCGGGTAGGTAAGCTGCCACCTGCCGTTGGTCTTTTTTGCTTTGTTGGAATAAACTTTGAGATGATTCTGGTTAATATTAGACAAAACTGTTTCAATATATAGGTCAAATCCATCGCTAACAACTGCAAGAGGCAGGCTGTTGCCTTTGCAAAATTCAGCAAATTCAGGGAAATAGGCATCCACCTGCTGAGCGGCAGTCCAGTTTCTGATAAATTGCTCGTCAATATAGTCCGGCAAGCTTTCGAAAAGAAGTTCCCAGTATTGGCGAATATTCAACTGGTGTGAAAGAAGCTGAGAATGGAATGGCTCGAACTGCCCGAAATCGACGAAAAGTTTGTCGCCGAGATCGTCGAGAGTGATTGTGCCGTCGAAATCTGTGAAAATATACACATCTTTCATCGGGAACGCACCGAAAAGAACAACCAAACAGTAGCAGCAAGAGTGGCAACAACAATTGCCGGACGGAGGAACTGCTCCCACGAGCTTTCTTTCGGGGCTGGCAGTTGCTTGCGCAGGAAGTCGGGCGACGAAGCATTTATCTGCTCGGCTTGTGCATAAGAAAGAGTATCGGAGGCGGAAAGCAAGAAAGTTTCCGGCGGCGAAAGCACCTGACTGGTAGATTTATGGAAGGTAAGCGAAACAGAAACGGTGCGTTTTATCTCATTTTTAGAAACTGGAGAATAATCAACAGTAAAGATTGCAGGTGAAAGATGTAAGTAATCGGAAGCATCGGCAGTCGGCGGAGTAATTTTTACCGGCAGTCGGCGGGCAATTGCCTGCAAAATAATCATCTGAGCATCGGTCGGACTTGTGCTTATGAGGGCTGTGTCGCTATGGAAAGTCATCCTAAGAGCAAGGCTATCGGCAAGCGATGAAGCGACTTGTAAGTTGTGCGGCTGAGCAAACACACTCATCGGAAGCAAAAGGAGCGACACAATCAGAAATTTATACATTAATGAACCTTGCTAAATGTTCTGCATCGGTGATATGGACGAGTGCGTGGTCGTCGACAAGCTGCGAGACGGCAGCTTTTGCCTGCCGCAGAGGAATAGAGTGCTTGTAGGCAAAGTGCCAGATGTCGATAGGCGAAGCAGAGATTTCGAGAGCAAGCAGTTGAGCCACAGTGAGAGGTTCATTGTTTTCGAAGCGATTGCGGGCAGATTCGACAAAGGCTTTGCCTTCTTCGTCCTGCATCTGGGCAGCAGTAAAGAAATAGTTGTCGTTATCGAGCAGGTCGCAAATCGGAAAGCCGCGACCGTCGCGTTCCACCAGTCGGGGCAGAAAATACATTCCGACAAGGTATGGATCGACAAGTTCGTCGTCCCAGAGGTCAAGCCAGATAGCTTCGTCTTCGGAGCGAAGCCATTCGAAGAAGTCTATTTCGTATTTCGGAAGCATCATCAGAGTGTCGCTCGAATAACGTTTAGCAAGCAATTGGGCTTGCTCGGCAGTAATTTCGGCAAACACCTGCTCTTCGAAAAGGATGTAGTTTCGCAGTTCTATGGAATTCTGACAATATGCAATTAATTCTTCGTTTGTCATAGTGTGTTTTTTCAATTATTTAATTACAAAAATACGAAATTGCAAACAAAAAATTGATTATTAAATCTATGGACGGGATAAGCGAAGTTGAAGCAATGGGTTAGAAAAACATTTAATTGTTTTGGTAAAGCAACGAACATTAATAGGAAATTAATAAAAATATTTCTATATTTAGCAATACCTTGCCAAAATTTAACATTTGCTTAACAAAAAATTTGTATTTTTATATTTTGTTTCAGTATAATGGCATAATAAAATGTCAGAAGAAAATCGCCAAATCAGCGAAAATTTGCCCCCTCTGCAAAGCAGCAACGCAAAAACAATAGTAGTGGTCGACGACGAAGCGGATATTTGCGAGCTTGTATCGCTTGCACTAACAAAAGCAGGCTACAAAGTAAAAACATTCGAGGATGGCGAAAGCCTGTTTAAGTATCTCAAAACTAACACACCGGAGCTTGTAATTTTAGATTTGATGCTACCGGATTCTGATGGTTTCGAAATTTGCAAGTATCTGAAAAAAGACGAGAAGTTTTCGCACATTCCGGTAATTATGTTAACAGCTCGCACAGAAGAAATGGATAAAGTGTTAGGGTTGGAGCTCGGGGCGGACGATTACGTTACCAAACCGTTTTCGACGCGTGAGTTGGTGGCGCGCGTCAAAGCTGTGCTTCGTCGGGACGAAAAGGTTGTGAAAACGCAGAAAACCCGCATTGGCGATATTCTGGAGATAGACCATCAGAAATACGAAGTAACAGTTAATGGAGAAAAAGTGGAACTTACTTCAACTGAGTTCCGTATATTGAAGTTGTTAAGCGACAGGCGTGGTTGGGTGTATTCCCGCGAGCAGATTCTTGATTATCTCGGGGCACAGGAAAAAGGCGTTCTCGATAGAACAGTAGATGTTCATATTAAAAATTTGCGTGAAAAATTAGGGATTGCCGGCAAATTTATTAAAAACATTCGCGGCGTTGGCTACAAAATAGAAGAACATTGATGAAACGCTTATCATCGAAAATTTTTGCGGGATATTTCCTTGTGATTTTTTTGCTTACGGGGCTAATTCTGTTTTTTACCTATCGAAATGTAAGCAACCAACACGTAATAACAATTACCGATAACCTCAATAAAATCAATACAATTCTCGAAGCTAAAATTATTCATTTTATAGAGAACGGACAAATTCCTGAATTAGACAATTACGTAAAAAAGACCGGGAAAGATATTCATATCAGGCTAACCATTGTAGATAGCACCGGGCGGGTGCTTGCCGATTCGGAAGGCGACCCGTCCAAAATGGAGAACCACAAGAGCCGTCCCGAGCTCGAGCCAATTTTCAAAGGGGAAAAAGTAGGGAAATCAGAACGTTTCAGCACAACAGTGCATAAAGAAATGCTCTATATTGCTCACGCACTTTTAGGTAGCAACGGGCAGTTTCTTGGTGCGATTAGGACAAGTATTTTCAGAAATCAGGCAAAGGAGCTTATAAATCAGCTAATTCTGCAGATACTGCAAATTGCTTCTATTGTTGTGTTGATTACTCTGATTGGGGCATTGATATTTGTGAGGTCGCTCACCAAGCCGATAAATCAAATTTCGGAGGCTTCGCGCAAAGTAGCTGCCGGCAATTTTGATATTAAAGTTAATATCGGCGGACGGGACGAAATCTACGAATTAGCAACAAATTTCAATAATATGACAGCCCAGATTAAAACGCTATTTGCCGAAGTTACCAAGCAGAAAGAAGAACTCAATACTATTATCAAAGCAATACAAGACGGGCTTGTTGCTCTCGATATAACAGGGAAAGTGCTGGTAGCAAATGCCGGATTTTGCAAAATCATTTCTAATACTGACATAATAGATAAGAATATTAATGAAATAACTCAAAATCAGGATATTTTAAATCTTTTCAATCAAACATTGAATGAAAAGAGCAGCACAATCAATGAAATATCTAACGAGAAGAAATTCTATCTTTGCAGTGCCAATTTTATCGAAGCAAAAAAGGAAGTAGTTCTGCTTTTCCACGATATAACAGAAATAAAAAAGCTGGAACAGTTGAAAAAAGACTTTGTTGCAAACGTCTCGCACGAACTCCGCACACCGCTTACTGCGATAAAAGGATTTATAGAAACACTCGAAGACGAAATCGATGCTCAATATCATCATTATATTGATATTATTAAGAGAAACACAAACAGATTGATTAGCATAGTGCAGGATTTGCTAATGCTATCCGAACTGGAAGCCCCAAACACAAAGCTTATCAAAAGCCAGCTCGACGGGCGGATTATCATCGACAACGTATTGAAAATATTCGAACCGAAGCTCAAAGACAAAGGACTGACAATCGAAGTGCAATATCAGGAGAATTTCCCCAAAATAAACGTTGATGTGTTCAGGATGGAACAAGTGTTTATAAATCTTATAGATAACGCAATAAAATACTCAGACGGCGGAACAATTCTTATCAGTTGTTCATACGACGAACGTTACGCCTACTTTGCAGTGAAAGACAACGGAATGGGCATATCCAAAGAAGACGCCGAACGTATTTTTGAGCGGTTCTATATTGCAGACAAATCACGTTCGAAAAAAAGCGGGGGCACAGGTCTCGGTCTATCCATTGTAAAGCACATAATTCTGCTTCACAACGGTGAAATTTCCGTTGAGAGCGAGAAAGGAACAGGCACAACCTTTAAATTCAAAATACCGCTAAGTTAGTTGCTTAATGCAAGCTCGATCAAGTAGTTGCCAATTTTTTCAACAAGCCAGTCGTAGAGCTCGTCGCCAAGGATAAACCGTTCAAGTTTTGAAATCGGACGGTTGAAATCCATACAGTATATTTCGCCATCTTTGATAGCAAATTCGACTGCATTGAAATGGTTTTCTATTTTGTTCAGCAGTTTCAGGCAGGCATCGTTGATTTTCTGCTCGGTTTTTTCGTCAATTCTCGGAGCGGTTCGTGAATATCGCAAATGCAGAGGATTGGTAGGATTGTATTTAACAATTTTCAGATATTTACCACCGACGACAAAGCAACGGACGTATTCATCATATTCGATGGCTTCCTGCAAAATCATCAGATTAGAGCCGGTGAGTTCGTAAGCAGAGAAGAACTCAGTTTTGTTATAAACTTTGAAATCATAACGTTTTTCATCGTAAGCATTGGATTTCAGCACAGCAGGAAACCCGACGTAGTCGAACATTTTGTCCCAGTCGAGAGGATACTCCAAGTTTCGCATAGCTTCGGGAGTAGTGTTTTTCGGTAGCCATTTAGTAGGAATTAAGCAGGATTTTGGCGTTTTAAGTCCCAAATTGTTAGCAACATGAGCCTGAAAGAAATAATCATCATAGCAGGCATTAAGGCAATTTGAAATAACTTTTTTCCCCTGCAAATTCAACGTTTTTAGAAAAGTTCGGTAAAATGGCACAAATTCGGAGATGCGGTCGAAAATCACATCGTACTGGTAGAAGTCGTTGTTTTTCAGAATGCCAATTTTAATTTCTTCGCAAACGTATTGACTACTTTGTTTTGAATTAATATAGTGCTGAACATCAAGTGGGAAATTAGTATCAATACCGAAAAGCAGACCGATTTTTTTCATAGTCCTACCCCAAGAATATATTTATATTTAAAACGAATTATTCTAAAAATTAGTTAATCAATTTTCCAAATAAATAGAGAAATAAATAGTCTATTATCAAAAAACCGAACAATCTTTCGAAATTAATATGAAAAAGTTATTATTATTTTTTTCGGTAATATTTGCGATAGCAAGCTGCGGGTCGCAGAACACTAAAACAATCATCGTTACAACAAGCAATCCAATATACGCAATAATCAAAGAAATTGCCGGTCCAAGAGTAGATGTAAGGTATATTATACCACCGGGCGCATCACCACATACATATCAGCCGAAGCCTTCGGATGTATATAAATCGCAGGCGGCAAATGTGCTAATATATGCAGCCGACAACAACGATGGCTGGGCGGCAAAGCTTCCCGGCAGCAGAAGTTTGTTGCAGTTAGTGGAATTGATCCCCAGAGAATATTGGATAAACTATCGTGGTGAAAGAGTTTCGGCAAGCGACACAACGATTACAACGAAGAATATCGACACTCATTTCTGGATGGACCCACTGACAGTTAAGGCAATGCTACCGGCGATTGCAGACACACTTGCGAAGCTCGACCCGCAAAATGCGGCAACATACCGCACAAACGCCGAACTTTTCTCGAACAGACTGGATTTGTTGCACCGTCAGGTGGACAATCTCCTTCACAATGTGAAAGGAAAAACAGTTTTTCTGCATCATCCTTCTATTATGTATATGTTGCAACGATACGGGTTGCTTTACGGAGGTTCTATTGAAGAAGCTCCGGGCAAAGAGCCAAGCCCGAAATATATTGCTTCGCTTATTCAGAAAATAAAAGAAAGCGGAGCAAAAGCCATTTTCAACGAACCGCAACTTTCGGATAAAGCCGTAAAAAGCATTGCAGACGAAGCAAAAGTGAGCGTTTACCTGCTCGACCCGGTGGGGGGCACAAGCGGAAGAGAAAACTATCAGGATTTAATTCTATTCAATGCACGAACTCTTGCGAAAGCACTTGCAGGAGATTAACGATGCCCGATTATGCGATTAAAACAAGCGGTCTGACAGTAGAGTTTGGCAATAATATAATTCTGGATAATATCGATGTTGAAATAGAAAATGGCGATTTTGTCGCAATAGTTGGTCCGAACGGTTCCGGCAAAACGACATTCCTGAAAGCATTATTAAGTATTGTAAAGCCTACATCAGGCGAAATAAAGATTTTCGGCAAGGAATTAGATAAAATCAAGCCCGGCGAGATTGGATATGTCCCGCAAATTAAAACAATAGACCGTTCGTTTCCGGCAAATTCTATTGAGCTGGTGCTGAGCGGTGTGAGAAATCGTTGGTTGGGAGTAAAAAGCAGAGAAGATAAGAAATTGGCTCTTCAGGCACTTGAACTTGTCGGAGCGGCAGATTACGCAAAAAAGCAAATTTCGGAGCTATCGGGCGGACAACTTCAGCGAGTGTATTTAGCAAGATGTTTTGCATCAAACCCGAAACTACTTCTTTTAGACGAGCCCGCAACGGGCGTAGATCTTGTTTGCGAAGCTACAATTAATGAACTGATAGAAGAATTCAACAAGAAGCGGGGCGTTACTGTGCTTATGGTAACGCACGACTGGACAGCCGCCTATCACCACACAAATAAAGTTATGCTCCTGAACAAGCAATTAATATATTATGGCAATAAAAACGAAGCATTTACAGAACTCAATTTAATGAAAACGTTCTCGCATCTTGGACACAAACATAAAGTTACTTTTGGATTGAAAAGCTATGAGTGAGATATTCAGCCTTGCATTTATGCAGCGGGCAATGATTGCAGGGATTTTGCTCGGTGCAGTGAGTGGTTTCCTTGGGGTGTTTGTAGTTCAGCGAAAGATAAGTTTTTTGGGAAGCGGATTGTCGCACGCGGCATTTGGCGGAATTGCGATGGGTATATTTTTAGGTGTCGAGCCAATGTTTTTGGCAATTCCGTTCACATTGCTTATAGCAGTTTTGATGGTATTTCTGAAAAAGAAAGCCGATATTTCCGCAGACACATCAATTGGGATACTTTTTTCGGTAGCAATGGCAATTGGAATAATATTTTTAGCACTGAACGAAAATTATTCGGCAGATGCATATTCTTATCTGTTCGGTTCAATATTGAATGTATCGGCAATTGATCTGGCGGTAGTTGCCGCTCTTTCGTTGATTATTGCAGTGATTGGCAAAATATATTGGGGACGCTGGGCATATTCAACTTTCGATACGGAGCTTGCCCGCACAAGCAAATTACCTGTGGAAACAGATGAATACATACTGACTTTGCTGATTTCGTTGCTGATTGTCGTTTCGATAAAAGTTGTCGGAATGCTGTTGCTTGGGGCATATTTAGTAATTCCGGCAGCAACTGCACGAATAGTTTCGCGAACGTTTTTTCAGATGAGTATGTTATCAATTATATTCGGTGTGATAAGCAGCATAGGAGGGCTAATATTATCATATTTCGTGGATTTGCCGAGCGGAGCTGTAATAATATTGCTGCAAGCAATATTGCTAATCGTGTTGCTTATTGCCAAAAGAATTTAATTGCAACAATACAGAAATTCCCGCATACCATACCCGCACAGTATTAACTTGTTCAGATTTTGCAAGTTGTAAGCATATCATTTTTATATTACAATCGTTTATATTATTTCATTTATATTGTAAATTTTATTAATATTGTTAATGCTTGTAAATGTAAATGAGAAAATGAAAAAGTTACTTATAATAATCAGCGTTTTGCTGCTTGGGTCGTGTGCTTCGGAAAACGAATATCTTGTTAATCCACCGCCGCGATACGAAACAGTAAATGTGCGACTGCTAAATCTTGCGGGGGACGGTCAAAGCCGTACGATAGTGCTAAATGGAGAAACTGAAATCGAAAATGTGCCATATGGAATGGTGTCGGCGTTTGTGCGTCCACCAGCAGATTCCGTATTTTTAGAAGTCCGGCGGCAAGGCACAAGCGAACTTAAACCGAGCAACAAAGTGCGCTTCGGACGGAATATGAATTATACTTTTGTTGTATTGCCATCGGCTGACGGAGCGGCACATTATCGCGATGTTGATACAATCATCACTTTTTCGACTTCGATGGTAGTTGCGCAAAGCCAGAAAGAAGCATATCTGAAGCTTTTTAACGGCTATCCTGATTCAACTGTAAGCTACTCGATGATGCTGGGTTGCCCAAGCGGTCAGGCAATTGCAAGCCACATTCAATACCGGCGGGCAACATCCCATTCGGTTGTGCGTTCGGGCGAACTTGCAGTTTCTATAGTTCGGCATAAGCATTCCGGAGACGAGCTTATCGGGCTTTTTGATTTAACGTTGGAAAATTTCGGACAATATGCAATTGTAATAATTCGCGAAGGAAATGCCGAAAAAGTATTGCTATTGGACGAAAAGCAATCGACAGTGCAGGCACTTAGAGAACCCGCGACTATCAATAATCGCGAGGCATATTTGAAAACAGCGAATTTTTCAAGCGAAACGGTAAGCCTTCACTTGCAAGGTTCGGGCGATGTGGCAACAGTTTTTCCAATGTTTGCCGATGGAGCAAAGACAATAGAAGCCTGCGGCACAACCACGAAGGACACTTTGAGCGTCAAGCTGAATGGCTCGGCAACGGCAAAACTTGTTGTTGGAATTGATGTTCTGCAAAAATATACGGCATTTGTTTTCGATAGCTCGCAATCGAAAGCAAAAAAATTAGTGTTTGCCGAACCAGCCTATTTCACAGAAGAACTGAAAAACAGGGCAGTTGTGCGTGTGGTAAATGGCAATTATCTGCAAAGCGGTATTTCTGTTTCGGCAGGGGCTCGGGAAATCGCAAACGCAACCGGCGAAGACAAATCCCGCGGCTTCCGTTCGGGCGACAATCTGGCAAGCGGCTTGAAGTTTGGAGAAATATCGCAACCGAAGTTACTGGAAGCGGGGACACTGCCAATAGCTGTGTTTACAGCAACAGAGCCAGCACGTCTGATAACAACAACCCGATTATGGCTCGAAGCAAATAAATCTTATTTTATTGTTGTCTATTCAACGCAATCGGGTGAGCAAAAAATTTCGCTTGTGGAAGAAAGTGCGTCAGCCAATCCAATAGTTTCGGAAAGCGAAGGAGTGTTTGCACAGCTTGTAAATACAATTGCGGATGCAGATTTTGTAAGCTTCGCACTGCCGGGAGTATTTTCTGATGCACGGCTAAATTATAGCGGAGCACTCGCAACTATTCTGCCGAACGGGCAGGACAATCTGAGTATATCCGGCAAGCAGTTTTCGTTTTCGGCAAGCCCGGAGCTACGGGCATTGCTAATTGCTTGCGGTGCGAAGGAATCACCACAGTTAGTATCATTTATCGAACAGCCCGTTCTTGCTGCGGCAGACCATTATGTGAGGCGATTTGTGAATGTATCGGACGTACCAAAAGTTGATATAAAAATAGGCGATGATGTGCTTATCTATCCCGGGCTTGGTTTTGGCGAACGCACACCAATCGAACGAATATACAAAGAACGAAAATTCAGCTTAACTTTTGTGAATTCCGAAACAGGGAAGCAAATAGCGCGAATTGATGATTTATTCTTAACATACAACAAAACATATACAATAATTTTCGCCGGCAGTTCGAAAAAAGGTTATTCAGCAATTATCCAGCAAGAATATTGATGAGCAAAGGCAAATCAAATATAATAAAAACTGTTTACACAGAGGTTATGGATTTTTCCGACCAGTTGGACGACAATCATACTTTTATGCTTGCCGCCGGGATTGCCTTCAATATTGCCTTATATGTAATTCCGCTATTTTTGCTCTCGATTTATCTTGTAAATGCCTTTGTAGATATTAATCAGCTCTCGGAAGTAATAGAAAAAATGCTTTCGGATTTTCTGCCACCGACAAAATCATCAAAAGAAATTATCCACACAGTTCTGGAAGAAGTAAAGAAGATAAACCTGCACAGCAACGCAGCCGGGATTATCGGGCTTGTTTCGCTATTGTGGATATCGTCGATACTTGTGTCGTCCTTGCGGTCGGGGCTGAATGCAATATTTCACATACCAGCGAAGAAAATTTTCATAATTTACCGCTTGTATGATATTTTGCTTACTATAATCATTACAATATTAATTCTGATTTATTCTTATCTGGTGCCGATTGGCAATTTTGTTATTTCGTTTTTGGAAAGTTTTTTCCCGGATTTTATTCATAAAATCATTAGCGGGGCGCTTGTAACGCTTATCTCGCTTGTATCTTCGTTTGTGATTTTTTTCTTTATCTATACATTTATACCGACTAAGAGGATGCCATTTTTCGTGATATTCTGGAGCACTGTTGGATGTGTTGTATTAATTGAAATTGCGCGACATATTTTCGGTTGGTATATCAGCGGAATTAGCAATTATGGCAAGTTCTACGGAACATTTGCAGTTGTAATTTCGATGGCTATCTGGATTTATTATTCCTCGTTTATATTGTTGTTTTCGGGCGAGCTTGTCAATTATATCTACAAGAAAAGGCAATTGAAGAAAGCAGAAATTGCCGGCGAAGCATAGGGTAAGCGAATTACAGTTTCATTCCGATGCTAAAATACAAGGCAGGTTGCCCAAATACAATTTCCCCGTTTTCTCTGAAATAAAAGCTTCTGCCTACGGCAAACCGACCTGGACCGAGAGGTGTGTCGAGTTCGAAGGCAATACCGCCGCCGTGCAGAAAATCTTTGAAAGTAATTTCGTCTGGCTGCAGCCAAACATTTCCCAAATCGTATCTTGCAGATAAATAAGTATCGAAATATATTTGAAAAGGAAGTTTATAGCGGGCTTCGAGCGATGTGAGCAAAATTTGTCGTCCGCGTTCGGCATCTTCACGCAAACCGTAGAAGCTTGCCTGACCGCCGAGCGAGAAAAATTCAGATGCCGGGAGCGATTTATCTGCGGCACCGAAAGAAACTGCCGGGCGAAAAGTAACATTCTCGATAGTAAAATTATGGTGATAATAAAAATATGCTTTTGAGAAACTTACTGATGGTTCAATTGCCACGGCACCTGTTTCGAGGTAAAGTTCAATTCGCTGCCCGCTTCGGGCAAGAAATGAACGGTCTTCACTATCGAAGATAGCAGCCACTTTGACTGTAGAAATGTTGGAAAAGCTTGGTTTGCTTATGTTCTTAGCAAAATAGCGTTGTTTTTCTAAGCGGTAAGCAAATGAAATCGTGCCGTTTTTGTCTAACTGGCGACCGAAATTAGCAATTCCACCGAAGCGTTCGATAGTGCTTTCGCCAATTTTGCGATAATCGAAGTGGTAGAGCGATTTTTTCTGAAACAGATAATTATTTATATCGCGGTTAGAATAATACATTGAAGCCGACAGCGAAAAGTCTGTTTTGAAAATGCGAGGATTTTCGAGCAGTAAAGTGTAATCCTGGTTGCGGGAACCGATAGTGGAACGTACAGAAAGGCGAATTCCGGCATTGAACAGGTTTTCTTGGATTGCGTCGATTGCAGCCTGTCCGTAGCGTTCGCTATCGACTTTCCCGCCAATGCGAAGGGTTTGAGTGCCACCCTCAGTAACTTTTACAACGACAACTTTTTTTGCATTTTCAATATTTTCTTCTACATCAATTTCAACATTGGAGAAAAGCCCGGTTTTAACTAAATTATTCCATCCGCGAACTAATTTTTCGGCATTAAGCACTTGCCCGACTTTGAATTTAAGTTCGCGCTGGATAAGGAAATCGCTTGTTTCCTCGTTTCCGATAATAACGATTTCGCCGATAGTGCCTTCGTCTATGGTGAGGAACAAATTGCCGAAATTATCCACTCTTTCGTTTGTAATAATTGCATACGAATATCCTTCGGAACGGTATTTTCGGAGCAAATCTTCTTTGATGCGGGTTATACCATGTGGTGATAATGGGACTGACGGATTATTTTGCACATACTCCTGAGCAAACTCTGCCACAGCCGGATTTGAAACTCCGGTTAAATTTATCGATGAAAGAAGCGGAAACTTTGTTGCGGAAAACACAACAGAGTCGGACGATATGCTAAGCGAGATCTGCTTGTATTTATTTGTTTCGAGCAGTTTAATAATCAAGTCGTTGTATTGGTCTATGCTGTTAATTGAAGGCAAGGTTTGCCGGACAAAAGCAAGCTCGTCGCTATCGAAGCCATCGGCGATGATTGCTTTGCCCTTTAGCATTTCAATTGAGAGATTTTTGTGATACTCGTTGATTTTAGAATAGAATTTGGAACGATATTTTTGCTGAATTTGAGGCACTAATTGTTTAGTGGCAAAGCGTCCGGCACGGATAAGCGTATCTAAATTAGAAAAGTCGGTGTTTTTGTGGCGTCCGATATTTGGGGTGATGATAAAATCGGCGAATTCTTTTTGCTTTCGGGTAAATTTATCCATTGAAATAGTAATCACCTGGTCGGCTATATTCCAGGGTGTGTTCAAATCTTCCGAATTGAGTTTTGGAGAAACAGTATTGATAGCAATAATCAAATCGGGAGAAAATTCAAGCGCCTGCTCGGCAGGAATGTTTGCAAAGATGCCGCCATCGACAAGTATAAGTCCATTGGAACGGATTGGAGTATATCGCAGAGGAACAGTTGCACTTGCGCGTATAGCAGTAATAATATTCCCGGATTTTTGCGAAATGGATTCGCCGGAAATAATATCGGTTGCAACTGCACGAAAAGGAAGTTTCAGATTGTCGAAGCTGCCGTGAGGCTTATATAAGCTATTCCAGAACACTCTTTGGAGCGTAATATTAAATTGGTCGCCGGCGGAAATTGCCTCAGGAACTATGAATTTAAAATTTTTGAAGCGAAAAGTAATCAGCGAACGGTCTTCAATTATTTTTTGGTCTAAGAAGAGGTCTGTGCGGCTACTTTGCTCTTTGAGAGAAAAAATATCGTTCCAATTGATTGAGTTGATTAAGGAATCGAGTTCGGACGGAGAATAGCCCGAAGCAAGCAACCCACCAATGATTGAGCCAATACTTGTTCCGACAATACAATGATAAGGAATACGATGCTCATCGAGCACTTCGAGCGAACCCACCTGCGACACACCGCGGGCTCCGCCGCCGCTAAGCACCAAAGCAACGCGCGGGCTGATTTCATTCAGGGATGGATATGTTATTCTGGTAATTTCTGCGAAAGCACCTGATTGAGCAATCAGAAAGATAATAAACGCCGTGAATATTTTTTTAATGTTGTTCACTTAGTGAATTTCGAATGTTACAAAATTGTCCTCACCAGAAAAGTCTTCGAAGATAACTTTTTCAACTTTGCTGCGCGACGGTCCGGCTTGCAGCAGAGATTTCAGTTTATCTATACTTGCGGGATTGCCAATGGCAACACCCGAGACAGTTCCATCGTATTCATTGCGAACATAACCACGCAACCCCATCGAGATTGCGTTCCGAGCCACAAAATAGCGAAACCCGACGCCTTGCACCAATCCGAACACAGTAAATTTAATTTGAGACGACACCATAATAATTCCCGATGTTTCTACAAATAATCACAAAGAGAAAACTCAAAGAATCCGAAATGCCCGATGAGCATTATTCTACAATATACTCTTCGCCGTGAATGTCGCGACGCACCTGAATATTGCCATCGCCAAGAGCGTTGCGTAAATCTTCTTCTGCTGGTGGTAGCACTTTATTGCTACTCATATAATTTTTCAGTTCATCGTAAGTGATTTGCTTGTATTTGCCGGCATCCGGTAAATATAATGTAGAAATCTGCTTGAAAATATCCACTTTAATAAGTTTTGCAAGACCTTCTTCGGTTTCGATTCGTGATTGAAGTTGTGGATAGTGCTTAAATGCTTCGCTGTAAGTATCAATTTCGTAAACGAGACAGCACTTTAATCTGCCGCAATAGCCGCTAAGCTTCGCAACATTGTTGGAAAGCTGCTGCAAACGGGCGTGTTCGAGCGTAACGTGATTGAAATCTGCTAAGAAAGAAGTGCAACAAAGGTTCAGCCCACAGGGACCGAAGCCCGAACCCATTCGTTTAGTTTCTTCGCGAGTGGAAATCTGTCGCAGTTCAATTCGGGTTTTGAAGACACGGGCAAGTTCCTTGACAAGCTCGCGAAAATCTATGCGTTGCGGTGCAGTGAAATAAATAGTTAAGCGTTGGCGGTCGAGTTGCCATTCGGCTTCGGTAACCTTCATATCAAGTTTGAACTGCTCGACAAGTTCGCGGGTTTTTTTCACGACGGAAGGTTCTTCGGCAGTATTGATAAAGTAGCGTTCGAGGTCTTCGTCGTCTGCTTCGCGAACCACTTTATGCTTTATGGAGCGGGCTTTGTGGCAGCATCTAACGCGTGCTTTAGCCGAAGCTCCAATATAAGTAACAATGCCTAAATCAACACCATTTTCGGCTTCCACGACCACTTTGTCGTCGGGCTGAATAGTATCGAAGTTAGTCGAAATATAAAAACCACGCCTGTTGCCTTTGAAGAGAACTTCTACAATGTCCTCATTTGCAAGAATTTCTTGAATATGCTGAACATGTTCGATGATTTTATTGTCGCCATTTGTTCCGTTATTTGCGTGGTTTTTTCCATTTTGATTTATCTCATTTAATTCCATTAACTCTCCAAATAAAAATCTATATCTATATTAAATAAAATAATTGAATAATTATTGAAAAAAATTAACTTTTAATATACAATTAAGTTTGCAAAAATGCAAATTTACAAAAAATGAGAGAATATGGAGACAGGTTTTGTTGCTTCTTACGAAACAGAAAGAAATTTGCAGATGAAAGCCCATACCAAGAAATCACACTTTCGGTTGATTATTTTGAAATTATCATTAATAGCAAAATAGTATGATAATAAATATTAATCTGAACACTTTAATTTTCTTAAATTTGTAGAAAATACAAAGGTGAAAAATGGAAATTCCTCAAATAAATCACATCAGAGAGGCACACGAAAGGATAAAGCCGTTTGTGCACCGCACGCCGGTACTAACTTCAAGCTATTTGAACACGCTGCTTGGTTGCGAAATATTCTTTAAGTGCGAGAATTTTCAAAAGGTTGGAGCCTTTAAATTCCGAGGGGCGACCAATGCCTTGCTTTCGGCTACGGCAGAGGAACTCCGAAACGGCGTTGCTACTCATTCGTCCGGCAATCACGCTCAGGCTCTGGCTCTGGCTGCTAAGATGCTCGGCACAAAAGCGACGATTATTATGCCGAACAATTCCCCAAGCGTAAAGAAAAATGCTGTAGCGGGCTACGGTGCTGACATTATTTTGTGTGAACCCACACTCGAAAGCCGGGAGAGCACCTTGCGGGAGTTTGTAAACCAAAGCGGGGCACTTTTTGTGCATCCATACGATAATTTCAACATTATTTGCGGGCAAGGCACTGCGGCACTTGAGCTTATCGACGAAGTCGGGACACTCGATGCCGTTATTGCCCCGGTTGGAGGTGGCGGACTGCTATCGGGCACTTCTATTGCTGTGAAATCTCTGATGCCAAAGGCAAAGGTTTATGGTGCAGAGCCTTCGGGAGCCGACGACGCGGCTCGCTCGATGCGCGAAGGCGCGCGAGTTACGCAAATTGTTCCAAACACTGTTGCGGACGGACTTCGCACAACGCTTTCCGAACTTACGTTTTCGATTATCAGGCAAAACGTGGAGGATATTATTACTATAGACGATGATAAAATTATTTCTTCGATGAGATTAATCTGGGAAAGGATGAAAATCATTGTCGAACCATCATCGGCTACTGCTCTTGCGGCGGTAATAGCAGAAAAAGACCCCTTCGCCGGCTCTCGGATTGGGATTATTCTCTCTGGCGGAAATGTTGATTTGGACAATCTTCCGTGGTAGCCAATGACTTTGCTCGAGATATTTTTTCTATCGTTTGTGCTGGGATTGGATGCGTTTAGCGTTGCTATTGCTGCGGGAGCGTTTTTTCGCAAAGCCACAAAGCGACAAAAATTCCGCCTTTCTTTCCATTTCGGTTTTTTCCAGTTTATTATGCCTTTGGTGGGCTGGGCAATCGGAATAAACGTTTTAAAATTTATCGAAAAATATGACCATTGGGTAGTATGTGCAATTCTCGTTGCACTTGGGCTTAAAATGATTTGGGAAGGCAGGAAGGTAAGCAGTGAAGTAATCAGCAAAGATATTTCTAAAGGTTTTTATTTAATTACGCTTGCAATTGCAACAAGTTTGGATGCACTCGCTATTGGTTTCAGCCTTGCATTGCTGAATGTGCATATATTTTTCGTCAGTCTGATTATCGGAATTGTTGCTGCTGCAATGACGCTGATTGGCATAAGGATTGGCGAACGCACTTCTTCAATATTCAACACAAAAGCCTTTATTTTTGGCGGAATTATTCTTATTTTGCTCGGAGTTAAAATTTTGTTTGAGCATTTGCTATAAATGAAAAAAGAGCAGATTTCAGATTTGCAATATCTCAAAGGTGTTGGTCCGAAGCGGGCAAAAGCACTAAACGAAAGCGGAATAATAACTATCAGGGATTTAGTTTATTATTTCCCTCGTTCGTATATAGCACGCGACGAAGCGAAAACGATAAACCAGATTTTTCGTGAAATTGCAGAAACGCAGAACTCCCAATCCCAACAAATTTTCGATTTCACCCTGCAAAAAGAATACACCTTGATTTGCAAAATAACAATGAAGCAAGTGCGGCAATTTTCCCGCAAAAAGCTCCTGCAACTTACAATCTACGACGGTTCTTCCCGATATGGCAGAATAAATTTCTGGAACAGAATAGAATTTTTCGAGAAAATTTATCAGTCGGGACAGTATATTGTGGTTTCGGGAGTTCCGGAAATCGACTATTCTGTGCTTACGTTTACTCACCCGGAGATTGAAATAATCGAACCTGACGAAATGGAAAACTTTCAGAAAGGAGCAATACTGCCAAAATACAGAATATCGGATGCAATGCGGCGGGCAGGCATAACGATGAACCAGTTACGCTCAATTATACGCAATGCAATTGCGAATTTCAAAGAGTTTGAGGAAAGTTTGCCACAGAAGTATTTAGATATGCTTAAATTCCCTTCGGTATATGACACAATCCGGGCTTTGCATTTTCCAAAATCGCCAGATGAATTATCTGCTGCACGTTACAGAATAAAATTCGAGGAATTTTTCTTCTACCAGCTACTGCTCACTTTGAACAAAAAGAAAATTCAAACAACGGAGCGAGGCGTTACAATTCCGGCGAAAAGCAATTTGGCGCGAACGCTCTATGCCTCATTGCCGTTTAGTCTGACAAACGCACAAAAGCGGGTAATACGTGAGATTTGCGATGATTTCGGGTCAGCTCGCCCGATGAATCGCTTGCTTCAGGGAGATGTAGGTTCGGGGAAAACTATTGTAGCACTGCTTACGATGCTTATTGCAATTGATGCCGGCTATCAGGTGGCAATTATGGCACCAACTGAAATATTGGCAGAACAGCACTTTCTTTCGTTCAAAAAATTTATTGAAAATGCTAAGTTAGATATTGAAATAGTTCAGGTGGTTAGCGGGCAGAAAGCGTCTTTGCGGCGAAAAGTTTTCGATGATATTGCTACGGGGAGAGCAAAAATTATTGTAGGCACTCACGCACTTTTCCAGAACGATATTCCTTTTAATAAACTTGCGTATGTTATAATCGACGAGCAGCACCGATTTGGCGTAAGCCAACGAGCAGAACTTATCGAAATTGCCAGAAAATCGCTTGGCGACGAAAACTTAAGTCCGCACATTCTTGTTATGTCGGCAACTCCGATACCTCGCACTCTTACTATGACTGCCTACGGAGAACTTGATGTTTCTATCATCAACGAACTGCCCAAGAATCGCAAACCAATTTTAACGAAAGTTGCTTTCGACGACACACGGGATGAAATTTATTCATTCATCCGAAGTGAAATCAAAAATGGACGTCAGGCGTATATTGTTTATCCACTGGTGGAGAAATCCGAGAAATTAGAACTGAAGGCAGCAACAGAACATTTTGAATTTATCCAAAGAGAGGTTTTTTCTGAATTCGCGTGTGGTTTGCTTCACGGTCAGATGTTCTGGTATGAAAAGGAAGAAGCAATGCAAAAATTTGCTGGCGGGGAGTTTCAGATACTTGTTGCAACGACAGTAATCGAGGTTGGAATTGATGTTCCGAACGCAACTATTATGCTAATCGAGGATGCCGAGCGATTCGGACTGTCGCAATTGCACCAGTTGCGTGGGCGTGTCGGTCGCGGTAGCGAGCAATCTTACTGCATATTGCTAACAAAAGATAAATTTAAAAGTAAGATGAAAAATATAGACGAAAACGAGCGACTTGCGGCGCTTGTGCGTTTGCGGACAATGGAGAGGACAAACAACGGTTTTGAAATTGCGGAAGTGGATTTGAAACTGCGTGGTCCGGGCGATATTCTTGGCAAGCGGCAATCGGGATTGCCAGAATTTAAATATGCTGATTTAGTCGAAGACCGCGAGATACTCGAAGCGGCTCGTTCTTTTACAGCAAAGATTATTGAGGACGACCCAAATCTTTCGAAAAGCGAAAACAGCCTTTTGAAAAATCAGGTTGAACAAAAGTTCAGCTCGTCGGAGAACTTCTATGGTATTGCCTAACGCAGCAACCATTCTTTGATTTTCGCAACGAAAGCCTGCTCTTCGAATTGGCAGTGATCGTATTTGCCGGCAAGCAAGCGTTGGCGAAATGCTTCGTAGATGCTCACAGCACAAGCAACTGAAATATTGAGGCTCTGAATCATCCCAACCTGCGGGATAAGAAAATTGCCGTCGGCAAGCCCGACAGCCTCGTCGGAGACGCCCGAGTGCTCGTTGCCAAATACAAGAGCGACCTTTTGCGTCAAATCAAGTTCGTAGAGCGAAACGGCATCTTTTGCAAGATGAGTTGTATAAATTTTAAAACCTTGCTGACGCAGGAATTTGTAGCATTCCTCGATAGAGCGAAATTTAAGTGTTTCGACCCATTTTCTGGCACTTGCCGAGCTTGCTTCGCCGAGAGTAGGAAAGGGCTGTCCCGAATGATACACAAGGCATACGCTCGCAATACCGACTGCATCGCAGCTGCGCATCATAGCCGAAAGATTGTGGGGGTCGGAAATATTTTCAGCAACAACAGTCAAATCGAGCTGACGGCGGCTTAGAACGCCTGCAATTTTATTTACCCGTTGTTCAGTTCCAAATTTATAAGCTTCAGAAATATCCATAACCGTCAAATTCAAATTTCGCACATAAATCGTTTATATTGCAATTTTGCCCTCTGGACGATAAATTCATCGAAACCGTCCGAAAAAATTCAATAGCGGGCAAATATGAAGGTCGATTTTTTTGCATTCCAGGCAAAAAATTTTATAAAAAAATTGCGTTGTTGAATCGAATATTTTTTATTTATATTATTCACGATTTTCCAATTTACTAAATTCATAATCGCATAAATTAATCTTGTTAATTAAATTTTGTTTCTAAATATTCAGATTATTCAAAAACAATCAAATTAATTATCGTAGGTAATATCTTTTTTTATTTGTTCAGCGGTATCCTTGCTGAGCAGTAGTTCGATTATTTTCAGAGCAAAGTCAATACTTGTGCCGGCGCCGCGACTTGTGATGAAACGCTCGTGGACAACAACCGCGGACTGGGAGTAATTATATTCGACCAGCATTTCGCGCACCGAAGGGTGGGCAGCAACAGGAGAACCTTTTGGCAGCAGCTTGTGTTGGGTTAGTATGGTAGGAGCGGCACAAATAGCACCAATCCACCCGCCCCGTTCATAATGTTTGCGAAGGAGCTTTTCTAATTTTTCGTTGTTCAGCAGGTTCAAAGTGCCGGTGCGTCCGCCCGGAAGAATGATAATATCGAATTCTACGTCGCTATTGAGTTGCTCTATCAGTAAATCAGGAATAATTTTTACACCGCGCGAGCAAGTAATAATCTCGTTTTCACCAGCAATTTTAACGTTGAAATTAGCACGCCGCAACAAATCTGCAGGGGCAATTGCTTCAATTTCTTCAGTTCCCTGAGCTATAGTTATTAATGCTGTTCTACTCATATTCCCAAATCAAAAAATATAACAAAACACAAGTAAATAAAGTAAGACGGAGAAACAAACAAAATACTGTCGAACCTATCGAGCGCACCACCGTGACCGGGCAGAATGTTTGAGCTATCCTTGACTCCGGCGTCGCGTTTAAGCATAGATTCGGCTAAATCGCCATACTGACCTAACACCCCGACAATAGCACCCCCAGCAATAAAATGCACTACCGGGATTTCCGGCAAAAACAATTTTCCAAGTCCTATAAACGACAAAATTGCGAACACGAAACCTGCGATAGCTCCCTCGATAGTTTTTTTGGGGCTTATTCGCTCGAAAAGTTTGTGCTTGCCAATTGCTTTGCCAATAAAATATGCAGCACTATCGCACACCCAGATAGAACCGAGCAAAGTAATAATAAGGTAAGCCCATCTATCGGGCGGAATTTTCAGCAACATCGAAAGAAGAGTGAAATCACGCCCAAAAGCGTATGATTTTGCGTGAGTATCGAACAAATACAGGAAATAATTAAATTCCCGCAGAATGTAGAATGTTATAAAAAATATTGATATATAGGACATTCCAAGAATTGTTACAGCTGCATTTGCAATTTTATTCGGGTTCTTTGAATACATTTCGCAAATCAGAGTAATCATAACAAAAATCAGGTAAATCAAGATAGCCGACATAAACGGACTGAGATTGCTAATACGGCTAAACTGAATAAAGAACACCGACTGAATGATAATTCCGAAAATCGCACCATTAATATTGTGTGGAGCAAACCCTTTCTTTTCTGCAAGAGAATAGAACTCTAACAACGAAAGCAAAGAAACAACCGAAATAGTAATAAAAAACGGGAACCCTCCTGTTACAATGATAAATAAGGCAAACGGTATTCCAATTGCAGCGACAAGAACCCTTTTAGTCAATTCATTCATAATCAGGCAACACAATTATTGGTAAAAATTCAAACCTATTTCTTATCCGATAAATTTTTATCGGTAAATTCAAATATAATCAAAAATTATTATAAATATAAACGTCAATCAATAATAATTTCGTAAATATATTGAAAATTTATTGAAAAAAAACAATAAATACTTAAATTTGCTAAATTTTCAGTTTAATTGGAGAATGCTATGAAAGTTGAAGACATTCAGAAGTATATCAAGGACATAGAGTTATTCAAAGACCTCAGCGACGAAGAAATATCAATGATAGCTGCAAAAGCCGAAATCAGAAAGATCAAAAAAGGCGAAAAGCTATTCGAGGAAAATGCACCACGCACACATTTGTATATGATAGCCGACGGAGAAATTGAGCTTGTTAAAAGCACAACGTTCGGAAGTGAGAAAATCCTGACAGTTTTCACAAAATACGATTTTTTGGGCGAAGGAGCGTTGATGGACGACTATCCGCATTCTACATCGGCAAGAGCTTCGGTGGATAGCGTAATCATACAGCTTCACCGCGAGAAGCTAAACGAGCTGATGCAGTCGCAGGCTCAGGCAGTAGTGAAAATTCTCTCGCGAGTAGCAAGAGTGATTTCCCGCCGTATGCGTCAAACTACAAACCAGGTGGCAGATGCAGCTGCCCAGTATATTTCCGGACGCACACGCCGCGAACACGACTTGCTTGGGTGGCGTGAAGTGCCGTATGAATTTTATTATGGTATTCAAACACTTCGCGGATACGAAAATTTCAATATTACAGGTGTGGCTATTTCGCATTATCCATTGCTGATAAAGGCACTTGCCCAAGTGAAACTTGCCGCTGCAAAAGCAAATTTTGCTCTTGGATTGCTCCCTCCACGTATGGCAGAAGCGATATTCGAAGCTTGCGAAGAAATTATTCATGGAAAATGGCACACTCATTTTATTGTAGATGTTATACAGGGTGGTGCCGGAACTTCAACAAATATGAATGCCAACGAAGTAATTGCAAACCGTGCTCTTGAAATAATGGGCTATGAACGAGGCGACTACGAGCATTGCCATCCGAACAACCATATTAATCTTTCGCAATCGACAAACGACGCATACCCAACAGCATTGAACATTGCTATTATTTACGAAAGCCAAAATTTAGTAGAAGCACTCAAAGAGCTTATTGCTTCGTTCCGAAACAAGTCGAAAGAGTTTTCGCAAGTAATCAAAATGGGACGAACTCAGTTGCAGGATGCTGTTCCAATGACGCTCGGACAAGAATTTGGAGCATTTGCTGACACTCTGGAAGAAGAAATTCAACGTCTCGAAGCAAACGCCCGTTTGCTACTCGAAGTGAATATGGGCGGAACAGCAATTGGAACAGGTATAAATGCAGACCCGAAATTCCGCGAGACAGTAATTCAATATCTGTGGGAAATAACAGGTTTGCCGGTGAAATCTGCATCAAACTTAGTAGAAGCAACGCAGGACACCGGTGCATTTGTTATTTTCTCTTCAGCAGTAAAACGCCTTGCAATAAAATTATCGAAAATTTGCAACGATTTGCGTCTGTTGAGCTCGGGTCCACGTGCCGGACTTAATGAAATCAACCTGCCACCAATGCAACCGGGCTCGTCAATTATGCCGGGCAAAGTAAATCCTGTTATTCCGGAAGTTGTCAATCAAATTGCCTTCAAAGTGATAGGCAACGACCTGACGGTAACTATGGCAGCCGAAGCCGGGCAGTTGCAGTTGAACGTTATGGAGCCTGTAATTGCTTTGAGCATATTTGAATCAATGGAAATGCTTATAAATGGTATAAAAACACTGAAATTACGTTGTATTGACGGCATTACCGCAAATGTGGAAAGATGCCGGGCTTACGTAGAAAACAGTATCGGACTTGTTACCGCACTTAATCCTTATATTGGGTATGAGGCAAGTTCTGCTCTTGCAAAAGAGGCACTCGAAACAAATCGGGGAATATACGAACTCGTTTTAGAGAAAAACTTACTCACAAAAGAGCAACTCGACGAAATTCTTTCCCCAGAAAATATGATTGAACCTAAACCATTGAAAAAAAGATAGTTAAAATTTATCGAATATACATAAAAACAAGAGGCTGCTTTCCACTGAGCAGCCTTTTTGTTAATTATCGCATTATTAATTATTGCAAATGTGATGATGTCCGCCATTATGGTGATGTTCGTGTTTCTGACAAACCGAACCATCATCACGCACCAGACCTTCAACAAATTGCTTAACAATTTCCGATGAATTGCCGGAGCAACCTCGAACAACTTCAATACCGGCGCTATTGAGAACGTTAATTGCTCCGCTACCAATTCCACCGGCAAGCATAACCGAAACTCCGCTTTGTGCTAATGTAACAGCAATGTTTGATTTGCATCCGCAAACTTGCTCTGACTTAATTCTTTGAATTTCAACAATTTCATTGTTGTCCGAAATAGTGTAAACGTTGTAGAACTCGCAATGTCCAAAATGTTCGTCAATCTGGTCATCGCTTGTTACAGGAACAGCAATCTTTTTCATTCTTTTCTCCAATATTTAATTCGAAAAAAATTCAAATACATTTGAAAAATTAAAAAATGCTTTTAATTTAGCAAAGCCTAAAAATTAATATTTTTAAATTTCTCAATTATTAAAAATTAAAAAGGGAAATTTGTTTAAACCTGCACAAATTTCCCATATTTTCAACTATTTATCAGATATTTGTTAAGCTAAGCGGCAGCTTAGACAATAATATTAATAAGCTTATTCGGAACAAAAATAACCTTACGAATTGGCTTGCCATCAACGTATTTCTGCACTTGTTCGTTTGCGAGAGCAATTTGCTTAACTTCTTCTTCCGTTGCGTCGAGTTTGATTTGCAGGCGAGCTCTAATTTTGCTGCACACCTGAACAACGAACTCGATTGTCTGACGCACGGTTTTGGCTTCGTCGAACTCGGGCCACC
Organism: Eximiradius proteiniborus; assembly: GCF_058546985.1. Taxonomy (NCBI): domain Bacteria; kingdom Pseudomonadati; phylum Bacteroidota; class Eximiradiia; order Eximiradiales; family Eximiradiaceae; genus Eximiradius; species Eximiradius proteiniborus. The sequence continues at coordinate 1,857,247 of NZ_CM178592.1, read as the reverse complement.
CGGCAAAGACAACGCTTTCGGTTTCGCCCAGACGTTGCCATAATTCTTCGGAGATGTGCGGAGCAAACGGAGCAAGGCAAAGAACGAATTTTTTCATAGCATCTTTTGGTTTCGTTTCGTATTTGTAGAATTCATTGACAAATATCATCATTTGAGCGATAGCTGTATTGAAACTAAGGTTTTCAATATCTTCCTGCACTTTTTTGATAGTGTAGTTCAGCACGTATTCCTGCTCGTCGTTGAGCGGAGCATCGACCACATTAGGCGAAAGGTTGGCGTCGTCGTCGAGAATCATTCTCCAGACACGATTAAGGAAGCGGTTTACACCTTCGATACCTTTGGAAGACCAGGGTTTGGAAGCTTCGAGCGGACCGAGAAACATTTCGAACAAACGGAGAGAATCGGCACCGTATTCGTTAATTACTTCATCCGGATTAATCACGTTGCCGAGCGATTTAGACATTTTGCGACCATCTTCGCCAAGGATTAATCCCTGGTGGAAGAGCTTTTTGAATGGTTCCGGAGTGGACACATAGCCGTAGTCGTAAAGGACTTTGTGCCAGAACCGTGCATAAAGCAAGTGCAGCACAGCGTGTTCGGCACCACCAACATAAAGATCAACTCCATCGGGCATCATCCAGTATTGTTCTTTTTCTTTCGAGCAGAAGAATTCATTGTTGTTTGGGTCAATGTAACGCAGGTAATACCAGCAGGAGCCAGCCCACTGAGGCATTGTGTTTGTTTCGTAGCGGGCGCGTTTTCCGGTTTTCTTGTCCACGAAATCAACCCATTCGGGGACGTTGGCAAGTGGTGATTCGCCGGTGCCGGCGGGTTTGAAATCTTTTACATCGGGCAGCAGCAATGGCAATTCGTCGGGGTCTAAGGCTCGCTTTGTTCCATCTTCGAAAAACATAATAGGGATAGGTTCGCCCCAGTAACGTTGCCGGGAGAAGAGCCAATCACGCAATTTATATTGCACTTTGCGTTGTCCGATTCCTTTATTTTCGATCCAATTTATTATTCGTTCGATTGCTTCGCGAGTCGGAACGCCATTGAGCGATACTTCCTGATTTTCGGAATTTACCCCAATTCCATCGTAAGAGACAAAGGCTTCTTTTTCTACATCGATTCGTGAACCATCAGCGGGGGCAACTACCTGAACAACAGGCAATCCGAATTGACGGGCGAATTCGTTGTCGCGAGTATCGTGTCCGGGCACAGCCATTATTGCACCGGTTCCGTAGTGAGCAAGCACATAATCAGCAATCCATATAGGAATACGTTTGCCGTTGGCAGGATTAACAGCATAGCCGCCGGTTGGAACGCCGGTTTTTTCTTTGGAAAGTTCAGTGCGTTCGAGGTCGCTTTTCTCGGCGGCCTGCTTAATGTATTGCTCGACCTGGTTGCGGTATTCGTCGGTTGTAAGCTCAGGGACAAGCTCGTGTTCGGGAGCAAGCACCAGATAGGTAGCACCGAAAATTGTATCGGGACGAGTAGTGAACACAGTAATATGTTTGTCGGATGAATCTATTTTGAAGTTAATCAAAGCACCTTCGCTTTTGCCAATCCAGTTTTTCTGCATTTCTTTTGTTGAGTGGGGCCAATCGACAAGCTCTAAGTCTGCAAGCAATCGTTCGGCGTATTCGGTGATGCGAATCATCCATTGACGCATAGGACGGCGTTCCACAGTGTAGCCTTTTTCTTTCCACTCGTCCACTTCTTCGTTGGCAAGCACAGTGCCAAGCTCGGCACACCAATTAACAGGAATCATTGCAATATAAGCAAGACGATGACGGTCGCGGTATTCTTCGATTTCGCGAGGGTCGGTGATGCTGTCGGGAATAGGCAATTCAGAGATTGGGCGAGCTTTATTCAGTTCTTTGTCGAAGTATGAGTTGTAGATAAGCAGAAACATCCATTGCGTCCATTTGTAATAATTCGGGTCGGTAGTATTGATACATCTGGACCAATCGTAGCCGAGCCCAATCATATTAAGCTGTCGTTTGAAATTTTCTATGTTTTTTTCAGTTGCAACAACCGGGTGGATGCCAGTAGTCATCGAATAGCGTTCAGTAGGCAAACCAAAGGCATCGAAACCCATCGGATGCAGCACCGAAAATCCCTTCATACGCTTGTAGCGGGCGATAATGTCGGTGGCTGTGTAGCCTTCGGGGTGCCCGATGTGGAGCCCGGCACCGCTCGGATAGGGGAACATATCGAGGATATAGTATTTGGGATTATTTTTGTTTTCGACAACTTTATTTACATTATTTTCCTGCCAGAATTTTTGCCATTTTTGTTCAATTTCTTTAAAAGGATAACCAGCCATAGTAATATTATATTATTTATTTAACAAATATAAAAAACAAAAATAACGATTTTTTTCAAATCTAAATGAAATATAATAGATTTAGCCGATAAATAATATTGTTTGTTGTGTAGAACAATATAGGAACAGAAGTATATCAATATAAAACAAATAAAGAAATTAACCGTCTTTAGAAAGTTATATTTGAGAAGAGAAATGGCATCAACAATTGTAGCTCTTGCAACACCGCCGGGAATAGGCGGGTTGGCTGTAATCAGGATTTCAGGTGAGAAATCATTTGAGATTGTCGATAGAATTTTCTCCGGACGCACAAAGGCACAGGACGCCGGGAGCCACACGATACATTACGGCAAAATCTACCGCGGCGAAGAAATCGTGGATACTGTAACCGTTTCTGTTTTTCGAAAGCCGAATTCCTACACGGGCGAAGATGTAGCCGAAATCAGCTGTCACGGCGGTATGATAGTGGCAAACGAAATAATCGACCTATGCATAGAAAACGGAGCCGAAATAGCAAAGCCGGGAGAATTCACCAGACGCGCTTTTATTAACGGCAAGTTAGACCTATCGCAAGTGGAGGCTGTTGCCGATATTATTCATTCCACTACACGGCTGGCGGCACAAACAGCCTCGCGGCAGCTCGTTGGAAATTTCAAAAAGCGACTTGACGAAATTATTCAAAATCTGATGAATATTGCTGGTTTGCTCGAACTGGAACTGGATTTTGCGGAAGAAGAAATAGAGTTGGTAGAAAAGCACCAGATTATTGAAAGAATCGGGCAGGTTGTGCAATATTGCTCTTCGCTTGCATTGTCCCACCGGAGTGCCGAAATATTGAGAAATGGATTTTATGTTGGGATAGCCGGATTTCCGAATTCCGGGAAATCAACTCTGTTCAATACATTATTGCAAAAGCACCGTGCGATTGTGAGCCCAATACCGGGCACTACGCGCGACTATATTGAAGAATCGCTTTATATAGGCGATATTCACGTCAGGCTTGTGGATACAGCCGGAGTTCGTTCTTCCGATGATATAATTGAAGTGGAAGGTATTCGCCTTGTAGAGAATGTGTTGCAGATGTCGGATTTAATTCTGGTGATAAACGACGCAACGAAAGGCATAAACCATTCTGATGAATTAGCCGAAGGAATACGCCGGAAGCATCCCGACAGAGAAGTGGTGGTTGTGCAGAACAAAGTTGATTTGTTGGAGGGTGTCAGGGTAGAGGGCATATCTGCAAAACACAATTTAGGTATAGAAAATTTAAAATCACTGATTGCCGGGAAGGCGAAAGTATCTTTTCCGAGAGAGCAGGACGCTTTGATAAACCAAAGACAAGCAAAACTGCTTGCGGAAGCGGCAGGCATTCTGCAAAATTCAATCGAATCGATAAAATCCGGCTTCGACAACGTTGCCATAGCAATTGATATTCGTCAGGCAGCCGAAAAGTTGGGCGAAATCACAGGCAAGAAATGGAGCGAAGACGTTTTAAATCAAATTTTTTCTAATTTCTGTATTGGTAAATAATGTTCCACGTGAAACATAGAGACAATAAATTTGATATAATCGTAGTTGGTGGCGGGCACGCAGGCATAGAGGCTTCGTTTGTTGCTGCCAATATGGGTGCATCGGTGGCACTTGTAACAATGAACCTGCACACAATCGGGCGCCCATCGTGCAATCCGTCCATCGGTGGCACTGCCAAAGGGCACCTTGTGAAGGAAATTGATGCCTTAGGCGGAGCAATGGGAGTGCTTGCCGACAGAGGCGGGCTTCTCTTTAAAATGCTGAACCGTTCGAAAGGTCCGGCGGTGTGGTCGCCCCGCACTCAAATCGACAAAGACCTATACCCAAAATACGCTCTTGAATTGCTGATTAAGCAACCGAATTTAACTTTGATAAAAGACACTGTTGATGAAATCATTGTTGAGAATAATAAAATAGCCGGAATAAAAACAAAATCTAATGAATACCTCAGAGCAAAAGCCGTTATTCTGTGCGCCGGAACATTTCTCAATGGCAAAATGTTCACCGGTTTGGATGTAACTTACGGCGGACGCTACGGTGAACCGGCTTCGGACCGTGTGTCTGATTTGCTGGCTGCGTATGGATTAGAAAAAGGCCGATTAAAAACAGGCACACCCCCACGAGTTCGCGCAAAATCAATTGATTTCAGCAAAACTGAATTAGCCGGTGGCGACGAACCTCCGGAACCGTTTTCTTATCGCACTCATAAGGTAAAAAACCGTCTGATGTGTTTCGCAACTTCCACAAATGAACACACTCACGAAATACTTAGAACGGGATTTTCGCGTTCTCCTATGTTTACAGGCAGAATAGAAGGCGTTGGACCTCGATATTGTCCCTCGATAGAGGATAAAATCGACCGCTTCGCAGAACGTCTGTCGCATAAAATTTTGCTTGAACCCGAAGGGCTACGGACAGAGAGTGTGTATGTGAACGGATTTTCTACGAGTTTGCCGCGTGATGTGCAGGAAAAAGGTTTGCGAACAATTCCCGGTCTGGAAAAATGCGAAATACTACGCTACGGTTATGCCATAGAATACGACTTTTTCTATCCTTATCAGCTGAAATACACCTTAGAGACAAAGGCAATTGACGGGCTGTTTTTTGCAGGGCAAATAAACGGAACTTCCGGTTATGAGGAAGCAGCAGCACAGGGCTTGGTTGCCGGAATTAATGCTGTTTTGAAAATAAGGGAAGAAGGCGAATTTATTTTGAGGCGTTCAGAAGCCTATATCGGGGTGCTTATAGACGACCTGATAAACAAGAATACAGAAGAGCCGTATCGGTTATTTACTTCGCTTGCCGAATACAGATTGCTTCTGCGTCAGGATAATGCCGCATACAGATTGATGAAATACGGCTATCAGTTCGGGCTTGTTTCACGTGAAACATTTGAACGTTTCCAGAGACAGGAAAATGCGGTGAAATATGCTTTTGAATTTTTCAAAAATAACAAGCTGAAACCTAACGAAGTGAATGAATATCTTATCTCGAACGGAGAAAATCCAATAAATGATGCTCAATCTATATTTATACTTGCAAAAAGAGAAAACACAGATATTGTTCAATTAGCACAAATTGCCAAAATCGAAGACGCAGTGGTGCGTAAAGTGCTTTCATCAGACAAATTGCTGGAGCAATTACGCACAGAAATTAAATACGATGGCTATATTGAACGTCAAAAACGCGAAATAGAATATTTTATGGAAAACGAAAACAAATACATTCCTGAAAGCATTGATTATTTTTCAATTCCTTCGCTATCGAACGAAGCAAAGGAAAAACTCAGCCGAATTCGTCCGCGTTCGCTTGGTCAGGCATCCCGTATCGCTGGTGTTTCGGCTGCTGATGTTTCAGTTCTATCAATTTATTTAAGATAAATATATGAAAATTGTTCTTATTCAACCGGACACTTTAATCGGCGAGGCTCTCGAAAATCTAATCCCACGCGAAACAAACGCTCAGCTGTGCCGTATAAATATTGCCCAGCCTCCTACTTATAATGAAGAATGGGAATACACTCTTGATTTTTCTGACAGAAAATTATTCCGGAAAACAATACTTTCGGAAAAGCCCGATATTATTATTAATCCATATATAATTACTAACAACAAAGACAATCTTACAAAAGAGCAAATCTGGAATATTAATGTAGATTTGAATGATTTTCTTATTACTACTGCAAAAATCGCAGACATCCACTACATTACATTTTCCAGCGAGCTTGTCTTTGATGGCAAACGTGGTCCTTATTCGGAGGACGACCTTGTTTGCCCAACCGATTATTTATCCAAAAGCCTTGTGGCAAGAGAAAATTCCTGCAAGCAGGACTTAAACCAGATTACACTTTTTCGCACTACAAAAGTATTCGGCTATTCAAGTTATGATAATTTAGATGAAGTATCCGAAATTTATGTATATTTGCAAACTGGAATTGATGTGGAAGTGCAAAACACGGTTTTATCGAACCCTGTTTGGAATAATGATGTTGCACGAGCTGTAATTAATGCTTTTGAGCGGAAAAAATTCGGATTATATAATTTAGGTGGTGCTGATTTCCTGACAGAAGAAGATAAAGTGAACCTGATTAGCAAAGTATTCGGAATAAGCGACGTCGATATTAACGCAGAAAATGCACCGGAAATTAAAAAACTCGGGCTTATCAATCTCAAAGCACAAACTGATTTGAGAATTGATTTCACAAAATACGAAAATGCTTTGCTGGTTATCAAATACAATATGGATACTAATTTCAGAATTATGTCTATTTGATATTGGAATATAAAATATATGCTTAATTTAACAGTAGATAGAGCAAAGGAAATAATTCAAAATATAGCTAACCGCAGAATAGCTGTAATCGGTGATGTAATGCTCGACAGATATTTCTGGGGAAGCGTATCGCGTATTTCGCCGGAAGCACCTGTTCCGGTTGTCGATCTGGAAAGCGAAACCTATCATCTCGGAGGAGCCGCAAATGTTGCTGCAAACTTGAAGTCGCTTGGTGCGTCGCCTTATCTATTTGGTGTAGTTGGTTGCGACAAATTTGCTGATGTCTTTATTGATATTTCCCAAAAAATCGGTATTGATCCTTCGGGACTATTTCAGGACAAGGATCGCCCGACCACACTCAAAACCCGTATCATAGGCAATAATCAGCAACTTTTGCGTTTGGATTTGGAAAAGCGTTCTACAATCGATAAATCTGCAATCAATTTCATAATTAACAAACTCGAAGAAACAGACGATTTTTCTGCAATCATATTCGAGGACTACAACAAAGGTGCTATAACTGCTGAACTTATTCATTCAGTAATAAACTTCGCAAAATCGAAATCAATACCTGTATTTGTAGACCCGAAATTCGCTAACTTCTTTGAATATAAAGAAGTTACACTTTTCAAGCCAAACAAACGTGAAGCAGAATTAGCCCTAAACCTCGAAATTAAGTCCGACGAGGCTCTCAACGAAGCCGGAAACTATTTGCTCGGAAAACTAAAAGCAGAAAACTTATTGATTACTCTTGGCTCGGAGGGAATGCGGCTGTTCAAAAGTAACGGCGAAATAAAATCAGTTCCGACGCGTGCCCGGAAAGTTGCCGACGTCTCTGGTGCAGGCGATACAGTGATAGCAACTCTTGCAGCTGCTTATTCTGCCGGGGCAACTATTGAAGAAGCCGCCACTATGGCAAACTTTGCCGCTGGTGTTGTGTGCGAGGAGCCGGGAATTGTTTCTGTTCAAATTGATAAATTAATAAATGCTGTAAAGATTTTTACTGAATAATATGATAGTTGAAAGAAAACAAATTTCAGAGCTTTGCGAGCAATTGCGGAATGAAGGCAAAAAGCTTGTTTTCACTAATGGTTGCTTCGATATTATTCACGCCGGACACGTTTATTATCTTACAGAGGCTAAAAAATTAGGCGATGTATTGATTGTCGGGCTGAATACAGACGATTCGGTGCGTCGGCTGAAGGGACATTCGCGACCAATAAACTGCGAGCAGGATAGGGCAGTGGTGCTAAATGCTTTGAAACCTGTTGATTACGTTGTTCTTTTCGATGAGGACACACCAATTGAACTTATTAAGCAAGTGCATCCGGATTTCCTTGTGAAAGGGGCAGACTACGAGCGTAAAAATATTGTTGGAGCCGACTTTGTGGAAAGCTACGGGGGGAGTGTTGCTACTATTGAATTTGTAGCAGGCAAATCTACAACAAATATTATTAATAAAATGAAAACGGGCGATGAAAATTAATACATTTTTTTTGATTATGATTGCATTTCTTGCTTCCTGCAAGCAAGAAACTAAAGAAAATGTGAAATTCCAATATCTTAATCAGGCAAACAGTGCAGAAACAGCTGACAGCACAATTTACTACACTGTTAAAATTATTCGTCAGTTTCCTCACAATCCGGAGTTCTACACGCAAGGACTTCTTTATTACGATGGCTTTATCTACGAAAGCACAGGCGGGTATGGACATTCTGCACTTTACAAAATTGACCCACAGAGCGGAAAAGTGATTGCCAAAACTTCCGTTCCAAATGATAAATTTGCGGAAGGAATTGCTCTCTGGAAAAACAAAATTTATCAACTTACCTGGCAGGAAAACACTTGCTATGTGTACGACGCAAAGTCTCTCAGATTAGAACGTGCTTACCGATATAACGGCGAGGGCTGGGGACTTGCCTGCGATGGAGAACGTTTTATAATGTCTGACGGTTCTTTCGTGCTTAAATACATTAATCCGCAAGATTTTTCGACTATAAGCACCAAACAGGTGCATTATTTGAACGGGCGTCAGGTGTATAACATAAATGAGCTGGAGCTCGACGACCAGGGCTTCCTTTATGCAAATATCTGGCAGGAAGATAAAATCGTAAAAATAGACACAGCTTCGGGCAAAGCTGTGGGAATTATTGATATTTCTCCGTTGCGTGAAATAGTTGTTCGTGGAGGTTCGCCCGAAGTATCTAACGGAATAGTTTTTATTCCGGCGAGCCGCACATTTATTCTTACAGGTAAATATTGGAACAGCTATTTCGAAGTTGAATTTGTAAAAAAATAGATACTATAATCTCTCTTCATTTTCAGAAATTTTAATTATTCAAATCGGACAGAAATTGTTGTTTACTATAAAGAAACAATGTTGGTAAGATTTCTATTAATATTATTATATATTTATGTATATCTTTAATAATTATAATAATGTGTGTGGAAAAGTTAAAAAAAAATGCTTGACAAGCGATTAAAACTTTGAAATAATAAGAATTAGAAATTTGCAAATTATTGTTGGTAATGTATAAAACCTGCGAACTTATTAACAAAATATTCACAAAAAAATATAGTTGTGTGAAAAAAAAATACTTGGACTAAATAAATTGGTGGAAAAGTTCGTTTTATTAACATAAAAAAATGTAGATTGTTAAAAAAATGTTGATAATTTTATTAAAAAAAGTGAGAAAAATTATAATAGTAAAGGAATAGGGAATTTATGAAAATAGCAATAGCATCGGACCACGCCGGGTATAATTATAAAAGAGAGTTGTCAGTTTTTCTGAAAGAGTTGGAACAGCAAGTGCTGGATTTTGGAACATTTTCGGAAGAATCAGTAGATTATCCCGATTTTGCTTTTCCGGCTGCGGAAGCGGTTGCAGGAAACATAGCAGATTTTGGAATATTGATTTGCGGAACAGGCATAGGAATGGCAATTACTGCAAACAAGATAGTGGGAATTCGCGCGGCAAACTGCACATCAGTAGAAATGGCAGAAATGGCACGCCGTCATAATAATGCAAATGTGCTTACTCTTGGGGCAAGAATTACAGATTTGTCGCTTGCAAAGGAAATTGTGAAAACGTTTCTTTTTACAGAATTCGAAGGCGGCCGCCATATGATAAGAATTGAAAAAATTCATTCTATCACGGGTAATTAAATGGAAACGCGGATTATTTATGAGGATGCGGAAGTAAAAACAGTTGATATGCTGGTTATTGATGCCCATCCGGACGATGCCGAAATATCATCTGGCGGAGCTATTGCAAAACTTACAGCAGCAGGAAAAAAAGTTGCAATAGTGGATTGCACCCGCGGGGAAATGGGCACTCGCGGCAATCCCGACCTTCGTTTGCAGGAATCGCTGGTAGCAACGAAAATACTCAAAGTGTCGCACAGAATAAATTTAGGAATGATGGACGGCTTCATAGACGAAAGTCCGGAGTCGCTCTATCGGGTGATTTCCATAATTCGTCGGTTTAAGCCAAAAATTATTCTTACACATCCGCCGTTTGAACGCCACCCGGACCACGAGGCTGTTCATCGGCTTGTGAGAAATGCTCTGTTCAAAAGCGGACTAACAAAAATTCATACCGAGCTGAACGGAGAAGAGCAGGAAATTTACCGAACCCGAAAAATTTTCTGTTTTATGCAAAGCTACCAGTTCGAACGAAAGCCGGACTTTTATATAGATATTTCTGATTTTCAGGAAATAAAGATGAAGGCAATTGAAGCATTTGCTTCGCAGGTGTATGTTACAGGCAACGAAAATACAAACGAACCGCAAACAAAGCTATCAAGTCCGGAATTCAAAGAAGAGCTAGTAGCCCGTGCAAAGTATTTCGGGAGCTTAATCGGGGTTCGCTATGCAGAAGCGTATTTATCGGTTGAGCCAGTAGGAATCAGTTGCCTTAGCAATATGATTTAGCAGACTGCGGGTTCCAGCAGGGAAAAAGTTTTGGCTCTGGTGTCTATGCGTGCTTTAATTCCAATGGGAAGAGTGATTTTATTAACTATATGTCCGAAAGGAAAATCATAAACAAGCGGAACGCCGAGAGGCTTGCAAATTTCGTTGATTACCTCGAAAATAGTTATGCCCCGGTTAGGATAGAATGATTTGCGTGCGTGCAGGTTCTTAAATTTTCCGAAAACAATTCCTTTAACGTTCTTCATTTTTCCGGCAAGCACAAGTTGAGTGAGCATTCTGTCAATTTCGTAGGCGTGTTCGGATACATCTTCCAGAAACAAAACAGAGTCGTCGGTTTGAATTTCGTACGGAGTGCCAAGAGTGCTCGAGATAATTCTCAGATTGCCACCTTGAACGAATCCTTCGGCAACACCATCGTTTATCACCTGCATATCGTCAATTTTAGCAGAAAAAAGTTCGTCGAGCGAGAGAGTTTTTTTGAAACTGTTCAAAGTGAAATCCTGCCAGCTGCTAACGGCAACGGGACCGTGAAAAGTAACAAGAGAGGATTTTGCATAAATAGCATTGAGCAAGGCTGTAATATCGCTGAATCCGACGACAATTTTTGGATTTTTCCTGATTACGTCGTAATCGAGTTTGTCTAAAATACGCATAACTCCATAACCGCCGCGGGCACACATAATAGCAGAAACGTCGGGACGCTCGAAAAACTTCATAAGTTCTTCGGCACGCTCCTGATCGCTTGCAGCAAAATAATTATTATCATTTTTCTGGTTTTTTGCAATTCGTCCGATTTCAACTGAATATCCCTGATTTTTGAGCAAGTTTACAGTGCCGGATATATTCCACGCACTCACAGGACTTGCAGGAGAAGCAATAGCGATAAGTGAACCTTTTTGTAGTGCCGGAGGTAATATTTTATCTTTTGTTTGCTCAATGTTGTTAAATTCAAGTTCAGAACCTTTGAAAGGAACGAAGTCAAGAGTCCGAGCCATCAAACTGCTTGCCGCACCGAAAGCAAAAACACCTGAAGCAAATTGCTTTATAAATTGTCGCCGATTTTTCATTTTATTACTTTATAAGTTCAATTGAAGATAGAAAAAATTATACCAAAAATATTAATTCTGTTTATTTAAAAAAAATTTTTTGTAAAAATAATCGAAAGAGCGATTTTTGCGGCAGGCGATTTCCACCGAAAAATGCTTTAGCACTTCCTGCATAAAATCAATTCGCGAGCGATAAGTGCGAATGTAATAAAGATTGAAATCTTCTTTGGTAATAGTGTTGGTTGTTGGAATTGGTTCGAGCCCGAGCGATTGAGCGAATTCATCGGGCATACCAGCCAGATACCAGCTTTCAATTTCTTTGATTACAATTAGAATTTTTTCAATATCAATCAGTTCGAATTTATGTTTAATTATTCGTTTTTTTTCGGCAACAGTTTCGATTTCGTCCATATCGGCAAGCATAATATAGTCGAAATTCAAAGTATTAATGCTGAGAATAAACAAATCGACTTTAGATTTTTTCATCTGGGCATACTGAATAATTTCGACATCGTCGTAAAGCTTTTTGAAACGGTGCAGGAAAACCTTGTTGAAAAACAAGGCGTCGTCTGTTCCTTCAACAAAAATATATAATTTACGCAGAGCCATAGTTATTTAAGCAAATTTTGAATATAGAGTTCCTCTATTCCGATTTCATTTTGCAGAAAAGTTTTGATTTCGTTTCGTTCGTGTGGTTTGATAACGGAAGAAAAACCGTGTTCGTCGCGGGAAACGAAGTGAATGTTTTCAATGCCGGCGTATTTAACAATTTCGGGATTGTGAGTGCTGAGCAAAATTTGCTTGTGTTGGGAGCATTCCTTCATCATTTCGATAACTTTAGAAATAAGGTAAGGGTGAATGCGGCGGGCTGGTTCCTCGAAAATTACAAATTTTTTATGCTCGAAATAGAGAACAATCACAATTGCAATAATGAAAAGCGAGCCGCTGGACATAAGAGAAGCAGGCAGAAATTTATCTTTGACGTAAGATTCTTTCACCTTCAGTTGCAAATATCTGTCTAAAAATTTATCTACTTCGAATTCTTCGATGAAAGGCAGGAGATATTGCAACAAATTGAAGAGGGTGCGGGCTTTATCGGGATTGGAGAGAATACGCTTAAGCACGATAGCGAGATTTTCGCCGTTTTCTTCGAGTTCGGCTTTGCCGGCGATAGAGGTAACGCTTTTGGGTTGGTTTGGGTCTAAGTCGTAAATTGAAATATCGCCGATAGCTTTGCGGACGCTATCGGGATGAGGCATATAATATTGGTTTTCGATAAATAAAGTTTCGTTCAGTTTTGATTGCTCGGAATATGAATTAATATCGAGATAAATCGAGGGTAGCAAATCTTCTTTGGACAATGGGATTTCGCCGTCTTTGGTGTAGTCGATTGCAAAATTTCCATTGTTGTTCGAGATGGTAAGTTCGCTATGCCCGATAATATGCTCTGTGTTGGAACTATCGCGCATCAGATAGAAGTCGAAATTTTGTTTGAGCACATTATGCACAACGCGATACTGCTCGTTGTCGTCGAAGAATTCGAGCACAAACTCGTGTTCGAACCAGCTTGGCTTGATACCGATAGTACCGTGGGGCATATTTTTGATTGGGCGAATTTTTTTGAATGGTTCGACTTCAATTTTCAGAGACATAAATTTTTCGCTGTTGCCCAAGCTCAGATTGCGTAAGTATTCCACTCCTCCTTGCATTGAGATAGCGTTGTCCAGCCCCGATTGCACAATATCGCGAAGAAAGCGGAAAATAGAGATAAGGTTCGATTTTCCGGCAGAGTTCGGACCAATCATCACATTGAACTTGCCAAGTTCCAGTTTAAGTTCTTTGAAACTTTTGAAGTTGGAAAGTTCAATTTTCTTGATAATCATTTATTTATTCCTTGAATTTTTAATAATTTCAAGTGTCTTGAATAAAATATCGTCAATATTATTTTTGATAAAGCTTATATCATAATTGACTGTAATAATGGGCGAAATCGGGCTGCCGGAAATTTCTCCGCCATCGGGCGAGACGACTTTTGCAGTAGTTGCAGTCAGGTAGTACCCGCAGGGCAGAGCGATAGTGCAAATTTCACCAGCAGAGCCGGAAGTGGGGCGTCCGATAATTGTGCCGAGTTTGTTGTGCTTGGCAATTGCCAGAATAGCTTCCGAAAGACCTACAGAACGTTCGTCGCACAAGAAAAATATCTGCTTATTGGCAAGACGACGGTATGGTTTGATATTTGTATAGATTGAATATGAATTACGGCTTTTGCCGTAAGGCTCTGTATTGGTTGAAGTAACGATTGGGAAGGATTGCACAGCATTATCGGCAAGCAATCCTAAGAAATACTCCGAAACCTGAGATTTCCCGCGCAAATCAAAAATCAAGCAAGGAAATTTCTCCATAAATTTAGCTATTTCGTTCAGTTCCTTGTCGGTGGTGCGAGTAAGGTCGCAATAAATTGTGCTGTCGCCAAAAATTTCGTAGCGTTCGGGACGTTCTTCGATAAGTTCGCCAACAAGCAGGGTGCGGGTTTCTACCACTTTAACAGGTTTGCCGTTGCGAAGGGCAGTTATTTGAACTTTGCTATCGGGTGCACCTTTCGTGAGTTTGTTTATTGCAATAATCCTTCTGAATGCAGGGTTGGGAACAGCAATAAGTTGCTCGGTTTGCTCCAACGCCTGCGAGGCAGGAATGCCTTCAATTTCTGTAATTTCATCGCCCGGCTGCAAAGCCGAAGATTTATGATTTTTCACCACAATTAGTTTGCCGTCAAAATATTTGAGCAAAAAGGGCAAGTATTTGGACAAGCCGGGGCTGTATTTTTCTATTAATGCGTTATTATCTTTTATGGAAGCCAGAAGTTCGTTCAGGGATTTTTCTAATTCAAGGCTATCCGATTGAGCCGCAACCTTTGTAATTGCCGAGCGAAGCAAGTTCAGCATTTTGGGGCGATCATTTTCCGAAGCAGCGAAATGAACAAGATAGTTCCAAAGGTCTATCACAAGGGCAATTCTGCTGTGGCGGTCGGCTGTGGCAGGGACAAAGTCCGCTGGTTTTGTTAGCAACCGGGTACGGAAATTTACGTTATAATTTGCATTTGCAACGCTATCAATATTGAGAACGAGTGGTTGGGAATACTCGACTGAGTTTTGCAAAGTGAGAGAATAAGTATTATTTGGGCGTAAGATTTTATTGTGCTGAGTGGAGAACAATTTCAGGAAGCCGTTTTCAGCAGAAAACTGGTAGCCGGCGCGGGCGGATTCGTCCAGTAAATTCCAGTTCACCAAGGGTTCGCTCTCGAAATCGATAATTATGCGGCGTGGGTTGTTGAGAGTTTTTGCATAAATTTTCAACTCGATTTTACGAACCGAGAAAGTGCCTTCGCCGTCTAAATTTGTAGCCAGACGAATGAATTTTGTATTGTCGGGAACTTTAGTTTTGAGCGAGTAAGTGTTTTGATCAGTAGATTTTACAAAGGGTGGCTCGAAAGATGTAAAGCTGATTATGCGGTTGTTTTCGTCTTCGAAGCGAACTAAAATATTGCCGAAAGCGGAACTGTTTTCAGCTGCGAGTGAGCATTCAGCGGAAAGTTCAATTCCTGTCGGGTGGATTTTGCCTACGCTAATAGGTGTGCGTTGCATTGCAAGAGCGGTGCTTGTGCGTTGGGATAGGGCAAGATTAATCATTTTGCTGTTCGAAACAGCGTTGGCGTAGTTAGAAGGCACTCCGGTGTGCAACCAGGCGTAAGCGGGTAATTTGTCGTTGGGCGTGAGGTTTAATTTATTATTAAATTTAGCTTCCGGAGCAACAGAATTAACAAGCGGGCTCAGTAATTTCACAAATTCATCAGAATTTTTTGCAGATTCGGCTTTTTCGATTCCGGCAATCAGGAAGTTATTCCAATCAATTTTGTCGGAATAGAAATTTGGGTAAAAATACTTTATAAGCCCGAAAATTTCAGCGAAAGCAACTAAATTATCGAGTTCGGAAGCGGACAGATTTGATTGCTTTGCATAATATTTGGGGTCTGACTGGATTATATCGAAATTGGCGTTGTCGATGAAAACAGTGCCGCTGCCCTTGAGAGCGAAACCGTAATTAATCGTTTCGGCGTTCTGGGGAATATCGAGCATAATAGAGAAGCGGGACCAGTTGCCGGAGGTGATAGGATTATCCTGCGAACTGAAAGAAGCAATAATATTGCCGTCTTTGTCCCGCACATTAGCCCAGAGAAATGCGAAAGACTGTTCATTGTCCAAAAAAGCAAGCAGGTAGGCACCAAAATTAACTTTGTTGGCACGATAATTACGGGCGTTAATCGATTGCCTGACGAATGCGATAGTAGAGGTGTCCTTAGTGTCGGGCGAATTAATCACAAGCGATTTGCGTCCCGAGTGCGAGAGCGAATCGGTTGTAATAATAACGTAGCCTTGCTTTTGTGCCGAGTTGCTGGCATCCCATTGCGGTGGTTCGTAGCCCACGGCACCAAGTTCGAAGTTTAAATTATACGGAACAAGCAATCCTTGCGAAAAAGTATTGCCTGCAATACAAATGTATAAAATAATAATGAATGATATTCTTTTTAACATATCAGAGCAAGTAAGTTAAACAAAAAATTAAATTAACAATTTTTTAATTAATTTGTTTATAAATTTAAATTGAAAATGAAAAAACGTTATGTTTATTTGAACAATGCTGCAACGTCGTACCCAAAGCCAGAGGCTGTTGAGCAGGCAGTATTGAAAAGCATCAAAGAAATGCCGCAAAATGTCCACCGCGGAGGACTATTTTTTCAGGATAAGATGGTTGATTATCGCAAGAGCATTGCGAAATTTTTGGGAGTGCGAAACCACAAGCGGTTGTTTTTTACGTCGGGGAGCACCGAAGCAATAAACCTGATAATGAAAGGTTACGATTTGTGTCGCCGGCATATAGTTGCAACGGCAACGGAACATAATTCAGTGCTGCGACCACTTCACCATCGATTGCGAATTCATATGAGCGATGCCACAATTGTTCCTTGCGACGCAACCGGATATGTGTCGCCCGACGACATCCGCAAAGCAATACAGCCGCAGACAGCTCTAATAGTTGTAAATCATTGTTCGAATGTTACAGGCACAGTGCAGGATATAGCTGAAATTGCGGCAATTGCCCGTGAATATGGCGTGAAATTGCTGGTGGATGCTTCGCAATCGGTTGGAAATGTGAAAATAAATATTGATAAAGATGGCATTGATATGCTCGCTTTCACAGGGCATAAGTCCTTGTTTGGCACAACCGGCACAGGCGGAATATATATAAAGGAAGATATTTCTGTGATTCCGCTTAAAACCGGTGGAACAGGTTACAAAAGCCGCGAACTCGAATATCCGAGAGAAGAGCCACACATCTACGAAGCAGGCACCCAGAACTATACCGGTATTGCATCTATGGCGGCAGGAGTGGATTTTATCAAAAAAGAAACTTTAGAAAAAATTCAGGAACACAAAAAGAAGCTTGTTTCGATGTTTCTTGATGAGTTCAAAGGCAACCCGACAATAAAGTTGTATCACAGCGAGACAAAGAGCAGTTTCAGTTTGATTTCGTTCAACATAGAGAATATCGAAGCCGAAGAAGCAGCCTTTATTTTAGCAAATTCGTTTTCAATACTTGTTCGTGGTGGGTTGCATTGCGCCCCGCTTATTCATAAGTATTTAGGAAGCGAACCGCACGGCACAATACGAGTAAGCCCCGGCTATTTTACAACCGAAGAAGAGATGAAGCAATTTATCGAAGCCGTCCATAAATTAATAGATTACGGGAAAAAGCAAGATTAATCAAAAATGATTCAGAAAATGCTGAACTACATTGGGTTCGAGCAGAACGGTCAGCACAATTCCGGCAATTGCTCCGAAGAGATGAGCCGAATGATTGATGTTGTCGCGTGCCTGACGTTCGGCATAGAAGCACCACGCAAGATAGAGCACACCAAAAATATAAGCGGGAATTGGGATTGGCAACGGGAAAATTATCATTTTGCTTGTGGGGAAGTATAAAATCGAACCGAAAACGATACCTGAGACTGCTCCCGAAGCCCCGAGCGAACGGAAATTGGGATTGTTTGCGTGTTTGAAAAACGAGCCCAAATCTGCGATAATCATACTTCCGAAGTAAATTATAAGAAAGTTTGTTGCCCCGACAATTTCTTCAAATCTAAATGCAAAAAAGTAGAAAGTAATCATATTGAAAGCAAGATGAGTAAGATCGGCGTGCAGGAAACCGCTTGTGATGAAAGTGTACCACGCACCTTCGCGACGCACCCGCCAGGGCGAAAACATCCAGCGGTAATATATGCTTTGGTTGCGATACATTGCATATAGCGAAATTGCAGCAGTTGCTATTAATATTATAAATGCCATATATTTCCGGATTATTTGTAAATACTTATTAAACGAAAGATAACAGAATAAATTATTAAATTATTTGGCATATTAATTGATAACTCTAAATAAAAAAATTTTCATAAATTCAAAACAAATATTAAATTAGAGAAAAGAAATTTATGAATGAAACGGGCAAAATACTCAAATCGGAGCGTCTGAGACGCAACCTTTCAATCGAAGAGGTGAGCAAGGCGACGAGTATTCGGACGCATATAATCGAAGCAATCGAAAATGGGGAATACAACGTTTTGCCCGAAGTGTATATTAAGTCTTTTATCAGGAAATTATGCAATTTATATGAAATTTCTGATTTAAGTGCTCAGCAGGAAGTGCCGCCAGCCGAGCGCAAGCAAGAGGCAGCGGAACCGATTGCGACTGCAGAACCAGATGAAGCAACGACAGAAAATGCTGATTTGGAAGTAGAAAAACCTGCCACAAAACCCATCAAAAAGAAAAAGGAAAAACCTAAAAAAATAGTTACTTCCACAGAAGTTTCGCAAAGCAAGGACTATACGGAAATATTCCGGAAGCGAAGAGTGCGTTTCAGCGTAAATCCGGTATTTATAAATTATATTATTATTTCAGCAATTGCGATTTTTCTGTTGCTTGTAATATATTTTGTTTTCTTTTTCGATACGAAAAAGTTCTTCGAGGAACAGCGATATGCGCAGGACACAGCCGCAGAGAAAACGGAAAATAACATAGAGAACAAATTAACAGAGTTTTTCAATAAAAGCGATTCGATAGTGATAAAAGCAGTAGCCCGCGATACTGCGTGGATGCGAATAGAAATAGACGGAGCCCGAAGCGAGGAATTGCTGATGTATCCGGGAATGGAGCGCAGCTGGAATGTGGGCGAATTTGCAATTGTTCATCAGGGGAACTTTGGGGCAATACGCTTTTATCGAAATGATGAATTGCTGGAAATACCCGGCAAACGCGGCACAGTAGTGAAGAACGTGAGAATAACTGCCAGCGAAGTGCTAAACGCAAATCCCTGGGCAGAAGATCCCACCAGCCGCGTAGATGCGATTGAGAATGTTCCGAAAAATATTCGACGCTACAATCAAAAGAAGGATGAGCAAATAAAACTGATACAGCCTTCGGAACCAATACAGAAAAAGCCATTAATCAAAGACAGTGTCAGATAATAATCAGTATTTTACAACAATTTCGAATTTGGGTTTTTCGAGAGCGGCTTCCGATTCGATAAATTCGCGAACGTATGGCTTGATGAAGCTATGCTGAAGCACGTCCTCGGGCAAGCCGCGAGCGATAGCCCGGGCGGCAATTTCAGGGGTAGCATTTTTATTTATTAAAACGAGTTTTCGCTCTTTTAGCACAGCGGCACCACTTTTGAAGTTTCCTTTTTCGCGGCGAACAACAACGCCGGAATTTTGAGCGATATATTCGAGTTCTTTAAGCAATTCCTTAGTTGTCATTGGCATTCTCCTTTCTTATAAGTGGCAGCCAGGCAAAGCAGGCAGCTGCTGCCGAAGTTGTAAGAAAGCTGAGACTGCTTGCAACGGTCCAGTTGTTGCCGACAAATCTGTTGTAGAAAAATTCCTGCACTTCCCAATCGTAAAAATCGCGAACGTTTTGGAGAACAACCGAGTTAGCCAGTCGCCAGTCCATATAGAACAGATATGCTTGCACCGGAAGAGCAAGCAAGAGCAGAATAAGCGACATCAGTAGCCAGCCGTTTTGCTTCCACGATTTTCTGTTACGTAAAGCGTAGATTATCAAAGAAATGGCGAACAGTCCGTAACCGACGTCGGTATAAATAGCTAAATCGGCGAATAAATATATATTTTGCATTCTGATTGCATCGTTGTAGTTCTCTTTGAGCGAAAGCACTGCTTCGGGCTTGAAAATATCGTAGCCAATTGCAGTGCGGGATAGATTACCTCCAAACCAGGCTGCAAAACCAATCAAAGCCACAGTCAGCAGAACCGAAGACCAAAAATTGTGCTTTATCATTGAAATCCTCTGTTTTTTTAGCAAAAATATGAAAGAAAAAAATATTGTGCAAAGAAGAGTTTTCGACACAAGGCGAGCAAATCTATTGTTTGATTGATTTTAGGTGATCTTCAATAGATTAATCTCATCTTCGTACTCTACGGAGCTGAAGCAATTTTCTTTGAACTCGTTTTGAGTGAATTCAAAAAAAATGATTTTAGAAGCAAAATTAATATAATCCATCTACTTCCTAATTACTTTGGAAAAACTATAAAGAAAGCTTTTACCGCACAACAACGAAGGTTTTGGAGAGACTGCCAAACTCGTTGCGAATGCTTACGAAATACGCCGATGGGGCAAACTGCCGCAAATCAATTTGTTCGAACACGTATCCTCGACGCGAGGGGTAGCGGCGTAAGAACACTTCTTGCCCAAGTGTGTTGTAAATTGTAATCTCGAACTGGCTTTCTTCGAGCAGATTAAGTTCGAGCGTCAATAATTCGTTTGTTGGGTTTGGGGCGAGCCGCACCTGCATATTTGCAACAGGAGAGCTTTCAAACCGGATTTCTAATGTGTCGGACGAGTTTTTGCAGTAGTTTGCGTCTTGCACTATGACGTAATATCGACCGGGAGCAAAAGCATAGCAACGGTTGTCGGAAGCGTCTGCAATCAAAGTGTCGTTTGCATACCAGTAGAGTGTGCCTGTTGCGTCAGTTTCGAGCCAATTGCCGTTTTTGCGTATAGTTGGCTTGGGTGGCAATGGATTTACAAAGATTTCGAAGAGGGAAGAGGTGTAGCGGCAGTTGTATTCGTCGGTTAGCCAGAAGAAGTATTTTCCTGCCTGAGTAAATTGTCCGATCAAGCCAATTCTGCCGTTAGACCAGCCACTATGCAACACTTTCTGAGAGCTTTGGATTTTTGCAAGTATCATAGCTGTATCGCCTTCGCAAATTGGGTTCGAGGTGAGCAAAATCAAGTTGATTTCGGGGCTTGCGGGTTTCCATAGGTAAACTGTGTCGCTTACGGCAAGGCAACCATTATTCCGTACAGCCGAAACGTAGTAATTGCCTGATTGCGAAACTTTGAGCGACGAGCCTCTGCTGCCGTTATTCCAGATGTAAGTATAATCTGAAACAGGATTGAGCACCTCTAAAGTTACTTCCTCGTCCGGGCAGAAGACAACGCGTTCCGGAACGGCAACAATTGGTTTTTCTGCCGGACACTCCCAGAGCTGCAAAGCCCACACTCCGCGCCCGAAAGTTGCCGCAAATAGAGTTCCGGTTCCGTAGTGAATTTCCAACTCGTTAATAATAACAGCTGGCAAGCCGTCTCCGGCAGGAAGCCAGACGGTATCGCGTAGCCGTTTACGGAATACGCCAATATCGGTTCCAACGTAGATGATGTCGGTCGTGCTGTCGATGACGATACAATTAACAGGAATGTTAGGTAAATTATACGAGTGATTTTCTAAATTAGAATTATTCCATCGAAAGAGTTTTAGCGAAGTAGCAAAACCGCCGCAAGCAATCCATAGGTTACTGTAAATGTCGAACTGAATTGCTGAAATCGGGCTTTTTAGCTGCAAGAGAGCAGTCCAGTTCTTTCCGGAATTTGCGGTATAATACAAATTGTTTGATTTGGCTACGGCAAACACATTTTCATCTGAATAAGAAGAAGCAATTGCATTAATAGTGGAACTGTCGGCAAAATCCGAAATTTTCTGCCAGGTGAGACCTTTATCGGTAGTAGTCCAGAGATTTTCGTATCCGCAATAGACGATTTTGGGATTTGCGAAGTGGTAGCCAAAAGAAGCGACCCAAGGGCGTTTTTCGTTTGAAGGAATTTCCATTTTGCCGGTTTCGGTATTGAACAGATTGCCCCGCTGAGTGGAGAAATACACAAGCGAAGGGTTGTCGGGAGCGACAAAGCATTCCATACCGTCGCCAGCCCAGAAGAACTTCCATTTATCATAAAAATATTCGTAAACGTTATTGTCCTGCGAACCGCCATAGAACAACCGGGGATTATACGGACTTAGCCCGATACGGTAGAATTGAGTAATACCGAGATTGGAACTGATATTTTCGATTTTGGAAAAATCGGGATTAAATCTGTAAATTCCGCCGTCGTTTGCAAGATAGATTTTGCCGTCAAACCGGTTATATTTAATGTCGTGCATATCAACGTGAACTTCGTTGCTGATTGGAGTAAATTCGTCTGAGCGAAGACTACCGCGATAGAGCCACACACCACCAACATAGAACTCATCTTTGCTATTTGGCAGAAACGAAAGCACAAGATTGAAAAAGCCTTGTGCCTGAACTAATTCGGAGTATTTAGCAGTATCGGGAAATAATGCTTGCCAGAAATACCCGTCACTATCAGATAGATAAAGCCCGCCGAACGAGTTGGTGTGCTTCGAGACGCACAAAGCAAGCAGACGCGAGGGATCAATCGGAGTGGTGGCAAGCTTCACACGGGAGGCATCGCGCCAGTAATTAGCAAAGAACCAGTTTTCGCCGGCATCTTCGGAGATGAGCAGGAAAGCACCATCGGCAAGACTGTAAGTTGTTGCAAACAGGACGTCGGGCGTGCCTTCTTTGAAGCAAAGGTCGCGAAAATTGAAGCCATCGGTGAGAGTTTGCCAGGATTTGCCAGCGTCGGTAGATTTTATTATGGAAGTGCTTGTTGCAGCATAAAGGATTTGAGGATTTTCGGGATGAACGAGCAATTTTGAAATAAACTGACCGCTGCTATATTCAATTCCTGTTGGTAATATTTCCCAAGTGTTTCCCTTGTCGGTGGATTTAATAATACCGAGCGAGAAGCAACCAAAGAAACTGCTTCCATCGGCATCGCCGGTTGCAACGTAAATTGTGTTGGGGTTTTGCGCCGGAATGGCTATATCGGAAACTCCCATAGACAGGAACTCAGTAAAAGGCACAACTTCCCAGCTACGACCGCGGTTTGTGCTTTTCCAAAGTCCGCCCGAAGCCGAGCCGAGCCAGATTAAATTGCTATCGAGCGGGTCGAAGGCAACTACATTGACACGACCACTGCCCGAGAGGCGTTTATCGGAGCCTTCTTGCGGAAGACGCGGACCAAGTTCCTGCCAGAGGTTTGTATTTTGGTTGAACTGTTGAGCTTTGTTGCGTAACAGTTTTTTGTATTCATCAAAAATGCCGATAGTGGCAGGAAGATGTCCGGCAGAGTCGGTTCGCACCGAAAGTCTGTGCCTAAGACGTTCGATAGGCTTGTATCCTTTGGTGTTGTAGAAGTTAGGTGGGGAGTTTCTTTCGATGTTGCTACTGAATTGAAAGAAGTTTGATGGCGACGAGCCCTTGTCGGTCAGGAAGATTTGAGCGAGAGAACACTCTAATGATAGCAAGAATAAAAATATAGTAACACAAATTCGCATAGTCAATTATTTCGGTTCAATAAAGTTAAATTAAGCAATGTAATATACAAATAAAACAATTATTTAGTTTTTTATTAAGATTTTTTGTATTTTGAAAGTTATAGCGAATAATATTAATTATTATTCAATTATTTTTGTGATTTTTTTTAATATTATTTGTTATTACAGATAAGGAATAGAAATATTTTATATAAATTGTTATTAAACAAGGGGTTAAAATGAAAAAACTGTTCACATTGACTTTTATGCTGTGCATAGTAGCCTTAGCGATGGCTGCAAATGCCCAGAATACACGCATCGAAAAAATCAAGCAGAACCTGAGCAATCAGGTGCTAACTGCGGGTGCAAATTCTCAGGGCTACGAATTTATTGTTGCCTTTCCACAAAATGAAGTTGCTTCGTGGACAAGTGGCGATTTGTTCATCTTTGTTTCGTCTGCAAAGCCAACAGTGGTAGAGCTTCAGAATGCCCGCACAAACGGAACTATCGCAAGGAAAACTATTTCAAAGCCTTACAGCGTAATTCAATTCAGAACTCCGATGGAGCTGAATATGGCTCGCGACGAAGTACGCGTTCCATACGAAACTCCGCAGGACAATAAAGCGTTCCGAATAGTATCGAGTTCCAGCCCGATTTCTGTTTACTGCCTGAACACAAAATCAACAACATCGGACGGCTATATGGCTATTCCGGTTGCTTCGTGGGGGACTGACTACATACACGCCTGCTACTATGATAATAACGAAGGATCAAACGACCAGGGGTTCCCATATATGGGTAGCGGCTTTGTAATTATGGCATCGGAGAACAATACAACAGTAAACATAGAGCTCAAAGGACGCGGGGCACAGTCCGACGCAACTACGGGAGGACGCAAGATCGGTGACAAATGGTCTGTAACTCTGAACCGTGGTCAGGTCTATTGCGTTCGTGGTGCGGCAAATCAGGATGGTGATTTTGATTTAACAGGTTCAAGAATAAAGAGCGACAAACCAATAGGGCTGCTCTCGTATCACCAGAGAGCCGACCTGCCGGCGCTTATTTCATCATCTCGTGACCACTTGGTAGAGATGCTGCCGCCTGTAAGCGCCTGGGGCAAAAGGTATGCTACAATACAGTTGCAAAGACCGCCGTTTAAAGGAGACCTTTTCCGGATAGTAGCGGCGGAAAATATGACTAATTATGAAGTACGCTGGTATGACGAAAACACACAAGAACTAATTGAAAGACGAGTCGGGACATTAAAACGTTCGGGTGATTTTGTGGAATTTAGTGAAGTGTTGGGGGCACCTGGTCCCGAAGTTAAATCAATACGTGGTGTATCAATTTTCTCTGCAAATAAACCAATATTAGTTTTGCACTACTCATATTCATCGAGTTGGGACGGCAATAATGACTACGACCCGTTTATGATAGTAACAACAGCTGTGGAGCAATTTACAAACCTTACAATTTTCCAGACACCATCAGGGCAATTTGACGACAACTGGTTCAATATTATTGCAATAGGTGATACATTAGACCCAATGAGACATGTGCAATTAATTGAATCTATAAAACTTGACGGGAAACCAATTTATCAGACAGTTCCGCAATTCAAGATGAACAGAATACCAGATACTGACTTATATTTTGCAAGAGTAAGAGTGGGACCGGGGGCGCACTACGTAACAGGCGAAACACCATTTGGTGGATATGTGTATGGATTTACAAGTGTGGATTCCTACGGGTGGCCTGCTGCGATGCAGTTTAAAGTAACCGATGTAGTTGATACATTGGCTCCGGAAGTGTATGTAGAAGGCAATTGTGGCAAATACACCGTTAGATTTACTGAAATTCGCAATGGCAAAGAAGGGGACGACCCATTTCAACAAGATTTAGGTGTCTCCGACCAGCCAAGACTACTTGATGGAACAGAGAATTTCAAAGACCCGATATTTACAACACCATTTACACCGTTCCCACCGAAGACCGACTTTACGTTCGAGTTGCAAGTTGATGATATAACAAAAGACGCTGTTGCTTATTTATCGATAGTTGACCGTGCAGGAAATGAATCCAAAACTAAAATAGAATATTTCGCTGACAAAATTGCAAGCAATCCAGATATACTCCAATTCGGAGCTGTTCAGGTAGGCAAATCGTCTGATTTGACATATATCATACAAAACAAGGGCGGAAATGACGTAACAATAAAGTCAATAAAATTATATAGAGGGCAATATTATCAATTAGTGGATTTGCCAGCAATCCCAACAGTAATTCCAAAGAAGTCAGAAATACCTATAAACGTTCGTTATTCGCCGGTTAATGAATCGCCGAATGAATTTAATTTGGATATTGACTCTGTGCTTATTGAAACTGAGTGTTTAAAATTTTCCTTCCCGGTTACTGGTCGCGGTGTAATTCCAAAGATTGACGTAACAGACTATAACTTTGGTGCGGTAGTTGTTGGCGATAAGAAGTGCCATACAAGCGGCATAGTCGTTCGCAACACGGGAAGTATGAATTTAGTAATTGATGGATTTACCTGGAATCCGGGTAATCTGGCATTTACTTTGGAAGATCCGATCGAGCCGGCATTCCCTGTTATAATTACACCGGGACAGAGCGTTTTATTTAGAACTATATGCTTTACTCCAGCAGACAACGGCGATTATACTGCAAGAATAGACTTTAATTCCAACGCAGCCAGCGGTAAATACTGGTCGGATATCCGTGGTATTGGTATTAAGCCAGGACCACAGATTACCAGCTTCAATTGGGGAGCCCGCCGTGTATTAGATGCAAATGTTAAGATGATAGATGCATATCAGGGTTATGTTGAAGTATCTAATATCGGGACTTCACCACTTAAATTCATTCGTGCCGAAATTGATGAAAACGACAACGATGGTAGCTACGAAGTTGTTGGTTATGAGCCAAACTTTATCGCAACCGGACAGAACCAAATAGAAATCTGGCCTCAAACCGAAACTGACCCGAACAAAACTAAAGTCGTTCGCGTTCTTTTGAGATTTAAACCGATTACTGATAATGTTAGAACTAATGTAAAAATATATCCAATATTTGCTTCGAGCGATAATATACCTCGTGGTAGTCTTTATGGTGTACTTGAAGGTTCAGCATATCTGCCGCAAATCGAAGCAATTGGTTTTGAATTCACTCCGGAAGTGGAAGTTGGCGAACTTCATCCTGTAACAGGCAGCATTAAAATTCGCTCGTTAAGCAATACAGCAGACCTGTTTATCAAAGAAATTCGCATACGCCCTGTTACTCCAAATTCGAACCAGGACTTCAATTTCTTGCAGCCACTGCCGACAGACTTTGTATTGGCTCGTGGTCAGGAACTCGAAATACCAGTTACATTCACTCCAACTCGCACACTTCGCAGAGAAATTGCATTGGATATTTACAACGATGCATTCCCTGCTTACGATAGCTTGCAAATTACAACAATCAATGTAGTTGGTAATGCATTTGACCGCGGATTGGAAGTTACTAACATAGATTTCCAACGCAGAACACGTTGCGACGATCCTCAATTGAGCTTCGAGGTTCGTAATACCGGCACAACCCGATCATTTGAGATTAACAATATTCAAGTGGAAGATGCTTACTCTGATATTTTCGAAGTGCTTGGATTTACACCGGGCGACCAGGTTGACCCACAAAGCACCAAAGTTTACAACGTTCGTTTCAAACCGGATGCTCGCACTGGTCAAATTCACGACAATGGCAACAAAATTAAAGCAAAATTATACGTTGAAACTTCAATTGGCACTTATGAAGCAGAACTTTCAGCTATGAGCGTTCTCAGCAATGTTGAGCTTTCACTGCCTCGCATTGACCAGATGACTGCTGGAATGACTACTACCAGTAAATACAAAGAATTCCCTGTTTCTATTAAGCTTGTTCCTGATGCAGGACATATGGGCACTTGGGCTGAAGTTCAAATTACTGAGTTTACTGTTGAAATAAAATACAATCCAAAATGGATGAAATACAACGGCTCTGTTACTCCGGGCGAAGTATTGAAAAACTGGGTTCTTACTGCCAATGAAGTGCTTCATAGCGAAACATCTGCTTCGTTGTTTGTTCACGGTAAAGGTGGATTGCCAATCGACAAGGATGGAAAACTCTTCAATCCAAACTTCTTAATTCTGCTTTCCGATAGCAGTTCGTTTACTCCATCGTTTGGGCAAATTACATTCCACGACCGCGACGAATGTGTAAGCTCGGTGAATGTTCCCGGACGTATTTCATTGCAACATTGCGTGCAAGACTTACGCAACGTTATCATTAACAAGAACCAGTTCAAGATGATACCGATTAAGCCAAATCCGGTTTCCGGTGGTTCGGTAACGCTTGATTTCAGTGTTGGTTTGGATAACGTATATACCCGTATCGAGCTTATAAATGCACAAGGTGAGGTTGTTCGGGTGCTTCAGGACGGCGAAATGCGTGCTGGCGACTACAAAGCAACAATCATCACAAGCGAACTTGGCTCGGGCGTTTACTTTATCAATATGGTTAGCGGTCCGTTCCAGGCACGTGAGAAACTCGTTATTGTGAAATAATCTTGGTTTAGACAAGCAAGGAAGGGCTACCCCCGAAGGTAGCCCTTTCTTTTTACACGGAATGCAAATTCCCAATAATTACGATTAAGCAGAAGGCAATGAACAGGTCAATTGAAAATACAACACTTAGCCGTTCGATTTCTTTGTAATTCGGAAAAAAAATGGTAATTTACTTAATATTTTGCATACAAATTGTTAATTCTCATAGAGGTAAGGAATTATGAAGCAATGGATTATCGTTGCGATTCTATTATTTGGAATTAGTTTTGTTTCTTTTGCCCAGAAGAAGAAACCAACTGACAATTCAAACATTGTTCTGGCAACAGTTGGCAAGGAAAACATTACTTATAAGCAAGTCGAGCGCGCATTCCAGAAAAATATGAACCGCAAGCATCAAAAGCTAACCGATTTGCCAAAAGATAGCATCATCGATTTTGTTAATCTTTATGTAAATTATAGACTGAAAGTTCAGGACGCTATTGCTCGTGGTTTCGACAAAGATTCTGCGGTTGTCGAAGACATCAGCCAAAACCGGAAGTTGCTTGCCGAATCTTTCTTCTTCGAAAAGAAACTAACCGAACCTACTCTTGAGAGATGGCAAAAAATGCGTGAAAAAGAATACAAAGTTGCGATTATTATTGCTATAGTTGGGGCTAACAACGATACTACCGCAGCATACGAAAAAATCAAAAATGCGTTGAATGAATTGCAGCAAGGCGTTCCGTTCGAAGAAGTTGCCAAAAAATATTCAGACGACCCGGAAACATCCCGGAACGGTGGTGTTGTGCGGAGCTATATAACGGTTGGGCGTGTCAATAGAATTCTGGAAGAAGAAATATATAAATTGAAAAAAGGCGAATATACAAAGCAACCAGTAAGAACTAATTTCGGATATTTTCTAATAAAGGCTTTGGACGAATCGCCCCGTAACTATCTGAAAATGCGTTCGATAGTTCTCGAAAACAAAAATAATAAGTTCAGCGATGAAGAATTCAGGCAAAAAGCCGATAGTTTAGTTCAATTAATGCGTCAGGGCAAAGCTTCTTTTGCCGCAATTGCAAAAGAGCATAGCATCGATACACGCACTGCACCGCAAGGTGGGGCAGTCGATGGATATTATAGCCGTTCTACCGGTTTGAACAACACGCAGGAAACTTATATCCCGGAAATCGAAGAAGCAATTTATAAGCTAAAAGCCGGGGAAATTTCAGACCCTGTTTTTACCCAAAACTATTACCATATTTTCAAAGTTGATTCTATATTGCCAGTAAACACTGCAGCCGAACTCGATGAACTCAGGGCTACATACAAACGTCTCTATTTTTCAGAAGATAAGATGAAATACATAGAAAAGCTTGAACAAGAATACGGGTTCAAAAAGAACGACCAGGCTCTTGATGCATTGGTTAATCAGCTCGACACTACCAAAACAAGCCTTGAGCAAGGTTGGGAGGCGTCGGTAACTGAACCGGTCAGGAAACAGAATTTGTTTACTTTGCGTGGCGAAAACACAACTGTTGGCAGATTCATTGGTGAGGTTTCTACTTCGAAAGAGCTTCGTGGCACTCCGCTCAATCGCGATGGGCTAAGCAATGCAATCAAGAAAATAGTTGAATCGCGTGTCGTTGATTATGCAACAAGCAATTTAGAAAAGGAATACGAGGAATTTCACGATTTGGTGAAAGAGTTTCGCGATGGCATATTGCTTTTCAAAGTCGAGGCTCTCGAAGTATGGGACAAAATGAAGTTCGATTCTGCGTTAGCAAAAGTTTATTACGACACAACATCAATGGATTTGACGCGTCCGGTTATGTATGATATAAGCGAGATTTACTTTTTGCAAAAAGCGGATGCCGATAGCGTCTATAAGCAACTACGTTCCGGTGCAATTAGTTTCGATGATGCTGCAAACAAACACACCCAGAGAATAGGAATGCGTGCAAAAAAAGGTCATCACGGACTTCTTCCGCTTGACCGCAACCAGCTTGCAAAACTTGCTTCCGAAAAGAAACTCCGCCCGGGCGATATGTCCGAGCCAGTAGCTTATGAGCAAGGCTATTCAATTATCAAAGTGAATGCAATCGAGGATGCACGCAAAAAGTCGTTCGAAGAGGCAATCCCGGATATTGCACCAAAAATTCAGGATTTAATTCAGAAAAGACTTACCGAAGAATGGCTTAGCCGCCTACGAAAGCAATTCCCTGTGAAAATTGAGACAAAAAATATCAGTCAGATAGCGAATAAATAAAGCAAAAAGCAAGGGGCGAGAGTAATTCTCGCCCTTTTTTTGTATGCTGAGAGACACAATGCAATTACCGTATGTAGAGACGCAAAAGAAACAACGGTAGAGACGCAATGCATTGCGTCTCTACACAGAAAAATCAAAAAAAATAAAAAATGAAAAAAAATTACTTGTTTAGAAAAAAAATGTTGTAAGTTGTTGAAAAACTTTATATATTTACAACGTGATATTTGCAAAGTGTCGTGAAATCCTTGAAAAATAACGTTATAGAGAAAGGCAACATTTTTTTAACTAATTTTAATTAGTTCTCTTTTTTTCATTAATTAAAGGTGTTTTATGAACAAAACAGACTTAATCAAAGCAGTAGCAGAAACCGCTGGTATGACAAAGGTTGATGCAGAAAAAGCTATCAATGCAACATTTGATTCAATCAAAGGAATTCTCGTAAAAGGCGAGAAACTCACTTTGGTTGGCTTCGGCACATTCGAAGTTGCAGACCGCAAAGCTCGCACTGGCAAAAATCCACGTACTGGCGACACAATTAAAATTCCTGCTACAAAAGTTGCAAGATTCAAGCCAGGCAAAACTTTGAAAGAAGAAGTTGCTTCGACAGCTAAAAATAAGAAGAAAAAATAATTTTTAAGTTTGTAAAAATTGCCGTTCATTATGAACGGCTTTTTTTATATTTTTGCCTAATTTGTTTTATTCAATTTTTAAAAAATTATGAATAATGACTATTTACTAAGCAAGCCATACTTAATCAACTCAGAAGATTTGACCGCAGAAGATATCGCAGCAATTTTCGGGAAAGCACAGTTCTTTTTGGAAAATTATCCGAAAGAGAGAAAATTTACAGATTTGAAAGGAATAACTGTTGCTCTTGCGTTTTTCGAGCCATCGACACGCACAAAACTTTCGTTCGAACTTGCAGCGAAGAGACTTTCTGCCGACACAATTTCTTTTGCATCGTCGTCGTCGAGCCTGACCAAAGGCGAATCTTTGATAGATACGCTTCGGACAATTGAAGCAATGGATGTCCAGATGTATGTCGTTCGCCACTCGAATAGCGGCGTTCCGAAATTTTTGCAGGAGAACACACGCGGTGTAATCCTCAATGCCGGCGATGGCAAGCACGAGCATCCCACACAGGCGTTGCTCGATAGCTTCACCTTGTGGCGTCATTTTGGGCGAGTAGAAGGGTTGAAGGTGTGTATTGCAGGTGATATTTTGCACAGCCGTGTTGCACGCTCGAACATTAACGTATTGAAAACTCTTGGGGCTGAGGTGGCGCTTTGCTCGCCGGGCACATTGCTGCCAAGATACCTCAATCCCTGGGATGTGAAATTAATTGAAAGCGTTGACGACGCAATCGAGTGGGCAGATGTTCTGCTTATGCTTCGTTTGCAAAGAGAAAGGATGGAAAGTGGCATTCTTCCGTCTATTCGCGAGTTTTCCAAGTATTATGGAGTTTCTTTGGAGCAATTTTCTCGCAAGCCAGACCTTGTACTAATGCATCCGGGACCCGTCAATTATGGAATTGAGCTTGATTACAGAGTTAGTTCATATCCAAATTGCCTTATACAAACGCAGGTTACTCACGGCGTTTTTATTCGTATGGCATTGCTGTCGCTTCTTTCCAAATTCGTTGCAGTATAGGCAGGTGCACCACCTGTCTATACTCCATTTTCCGCTTTTACTATCCAAGCTGTTATGAAAAGAACAACTATATTAGATATTATCAATAATGGTTCGGAATATCTGACAAAACACAACGTAGAAAGTGCAAGATTAAATGTAGAACTACTGCTATCGAAAACTCTCAATTTACAAAGGTTGCAGCTTTATCTGAAGCACGATATGCCGCTCGGAGAGACCGAACTCGAGCATATGCGTCAATTGCTACGAAAACGTGCGTCTGGCGAACCTTTGCAATATTTGCTAAACAAAGAGCAATTTCTCAATATCGAAGTGGTGCTCAATAATTCGGTGCTTATTCCGCGACCGGAAACCGAACTTCTTGCAAAAAAAGCCGAAGAATTAATACGTCAGCGTTCTTACAAAAGGATATTGGATATTGGCACTGGCTCGGGTTGTATTGCTATCTATCTGGCAAAATGCTTCCCCGAAGCTGAAATTGTCGCAATAGATAAAAGCCCGAAGGCTATTGCAACATCCAAGCAAAATGCTGAGTTGAACAAAGCAGGGAATATTACTTTTTACCAGTCGGATATTCTGAAGGTAGCACCAAAACAGAGATACGACCTGATAGTGTCAAATCCGCCCTACGTTTCGCTCGAGGAATACAATCAGCTTGAACGCGAGCTCTACCACGAACCGAAAGAAGCACTAACAGACGATGCCGATGGGCTTACGTTTTACCGACGTTTTGCCGAAATTTTCCCTTCGGCATTAAGTAGTGGCGGGGCTTTTTTGCTCGAACTTCCTGCGAACAGGGAAACGGAACTGAGGGAGATTTTTGGTGCTTTCAGGATAGAATTTATTAAAGATTTCAACGGACACGCAAGAATTTTGCTTGGGCAAGTAACTAAATAAGGCGTTAAATTGTTGTATCATTAATTGTGAGATAAATATTAAGGTATTATTAAGAATAAATAAATTCGATAATGAATGATTAATTTTTGTTTAATATTAGCAAAGATAAACAAAATATTATAATAAGTATGTTTTTTTTATTATTTTTGAAATTACGTATAATAAAAGGAGTTAATAGATGTCGCAGGTAAAAGTAGAAGAACAGATAGGCGGAGTGATAGTCCATTTGCGTGGGCAATTCATCGGTGGCGAGGAAACCGATGCGCTTCGCGATATATTGAAAAAATATGCCGAAGAGAAGAAAAACA
Source organism: Eximiradius proteiniborus (assembly GCF_058546985.1). Classification (NCBI taxonomy): domain Bacteria; kingdom Pseudomonadati; phylum Bacteroidota; class Eximiradiia; order Eximiradiales; family Eximiradiaceae; genus Eximiradius; species Eximiradius proteiniborus. The sequence continues at coordinate 1,824,150 of NZ_CM178592.1, read as the reverse complement.
AACTGATAATTGATTTTGAGAAAGCAACTTATCTGAATTCAACGGCTTTGGGTGTGTTGATAGCTGCGCACTCGAATTTTGCAAAACGCGGTGGCGAAATAATTTTATGCAACTTAGATAAATCACTCGAAAATATATTTATCATAACAAAACTGATAACTGTATTTAATGTTGCAGATGATTTGCAATCAGCAATAAAAATGTTGTAATAATATTTATTAACTTTTAACAAATTATGGAGTTTTTTTATGAAAAATCTGTTTAATGTAATTGCCATTTCGATAGCAATTGCAATTGCGTTTGCATTTTACTTTATTGTAATGGGGAATCCAGCAAACTTTGCGGACGCTGCAAAACATGAACCAGTAAACGTACTTGGGATGGTTTACACAGGTGGTCCACTTGTAGCATTACTTATTTCATTCCTTATTTTGGCTGTTACTTTTACAGTAGAACGTTTCTTATCGATCAACAAAGCAAAGGGCAAAGGCAACCCTGTTGCATTTATTCGCACAGTAATCAAAAATCTTGAAAACGACAATTTAGATGCAGCATTGGCTGAATGCGATAAACAACGTGGCTCTATTGCTAACGTTCTTCGTGCAGCAATTTCTCGCTTCAAAGAAGTAAAAGACGACGAAAATTACGGTCCAGAAAAGAAAATCTCCGAAGTTCAACGTTCAATCGACGAAGCAATGAACCTCGAAACACCACTACTTGAAAAGAACCTTGTAATTCTCTCCACACTTGCATCAATCGCAACAATGGTTGGTCTTTTGGGAACAACAATCGGTATGATTCGTGCATTCGCAGCACTTGCACAAAGCGGAACAGTTTCGGCAATCCAGTTGTCGATTGGTATCTCGGAAGCATTGTATAATACAGCTGGCGGGCTTGCAGCAGCTATTATTTCAATCGTTGCATATAACTTCTTCACAACAAAAGTTGATAATTTCGTTTATATGATAGACGAAGCAATTTTGAACATTACACAAATTTTCACTATTAAAACTAAAAAATAATTTTTCTAATTAGCAGAAAAGGAGTCTGCAAGTGGCTAAAGTTAAAAAGAAAAGAGTAGGTTTTGTAATAGACATGACCCCACTGGTCGATATTACATTCCTTCTGCTAACTTTCTTTATGTTTACAGCAAAGTTCAAGACACAGGCAGAAAGCGAGCAGAAATTTGTAATCAAAAGACCAGCTTCGACTCCTGTCGATACAGCAACGATACCAGACAAAGATTTAGCAGTAATCAAGGTTGCCATTGACAGTGCAACAAGCGACACAATGTATTATTACGAAGTGCTCAACGAGGCAGACCGTCAGGCTGTCTGGCAGAAGATGCCAAATTTCACACCTGAATTGCTCTCTAAGCACCAATTGCCAGTGGACAAAGATATGCTAAACGAACTGGTGCTCGCAACTCGTGTGGTTCGCCCAGCGACAAAGTTTGCTATCGATGCTGATAAGAAACTGAGATTTAAATGGATAGCCGATGCGATGGATATTCTTCGTCGCAACCGTGCTACAATGTTCAATTACGTTACTGATAAAAAACAGTAACTAATTTAACTAACAAATTGTTATATTAATTAGAATACTAAGGAGAAAATAAATGGCTGGTGGTGGTGGTCAATTAAAAGCGGAACGTGCCAAAAGAGGAAAAGCGTCTAAAAGAAAAAAGATGAAGCGCGTAGGCTTTCATATCGATATGACGCCTCTGGTAGATATTACCTTCCTTCTTTTGACGTTCTTTATGTTTGCAACCACTTTGGCTGCTCCACAAGTAATGGAGATGTCTATCCCACCGGAGATTGTCAAACAAGTAGAAGTGCGCGAATCTGAACTCCTGCAAATTTTTATTCGCGACGACGATAAATTGTTCTATGCTAAAGGTAGCGACGATCCGCAACCGATCGAACTCAAAGAGTTGCGTGCCTTAGCCGAACGCGAAAACCTTATGCCGAATGTTCGCAATCGTCTTATTACTTCATTGAAAATCTCCGACGATGCTACTTATGATATGGTTATCAAAGTTCTTGATGAATTAAATCTTGCAGAGGTAAAAATTACCGAAGAAATCGGAAAAGAACTTGATGAGAACGGGCAGCCTAAAAAACGTGAGCGTAGATTTACTATCGCTCCAATGCTTGAAGAAGACATTAAAAAATTAGCGGAGTTGTAGTTATGGAAGCGAAAGTTGCAAATGTTCCAATTGATGAAATACCACTTCCGTGTCCGTATGGTGCGGCGGAACTCAAAGCGTTTATCCGTCGCTATACAATTCGCGGATTGTTGGTATCTATAGCTCTGCTTGCTATATTCTTAATTACTTTCTTTATTTTCCAGAAAATCGAAGAGCAAAGAAACAAAGCTCCGAAGTTGGCGCCGATGGTGAAGCTAAACCTCGAAAACCTGCCTCCGCCGTCGGACGAGACAGCTATGGATGCTCCTCCTCCGCCGACACAAACTATGTTGAATACCGGTCCGGCTGCTCGTGCGGGAACTCCTGTGCCTGTGCCTGATGCTCAAATCTCTCCTGATTTGAAAGATTTCGCAACGGTTAAGGATATTGCACGTGCTTCTGCTGCTGGTGGCGATGGTGTGGATATGGGAGGTTTTGCCGCTAATATTGATTTCGATGCTTCGAAAACTCCTGTGAAAGTTGATATTAAAGAAAAAGAACCAGAACCAGACGAATTTATTGCAGTCGAAAAAGAACCCGGTGTGGATTTAGCAAAACTTCAATCGCTTGTTTCTTATCCTGAGTTGGCTCGCCGCGCAGGTGTCGAGGGAACAGTGATTGTACGCGTGCTTGTATCGAAAGACGGTACTGTTAGCCGTATGCTTATTGAATATTCAGACAATAAGTTGCTCGATCAGGCTGCCGAAGATGCTATCCGCAAATACGGACGCTTTACACCTGCTATTCAGAATGGTCAGCCAATTGCTTGCTGGGTATCTATTCCGATCAGATTCAAATTGAGATAGTAACTCACTGCATACATTCTTAAAAAAGTTGTCTGAATAGTCAGGCAACTTTTTTTTATAAAAAAATGGGACACAGAATTGTGTCCCATAATTGTATATAGGAAAGCGACGGATTACATTTTTGCTTTTTGGATTTTCTCGGTCAATTTTGGTAAAATATCGAACATATCGCCGACAAGACCGTAATCGCAATTTTTGAAAATAGGTGCGTCTTTGTCTTTGTTGATAGCTAAAATGTATTTCGAAGCGTTCATACCGGCAAGGTGCTGGATTGCACCAGAAATACCGCAGGCAACATACAGAGTAGGGGAAACAGTTTTACCGGTTTGCCCGACCTGCTCGCTGTGAGGACGCCAACCGGCATCAACAACAGCGCGGGAAGCTCCAACTGCACCGCCAAGAGTTTTTGCCAAATTTTCTATCAAGTGATAATTTTCCGGTCCTTTAATGCCACGACCGCCGGAAACAACAATATCAGCTTCGAGTACGTCCAATTTTCCTTCGTTTTTAGCAATATTTGTAACTTTTGCAGACAAATCGGCATCGCTAAGTTCGAAGGATTTTTCTTTAATTTCGATATTGGTTTTGTTTTCGGATGCAACAAAAACATTTGGACGAAGCGAGAATACGCCAATAGGTGTATCGCACTTGGTTTTAACAACTGCTTTGCCGGCATAAACAGGTTTTTTGGCAATTATGTTGTCGCCGTCAGCAGCAAGCTCGACGCAATCAGCAATATAGCCGGCGTCTAATTTAACAGCAACGCGTGGAGCAACTTCGAGACCAGTGGAATTTGCCGGGAAAATGATGCAGTCGGCACCAATTTCTTTAGCAACATCGGCAACGATTTTTGCAACGGCAGTGGAAGAATGAAGTTGAATTTTTGGAGCAGAAGCGAGAATTACTTCCGAAACTCCATATTTGGATGCTTGTTCGGCAATTTCTTTGTTTGAGTTGATCAAAATACCGGAAACTTTTGCACCGTTGGCAATTTTGCAAGCTGCGGTAGCGATTTCAGTGGAAACGCGTTTTAAATTATTGTTTGCAACTTCGAGATATACTAATATATTTTTCATTTGCTTCCTCCTTAGATAACTTTTGCTTCTTCTTTCAAAAGGCGAACAATTTCATCGATGTTTGCGTCGGTAGCTTCGAGCACTTTTGCTGCACGGGCTTTTGACGGGATTTCCATACCGATAATGGATGTGCGTGGAGCAGTTTTTTCGGCATCACGTGTACCGATTGGTTTAGATTTAGCTTTCATAATGTCGGGAAGTTTCGGGTAGCGAGGATCGTTAAGTCCCTTTTGAGCAGAAATTACGCAAGGGAGCGAGCACGAAACTGTTTCTTTGCCACCTTCGACGTCGCGATCGGCTTCGACTTGGTTGTTTTCGATTTTGAGAGCGGAAACAACCGAAACCGAAGGCATACCGAGCATTTCGGCAAGCATCGAAGGCAATTGGAAAGAGTCGAAATCTATGCTTTGACGACCTAATAAAATTAAATCGGGGTTAATTTCTTTTGCAACTTTTGCGATATTATAAGCTACATAGTAGGAGTCGGCTGGTTCGTCGCCTTTGACAAGGACGGCTTTATCGACGCCCATAGCTAAAGCAGTGCGAAGAACGTCAGTAGCTGCATCGGTTCCTACTGTAATAGCTGTAACAGTGCCACCATTTTTTTCACGCAAACGCAAACCTTCTTCCAGAGCGAATTCATCATAAGGATTCACTATATACTTTACTCCGTTTTTGTCGATGGATTTGCCGTCGCTGCCGACAATTATCCTTGTGGCTGTATCCGGAACACGTGAGACACATACCAGAATGTTCATTCTTTCTCCTTTAATTTGTTGAAAACAATATATCTTACAAATATAATTGATTTTTTGCTTTTTTAGAAAATATTTTTGTAAAGAGCAGAAAATGATTTGCCTGTGGTGAAAGAAGTAAATAGAACTATATAATTAAAATATTTAGCAAAGAAGTATCCGCAGTAATTAAACAAAGATTAATAAATATCTCTATGTTATCTGAAAGCAGACGAATTTCGCAATAATCATAATATAAATACAACATAAGCAACAAATGCACGGAGAGGTGGTATATATCAAAAGCAAAAAAATAAAAATTCAGTAAAAATTACACTTGTTTATATAAAAAAATCTTATTAATTTTGTATTCCTTTTTCGGGGTATAGCGCAGTCCGGCTAGCGCACCTGGTTTGGGACCAGGGGGTCGGGGGTTCAAATCCCTCTACCCCGACAAAGACCACAAAAACACATCACGGAAATTCAATGAACGAAAATAAACCTAAAAAAACTACTCGCAAGAAAAGTTCGAGCGAAAGTGAGTTAATCCGGCTTAATAAATATATTGCAGACTCTGGCTATTGCAGTCGCCGCAAGGCTGATGAACTCATTTCGTCCGGTGTGGTCAAAGTAAACGGTGCCGTTGTAACCGAACTTGGGGCAAAGGTGCATCCATCTGATTTGGTTACCATCAAAGGCGATCCAGTAAGCATCAAAGAGCATAATATTTACATTGTGCTAAACAAGCCGAAGGATGTAATAACAACGACTTCGGACGAAAAGAGCCGTAAAACGGTTCTCGATATTGTCCGAAAGCAAACGCGAATTTTCCCGATTGGGCGACTGGACCGAAACACCACAGGAGTTTTGTTGCTGACAAACGACGGCGAACTTGCCCACAGGCTTACTCATCCAAGCTACGAAATACCACGCGAATATGCTGTGAAGTTAGACAAAGCCCTGAAACCAGCCGATGCTCAAAAAATTGCCGACGGACTTGAAATTGATGGCGAAAAAATGGCTCCCAGCAGTATTATTATTAGTCAGCAGGATAGGGCGAAAGTATTTATTACTCTTACAGAAGGCAAAAACCACGAAGTTAAGAGAATATTTGAGTTTGTTGGCTACGAAGTGAAGCAATTAGATAGGAAATCTTATGCCGGCATCACATACAAAGGGCTCGAAAAAGGTCGCTACCGTCATCTTACCCGCAAAGAAGTACTTTACCTGAAAAAACTTGTTGGAATTATTTAACTTTTCATTTATTTTAAATAAGTTGATTAGGAATATTTGGTGCAAATTATGAAATATATAATTTATACTATATTGTTGTTCTTATTTGTTGGTGTTCAGGCATATTCGCAGGACGAAAGCCTGCCTAAATCCTCAACAACAGTTAAATACTACGAGCCAAATGTTCCCAAAGAGCTGCACACAAGGATTTCTGAATTTTTGAAGCTGATAATTCAAACTCGCTACGAAGATGCATACCGGCAATTGCTGCAAGGCAGCCCGCTTATGCGAAAAGAAAAAGAGATCAATAGACTGATTGAGCAGACAGAGAAGGCGACGCAAATTTACGGAGCTATGCGTGCCTTCGAGGCTGTCGATAGCGAAGTTGCCTCGAACTCTATGATAAAATGCCGTTATTTAGGATTGCACACACTATACCCAATGAGGTGGATTTTCACTTTTTACAATTCACCTGAAAACGGTTGGGTAATAATAAATATTAAATTCGACGACCAGAGCGATTTCTATTTCAGAAAAGATTAGCGATTTGCGAGAATTTTTTCTACTTCCTGAAGTTGCCCAAGAGTATTTACGCCTTGAATTTCCTCGAATGAAGCACAATTGCAAGCAACAACTTTTTTGCCTTGTTGCTTGATTATTTCAATAATGTCAGTCAGATAGTACTCTTTTTGTGCATTGTTTTGCTTGATGTTATCGAGAGCAGGAAAAAGCAGTCCGGTATTGAGAAAATAAATTCCACTGTTGATTTCATTTATAGCTTTTTCCTGTGAAGTTGCGTCTTTTTCTTCTTTGATGCGGATGAATTCACCGACGGCGGAGCGAACAATTCGTCCGTAGCCAGCCGGATTTGGAGCAATTGCCGAAAGGACAGACAAATCAGCACTTGCGGCGCTATGTTCGGAGATGAATTTGTGCAATGTGTTGGGTTTGATAACGGGAGCGTCGCCGGCAAGGATAAGAACATCGGTATGCTCACCGATGAAAGGCTCAACTTGCTTAACAGCGTGTCCGGTGCCCAATTGCTCGTCCTGATGAACAAATTTAATTATATCGGCATAATTGCGATATTGCTCAGAAACGTAATGAATTACGAGTTCTTTTTTGTAGCCGATGATTAAATAAATTTGCTCTGGATGAAGTTGCAGAGCCGTATCCAAAACATAAGCAATAAGCGGTTTTTGGTTTGCTTGTGCTAAAACTTTTGGGGTGTCGGGGTTGTTCATTCGGGTGCCTTTGCCGGCAGCAAGTATAATAACTGAAAATTTCGGCATCTACATAATACCTGGGTTAGTAATACTTTTGATGTTATTATCTTCATCGACAAGCACAACAGTTGGCTTGTGGTTTGGAATTTCCTCGTTGGTCAGATGGCAGTAGCTGATGATGATGATAAGGTCGCCAACCTGCCCTTTGCGTGCAGCCGCACCGTTCAGGCAAATTGTGCCGCTGCCGGGTTCGCCGGGTATCACATATGTTTCGAAGCGTTCGCCGTTGTTGATATTGACAACGGAGACTTTTTCGAATAGAGCAATATCGGCTGCTTTTAGTAGTTCGGTATCCACTGTTAGGCTGCCTTCGTAGTGAAGTTCAGCCTGAGTGATTTTTGCTCTGTGTATCTTTGATTTTAAGAATATTCTTTCCATTTCTTCAACCAAATCAAAATTCAGAATACAAAATTAATAAATTTTTAGTTAATTTAATAACTTGTATTATTAACTATTTACTGTGATTTATATTTTAATTAGAGAAATGTCTGATTATTTACATTAATTTTCAAAGTACTGTAACTATTGAATAAATCAATGTGTAATTATATTAAATTCAATGTTTAATAATTTTTGTATTTAATTTTTATGAAAAATTATTTTATCAAGCTAACGCTGGTACTGACGCTTTTCGCAATTCAACTTCAGGCTAAACCAATCACGATAAACACTGCAAATCAGGTAGCAGAAAACTTTTTCTTACGGGCAGAACTCTCGACACAATCTGCTAACCAGATACAGTTGGTATATGTTGCAAAGGACGAGGCGGCAGCGACCAAAGATGTGTCAGCAGAACCGTATTATTATGTTTATTCATCGAAAAAAAATTCATTTGTAATTGTTTCAGGCGATGATGCAGCACTTCCGGTGTTGGGGTTCTCGTTAGATTCAGAGTTTGACCCAAATTTTATTCCACCAAATGTAGAGTATTGGCTGAATTATTACAAAGAGCAAATAAGATACGCACGCGAAAATAACATACAAACGACAGCTTCGACTGCGAAAGAATGGGCAAAGGTGCTTTCCGGTGGTTACGACTTTGTAACAGGCACACCGGATGCAGTATCTTCGCTTACAAGAACAAAGTGGAATCAGGCTCCGTTTTATAATGATTTTTGCCCATACGACGATAGCCGTCAAGCCCGAACAGTGGCTGGGTGCGTAGCGATTGCAATGGCACAAGTTATGAAATACTGGGATTATCCTACATCGGGAAGAGGTTCGCATTCATACAATCACTATAAGTTGGGGACTATCTCGGCAAGTTTCGATGAAATGGAAATTAACTGGAAGTCGTTTCCAAATCAGGTATATACAAAGAACGAAGAGCTGGCATATGCAATATTTTTGATTGGAGTAAGTGTGGAAATGCGTTACGGAGTTGACGCAAGCGGTGCGTATGTGATTTCGAAATCATCTCCAAAAACGCATTGTTCAGAATACGCAATGAAAACTTACTGGAAATACGACCCAAATTTAATTGTGGGAATTCGCAAAAGCGATACGACAGATGCTGAATGGACTAATATAATAAAGAGAGAACTTAATAGCGGCAGACCGGTTATTTACACCGGTGCAGGTCAGGAAGGCGGGCACGCGTGGGTGTGCGATGGCTATCGCGAAGACAATTATTTCTCGATGAACTGGGGTTGGGGCGGTGCATATAATGGCTATTATCTGCTTTCTGCATTAAGCCCCGGAACAGGCGGTATTGGAAGCGGTTCGGGCACATTCAATGAAAATCAGGAAATATTATACGGAATGCAACCAATCAAGGACAATAGTTCTATCATAACAATTTCGGGGAACGCAAATTTCGACCAATCACCTGTCGGAGTGAAAGTTCAGAAGACGCTCTATGTGAATAATTTGGGGAGCAAGCCATTTACTGTTACAGCTGCAACTGTGCCTCAATCATACGAACTTGCAACTCAACTTCCGATAACTGTGGAAGCTGGCAGTTCAGCAGAATTATTGATTAATTTCACACCAAGATATGCTACAAGTTATGCCGGGAACTTAGTATTGACAACAAATGCTGATTTTGGCAACTATACAATAAACTTACGCGGGATAGGAGTTTCTAATTCATCTGTTGTGGACGAAAATATTAACTTAGATGTATATCCGAACCCAGCAAGCAACTATATTTATGTTAGTGCTGATGGGGATGTCTCTAACATAGAGATAATTGATTTGCTTGGGAACAAACTCATTGGAATAGACGCAATGAAACTAAACAAAGCCGTTGATGTTTCGAATTTGCCTTCGGGTGTATATTCTTTGAGAGTGGCAACAAGCAAAGGTAGTTTAAAAACTAAACAAATTTTAATATTCAGATAGCAGACAAAAATAGGACAGTGGTTTTTGAAGGAGTCCATAAGCCGTGAGTTTCAACTGAACTTACGGTTTTTTTTTATCGCTAAATAATGCTACTGAAAAAAAATATTTGAAATATTAATGAGAATATATTAATTTTAGAACTATGAGGGCGACAACATTAATAGCGAATGCAAACATTACCTGCCGCGGAACAATTCGCGGAGGTTCTTTCCTTTCTCTTTGTCGCTTCAAAAGAGACCTTATGCTCACCATAAAACTTTCCGCCGGAATACCCTTATAATTAAAGAACAACAGAAAAATAAGATTATTTCTTATTTTTTATTATTTTTGCTTATATCACGTGTTCTTTAATATTCAGGAGTATTTTTATATGGGGTATTTTCCACAAATTTACGTTGAACCTACAAAGGCATTAGAAGAATTAAGAAACTATATTTTAGCGGACGGTTTTGATTTTATACTTGATTTGGAAAAAAGCCGTGGCACATTGCTTCTGGAAGCCCGCACAGGCAAACCATTTATTGACTTTTTCACTTGCTTTGCGTCTATGCCGATTGGGATGAACCACCCAAAAATGATGGAGGAAGGCTTTATTAATTATATCGGCAGAATTGCTGTAAACAAAATCGCAAATTCAGATATTTATACAGACGCAATGGCAACCTTTGTCAAAACATTCTTTGAATATGCGGTTCCGGATTATTTCAAATATTCGTTTTTTATCGAAGGCGGAGCTCTTGCGGTAACAAACGCATTGAAAGTTGCATTCGACTGGAAAGTGCAGAAAAATTTCCGTAAAGGTTATCAGAGGGAAGTTGGAACAAAGGTTCTTCATTTCAAGGAAGCATTCCACGGACGCGATGGATACACAATGTCGCTTACGAATACAGACCCGGTCAAGATAAAGTATTTTCCTAAGTTCGATTGGCCCAGAGTAACAAATCCGAAAATCACTTTTCCGCTTAACGATGAAAATTTAGAAAAAGTGATAGCATTGGAACGTCAGTCTATCGACGAAATAAAGAAGGCATTCAAAGATAATCCGGACGATATAGCTGCAATTATTATAGAACCAATCCAAGGCGAAGGCGGAGATAATCACTTCCGTCCGGAATTCTTGCAGCAATTGCGGGTGCTTGCCGACGAAAACGAAGCTTTGCTTATTTTCGACGAAGTGCAGACAGGAGTCGGGCTAACCGGCACTATGTGGGCTCACGAGCAACTGGGAGCCAAACCCGATATTATGGCGTTCGGCAAGAAAATGCAGGTGTGCGGTATTGTCGTAACAGACAGAGTGGACGAAATCGATACGAACCTTTTCAAAGTATCGAGCAGAATTAATTCAACCTGGGGTGGCAATCTTGTCGATATGGTTCGTGCAACACGCTACCTTGAAATAATTCACGACGAAAAATTAGTTCAGAATGCTGCTGAACGGGGCGCAGAACTTTTTGATAAATTACAAGATTTGAAAAATGAGTTTCCTGAATATATATCAAATGTCCGTCATCGTGGATTGTTCGCTGCGTTTGATTTCGACAATGCAGAGAATAGAACACGGTTTACTCGCAAATGTTTCGACGAAGGCTTGATTATTTTGCCGTGTGGCGAAAAATCTGTTCGGTTCAGAACGCCGCTGAACATAACAAGCGAGCAAATTAAAGAAGGGCTTGAAGTTATTCGCAAAGTAATGAAAGAATTATAGATATTTAAGATTTTTTATTACGACGAACGGTATATTGGCAAACTTAACCATTGTCGTAAGATGCTTGAATTAGCATCCTCATCCCCGAGCAATATACCGTTCGTCTTTTTTTATTCTCTTCCTTTTGCTTCCTGCAACACTAAACTTTCCAAAGATAAACTATTTTGAGGAAACAAGTAAATTAATATCGACAGAAACATAAGTCCAGTGTTTTCAAGTAATTTTGGAAGTCCAACTGTTTGCTTGGCAATTTGCGAGTAGCATCCGCAATTAATATCCAGTCCTCTTGCCCAAGCAGTGGCAACCATAATATTGAAGAGCAGCAGCAATACAAAAATTACAGTTGCATTTGCCCGCAAACGCACACCAAGAATAAGCAATACTCCGCAAATCAGCTCAATCCAGGGGAGCACAATTGCAACTGAATTTATTAATATTTCAGGTAGCATACGATAGTTTGCAATTTCCTTTGCAAATAGATTGGGGTCGGTGATTTTACCAACGCCAACTACGATGAACATTGCTCCTACGATCAATCGAGCAATGAAGATGAAATATTCGTTTCCGAGAATTGATTTCATAATCTGTTCAAAAAAAATTACATAAAGAACAAACGAAAGAGCAATCAAAAAATTCTTTCTTTCAGAAAATTAACAATTTCGTCAGAATTATCAGAGAAAAAAAGACTGCGATAAGTGTTTTCCCAAAGAAAGCCTTCGTCGAAAGTATGGCGAAGGAAATCGATTAATTTATTATAAAAGTTATTAATGTTGTAGAAAGCAAGTGGCTTATTTATAAAGTTCAATTGATTAAGCACAATGATTTCAAAGAATTCTTCCATTGTGCCGACTGCTCCGGGCAAAGCAACAAACCCCGAGGCATATTCGCTCATTAAAGCTTTGCGTTGGTGCATTGTTTCGACAACGTGAAGCTTAGTTAAATTGTTGTGTCCGACTTCCATTTCAAGCAATTTATTGGGGATAACTCCAACAACTTCAGCACCGCAGTCGAGCATTTCGTCGGCAACAGCGCCCATTATACCAACGGCACCACCTCCATAAACTAAGCCGAAGCCGGTTTGAGCTAATTTTCGGGCGAATTTTCTCGCTTCTGTTTCATAAATCGGATTGTTCCCTTTCGACGAGCCACAGTAAACAGCGATATAGTGCATCAGCAGCCGCTCCTACCAGTCAGAACAACAGCAATGGTTCTTGCAACGATATAAATATCTAAAAACATAGACCAGTTCCGAATATAATAAACGTCCATCTGGTTGCGTTCCTCGAAACTCGAATTATTACGGTCGGTAACCTGCCAGAGCCCGGAGATGCCGGGTTTCACCTTCAAAATCATTTCATCGTGTCCGTTCATTTTGATTTTTTCCCAAGGAATATAGGCTCGCGGACCGATTAAACTCATATCGCCTTTTATTACGTTCCAGAATTGGGGAAGCTCGTCGAGAGAATATTTACGGAGAAATTTTCCGACGCGGGTAAGTCGGGGGTCGTCTTTGAGCTTGTGGTAAATTTCGTATTCTTTTTGCAGTTTTGGATTGGAGCTGAGAATAGTTGAAAGGCGTTCTTCTGCATCATTGTGCATAGTGCGGAATTTAATAATGTTAAAACGGGTGTCGTTTATACCCATTCTTTCTTGTTTGAAAAGCACTTTGCCGCGCGAATCAATTTTTACAAGCAAAGCAATAACGAGCATCAAAGGAGCCGAAAGCAGAAGCAACAGAGAGCCGAGCACAATATCAAACATACGTTTCATAAATCGTGCAGAAGACGAAAGCAATTTTTGTTGCAATTCCAGCCCCAAAAATCCACCGAAATCACGGACAGACACCCACAGGCTCGATAGCCCGAACAAATCCGGGATAATCGTTGTATGGGCAAAGAATTTCGAATATTTATTTATAATTTCTTTCTGCCGTTCAACATTAACACGCGGCATAGCGATAATTGCGTGCTCGTTGCAGAGGCGTTGGGAAAGGTCGGGTATAATATCCAGCCCACCTATAACTGGGACGCCGTGAATATAACCCCAGCGGTCCACGTCGTCATCGACTGCAACAATCGGGCGCAAACCGAGTTGCTTTTGTTTGATAAGCGAGCCAATAACGCGTTCGCCGGCGCGTCCGGCACCAATCACAACAACCGGGATGCCCCACCAGGAACGCTTCGATGCCAATTTCCGAACAATCGAGCGACCAACGGGGACTAATGCCAACGCTACAAAATACGAGGCAAATACAGAAATACGAAACTGACTATCAATTCCTTCGGCAAGATAGCTCAAGAGGAAGAAAATAATATACGCTATAGTCGTGCTATATGTGATTGAGCGAAGCTCTTCGATTATGTCGATACCAAATCCGGGATAAAGCCCTCGCAAAGCATAAGCAATCGGGAAAAAGGGAAGCGAAAGGCAAAGCAGATAGATGTGATTCCAGGAAATAGTGAACTCATCAACGGCTAAAGCCGATACTGCAAATGAAGCGAGAATTGAAAACGTTAGCATCGAAATATCGGACAGCAGAAACAATATAGTAGCAAGAACTTTACGTAAAATAGTGTTTTTGCCAAACGAGTAGTTTATTGCTTCATTCTTTAGTAACTTCGTTAGCTCTATGAGAGTTAATGTTTCCATCCAATAGAGAAATCTAATTTAATTTATACTTTACAAGCATTTAACAATTTATTAAATTACTATTATTTTACTAATTCAACAAATAAATTTGAAAACTCTTTTGTTTACAATAACAAGCGAAACTATGTGAAATTACGTTGCTTAATAAAAATTAATTTTATTATTTCCATAATAATTAATATAATTCGTTTATTACAGTTGAATATTCTCAAAAAAATATATGAAATTACTCCGATTAGTTTTCTTTACATTTGTAATTCTAATTGCAGGAAACCAGTTGCTCTTTTGCAACAATGATTTAGAAAGTTTGATTTCGCAGATAAAAAACGAGAAAAATCCAAAAGTACGACTTGAAAAATATTTTAAGTTGATTCAGGAGCAAATGGATTTAGTGAATTCAGACATTTTGCTGAACACTGAAATTGCTTATAAATTAGCAGATTCTCTTAAAATACCACATCTATACGCAAAAGCATTATATTACAGGGGAATAGTCTGGCGAATCTGGAGCGATGCGAATAAGTCCTTAGAGTATTCTTTCTCGGCTCTGAAAATTTACGAAGAGCTGAACGATAAGCGGAATTATGCCGAAACTATGCGAACCATAGCTGAAACATATCGTTCGCTGAGTTTTCATGATTTGGCTGTGCAGAGTGCTCTCAAAGCCGAAGAAATATTTTTGAAGCTAAACGATACATTAGGATTGGCGCAAACGTATAACCGTCTGGCTGCAATAATGTTTGAAAAATTAAATAATAAATACAGTTATTCTAGTCATAAATTCGGTTTGTTCAGAGGAGACGGGACAGGAGAAAGATCACCGGATAAATTTTATAAAACTATTGCGAAAGACAAAGAAGTGAAAATGGCTTATGATTCGTTGATAAAATATATCGATCTGGCGTATCATTATGCGAAATTTTCTAAATCAAAGGCATTATTTGTAAACACTTCGCAAATCGAAAGTGCTTTGTTTGTTATTATAGGTAATCGGAGACAGGCAATTGAACTGTTGAATAAAGCTCTGGAAGTAGCGAAAAAGGAAGATTATAAAATGTATCTGCCTTTGCTTTATGCTTCGCTTGCAGCTGCATACACTGACGAAAAAGACTACGCCAAGGCTCTCGAATACTCCAAATTAGAAAAAGAAATCAGCGACAAAACAAATATACTGATTTACAAAGCTATGGCGGCAAATTCTTTTTATTCAATTTATTCATTAATGGGCGACTATAAAACTGCAATTGCTTATCTGCACGAATATCAAGGTTATATTAGCAAACATACAAGCAACCAATTAGACGCTCGCTTGCGTGTTATTGAATATCAACATAACTTAGCCAGAAAAGAGCAGGAGCTACGAAGTAGTAAGAAAATAACAATAGTTATTGTCGTTTCATTTATTTTGATACTTTCTATTATCGTAATCTCATTGATTGCATTGGCTCGGAGAAACAGAGAAATTTCGAAGCTTAATAACATACTAATTGAAAACAATATTATCGTAAAGGAACAGAAAGATCAATTAGAAATTGCAAATGCAGAGAAAGACAAGTTCTTTTCGATCGTTGCCCACGATTTGAAAAACCCTGTGGGGAGCTTCCGGATGACGACAAATTTATTGCGGGATTCTTTTGAAGATCTCACTCAGGAAGAAGCGAAAGAAATGGTAGGTATGCTTAAAGAATCATCGGATAGTCTGTTCAGTTTGCTTGAGAATCTGCTCGAATGGTCGCGTGCGCAGCGTGGGAAAATCAATTTGATCCCCGTCGAAACAGATATGAAACAACTTATCGAGATGACTTGCTTTGTGCTGAAACATCAGGCAGCAGTAAAAAATATTTCATTAAATTGTGAAATTCCTGAAAATTACTATGTTGTATTGGACCCAAATCTTGTAACAACAGTTGTGCGAAACTTAATGTCCAATGCTATAAAATTCACTCCCGAAGGTGGCTCTGTTTCTGTTGGTATAAAAGAGGAAACAAGCGAACACGTTACATTCTTTGTTTCCGACACAGGAGTTGGAATTCCACAGGAAAATATTGAAAAGATCTTTCGCATAGATTCGCAGGTTACGACCTTAGGAACAAACCAGGAGAAAGGCACCGGGCTTGGGCTTATCCTATGCAAAGAGTTCATCAATCTGCACAATGGAGATATTTGGGTGGAAAGTCAGGTTGGCAAAGGCACTACTTTTTATATTAAAATTCCCAGAAACATTACTCCTGTTGTAACAAACGACGAAATAATTGTATAAAAAAATTACACTACATTAAATCAATTCGTTCCGAAACACAAATCGCGACTTGGGCGTAAATAGTGTGAGAAAAGTCAAATTACGATTGTATTGGCAACAGAAATAAGTCGTATTTCTTTTAATTATTTCTTTCGATGAATTGGTTCAGCTTTCGGGCGAAACTTTTGGGTTCTGAATTTTTGAAGCGGGAATGTTCCGAAAATGTAGAATAAAAGCGGTTGGAGCATTCAGGAAATATGAGAATTTCTTGCTTGTAGTTTGAAATATCAAAATAAGCACCTAAGAGATAACCTAATGCAACAGACAGCGGGAAAATCAGCCAATCAGTAGTGGTAATTTTATTGTTTTGTTTGTATTGCGCAGCCAGCAGCCCACCACCTAACAGAGCTCCAATTGCAGAAAATTTTATGCGTTCGGTGAACTTTGCAGGTTGTTCCAATAATTTTACGTAATCAATCTGGTTGCATCGGAGGATCAGCAGGCTATCGAATTTGCGAGAAAGTTCTCTGTTGTCAGCAAATGGAGTGGTTGCCAGGACAAGCAGACTATCACGGACGGCAATGAGTTCGCCGTAGTAAAGGCTGTCGAACTTAGTTTTCACATAAGCCAGCCGGCCAAAATCGGCAAAAGAAATCTGAGGCAGAAGAAAAACAAGAATGAGGAGAAAAATTTTCCGCATCTTACTTCTCACGCGATAGTGCGAGTTGCCCGCAAGCGGCTTCGATGTCGCGACCGAATGAATCCCGGACGATTACAGCAATTTTGTGCGAACGCAGATAATCGGCAATTCTTGCAACTCGTTCTGGTGGTGATGGTTTCAACTCGAAGGAAACTCCCTGCGGCTTGGTGAACGATATATCGTTGAACGGTATGAAATTCACTCTGGATGGCACTCTTTGAGCAATTTTGCGAAGGCGTTCGGCATCTTCTATGGAGTCGTTTATTCCGTCGAATGGAATGTATTCGTAAGTAATTTTCATTTTTGTGTGGCGGTAGTAATATTCCACTGCGTCCATAAGCGAAGATAAATCGAAAGATTGAGCAATTGGCATAATCTTGTTTCGTGTGCCGTTGGTTGTTGCGTGCAGAGAAATTGCAAGCTTCGGAGGGAACTTGCTGTGGGCAAGTTCGCGAATGCGAGGAGCAATTCCCGAAGTTGATAAAGTAATTTTTCGTCGGCTTATCACTTTTGTTTTTTCGTCGGCAAGCAAAGATATAGCACGGACGACGTTTTCGTAATTTAGCAAGGGTTCGCCCATTCCCATTAGCACAATGTTGTTGATTTTTGTGCCTAATTCCTGCTCGACAATAAAAATTTGGTCAATTATTTCTGATGGCGTCAGGTTTTTCTTGAAGCCGAGCGTTCCGGTAGCACAGAAGGCACATCCTACGGGGCAGCCGGACATTGTGGATATGCACAATGTGGATCGCTCTACTTCTCCTTCGTCGTTTGCCCAGGGCATATAGACGGCTTCGATAAATTGGCGGTCGGCAAGCGAAAACAGAAATTTAACCGAACCGTCGGCTGAGACGCGTTTTTCTTCCAACGAGATTGAAGAAATATCGAATACTTCGGCAAGCATTTTTCGCAAATGTTTCGGGAGCTGGGTCATTTGGCTGAAATCCGCTGCCCGATTAACGAAAATCTCGTGGAGAATTTGGTCGGCACGATATTTTCCTTCGCCGGCGGCTTGGAGATAATCGACGAGTTCGTCGTATGCAAGGCTTTTAATTTGTTTTTTTCTGGCAGGTTTTATTTGAAATCTATTTTCAGAATATTCAAACATAATAAAGTCCGTTTTATTTTCAGAAACGAATAAGTTAAGAAATTATTAAGAGTTATTTCTTTTTCGGTGAATGCATCTTGGGGATAGAAAGAGCCTAATTCCTGAATTGCTTTTCATTTTCAGATGAGAGAAGAAATATAATTATCTGCACAAAATCAGGTGCAAACAGGTATCAAAATGATTTATAAAAATTAAAAAAATATGTAAATTTTACTTGAAAAATATGTAAATATTACTTATTTTGGATTGCAAAGATTAGTCTTTTTTGGAGGATAAAATGAAAGAAGAGGTAGTCCGACAAATTCGCATGGAAGAACTTCCGGATAATTTGAGTATGCTTGCAGAATATTGCGGGCTCGATGCAGTTCAAAAAATGCTGCTCAATCTCAATGGAGGAATGTTCTATATTCCGCGTATCTCTCATCTTGATAAGTTCGTAGAGAGATATATTAAGGAAAATTGGGAGAAACCGAACAGTTGCCTGGCAAAGGATTTGAATGTTTCGTTAGTTCACGTTCGGCGAATGCGAAAAAAGATAACCGAAGAGAGGCGAGCCGAAAAGAAATTGCTAAAATGCGTATAATTTTATAAATTAATTCGATGGAAAACGATTACCTGAAAAATATCGGACAGCGTCTTCGGTTTGTAAGAAGCATTTTCAACGAAGGGAAGAAGCTTAGCACTGAGCAGTTTGCTCATTTGCTTGGGGAAAGCCGCGACAATATTGCCAACTACGAACACGCCCGGGCGTCTGTTCCCGCAAGAGTGCTAATCGAGCTGTACAAGCGAGGTATTAATCCAACTTGGGTGCTTACGGGCGATGGTGATGTGTTTACAAATAACTTGCAGGGCAAACAAAGACGCAAGCTAATGAAAGAACGCGGGATTGACATGAGCGAAATCAAAGAATTGGCAAAAGTTGAGTTCGAAGAACATAAAGAAGTGAAGGTGCTAAAAGTTGCAGCAGGAAAAATCAAAAATAGAGGCACTTAGCAACTACGAGTTGTATTTGCTTGTTCGCAAATGCACTGTTTATGAATATTTTAAAAAGAAGCCATACAAAAACCGCGACCTGATTATCGACACTGCTACTGAACGCGACAAGCGAATTGTTTCGTTTGCTTTGAAAGACGCAATGCTTACAATTAATTCGGTGAGATACGGTATGAGAGAATTGTTTGTAGCAGACATCAAACGTATAGATTTGATGACTGCCGAAGAAATCAATGAACTAATTCAGAAAATCGGAGCAGCGCGCAAGCAGCCGGTTGTTTCGGATGAACTTGTTGAGAAGCGAACATTGCTTGATATTGTTGGAATTTCGAGCGAAAACTTAATTATATGTTCAGTCGATGGCGCATCGATGACAGGCGTGATCGAGCCGGGCGATATAATCTTTGTAGATACGGCAGAAAAGCCGGCAAACAACAAAATTGTGGTTGTCAATATTGACGGGAATCTGCTTGTGAAGCGTTTCGTGCAGGAAAACGGAAGCGTCTGGTTGCATTCGGACAATCCTGCGTTCGAACCAATAAAAGTGAGCGAAGGCTACACATTCGAAATTTTTGGCGTTGTCAAAAGAATTATGCGATCTGTTTAAAAAATACTTGCAAGTTCAAGAATTAATTATTAGTTTTGTAAAGTATTTGCCCTGTGGTGTAATTGGCAACACGTCTGACTCTGGATCAGAAAAGTCCAGGTTCGAGCCCTGGCGGGGCAGCTAATCATCCAAAGAATCGTAAATATTCAGATAGCTTTGATAACGTTCAAAGCTAATTTTATTTTTATCGACAGCCAATTTTACACTGCAGCCGGGTTCGTGTGTGTGCGTGCATGCGGCGAATTTGCAATCATTGATATACTGGCGGAAGTCCGGAAAGAGCAAACAAAGTTCATCTTTGGAAACATCCCACAATGCATACTCCCGAAGTCCGGGGGTATCGGTTAAGTAGCCACCGAAAGGAAGCTCAAATCGTCGGACAATACTTGTTGTGTGGCGACCTTTGCCGCTCCATTCGCTAACATCAGCGATGCGTTGCACCTCGCTACCGAAAATATTATTGATTAACGAAGATTTGCCGACGCCGCTCATCCCAACAATTACAGTGTCTTTGCCTTTGATGAATGAATAGAGCTCGTCCAATGCAAAATTTTCAGAAACCGAAATCGGAAACAATGGAATTTGCAATGCTCTGTATGGGTCGAACATATCGGCTACTTCGTCGAAATCAACTAAATCAATTTTGTTTATGCAAATGATGGGTTCTAATTTGCCAAGCTCGGCTGCTACAAGAATTCTATCGATGAGACGCAAATTAATTAATGGTTCATCAATAGACATAAAAATAAGCAGATGTGAATTATTGGAGGAAATAACGTGTTCACGGTTTGGGTTTGCCGGGTCGCGACGGGAAAGTTTTGTTTTGCGCTCCTCAACCTGAAAAATAAGTCCGCTTTGCTCGTTCGATGAGCTATCGTCGATGGTGAAACTAACATAATCGCCGCAAGCGATAAGGTTAGAAAATTTATGTGGCGAGGAAATTCGTCCGGCAGCAAAACACGAATAAAGAGTTTGAGTGTGAAGTTCTTCGACAACGTAGTATTTGGGTTTGACCTCGACGACACGCCCTTGCAGGAAATTATCAACGTTTTTAGGAGCATCTTTGAGAAGAGTTTTTCTGAAAGTTTTGCTTTTTCTGATGTATTCTTTTTTCTGTTCGTCAAAATTTTGCTTGTATTTCATAAAAAATGCTTTTTATTTTCAAAATTTATGTTTTATTTTGTAATAGTCAAAGTATTATTAATAATTACAAGTTAGCAAATATATAAACAACCAGCAAATAAATAAAGGAAAGTGTATGGAAAAAAATTTCCTAATTGGCACAACAACGGCAATAGTAACTCCATTCAAAAGCGATTTATCGATTGATTACGACAGATTTAAGAGGTTGCTCGATTTTCAGTTGGAAAATGGGGTGAAAAACATTTGCGTTTGCGGTTCGACGGGCGAATCTGCAACAATGACGGCAAAAGAAAAGTTGTCTTTGATTGTTGCAGCAGTTGAGCACGTTGGCAAAGACGCAACAATTATTGCTGGAACCGGCAGCAATGATACTCGTGCGACAATTGACCTGACGATTTTGGCTAAGGAATCAGGAGCCGATGCAGCCTTGCTTGTTGCACCATACTACAACAAGCCAAGCCAGGAAGGACTGTTTCAACATTATGCAGCAATTGCTGAAAATGTCGATATGCCTTTGATTATCTACAATGTGCCGTCGCGTTCGGGTGTGAATATTTCTGCTGAAACTCAAATTAAACTTGCTAAAAGCTACAAAAACATAGTTGCCACAAAAGAAGCATCGGGCGATTTAGACCAAATTTCTGAAATAATAAAATATGCACCGGGCAAGTTTACAGTGCTTGCCGGCGATGATTCGCTTGCAGTGCCAACAATTTTGTTTGGTGGGAAAGGCGTTGTTTCGGTGATTTCGAACTATGCACCGAAAATTTTCTCGCAAATGGTAAATTTAGCTCTCGATGGCGACTATCAGAGTGCGATGAATATACACTATGATTTGCTTGATTTGTTTGCTTTGAACTTTGTCGAAACAAATCCAATTCCGGTGAAAGCCGCGCTTGTGCTAATGGGAATGATAGAGGAATATTACAGATTGCCGTTAATTCCAATGCGTCCCGAGAACAAGAAACTATTGCAAAAAGCTCTGAAAAAACATAAGTTAGTAAAATAATAAACTATCAGATAGATTTTGTTGCTAACTGCTTGCAAGCTTTTGCAAGCAGTTTTTATTTGTTGAAGATTATTTTTTCCAAAGCCGACAGGCAATTTGCAGAATGACGGTTCAGATCGAAACTGTCGGGCAATTTTGTATAATGAATTTTTAAAGTAACAAATTTGCTCTGGTCGGCTGGAACCGAGAAAAAATAGGAGAGGCTGTCGGTTTCGGCGAATTCCCGCGACTGGTAATAGCCCGGATATTTCTTGAATTCATAGACATTTTCGTTATAATAATTCGATTGAAAATTTTGAAAATCGTTGGAAGAAAAATCAGTCTGAATTGAAACAGATTTAACTGTTTTTTTGCGTAGGGCGTTAGCTGCAATTTCATCGACATTCCGGGAAAAGCTGCCCCACTTATATAAGCCGAAAGAGATAATAAGGAGTGCCGCAATTAATGAAAATAATTTTGAATCGAGTATTTTTGTAATGATTATTTTCATAATTTTACAAATAAAATTATTACAAAAGCAAAACGTAATTAAAACAAATATATTAAAATAATATAAGGAAATAATATGAGCAGCGACAAAATTACAACTGTAAATCCTCACAATGGTGAAGTCATCAAAGATTACAGCAAGCACACACGTAATGAAATCGAGCGGATTATTTCTACAGCGACGAAGCGTCAGATAGAATGGGCTCGCCGCCCGTTTTCGGCACGTGCTGAAATGTTTCTTGCTGTTGCCGATTTATTGCTAAAACGCAAGGAGCAATATGCTAAATTGATGGCTGAGGAAATGGGCAAGCCAATTTCGCAGGGGCTTGCTGAAATCGAAAAATGTGCGAAAGTGTGTAAATATTACGTAGAAAATTCCGAACGCTTCCTTTCGGACAAGAAAATCGAGACAGAAGCAAAAAAATCATATGTAACTTATAACCCACTTGGGATAATATTGGGGATAATGCCGTGGAACTTTCCATTCTGGCAAGTGTTTAGATTTGCTGTTCCGACCTTGATGGCAGGCAATGCAGTTCTTCTGAAACATTCAAGCAATGTGATGGGATGTTCGCTTGCGATAGAGTATCTGTTGCTTGATGCAGGAATTCCGGAAAATGTGTTCACATCGCTTGTTATTTCCGGCGACGAAGCAGAAGAACTGATTGGCAATATTAATGTTGCGGCAGTATCGCTGACAGGCAGCACGGAAGTTGGGCGGAGAGTAACGGCTGTTGCCGGGAAATATATGAAAAAGTGCGTAATGGAACTTGGCGGTAGCGACCCGTATTTAGTGCTAAAAGATGCAAATATCGACAAAGCGGCAAAGATTTGTGCTGCTGCTCGCCTTGTAAATAGCGGGCAAAGCTGTATCGCTGCAAAAAGATTTATCGTCGAAGCAGAAGTTTACGACGAATTTCTGGAGAAGTTCACCCGCGAAATGCAATCATACAAAATGGGCAATCCGCTCGACAAAGATACAGAGATTGGTCCGCAAGCAAGAGCAGACTTACGCGATGAATTGCATTCCTTGGTAACAAAAACCCTTGATTTTGGGGCGAAGCTGCATCTTGGAGGCGAAATTCCAGAAGGCGAAGGTTTCTATTATCCTGCAACTATTGTTACAGGTGCAATGCCGGGAATGCCAATTTTCGACCAGGAAACATTCGGACCGGTTGCGGCAGTAACGCGTGCAGAACGAGAAGATTTAGCTATTTCTCTATGCAACTTTACAAATTTTGGTTTGGGAGCTGCTGTATTTACCGAAGATATGGAAAAAGCTGAGTATTTAGCTAAAAATGTGCTAAATGCCGGCACAGTTTATGTAAACGGGCAAGTGAAAAGCGACCCACGTTTGCCGTTTGGCGGTATCAAAGAATCTGGCTACGGCAGAGAACTTTCCGAAGAAGGTATTAAAGAGTTTGTTAATATAAAAACTGTTGTTGTAGAGTAATAAGAAAGAACTTACACTAACAAAAAAGGCTGCCACAACATCGGAGGCAGCCTTTTCTGTTTCTTGAGCCGGAATTATTTTACACCAACGCTGTTTAAATAATCACCGAATTGCCTGTCTGACGAGAGAATATGATTATTCAACCACGAACGTAGGAAGTTGAGAGTAGG
The DNA here is from genome assembly GCF_058546985.1 of Eximiradius proteiniborus. Taxonomy (NCBI): domain Bacteria; kingdom Pseudomonadati; phylum Bacteroidota; class Eximiradiia; order Eximiradiales; family Eximiradiaceae; genus Eximiradius; species Eximiradius proteiniborus. The sequence goes on along the minus strand of NZ_CM178592.1, from coordinate 1,800,219 downwards.
AACGCTAATTGTTGCCTGACCGGATTTGAACTTTTCGTAAAGGTCTTTTGCCTGACGTGTAAGGTCTGAATGCTCAACTTTATGGAATTCTGCTTTAGGATAATTATACTGTCCCATTAATTTTTCTTCGTGCGAAAAATGTTCGACAGTGTAATTGAGCAGATCGTTGAACACATCGTTAAGCACTTCGTTGCCTTTGCCGTCGCTCATTGCATCGAAGAGAGTGTTTACAATATCGATAAGCTTCTGGTGCTGCGAGTCGATTGAATCGACATTAACTTTCAGGCTGTCGTTCCAGTTAATAAATGCCATTTTTCCCCTTTTTGAAAATTTTACATTGTAAATATATTAGTTTTATAGTGAATTAAAAAACATAAAACGATTAAAAAATATTAATGCATTTGAATGGTATGTAAAATGACAAAAGTTTAAAGACGCGTTGCTTGCAGGTCGGGGAATTCCGGACTAAATTATTTTCGCAATAGTATTTCCTGAAATTTGCAAAATAACATCGATTTTGTTAAACTCACTTTATTATGTTTGTTAATAAATTTATTACTTTGTATATTTGTAGATTAGCATTGTAATTTCTTTTTTTTATGAATATTTATGGAGTTTCTATGGTAATCAAGCCTTTTGCAAATCAAGTTCCATTCGATTTCACATTGGAAGAAAACGTTCGCAAGCAAAAAGAAGCAATTGAATATGTTCGTAAACAATTAGGCAAAGAATATCCAAATATTGTTGGTGGAAAAGAAGTATTCACCGAACGCAAAACAAAATCGATTAATCCTGCAAATCACGAAGAACTGATAGGAACATTCCAGAAAGCCGGACAGAAAGAAGCCGAAGACGCTATGCAAGCAGCTCTGAAAGCATTCGAAACCTGGAAATATACATCACCGGAAGAAAGAGCGGCATATTTATTCAAAGCAGCCGAAGTGGTGCGTCAGCGCCGTTTTGAAATCAATGCGTGGATGATTTTGGAAGCTGGCAAAAACTTTGCCGAAGCCGATGCCGATACCTGCGAAGCAATCGATTTTCTTGAACTCTACGGACGCGAAGCTCTTCGCTACGGGCAGGACCAGCCATTAACACCTTATCCCGGCGAAATGAATAAATACTTCTACATTCCGCTTGGAGTTGGTATTTGCATCCCACCATGGAACTTCCCGTTTGCAATAATGGTTGGAATCACATCCGCTGCAATTGTAACTGGCAATACAGTGATTTTGAAGCCTTCGAGCGAAACACCGATGATGGCTTGGTTGTTCCAGGATATTATGCACAAAGTTGGTTTGCCTGCCGGCGTGCTTAATTATTTTGTCGCTTCGGGCGCAGAAGCCGGTGATTATCTTGTGGATCATCCAAAAACACGCTTCATTTCATTTACAGGTTCGATGGAAGTTGGTTTGCGTATTATTGAACGCGCAGCAAAGACTAACCCGGGACAAATCTGGATAAAACGCGTTGTTGCAGAAATGGGCGGCAAAGACACAATCGTTGTCGATAGCGAAGCGAATGTTGATGATGCTGTTGCAGGCGTTCTTGCTTCTGCATTCGGCTTCCAGGGACAAAAATGCTCGGCTTGCTCGCGTGCAGTTGTAGATGAAAAAGTGTATGATGAATTTGTTCAAAAACTGAAGGCTGGTGTTGAAAAAATCAAGCAGGGAATGCCTGAAGAAAATTACCAGATGGGTCCGGTTATCAGTGCAAGTGCAGAAAAATCAATTCTCAACTATATAGAAATTGGCAAGAAAGAAGGTAAACTGCTACATGGCGGGAATAAATTAGACAGACCCGGTTTCTTCATCGAGCCGACAATCATCATTGATGTGGATCCAATGGCTCGTATTTCGCAGGAAGAAATCTTCGGTCCGGTGCTTGCAGTAATTAAAGCCCGCGATTTTGATAACGCTTTGGAAATTGCAAACAACACAATTTACGGGCTCACTGGTGCAGTTTATTCAATGAACCGCGAAAAACTCAATCGCGCAACCCGTGAATTCCACGTAGGAAATCTCTATCTGAACCGTAAATGTACCGGTGCAATTGTCGATGTTCACCCGTTTGGCGGATTTAATATGAGCGGAACCGATTCGAAGGCTGGTAGCCGCGACTACTTAGCTTTGTTCTTGCAAGGCAAATCGGTAGCCGAAAAAATATAAAAATAATCTGTGTTTTGGATAATTTGGCGGGCACCGGTTGCCCGCTTTTTTTATTTGAATTAATTCAGTCGGAAATTGAGATTGCAGAACGATAGCAAATAGTTTCGGACGACTGGAAAGAATAATTGTGAATATTGATTTGCCGTTGTTTCTTTATTTTCTTTATTCCAAAATTTTAGATATTTTTGCACTAAAAAGGTTCAAACTATGGAAACTCTTTGGTCACCCTGGCGAAGCAAATATATAGGCACATTCAAAGACGAACAGGAGAAAAGCAAGGAAGAGTGTTTTCTGTGTGTTGCAGCAAGCGGCAAAAAGCCGGATAATGAAACTTATGTTGTTGCTCGCCGCAAGTATTGCTTCGCTGTTCTGAATTTATATCCATACAACAACGGACACACGCTTATTGCTCCATACAGACATATAGGAGATTTGACCGAGCTGAAGCAAGAGGAATTGAGCGAAATGTGTGTTTTGATGCAGGAGTGTGTTGCTGCATTGAAGGAAATATACGCTCCGCACGGATTTAATTTAGGCGCAAACCTTGGCAGGACTTCCGGCGCCGGATTGCCCGACCACCTGCATTTTCACGTTGTGCCCCGTTGGTCTGGCGATACAAGCTTTATTTCTACAATTTCAGATACAAAAGTTGTGTCTATCGGCATCGAAGAGACTTACAACGATTTGAGCAAAATTCTCAGTTCAAAATGAAAGACATTGCACCACGAAAATCATTAGGTCAGAACTTTCTGAAGAACAAAAGCGTAGCATCGCGGATTGTTGCTTTGCTCGGGGATATTTCCGGCAAGCCTGTTCTGGAAATTGGTCCGGGAATGGGCGTGCTGACGGAATTTTTAGTCGGGCAAAAGCCATTGCTTACTCTTGTTGAATTGGACGCGAGGGCAATTGATTACCTTCACGAAAAATTCAGCAATAATTTGAAAATTATCCATTCAGATATATTAAATTTCGATATTAAGCGGCATTTCGAGGAGTGCAACGAAAAATTATTCGTAATTGGGAATATACCTTATAATATTTCGACAGAAATTTTCTTTTTGCTGTTTGAAAATGCAAAATATATCTCGAAAGCTGTGCTGACAGTGCAGAAAGAAGTTGCTTTGCGGGTAAGCAGCGGGCACGGAAGCCGTCAATATGGGATAACTTCGGTTGCTGCCAATTTAGTTTGCACTCCAAAAATTGCATTTGATATTGCGGCGGGTTCGTTCTTCCCGGCTCCGAAAGTAACTTCGTCGGTTCTTGTGCTTGATTTCTACGAAGAGCAAAAATACACAGACGCTTTTGCTGAAATAATGCAGCTTGTGAGAAGTGCTTTTTCGCAACGCAGGAAAATGCTACGCAACTCGCTCGAAAATTATCTGAAAGCCTGCAACATTCCTATGAAAGCACTTGAAGACGAATTGAAAGCAAGCAATTTAGAGTATTTATCGAAGCGAGCCGAGCAACTTAGCTTGAAGGATTTCATCAGATTATTCGATATTGTGAACAATTTGAAAAACAAATAAATGGGTTTTCAGGTATGAAAAAAATTACAATAGTACTTGTCTTTTTGTTAGCATTTGGTTGCAAAAGTATATACGAAAGGGCACCGCAAATGCGTTCTTTTGGTTGCGAACTGCCACCGATAGTTTTTCTTGAAAAAATAAACGGGTTGTCGCAACTCGAAGGTTTTTTTGTTGCCGAGTTGGATACAAACAACAACAATTGCTTGCTTGTTTTGCAGAAAAATCTTACAATCAAAGGTTCTGCAAACGACCGTGAGATTGTTGCAGACCAAATACGTTTCCGCTATTCACAATTGGACAAAACTGTCTGGTATTCAACTGGAATATTTAAATCCTATAAAGGAAAAACAAGCTACCTGCCACCAACAGCAGACGATTCGGCACGCCATAATAGTTCGGTAAATCTGACTTTAGACCGACTGTTTATGCAATGCAATCCCGGCAAAAAATTAGAGAGAAAGTAACCTGAAAATCAGCATTGGGAAGAATACCCGAAAGGATACTTTTGAGAAAATAATATGGATACAATCAATAATATAGAACTAAGAGATGAGAGTGTCTTTCCAGACGAAACGGTGCTAAGAAACGCGCTGGGTCAATCATACGAAGCATATCGAGAGGCGCTCAATCTGTTTCAAAGAGAACAGTTGAATTATGAATGGCGATATTACAAAGATGGCAAAGCGTGGTTGTGCAAGGTACAGAAAAAGAACAAGACAATAGTATGGATGTCTGCTCGTAAAGGCTATATGCAAGCAACAGTATATTTTCCGCTCAAATATTTAGATGCAGTGCTGGCACTTGATATTTCGGACAATACAAAAGAGAAAATCGTTAATACAAAAAATGTCGGTAAATCCAAACCGTGCATATTTGAGATAAGAACAAAGGAAATACTTGTTGATTTCGAAAAAGTGATGAAATTAAAAATAGCAAGTAAATAAAATTTTATGAAGAATTGAGCGAAACTCCGTAAGTATAAAAACAGAAAAAACATTAAAAATCCGCATTAATACAAGCATATCTTGATTTTGTAAACACCGGACTATTAAATTTATTGAATAAAAAACAAAGATAAATTCTTAAATTATTATTTTAATTCAGAATATTATTGAGTGAAAAATGGCTACCGTTATTCAAATCTTCGGCACAAAAAAGTGCAGGGGAACAGCTAAAGCAATCAGGTTTTTCAAGGAACGCGGCGTGAAAATACAATTTATTGACCTTGCCGAAAAAGGACCAAGCAAAGGGGAACTCGAAAGCATTGCCCGCAAAATACCTATCGAGGAACTTATCGATAGAGAAGGCAAGCAATTCAAGCAACGCCAGCTTGAATACAAAGTGTTTGATATTTGGGAAGAACTGCTTGCCGATCCGTTGCTTCTGCGCACACCAATATCACGCTTCGGGCAGGAAGCACAATTGGGAGTTGCCCCGGAAGTGTGGAAAAAATGGATTGAAAAGGCGAAGTAATACAGAACTCTGAAACGCAGGAAAAATAAAAGAATACCGTTGAAAGCAAACA